>NZ_JBXASK010000002.1:0-665384 GCF_058809215.1 Caulobacter sp. GW821-FHT10F06 | reverse complement strand
CGTGACCGAAATCGGCGAAGCACGCCCCAGACACCAGGCCCACATAACCCGTGCCAATCATCGCTACGCGCATGGATCCCCCACTTCACCCGCCAACACACGGGACACAACAGTAGGTGGGTAGTTCGCGCACTTGCAGCGACAAGGCAAGTGACAAGCTTATTATTTCGACTTTGTGGTGTACTCGCTCAATCAGCCAGCACCGTTATCGTTAAGAGCGGCGACAATCACAGCAGGCGAACACATGTGTACGTAAATTTTCATCGACAAAGGACACTTGCATACACATTGAAGATGTTAATTTATAATAGCTTCATTCGGCGTCGAAACCGGTGAGCGCCCTCCATGCCATTCGGTCGTTCAGATGCACAGCGAAGAGAGCTGCGGAATGCGGCAACATATTTGACGATCTATGGTCTTGTTGTTTTCCGCTAAGACTCTGAAGCGGCCCGAAAATCTCGAAGACGCCTTTATCGTTCTAGTTGCGACAGGCTGGTAGGTTTCATCAAACTCCCAATAGGGCCGCTCACAGTATCGGCCTATTTCACAGTCATCGTACTAATTCATTGTAAGGGTTCCAGCTTGGCCTGTTACGGTCGGATTGGTAGATCAAGGTCATGATCCGCGATCTGGCCGTCGGGCGGGCGCTGCGGCGCTTTCGTCGTCTCAACGCCGTCAAGCAGGGCCACATGGCCGAGTTGCTGGCGGTGTCGCAAGGGACGGTCTCGCGTTGGGAAAGCGGCGCGCATGAACCGGAGAACATCCACCGCGAGCGGATCATCGCCATGATCGCGGCCCGGGCCGATCATCGCGGCGATACGGCGCTCAAGCGGCTGGTCGCCACGTCGTCCCTGCCCGTCCATCTGGTTTGTGACGCCACCCATCGCCTGCTGGCCGTGTCGCCGGCGCGCGCGGCGTCGTGGAACGTCGACGTCGGGGACTATCTGGGAATGTCGCTGTGGCGGTTCGCGAGCCCGGAGATCGCCTCGGCGGAAGACAGTCTGGCCGACAACGGCTGGTTCGAGCGTCCCTATCAGCGGCTGCGGTTCCAGACCGGCTCGAACCAGAGCGCCGAGATACCGGTCAA
Source organism: Caulobacter sp. GW821-FHT10F06 (assembly GCF_058809215.1). NCBI lineage: Bacteria > Pseudomonadati > Pseudomonadota > Alphaproteobacteria > Caulobacterales > Caulobacteraceae > Caulobacter > Caulobacter sp. GW821-FHT10F06. The sequence goes on along the minus strand of NZ_JBXASK010000002.1, from coordinate 664,297 downwards.
GCCGGGCCTGATGCAGTGGGAGACGATCCCGCTGGCCGACGGCCGCGTCGGCCGCCTGACCACGACCCTGGCCTGACGCATAAGTTTTTCGTGTCCTCCTCGGCCGCATCGCCCTAGTCACGGCGCATGATCCGTCCCTGGCCCAAGATCGTCGCGCTGTGGCTCATCGGCGTACTGGCCGCGGCCCAACTTCCCAAGCTCGCAGTGCTGGCGCCGACCTTGCGGCGGACCTTCGATCTTTCGCTGGCTCAGGTCGGCCTGCTGGTGTCGCTGCTCGAGATCGGCGGCGCGGTGTTCGGCGTCGTCGCGGGGCTGGCGCTGGGGCGCTTCGGAGGACGCCGCTTCCTGGTCATGGGTCTCGGCGTACTCGTCGCCGCCAGCCTCGTAGAAGCCATGACCTCGCAGGTGTCCATGCTTTTCGTCGCCCGCGCCATCGAGGGCGTCGGCTATGTTCTGGTGGTCATCGCCGCGCCAACCATGATCGCCGCCATCGCGACGGACCGTGATCGCGGCTCGGCCCTGGCGCTCTGGAGCACGTTCGTCGCGGTGGGCGTAGCGATCGGCAGCGGCGTAACCGGTCTGGCTTTGGCGATCACCAGCCCGCGCGGCGCCCTGTTGCTGTGGGCCGGGCTCTGCGCGCTTGGACTGGCCGCAGCGATGGGCCAACCGAAAGCAGCGCCCAACCGGACGAAGATGGTTCTGCCGCGCCCGGCCGCCTGGCTTCTGACCCTGGGCTTTGGCCTCTACACGGTCTTCATCTGCGCCATGACCATGTTGTTGCCGAGCTTCCTGATCGAACGGGTCGGCGCGACGCTGGCTGGCGCGAGCCTGGCGACGGGTCTGGTCTCGCTGGCCGCCCTGCCCGGCTCGGCGATCGCCATCCGCATCCTGCGCTCCGCGCCGCTCGACCAACGCCGGATGGCCATCGTGATCGTTCCCGCGCTTCTGGCGACGGCGGCGATCTCGCCCTTCGTCTTCCTGGGGCCGATGACCCACGCGACGATCCTGGTCGCCGGCGTCGCCGCCCTGGCGGTGATGCTGAGCGGTGTCGCATCGCCGTTGGTCTTCGCCCGCCTGCCGAACCTGGCCGGCGCCAGCACGCCGGACGATCCCAGGATCGCCGCCGCCAACGGCCTGCTGACGCAGTTCGGGGCTGGCGGCGCGCTGATCGGACCGCCTCTGGGCGGCCTCGTGGTTGGCCGTTGGGGGTGGCCAGGCCTGGGCGTGGCCCTTGGCGTTCTGGCCATCGCCATGCTGGTCACGCTGTTGGCGGCCGAACGTCTTGCCGCTGTGTCGACGTCGGCATCGCCAACCGCTCAGCCGAGAACCGATTTCGGGTAACGACGTTATCGATGCAGCCGTCAGCGGAGCCATCGATGGTCAACGACAATCGTCCACCGCCGAGATCTTCGGTCAAGGCGCGGCTGCTGGCCGAGGCCGACGACCTGGCCGCCGCCGCTCGCCTTGCCGATCACCCTCGCCGGGCGCGCACCTTGCGTCGGCTGGCCAAGCTGGCCCGCACCACCGCCGCGATCCTGAAACCCGTCCGCCCAACGTCCTAGCGGCCCGGCGCGCGCTCGTAGACGACCAGGCGCGAGCCCTTCAGCGGAACCACCTTCACGGGCCTGTAGGCGTGCTTGAGTTCGGCGCGAACGATGGAGACCACGGCGAAGCTGAAGTCGCGCGCGGCCGGTTCGTGATCGACGATGACGCTCGGCTTTCCGGCCAGGATACGCCGAACCTCCGTGGCCTGGTCGACGCCGATCGCGCCATGCTCGCGCAGCAGGTTTAAATGGCCCGCGAAGGGATAACGGGTCGGCAGGCAGGATCCGGTCAGGTGATAGAGCAGCGGATCGCCGTTCCAGACATAGAGGCATCCCTTCAGGCGGGGTCGGATGGCCTCGACCATGGCTGTCATTTCCGCCTGATGACCGCGCTTGAGCTGGGTCTTGCGCACGATCACCGCATTGGCGACGCCGCCGGAGACCAGCATCAACGTCGCCGCGACCAGGCCGAAGCGGCGGGGACGATAGGCGAACAACGGCGCGCAGGCGACCGCCAGCGGCGCGAACAGCGGCAGGGAGTAGTGGTCGAAATAGGTGCCGAACGCGATATAGCCGCCGATCGCGGCCGCCAGCCAAGCCAAGCAGAACCCGAAGGTCCTCGCCCCGCCCTCGAACCGTCGCCAGGGCTCGAGCAGCGCGGCCAGGGCCACGGCGAACAGCGGGATATGCAGCGCCTTCCAGGCTTTGGCCAGGCGGCGGAGCAACTCACCGGCCGGCGCTCCCGAGCGGTCGCCGATGGACAGGAAATTGGCGTAGAGGAACGCCTGACCGTGGCCCAGCGCCACGTACCAGATCAGGGCGACCAGGGTCGGCGCCAAGGCCAGCGTGATCCACAGCGCCGCGTCCTGGGCCAACCGGGCGGGCCAGCCGCTGGTCCGCCAGGAGGCCCACATCAGGGCCAGCCCCAGGAACACGCCTTCGAAGATGGCCGTGTACTTGATCTGCATCGCCAAGCCGATCAGGCCCATGGCGACGGCGCCCAGGCGTCGGATCTGGCCGGGGGTGACGCCCGGTCGCGTCACGGCGATCAGAGTGGCCAGGGCCGCGCCCGCCACGAACAGATTGTAGAATACCGGCGCCTGGCCGCCGGAACCACCGACCAGACCCAGCAGCAGAAGATAGATGACCCCGCCCACGGTGGCGGCGACGAGCCCGGCCATCGGCGCGGCCATGCGAGCGATCACTACGGCCGTACCGGCCGCGAAAAGGGTCGCGACGATCTGGTACTGCAGGATCCCATCGCCGCCGAGCAGGCGTATGCCGGCGAACAGCACGAACAGGCCCACCGGCTTGCGGTCCCAGATGTCCACATAGGGCAGCGCCCCGTGCAGCATCCGATCGCCGACCAACAGGTAGAAGTTCTCGTCCACATGGATCAGCGGATTGCCGAACTGGCAGCAGCGAATGGCGAAGGCCGCCAACAGCAAGATCAGGCTGACGACGACCCACCGTCGACGGCCGTTCAGCGCGGCGCGCCAGGTTTGGAAGGCCTCGGTCATCGGGCCGCACGCTCGGTCAGGGCGGCGAGGATGGCGCCCGCGCGGCGCACCGCCTTGGCCGGACGCCAGGTCAGGCGCTGGACCGCGCGATAGTTCCAGAAGGCTCCCAGCAGCGCGCCCGCCGCGCCGGCCGCGAACCACGGAACATCCAGCGCGTGCAGCCCCGCCCCTACGCCTTCGCTGACCACCGCCCCGCCCAGGCAGGCGACATAGAAGCTGATCAGGCCCTGCCAGAAGGCGGATCCATGCAGGCGGCGATCCCGGAAGGTCAGGCCGTTGTTGAGCAGGAAGTTCCAGCTCATCGCCAGCAGGATGGCGGCGCTCTGGCCCAGCCAGAACGGCGCGTCCGCCGCACTGAACGTCGCGAGGACCAGCAGGTGAACCGCCAGGCCGCTCAAGCCCACCGCGAGGAACTGGGTCATGCGCGCGGGCAATGCGCCTTGGGTGCGCTTCTCGACCAGCAGGGCCAGGAGATCAAAGACCACCCGCAGGTCCAGCTTGGACTCGCCGCCGACACGCGGCCGCAAGGCCGTCGGAACCTGCAGGACGCGAGGTCGGCGACGGTCGGAGGCGATGATGTCGATCAGGATCTTGAAGCCCAGACCCGACAGGTTGGGGCGCACCGAGGCGTACCAGGTCCGGCTCATCACGAAGCAGCCGCTCATCGGATCGGCCAAACGCAGGCCCAGCAGAAGGCCCGAGACCCGCACGCCAGCACGGCTGATCCAATGCCGATATCCGGCCAGCCCCGAACCGCCGCCGCCCAGATAGCGGCTGGCCACGATGACATCGAAAGGCGTACGGCTCATCCGGTCGACCATGCGGCCGACAAGGCGCGGATCGTGCTGACCATCGCCGTCCATGATCGCCAGAAGATCGCCTCGCGCGATGTCCCATCCGGCGATGGCGGCCGACGCCAGGCCGCCCGCGCCTTCGCGACGAAGCAGGCGTATCGCGGGATTGATCCTGGCCCGGGCGCGAACCACGTCGGCCGTGCGGTCATCGACAGAATCGTCGACCACGATGATCTCGTAGGGCGTGCCCGCCAGTTCGGCGCCCACGTCGTCCAGGACGCCGCCGATCGCCTCGTGTTCGTCGAGCGTGCAGATGATCACCGACACGCTGGGATAGGCTTGCGATACGGGCGCGACGGCGCGCAGCGCGTCGCGCGCGCCGTGTTCGAGGTGCAAAGTCATGGGTCGATCCAGACTGGCGATCGGCGCTGCGCCGTCGCGTGAAAGTGAAGCCCAAGCCGGCTTGGCGGTGAGCGGCGCTCCCCTGGCGAGGATTGATCGCCGACCACGTCGGACAGCGACTCCTCGAACCTACGATATCGCGTAGTTATATGTCTAGTTATTACTATATCTCATTGTCACGCGGACGCCTGTTGGATTGCGCGACGCCGTCAGCCGAAGGGATCGGCGCTATCGAAGAGCGATCCGGTGGCGACGGGCGCATGAGCCTCGCCGCCACCGTGAGGCGAACCGATCAGCAGGACATAGCCGTCCGACTTGCCGTCGCCGTTGAAGTCGATTTCGACCCGCTTGTCGGTGTGCGGATTGGTCGGGCCGAGGGCCGTCAGGACGCCGTCAGGGGCGGACACGATGACCAGGTCACCCTGCGCGCCCACCAGCCTGTCGCCCTCTTTCGCGTTGAAATCGAGGATCGTGCCCAGCAGGGTGTCGGAATGATCCATCACCACCGGAGCGGTGATCACGAAGGTGTCCGCGCCGGCGCCGCCGGAGGCCACCGCCTCGCCGGTCAGGACGATCCGATCATCGCCCGCCCCGCTTTCGAGCGTGTCGCGCCCGCCGCCGCCGATCAGCGTGTCGTTCCCCAGTCCGCCGAGCAGCCGCTCCGCGCGAGGGCCCCCGACCAGAAGATCGTCGCCGTCGCCGCCGTGGATCACCGCGGCCACCGCGATCGGCACGGCCTGGGGTTCAGGCGGCACCTCCGTGGAAACCGCCACCTGCGCGATCGAAGCCGGCTCCGCGACCCGCGCCGGCAGGGCGTCGGCGTCAATCTCGGCCGTCGGGGTCTGAACGACGCTCGCATGGGACGCCGGCTCATCGTCCTCGGAGGCCTGCGCCCTCGCTTCGTCCTGACCGTGGCCCGCCTCGTCCTCGGAGGACGGCTCGGCCGGCAAGGCGGTCTCCGCTTCGAGGTGGTGATCGGTGGCGGGCGACACCGTATCGCCAGGCGCCAGAGCCTCGGCGAACCGCAGCTGGGTTTCGAGAAAGGCGGCGATCGCCGCCAGGATGGCGACCTCGGGACCTGTCTGCGGCCGGAACGGCACCACGACGCCGCTGCGCTCGGGTTCGGGGCTCAGCCACTGGCCCAGCGCCTCGCGCAGGTTGTCGCCTCGGGTCACGACATCCTCGGTCACGAAGTGCACGATGAATTGATCGGCGACGCGGGCGACGTGCACCAGCACCTCGTCATCCTCGTTCATTACGGCGCACCATGGCGCGCCGTCATCGGTGGCGCCGTAGACGACCTGCAGGTTCTCGCCGCCGCCCAGCACCTTGTGCGTCAACGCCTCGAGGCGGCTGCGCTCGGACGCTGTCCATTGACCGCTGTCGCGGGCGAAGGAGAGGATGGTGCCCATGACGAAAGTCCGCCCGGCAGCCTAGGCGCTCGCCCGGCTGGACGAGGCCTGCGTCTCGAACAGCAGCCGGTACAGCTCGGGCTCGTAATAGGCCAGCAGCGTCCTGGCGAACTCGGTCGTATCCAGACCAACCGACTTGGCCCAGGCTTCCTGCATCTCGATCGGCAGGCGGCCGACACCGCTCTCGACCTGCGAAACGAAGGTGTAGTAGCGCAGCCCCACCCGTTCGGAGAGCTGAGCTTGGGTGAGCCCCGCCTGTTCGCGAGCCGACTTCAGCCAGCGGCCGGCTTCCTGCCGCAGCACCTTGGTTTGAGCGGCCTTGGCGGCGTCGGGGGCGGGTCTTGGCATGTCGTCTCCTGACCAAGGACATGGCCTGCTGGAAAATTCCTTCTCACCCAAAAACAGTAATTACACAACTTATTATCCAGCAACGCATTCTTGCTCGTCGCATAACGATGCGCGGCAAGCAATCCCCCTTTGACATCAGTTATAACTAGATGATTTAGTACACACCTCGCCGCCGGGACGAGTCCTGGAGACTCCTCGGCCCGCTCCCTTCCCCCCTCCGGCCGCGGACGGCTCGGCGGCGAGACCCGAACCTGCCCTTAGGAAGTCGCCGCGCCCCTCACGGCCAAGGCGGTCAGGCGATCACGCAGGGATTTGGGACGATCCAGGCCCAGGCGGCGCAGGCCGTCGGAAAACGGCCCAGCGCCCAGGCCCTTCCAAACCAGGCCCGCCAAGACGCGCGGATCGGCTTGCGCCGCCTTTAGGCGACCGAGCACCGGCAACAGGGCGCGTTCCTCCTCATCGAAATCCGAGCCGAACGGCAACAGGGGCGCGAGCCCCGCCGTCTTGGCCGGCGCCAGCGCGGCGGCGATGCGCTCCGGGGTGTTGTCGCGGAAAGCGGCCGGGATAACGTAGCCGCGCTCGATCTTGCCGGCGGCCTTCGCGGTCTCGAGAAGTTCGCCCTGAAAACGCGCGTCTGCGATGTTCAGCAGCGCCGCGATCACGTCACGGTCCGTACGGCCGCGCAGATCAGCGACGCCGTATTCGGTGATGACGATGTCGCGCAAATGGCGCGGGATGGTGCCGTGGGCGTAGGACCACAGCACGTTCGAACTGGCCTTGCGCCCCGCCCCGCGGACGGCGTCCAGGGTGATGATCGAGCGGGCGTCGTCCAGCGCGAAGGCCTGGGCGACGAAGTTGTACTGGCCGCCCACGCCGCTGACGACACGGCCGTCCTCCAGTCCGTCGGAGACCACCGCCCCTAGCAGGGTGACCATCATGGCGGTGTTGACGAAGCGCCCGCCCACCCGCGCGGCGCGCTTGGCGTCCTCGTCGCCGTAGAGCTCGTTGATGACCGAGATGGCCTTCATCTGGAATTTGGCGCGGTCCTCGCGCGGCATGTCACGCAGGGTGGCATAGAACGCGCGCGGCCCCAGGAAGAAGCCGCCGTGCAGCACCGCGCCGTCGACCTCGCGCTTGAGCACCCCGGCCTTCCAGAGATCCAGCAGGCAGTCGACGAACATCTCGGTGGCGGCGTAGAGCCCCTGCTCGAACGGCTCGACATGCGGGGGCGGCGATCCGGGCGACAGCCGCTCGAGGGTCTGGCGGAAGGCCTTGGGCTGGCTATGGCGGACAATTAGCCCTTGGGCGACCGCGTCGCTGATCGAACCGATGCCCATCTGCAGCGTGCCGCCGTCGGGAACCAAGCCGGCGGCGTGGAAGCCGATGGCGTAGTGGGCGTCGGTGACCGGCTCCTTGGGCGGGGCGAACAGCGGAAACTGCACGGCCTCGCCATCGAGAATGTCGCTGAAGGCCTCGGCCGGCAGGTCGCCGTCGCCCGGCATGAACGGCAGTTCGTCGTTCACCTGTCCCACCAGCAGGAAATCCGCCCTGCCCGCCTTCCTCGCGGCCAGCAGGTCGAGCGTGATGTCGGTGTTGCACGACAGGCTGAACCGCTCGCCCTCCCGCGCCACCATCTGGGCCAGGACATTGACCCCGCGATCCATCAGGTAGCGCGCCGCATGGGTGTAGTTGGCCGAGATGTACGAACGCTGGGCGCTCTGCACGCCCAGCCGCGTGCCGGCCTGGAAGAAGAACTCGTCGACCTGGATGTTTGACGGCAAGGCGTCGCGGCGCTGGACTTCGGCATAGGCCAGGGCTGGATAGCCGCCCATGGTCCGCGCGATCACCGGTCCCAGGAAAGCCGCCTCCAGATCCGACTTGGGCCTGGGCGGTTCCAGGGTCAGGGCCGAGAAGACATGAAGTTGGATCGACGGGTCGGCCATCGTCCTTGCGAACAGGGCGTTGGCGACGTGATTGGCCTTGCCCAGGCCCAGCGGCAGGCCCAGCACGATCTTGCGGCCGACCTTGTCGATGATGGCCTGGGCCAGTAGGTCGGGGTCAATGAAGCGGGCGGTCATCCCTCCAGCTTGGACCATCCCGCCGCCGGCTTGAAGCGCTCGCCGTACTGGGTCTCCAGTTCGGCCAGCCGCGCCTTCACCGCCTCGACGCCGCGCTGCTTGGCGTAGTGCAGCGGTCCGCCTCGGAACGGCGCGAAGCCGGCCCCGAAGATCATCGCCGCGTCGATGACGTCGGGATCTTCAGAGACGCCCTCGCCCAGCAGGGCCGCGCAGGTGTTGACCAGGGGCAGGATCAGGCGGTCAGCCATGTCCGGAGTCGGCGCGGGCGCGCCGTGCGCCTTCACGGCGTGGCCGTCCTTCCAGACATAGAGGCCTTCGCCGGTCTTCTTGCCGAGCTTCTTCTGCTCGACCTTGTCGCGCAGCCATTGCGGCGCGTCGGGCAAAGGCCAGTTCAGCTCGCGCTTGAGCATGTCGGCCACGGCCAGACAGATATCCAAGCCGACCTGGTCGGCCAGCTCGATCGGGCCCATCGGCATGCCGAAGGCCTCGGCGGCCTTGTCTATCGTCTCCTTGGCCACGCCCTCGTCGAGCATGGCCATGGCCTCGACGAGGTAGGGCGTCAGGGCGCGATTGACGATGAAGCCCGGCGCGCTCCTGGCCGGAGCCGGCAGGCGGTCGATGACGCCCACGAAGGCCCGGGCGGCGGCCTCGACCTGCGCGTCCAGGCCGTCATGGCGCACCACCTCGACCAGCTGCATGCGCGAGACCGGGTTGAAGAAGTGCAGGCCCACCAGCCGCTCGGGGCGTTGCAGGCCTTCGCGCAGGGTCTCCAGCGGAATCGACGAGGTGTTGGTGGTCAGGATCGCGCCCGGCTTCATCACCGGTTCGAGCTTGGCGTAGAGGCCCTTTTTCAGGTCGACCTTCTCGGGCGCGGCCTCAATGACGAGGTCGGCATGGTGCGCGCCTTCGCCCTTCAGGTCCGGCACGAGGCGGTCCAGCGCATCGCGCACCTTCAGCCGATCGTCATGGCCGATCTTGCCATAGAGGATCGCCGCCCGCTTGATCGCCCCGCCGATCGGCTCGGGCTTCACGTCGGTCAGGGTGACGGTCAGGCCGCTCCAGGCGCACCAGGCGGCGATGTCGCCGCCCATGGCCCCAGCCCCGATCACGTGGACATGGCGGATCTTCGAGCCGTCGCCGGCCAAACCCTTCAGCTTTTCCCGCAGGAAGAACACGCGGATCAGGTTCTGCGCCGTTTCCGACACCATCAGCCGGGCGAACGAGCCGATCTCGGCGGTCTTCATCGCCTCGAAGTCGCCGCCGAACTTTTCCCACAGGTCGATCAGAGCGTAAGGCGCGGGATAGTGGCTGGACGGCGCGGCCTTCTCGGCCTCGACACGCATGCGCTGGGCGGCGAAGCGGCGGGCCGGTGCGGAGTCCTTCAAGCGATCGATCAGGCTCTGGCCGTCGCTCTTCAACTGACCTCTCACCGCCGCCTGGATCGCCGCGCAGACGTGGCGTTCGGGCACGACGGCGTCGACCAGCCCCAGGGCCTTGGCCTTCTTGGCGGAGATGGTCTTGCCGGTCAGCATGAAGTTCATCGCCTGCAGCGGATCGATCAGCCGCGTGAACCGCGCCGTCCCGCCCAGGCCGGGATGCAGGCCCAGTTGCACCTCGGGAAAGCCGAACCGCGCGCCGTCGACGGCGATGCGGGTGTGACAGGCCAGAGCGACCTCCAGCCCGCCGCCCAGCGCGTAGCCGTGGACCACCGCGATGGTCGGGATGGTCAGCGCCTCCAGCCGGTCGGCGATGGCGTGGGCGCCGGACATCCGCTGTTCCACCTCGCCGACGTCATTGGCGCCGCGAAACTGCGAAACGTCCGCCCCGGCGATGAAGCCCGACGGCTTGGCCGAGCGGATCACCAAGCCCGCCGGACGATCGGCGTCGATGCGGTCCAGGATCTTGTCGAGCTCGAACAGCACCGCGTCGCTGAGGGTGTTTGCGCTGGAGTCGGCCTTGTCGAGCACGGCCCACATCAGGTTGTCGGCGTCGCGGGTGACGCGCCAGTGCTTGAGGGTCTGCTCGCCGGCGCTCTTGGGGCCCAGATCGATATCGCGCGGGGCGAGCAGGGTCAGGGTGCGGTCTTGCATGGCCATCTCCTCAGACCCGCTCGATCAGCATGGCGCCGCCTTGGCCGCCGCCGATGCACTCGGTGGCGATCCCGCGCTTCAGGTCGAGACGCTCCATGGCGTTGATCAGGTGCAGCACGATGCGGTTGCCGCTGGCGCCGACGGGGTGACCGAGGCTAACCGCGCCACCGTCGACATTGAGCCGCGCCCGGTCGATCGTCCCAGCCGCGCCGGGCAGGCCGAGGATCTCGCGGCCGAAGGCTTCGTCCTCCCAGGCGGCCAAGCAGGCCAGCACCTGGGCGGCGAAGGCCTCGTTCAGCTCCCACAGGTCGACATCGCCCAGCGAGAGGCCGGCCCGCTTCAGCAGAGCCGAAGACGACAGCACCGGGCCCAGGCCCATGATCGACGGGTCCAGCGCCGCCCATTCGCTGTCGACGATCACGGCGCGCGGCTTCAGGCCGTGTTTCTTGACCGCCTCTTCCGAGGCAAGGATCACCCATGAGGCGCCGTCGGTGATCTGCGAACTATTGCCGGCGGTGACCTTGCCGAACGGCTTTTCGAACACCGGCTTCAGGGTTGAGAGCTTCTCGACCGAACTGTCGGGACGCACCCCGTCGTCGTGGTCGAACACTGTGCCGTCGCGGGCGAAGGCGGGTTCGACCTCGCCGCTCAGCCAGCCCTCGGCCTGGGCCCTGGCCAAGCGCTTGTGGCTCTCTACGGCATAGGCGTCGGCGGCCTCTCTGCTGATGTCGAAATAGTGAGCCAGCACTTCGGCGGTCTGGCCCATTCCCAGGTCGGTGATCGGATCGGTCAGGCCGCGCTCCAGGCCGATGATCGGCTGCAACATGTCGGGCCGGAAGGCCGTGGCGACCTTGGCTTTGTCCAGCGGCGACTTGGCGCCTTGCAGGGCCGATAGCCATTCGACGGCCGACTGCTTGAGCACCAGCGGCGCATGGCTGAGCGCCTCGGCCCCGCCGGCCAGGATCAGGTCGGACGAGCCTTCGCGGATATAGCGGAACGCCGTGTCGATCGACTGCATGCCCGAGCCGCAGTTGATGGCCACCGTGAAGGCGGTCATCTCCGGTCCGCAGCCCAGGCGTAGGGCGGCGACGCGGGCCGGGTTCTGCTCGTCGGCGATGACGTTGACGCAGCCCAGGATCACCTGGTCGAAGGCGTCGGGCGCGAACGGCTGGCGCAGCAGCAGCGGTCGCCCGCACTGCACCGCCAGATCCACCGGCGTAAACGGACCTGGGCCAGCCTTGGCCTTCAGGAACGGAGTGCGCGAGCCGTCGATCACATAGACCGGACGGCTCACTGACGAACCTCGCCGAAGGTGCGGCTTTCCTCGAGATCGACAGCCGGCGGCTCCATGTCGTCGCCGTTGCTCTGGGCCCTCGCCCGCTTAGCGCTCACCACACCCGGCCGCGCCTGAGCAACAACCTGGGTGGCCAGGCCGTCATGGGCGAAGTCGTCGACCGCGATCACCTCGGCGACCGCCTTGTCGGCGGCCTCCAAGGCGGCGATTTCGTCCGATGTAACCATACCTTTCTCAACCCCGACCTTCCAGTCGCGGATCTTCTGGGCCTTCAGGCGATCGTGGATCGGCTGGGTCGCCACAACGCGGTTGAAGGCGTCGATCAGCTGGCCGACAGCCTCGTCCTTACCACCGACATAGACGTTCTCGACCAGGCGATCGCGGGTCTCGGACGGTTGCAGCAGCAGCTCGGCGCAGGCGCGGGTGACGCGGTCGGACGGTCCGCGGGTGTTCGCGCCGAACGGCAGGATCGCAGCCCGCAGCAGCCAACCGGCCAGTGGGTTGGGCAGGTTGTGGAACACCTCATCGAAGCGCTGCTCGATGGTGGCGAAGCCGCTGTCCATGCACCATTGCAGCAGCGGGAAGTCGGCGTCCTGGCGACCCTCGTCCTCCCAGCGCTTCAGGGCGCCCGACAGGAAGTAGAGCTCCGACAGGATATCGCCCAGCCGCGCCGACAGCATCTCCTTGCGCTTCAGCTCGCCGCCCAGGGTCAGCAGGGCGATGTCCGAAGCCAGCGCGAAGCCGGCGCTGTAGCGGCCCATCTGACGATAGAACCGGGTAGCGCGGCCCGCGTTCGGAACCGGCGACAGCAGGCCGTTGCTCCAGCTGCGGGCGAACGTGCGGATGCCGTTGCGAATGGCGTGGGCCACGTGCTTCCAGAACACTTCATCGAACTGGGCCAGACCTCGCTCGGCGTTGGCGTCGCCGATCGCCAGGATTTCCTGCAGCATGTAGGGGTGCGCCCGGATCGCGCCCTGACCGAACACCATCAGGCTGCGGGTCAGGATGTTGGCGCCCTCGACGGTAATGCCGACCGGGATGGCCCGATACTGCGCGCCCATATAGTTGCGCGGCCCCTCGATGATCGCCTTGCCGCCGTGCACGTCCATGGCGTCGTTGACGACGATGCGCATGCGCTCCGTCGCGCCGGACTTCAGCAGGGCCGAGATCACCGACGGATGCTTGCCCTGGTCCAGGCCCGCGCAGGTCAGGCGGCGCGCGCCGTCGACCAGATAGGCGTTGCCGGCGATACGGGCCAAGCGCTCCTGCACACCCTCGAACTTGCCGATCGGCACGTTGAACTGGCTGCGCACGCGGGCATAGCTGCCGGTGGTCAGGGCGCTGAACGCCGCCGCTGCGCCCGACAGGGCCGGCAAAGAGATGCCACGGCCAGCCGCTAGGGCCGTCATCAGCATCTTCCACCCCTGCCCCACGCGATCGACGCCGCCGATCACCAGGTCCATCGGAATGAAGACGTCCTCGCCCCAGTTAGGACCGTTCTGGAAGGTCTGGAACGCCGGCAGGTGACGGCGGCCGATGCTGACGCCCTGGGTGCCGGTCGGGACCAGGGCGCAGGTGATGCCGATGTCCTCGCGCTCGCCCAGCAGGTGGTCAGGATCGCGAAGCTTGAAGGCCAGACCCAGCACCGTGCAGACCGGTCCCAGCGTGATGTAGCGCTTGTGCCAATTCAGGCGGATGCCCAGAACGTCCTTGCCCTCCCAAGTCCCGCGACAGACCACGCCCTCGTCGACCATGGCCGAGGCGTCGGAGCCGGCTTCAGGGCTGGTGAGACCGAAGGCCGGAATTTCGCGGCCGTCGGCCAGTCGCGGCAGCCAGTAGGCTTGCTGCTGCTTGGTGCCGAACCGCATGATCAGCTCGCCCGGGCCCAGAGAGTTGGGCACCATGGCCGTCACCGCCGCCGACACCGAACGCGTCGCCAGCTTGCGGACGATCTCGGCGTGGCCGAAGGCCGAGAAGCCCAGACCGCCGTGTTCCTTGGGGATGATCATCCCGAAGAACTTGTTGTCCTTCAGGAACGCCCAGGCCTCCGGCGACAGGTCGCGAGTCTCCCAGGTCATCTCCCAGTCGTCGAGCATGGCGCAAAGCGTGTCGACCGGCCCATCAATGAAGGCCTGCTCGTCGGGACGCAGCTGCGGCTTGGGGAACGACAGCAGTTCGTTCCAGTCCGGATCGCCGGTGAACAGCGCCGCGTCCCACCAGACGTCGCCGGCGTCGACCGCGTCGCGCTCGGTCTGGGACAGGGCCGGCATCACGCCTTGCGCCCATTGGAAGATCGGCCGGGTGATGAGGTCCCGACGGAGTGAGAAGCTGGTCATGACGCGCGCCACCGTTACTGATGGGGGTCAAACGCTCTGCGCGCGGCATGGCTCCGGTTCAAATTTTGCTATCGGTGAACACCGGCCGCTAAGGCGCGTCGGCGTCGATTTCGCCGTTCCGGAATTCTTCCGCGCCTACGAAGGCGGCGCCATCTTCATCCAGAACCCATGCACCCAGGAAGGCGGCATGCGATGGGTCGACATCCTCGTCGATCAGATCGCCGTCATAGAGACCGACCGTGCTGAAGTCGAAGTCCAGCGACAACTGATGGGCCATGCCCACCATCTCCTCGGCCATCCGGCGTGAATAGCCCAGGGCTTCGCTCTCGTTGGAGAAGTCGTCGCTCAGGCTGCTGATTTCCACCGCCTCGCTGCCTTGGGTCGCGCTGGTCGTGACGATGGTGAAGGCGGGCATGGGCGTCTCTCTTGAATAAGGGACTCCCACCTAGGCCCGTTCGCTCAGGAATGAGCGCTAAATTCTGGAATAACTTCCGAGAAGGGCCGATGCGGCTCGATCAATCCCCGCCCCGCGCGTCCTTCTTGCTGGCGCGGTAGGCTTTCTGAAGTCCGGCCAGGCGGCGGCGTTCGGCGTCCTTGGCCAGGCGCTCGGCCTTGGCTTCGACGGCCGCCAGTTCGGCGCCCAGCTTCTGGAAGTGGGCCCAGCGGGCGGGGTCGAGCGCGCCGCTGTCCAGCGCCCCGCGCACCGCACAGCCGGGCTCCCCGGTGTGGCCGCAGTCGTTGAACTTGCAGGTCGCGATCAGCTGTTCGATGTCGTCGAACACCACCCCGAGGCCTTCCTCGGCGTCGATGAGGCCCACCTCGCGGATGCCCGGCGTGTCGAGGATCAAGCCTCCGCCGGGCAGCAGGACAAGCTGCCGATGACTCGTGGTGTGACGGCCATGGTCGTCGGTCTCGCGGATGGCCTGGGTCGCCATTCGGTCCTCGCCCAGGAAGGCGTTGACCAGGGTGGACTTGCCGACCCCGGACGAGCCGATCAGCACGCAGGTCTCGCCCGGCGCCACCTGGGCCAGCAGAGCGTCCAGGCCCTGACCCTGCCGGGCCGAGACCGTTAGCACCGGGCAGCCGGCGGCCAAGGCGGCGATCGCCTCGACCTGTCCTTGCGTATCCTCGGCGAGGTCGGACTTGGTCAGCACCACCACGGGCCGCGCGCCGCTTTGCCAAGCGGCGGCCAGATAGCGCTCGATCCGGCGCGGATTGAGGTCGGCGTTCAGCGACGTGACCACGAAGGCGACGTCGATATTGGCGGCGATCACTTGCAGCGTCTGCACGCTGTCGGCCGCCCGGCGCACGAAGGCGGTGCGGCGCGGCAGAACGGCGTGGACCGTCGCGGTGCGCTCGACGAGATCAGGCGACAGCACCACCCAGTCGCCCACGGCCGGATGGTCGGCTTCACGCGCCTCGTGAAACAGACGGCCCGAGGCCTTGGCGCGCAGCTCGCCGTCTTCGGTGACCACCTGATAGCCGTCGCGATGCTGGGCGACGACGCGTCCCGGGACGTGGCCGGCGCGTTCATGCTGCGCAAAGGCCTCGGCCAGCGCGCCAGACCATCCGTATTGCTTGATCAAGGCGCAGACTTCCACATCGCCAGCGCCCCATGGCGGCTCGCCCATCCTTTTAAGGCGGCAAGCCGGCGGCAGCCAGCGATCAGTGCGGCGACCGCGTCAAAGCTCAGGCCCCGCTCCGCCGACAACCGTCTCGAGGAACGTCGTCACGGCGGCCTCCAAGGCGTCGGCCTCAACGCTCATATTGCCCATCGGCAGGCGCAGCACCGGTATGCCGGCGCGTTCCAGGGCCTCCAGCACGAAGGGGTCGGCGTCGTCGATCGCCACAGCTCCGTGCACGCCGTGAGACTGGGCTTCCTTGACGTGCCAGGCGCCGGCCCAGGTGGGCATACGCAGCTCATCGCCCATGGTCACGAACCGCGCCGCCAGGGCCCGCATCGCGTCCGCCTCGCCCTCGAAATCGCGCAGATAACCGTCGGCCGCCAGGCCCAGATACATCGACCAAACGAAGACCGCGCCGTGGCTTTCCTCCCAGCGCTGATAAAAGCCCATATCGCTCCACAGGCCGCGCCCGACCCACATCAAGCGGATCCGCTCATTCGGACAGGCCGCCTCGCCGTCGGCCGCGCGCTGGGCGACTTCCTCGTAGAACCGCTTGGCCGCATCACGTCCCCACACCGTACCGCGATGCCATTGCGGGACCATGGTCGCGGGCATGGTGTCGGCGATGCCGGCGGGCGCGGGCCGGGTCGCCGCGATCAGGTCGCGGGTGCGGCGGTAATAGTCTTCCTGCTCGTTGACCAGGCGCATGACCTCGACGAAACGCGCCGGATCGAACCTGCGCCCCGTGAGAGCCTCCAGGCGCGGGATGCTGGCGGTCAGCTGGGCGGTCATCAGGTCCAGCCGCTCGGGTTCCAGCGCCTCATCCCAGCGCTCGGGCAGGTCCGACCACCAGGCGGTCGGCAGATCCCAGCGGCTGTCGATCGAGCGCTCGAAGACGAAGAGCTCGGCGCCCGTCTCCCGCGCCCAGGCCTCGTAGATCTTCGATCCGGCGTCCGAGCCGGGCACGACCGCCAGGATGTCGGGCTTGGGCAGCCCGCCCCACGGCGCATTGGCCGCGTCGGGATCCAGCGCCGCGGCTAGGCCCTGGGCGCTATAGTTCTCGACGTCGGCGGGATAGTCGGCGGCCTTCAGCAGGCCGGCGTAGTCGCGGCCGCGCTGCTTGGCGGCCACGATCGAGGCCCACCATTGATTGACCACATAGGGGATATCCATGGCCCGCAGGATTTCCTGCGGCGCATCGGCGTTGACCACCGCGAACGGACCGTCCGCCGCGCGCCGCTGGACGTCGGCGAACCAGTCGCGTTGCCAGGTTCCAAAGTCGGAGGTCGAGGCCAAGGCCTTGCGGCTGCGGCGGCCCGCCGTCTCCTTTGAAGGTTTGCTCGGCGTCGACGCGCCGGCGGCGGCAGGCCGGGCGACAGCCGGCTTCGGCTGGGCCAAGGACGGATCGTCAAAGAACGCGGCGAGCTGCGCCTCCAGCGCCTTGACCTGATCCTCGGTCGGACTGGGGCTGAGCTTCAAAGCCAGCATCGGCACGCCGATGGCGTCCAGCGCCTTGCGGCTGTCGCGGACATCCCACGGCGCGGATTCGTCACCAGGGAAGCGAATGTGGAGCACGGCTTCCGCGGCTCGTGCCTCGGCCTTCTCGGCCAGGGCTTTGGCGCGCGCAGCGCTCGACGCGGTGGGCAGGCTGGGCGCGGGCGAGCGCCAACGCTCGACCAGGGCGTCGAAGGGATCGAGGGTCTCATCGACATCCTGCTTGGCCCAGGGCTCGCCCCAGTCGTGATCCTCGCCGACGATCACGCAGCCGGCCGCCTCGATCACCGCATAGACCGCGGAGGTTTCGTGGGCGCCGCCGGTGACCAGCACGCGACGGCCCGCGAGCGGCGCGCCGGTCGAGACGACATCGGCGATCAAGGCCTCGGCGGTTTCGGTCGGCGACCGCGAGACCGCGCGGATCAGCTCAAGCGCCTGGACGCCGTTCAGCCGGGGTTGAGGCTCGGTGCGCAGGCTGAGCACCCGGCGGAGACGCGCGCGTCGGACGTTGGCGTCGCGGATCTCGGCGGTTAGAGCCTCCGGAGTGATGGGTCGTCCCGCCAGCCCCTCGAGCCAGGCCTTGAACTGGTCAAGGCGCGCGCGGTTGTACCGGCCTGTTTCGGCTCCCTGGCCATGCAGCGCGTCGACATAGGCGACCGGCTTGCCCACGCCCCGGCCAAGGCGCGCGAGTTCTCGCAGCACGGCGAACAGCTGGGCGTCCTCGACGCAGCCATGGGCGATGGCGACGCCGACGAACAAGGGATCCGTCGTCAGCCGCGTCAGCAGCGCCGTGGAGCGTGGCGACTGGCCAGGAAACTCCGCGCTGCGCGACGCGGTGTCGGCGGACAGGCGATAAGGCAAAAGCCCCGCCGCCCTGACCAGCTCGGCCGGAATATCGACGCCGACCTGGGCCAGCACCAAGCCGCCCGCCGCATGGTAGGCGCGCACGGCCGCCTCGACGGCGTGGCGCGGGACGTCCAGATCCATCAGATGGCCCCAGCCTGGGTCAGGTCGCGGATACGCTCTTCCGAATAGCCCAGCAGGTCGCCGAAGATCTCGGCGTTGTGCTGGCCGATCTCGACGGGCAGCACCTTGTCGAAGCCGGTCCGTCCCTGCGAGAACTGGATCGGCACGCCAGAGGTCATCAGGCCATCGTCGCGCGGATAGGACGGATGGGCCACCGCCACTGTCTCGCCGCGCGCCACGACGCGCGGATCGTTCAGCCCCTCGGCGGGACGGCGGACCGGCGCGGCGGGCACGCCTTCGGCCTCCAGGCGGCGCACGACCTCGGCGGTCGGCAGTTGGCTGGACCAGGCCTCGATCCTGGCCTCCAGGTTCGCGGCGTTGGCGACGCGACGGTCGCGCGAGGCGTAGCGCGGATCGTCGCTCAACTCGGGCTCTTCCATGGCGCGGAACAGGCCGCGCGCCAGGCCTTCGTGCACGGCGACGATCGAGACATAGCCGTCCGCGCAACGGAAGACACCGAACGGCGACAGGCGCTGTACGGTAAGGCCCGTGCGGGCCTCCATGCCGGCCATGGCCATGGCCTGCCAGTTCTCGATGGCGACGAACGAGGTCAGGGCCCCCAGCATCGAGACGTCGACCTGCTGTCCAAGGCCCGTCTTCTCGCGATGGGCCAAGGCGGCCAGGATGCCGATGACGCCGAACATCGGCGCCAGCATGTCTGCCATCGGAATACCGATCCGCACCGGCGGCTCATTAGGTCCGCCGCTGGTGTACATGGCTCCGCTCAGCGCCTGGATCAGCACGTCCATGGCCTTGCTGCCCTCGGCCACGTCGGCGCCGAAACCGCTCAGCGAGCAATAGATGATCGCGGGATTGGCGGCCCGCGCGGCGGCGTAGCCCACGCCCAGCCGGTCGGCCGTGCCGCTGGTGAAGTTCTCCACCACCACATCGGCGTTGCGCACCAGATCGGCGAACACCTCGCGGGCCTGGGGATGCTTGAGGTTCAGGCTGACCCCATGCTTGCCGCGCGCCCGGGTCAGGTGCGAGATCGAAAGATCGTCCTCGTGGCGCTTTTCGACGCCGACGCCGTCACGGCCCACATAGGGACTGTTGTCGCGCGCCAGGTCGCCGCCGCGCGGGTCCTCGACCTTGATCACCGTCGCCCCCAGCCCCGCCAGCAGCAGGGTCGCATAGGGTCCCGCCAAGGCTCGCGTCAGATCGATGACGCGCAGGCCTTCGAGCGGACGGGGAGACGGAGCGGCTGCGGAATCGGTCACGAATTCACCTGAAGATGACGACTGGAAAGCGAGCTCCGACAGCGATATGTCGGAAAACCCAATTCAGCATGTCAATAAATCGTTTGTGTCGCAAACTATTTATTGACGAGATGGCGAAGGCGCGATCAGGTGGCGGCAACGGCGGTCAACGCCGGCTTTTGGAGGAACGCCATGTCGTCGTCGGGCCGATCCGTCGCTGCGCCCCTGGTTGCGATGCTGCTCTGCGCCTCCGCCTTGTCTTCGGCCCAGGCCGCGTCGCTGGACAAGGTCTGGCCGGCCCCCGCCGCCACGCCCGCCTCGCCGATCTACAGTGATCCCGCGCCGCCCGGTTCGGCCGCTGAAGCCGAGCTTACGGCTCGCGGCTTTGTTCGCGAAGAGCGGTTCCTGTCCGGCCGCGCCGACGTCTATCGCTATGACCCTGAGGGCAAGGCCGTCGTTGAGCGCCGGGATGTTCCGTACGTCACGCGACTGGTGGTGATCCGCCCGCGCGACCCGGCTAGGTTCAGCGGCCGCACGCACCTGATCGCCATCCATCCGATGTCGTCCGAGACGCCCTGGGCCTGGATCAGGACCTATGTGCTGGCGCACAACGACGCCTTCGTGGCGGTGATGGCCGGCGGCGACGGTCCCTCGCGCGCCGCGACCAAGGACGGCAAGCCCGTCTCGGCGCCCCTGGTGCTCAAGCCGTTCAATCCGCAGCGCTACGCGCCGATCGACTGGCCCGACGAGGACGGCGTGCGCTGGGACGCGTTCGCCCAAACCGCCGAGGCGATCAAGCGCGGCCAGGTGCTGGGGGATCTCAAGACTCGTCGCCTATTCGCGTCGGGCTGGTCGTTCACGGGCAGCTTCCTGCGCACCTTCATCAACGAGGGCTTCCACGATCGCGCTCGAGACAAGGCCGGTCGCCCCTGGATCGATGGCTATCTGATCGGCATCTCCTCAGGCGGCTTTCGCTCAGGCTACGTGGCGCTGAACGCCGCCGAGCCGGTGCGTCCTGTCGGCGATCCGGTGCGCACGACACGCTCGATCGACGTCCCGGTCATTGAGCTGATGAGCGAGAACGAGGCGGTCACCAACACCAACCCTCAAGCGCCCGAGAGCGACGCGCCGGGCAGCCGGCATCGGCTTTATGAGCTGCCCGGCCTGTCCCATGGCGACGGGCTGCGCGACGATGATCGCCCGCGCGTGCCGACTGACGGCTGTCCCTATGCCGCCAGCGACGTACCGATCGGCCACTTCGCCCACGCGGCGCTCGAGAACATGGACAGCTGGTTGTCCGGCGGCCCTGCCCCGCCGCATGCGGAACGTCTGTTGACCGACCCCGCGATCGGACGATCGCTGAAGGATCCGGTCGGCAATCCGAGGGGCGGCGTTCGCGCCGCCCAGCTGGACGCGCCGCTGGCCACCTATGTCGAGCCTGGCGTGGAAACCGGTTGCGCCCCGCGCGGCGGCCCCGGCGGCGGCTATCTGGGCGTCAAGCGCATCCCCCTGAGCGCCGAGGTCCTGGCGCGGCTCTATCCCGAGGGCGAGACGCAGTTCCTGACCCAGTTTCGCGCCCGGCTCGACGCGCTGGTCAAGCAGCGCTGGCTGTTGACGCCGGACGCCGAGGTCCAATGGCGCAACGCCAAGGCCTATGCGGACGAAGCTTTCCCCAAGGTCAAAAAACCGACTTGAACAAATATAGTTTGTCTTACATACTATTTTACAGCGAACGATTTTAAGTTCCACATAACAAGGATGACTCGCCGCAACGCCGGATGGGTCACGGGAGGGACGCTATGAAGACCATACATTCCATGTCACGCGCCTGCGCCTCGAGCCTGGCCCTGACTGCCGCGCTCTGGTCGGCGGCTTCGGTCGCCCAGGCCCAGACGACGCCGGTCGAGGACACCACCGTGACCGAGGTCGTCGTCACCGGCACGAGCATCCGCGGCGTCGCGGCCGCCGGCTCGCCGACGGTCGGCGTCGACCTGCAGCAGATCAAGGCAAGCGGAGCCAGCAGCATCAGCGACGCCACCCGCATGCTGCCCCAGGTGCTGAACCTCGGCGCGGACGAGAGCCGCAGCACCTTCACGGGCGGCGCGCAGGACGCCGCCGCCAACGCCACCGCCGTTCGTAGCGTCAATCTCCGCGGCATCGGGCCGGAAGCCACCCTGCTGCTGCTGAACGGCCGCCGCCTGGCTCCCAACGGCATCATCAAGGCCCTGGGCGACCTCGACCAGATCCCCGCCTCAGCCATCGGCCGCATCGAGGTGGTCACAGACGGCGCCTCGGCGATCTACGGCTCGGACGCCGTGGCCGGGGTCGTCAACCTGATCACCCGCCGCCCCTTCGACGGGGCCGAGACCACCCTGCGCTACGGTTTCGCCGACGATGTCGAGCAGAAGCAGTTCAGCCAGACCTTCGGCAAGACCTGGGACGGCGGCGGACTGTTCTTCTCGTTCGAGCACAATGATCGCGGCCATCTGTCGGGCGCGGACCGCGACTTCGCCAGCCAGAACCGCACGGCCCGTGGCGGCACGGACGCCCGCCCCTTCACGGCGGCTCCGGGCAATATCGTCATAGGCGGCGTGCGCTACGCCCTGCCGAACACCAATGGCGTGGGCGTGACGCCGGGCGCGCTGGTGGCCGGCACGGCCAATCGCTACGATGAAGCCGCCTATGCCGACCTGCTGCCCAAGCAGAACCGCAACACCGTCCTCTTCAACATCCGCCAGAATGTCGATGAGAACCTGGAGGTCTGGTACGAGGGCTTCTACACCCGCCGCAAATACGACTTGGCCGCGCCGCCGGCCCTGTTTAGCCTGACGGTGCGCAACACCAATCCCTGGTACGTCTCGCCCGCCGGCCAGACCTCGGAGACGGTCGAGTACCGCCTGACCGACGACCTGGACCCCAACTCGACCGGCTTCGAGAACGCCCAGCAGAACGCCATCGGCTTCAATTTCGACGTCGGCGGCCAGTGGCGCCTGTCGGCCTATATCGACCACAGCATGAGCCGCGGCTTCCAGGATCGTAAGAACGTCCTCAACAACGCCGCCCTCACCGCGGCCCTGGCCAGCAGCAGCACGGCGACGGCGTTCAACCCGTTCGGCAACGGCACGTTCAATCGCAGCAACAACGCCGCCCTGCTCGACATCATCGACGCCAACCGCGCGACCTGGGGCACCAACATCGCCCAGGACTATTCGATCAAGGCCGACGGACCGCTGTTCAACCTGCCGGCCGGCGCGGTGCGCGTGGCCTTGGGCGCGGAGTATCACAACAACACCTTCAAGCAGACGCTGGAGGCCACGAACGTCCAGGCCAGCGGCGCGGCCACATACAAGATCATCCAGAACCGCCGCAACATTCACTCGGTCTATGGCGAACTGTTCGTACCGCTGGTCAGCGGCTCCAACGCCCTGCCCGGCGTACAGCGCCTGGAGCTGTCGCTGGCCGGTCGCCGCGAGGAATATTCCGACTTCGGCACGACCAGCAATCCGAAGATCGGCCTGATCTATTCGCCGGGCCTGGACCTGACGGTGCGCGCCACCTACGGCACCTCGTTCCGCGCGCCGTCGCTGGTCGACAGCTCCGACCAGATCAAGAACATCTTCATCCAGAACCTGACCGACCCCACCTCATCGACGGGCGTGACGCGCGGCGTCTTCACCAACGGCGGCAACAGCCAGTTGGGTCCGGAAAAGGCCAAGACCTGGTCGGCCGGCCTGGACTGGAAGCCGCAGGCGATCGACGGCCTGCAGGTCTCGGCCACGTGGTACAAGATCGTCTACGACAACCGCATCGACGTGCCGCCGACCACCGCCCTGACCAACGGCTCGGTCTATGCGGCCTATTTCATCCGTCGTCCGGCCGCTTCGGACGCGGCGGCCACCGCCGCCTTCGACGCCCTGGTCGCCCAGGCCATGGCCAGCACCGACCTGCAGAACCCGGTCGAGCCGGTGTCCAACATCAACGTCCTGCTGGACGGCCGCCGCCAGAACCTCGGCAAGCTGGACCAGCGCGGCTACGACCTGTCGATCAGCTACGACTTCCCCACCGCCATCGGCGACTGGAAAGTCGGGACCGACATCGCCAAGATCACCAAGCTGGAACGCAAGAGCGCCGCCGCCTCGCCCTGGATCGACGTGCTCGACACCTTCGGCAACCCGGTCGACCTGCGAGTGCGCGGCGCGCTGGGATGGCGCAAGGGCGGGGCTTCGGCCAACCTCTTCGCCAACTATGTCGACAGCTACAAGAACACCGCCATCACCCCCAATGTGAAGGTCAAGAGCCAGACCACCTGGGACGCTACGGCCTCCTATGTGTTTGGTGACGACTCCGCCTGGGGCAAGGGCGTGCGGATCTCGGCCAACGCCATCAACCTGTTCGACAAGGATCCGCCGATCGTCATCAACGGCACCTCCTCGTGGGACAGCCAGAACGCGTCAGCGATCGGCCGCTTCATCTCGCTGGAAATCTCCAAGGCCTGGTGACCCCTATTTCTCCCCTCGGACAACTGACGGCGGATCGACCCTTCGGGGGCGGTTCGCCGTTATTTTTAGTGAGCCCGCCATGACCCGAGCCGCCGCCCTCGCCCTGACAACCCTGCTGGCCGCCACCGCCTTGAGCTCGCCCGCCTTCGCGCAGACTACGCCGGCCGGGTTCGGCGCCTACCAGCCGCAGGACGCCTACGCCCAGCAGGTGGTGACCTCGTTCTACCTGCCCATGCGCGACGGCACGAAGATCGCGGTCTCGCTGCATCGCCCCGCCGTCAACGGCAAGGCGGTCGAGACGCCGCTGCCTGTGATCTGGCACCACACGCTGGACATCGAAGCCGCCGGCGTGCGCGACACCGGCAAGACGTCCGCCGACCGCCAGCCGCTGCCGGAGCTGACCCGCAGCGGCTATGTCGTGGCCGTGGTGGCGCGGCGCGGCAACGGCGCCTCGTTCGGCACGCGGCGCGGCTACGAGGACTTCACCGAGGGCTTCGACGCCTACGAGATCACCGAATGGCTGGCGGCCCAGCCGTGGTCGGACGGTCAGATCGGCATGTACGGCTGCTCCAACACCGGCGAGGCGGTGATGCACGCCATCGTCGCGCGACCGCCTCATCTGAAGGCCGCCTTCGCCGGGTGCTTCGCCTGGGATCGCTATGACGGCCACACTCGCGGCGGGATCATCTCGCAGTACGGCACCGGCCCGACCCGGACGATCGAGGACGACATGAAGGCCACGCCCGTCCAGGGCGACGAGGACCGCGCCCAGCTGCGCCAGGCGGCCGAGGAGCACCTGAAGTCGACCAACCTGCTGGAGCTGATGAAGTCCATGCCCTACCGCGACAGCTGGTCGCCGCTGGTCATGGCCAAGTTCTGGGGCGAGGTCAGCATCGGCGCCTATCTGGACCAGGTGAAGGCCAGCAAAGTGCCGCTCTACATCCAGGGCGGCTGGTACGACGACTTCCGCACCGAGGGCCTGATCGCCCAGGCCAACCTGCCTGGCCAGGCGCGCATCGTCATCGGCCCCTGGCGTCATTGCTTGAACAACGGCTTCGACCTGCGCGCCGAACAGCTGCGGTTCTTCGACCACTATCTGAAGGGCAAGGCCACGGGCATCGAGACCGACAAGCCGATCCACTATTTCACGATCGGCGCGGCCAAGGGCCAGGAGTGGCGGGCGACCGACCAGTGGCCCCGCCCGCAGGAACGCAACCGCCTGTTCCTGGCGCAGGACGAGCTTCGCGCTCGCACAGATAAGAAGGCCCAGGCCTCCAGCGTAACGGCAGACTATGCGCCGACCTGTCCGCCCGATCCGGTCCAGCCCAATATGGGCCCCTTCGTCCAGCCCTGCCATCCGGCGCGGGCCAGCATCGCCTATACCGGTCCCGTCCTGAAGGCGGCCACAGAGCTGACCGGCACGCCGATCGCCGACCTGTGGATCTCGTCGACCGCGCCCGAGCAGCCCGTCTTCGCCTATCTGGAGGACGTTGCGCCCGATGGCGCGGTCACGACCATCAGCGAGGGCCGACAGCGCGCCTCGCTGCGCAAGGTTGTCAGCGCAAAATGGGAAACCATAGGCACGCCGTGGCGGCGTAGCTGGACGGAGGACCACGCGCCGCTGAAGGCCGGCGAGCCGGTGAAGGTGTCGTTCGACCTGCTGGCGGTGTCCTATGTCGTGCCCGCCGGTCACCGGGTGCGCCTGGCGGTGTCGGGATCGGACCCGCGCGAGCGCGCTAGGATCGAAGTTACGCCTGCCCCGACCCTGACGGTGCACACCGGCGGCGACACCCCCTCCAGCGTGGTGCTGCCGTTCATGGCGGCCGGCCAATGAGCCAGCCCTTCAAGCTCTACATGACCGGCGACCTGGTGCTCGACGAGCCCAACGCCAACTTCTTCTTCGACCCGGCGCGAGAGATGCTGCGCGAAGCCGACCTGCTGATCGGCCATGTCGAGGTGCCGCACACCACCCGGGGCACAGAGTCGGTCGGCGATATCCCCGCCCCCGCCAGCGATCCTGAGAACCTGCGCGCCGTCGGGCGAGCCGGGTTCGACATGGTCAGCCTGGCCGGCAATCACATCCACGATCGCGGCGGCGAAGGCATCGCCGACACCGTCGCAAACCTCGCCGAACAGGGTGTGGCCAGCGCCGGGGCCGGCCTGGATCTCGCTCAGGCGCGCCGGCCGGCCGTGGTCGCCAAGCGCGGCCTGCGCGTGGGCCTGCTGAGCTATAATTGCGTGGGCCCCAAGGAGGGCTGGGCGGGTCCCAAACGGGCCGGCTGCGCCTATCTGAAGATCATCACCCACTACGAGCTGGAAAACGCCAATCCCGGCGGTCCGCCCAAGGTCTATACCTTCGCCGATCCCGACACGGTCGAGGCCATGCAGGCCGACATTGCCGCCGTGCGCGCCCAGGTCGACGTGCTGGTGGTCGCCTTCCACAAGGGCGTGGTCCATACGCCCGTCCATATCGCCATGTACGAAAAGGCCGTGTCGAGGGCGGCGATCGAGGCCGGAGCCGACATCATCATCGGCCACCATTCCCACATCCTGCGCGGCGTGGAGATCTGGCGCGGCAAGCCGATCTTCCACGGCCTGGGCAACTTCATCACCGTGACCCGCGCCCTCTCGGTCGAGGGCAACGAAAGCCCCGAGCGTCGCGCCTGGGCCGAGAAGCGCAAGGTGCTATTCGGCTTCGAGCCCGACCCCGACTATCCGCTGTATCCGTTCCACCCCGAGGCCAAGAACGGCATGGTCGCCGCCTGCCATATCGACGCCGATGGCGCGATCAACCCTGGCTTCCGGCCGATCTGGATGCGTCCCACCGGCCAGCCCGAGCCCTTGGGTTCGGATGAACGCGGCCAAGCGGTGGCGGACTATGTGGCGCGCATCAGCCGCCAGGCCGGGCTGAAGACCGACTTCGCCTGGCAGGGCGAGCGCGTCATCTTCTCGGCCGCCGACGGCGCATGACGCGCAGGCCATTGACCCCGGCCGCGCGAATGGACAAGGAAGTTGCTCCGCCCCCGACCAATCGCCTCCTGGAACCCGATGCCGTCGAAACCCGAGCCCATCGCCACCGTCGAGCCTGACGAGCCCCAGGGCGAAATCTCACTCGGGATCCTTGAGGACCTAATCGGTTTCCGCATCCGCCGGATTCAGAACCATCTGTCGCGCTCGTTCAACGCCCTGCTTGACCGCGAGGAGATCCGGCCCGGCGTGTTCTCGGCCCTGGCGCTGATCGCCGCCAATCCGGGCATGTCGCAAAAGACGCTGGCCCGCGAGGTCGGCTTCGACAAGGCCACGATCGTGGCCATTCTCGACAACATGGAACGCCTGGGCTGGACCATGCGGCAGCGGTCCAAGACCGATCGCCGCCGGCACCTGCTGTTCGTCACTGCGGCCGGCCAGACGGCGCTGAAGGATATGAACGGCCTGGCGCGACAAAACGAGGCGGCCATCAACGCGTCCCTCACCGACGCCGAACGGCTCATGCTGCAGAGCCTGCTCGACAAGCTCTACAAGCACTGCTTCGTCGACGTTTCCGAATAGGCGGCCTCAGGCCGCCTGCGGGTCCCGCGCTTTCAGCGACCGGCTGGCCAGCACCAGGAACAGCGCCGCCAGCACGAACCCGAACGACACCACCACCAGCGCCGTCTGCAGGCCAAACGCGGAAGCCTGAGCGCAGGCGCCGGCCAGTTCGGCGGCCGCGCCTTTCGGGGCTCGTCCGCCGGGGCAGGCCGCGTGGAACGCACCCAACGCGGCGGGAAAGGCGCGCGAGGCGACGCTGTCGCTGACCCCGCCGGCCAGCAGCGGTCCGCCCATGCTGCCCACCACCGTCGCGCCGAACATGAACACCGCCGCCCCGGTCGCGCGCATGGTGCCGGGCACGATGTTCTGCACGGCCGCGTACATCGGACCGTTCTTCAGATTGTAGGCCACCGCCGCCGCCAGCAGGAACGGCAGGCCAAGGCTCCAGTTCTGCTGGGTGAAGGCCAGGACGTAGAACAGGCAGGTCAGGATCCCGCCGACCGCCGGCACCAGCACATAGGCGCGACCGCGCGGATCGGACAGCTTGTCGGCCGCGAACCCGCCGATGAAGGTGCCGGCCAGGCCCAGCATGCCGCTGAGGCCGACCACGCCGCCCGCCTCCGCCAGGGTCAGGCCATGGCTGCGCATCATGAACGAGACGGTGAAGACCGTGACGCCGTTATAGGCCAAGCCGATGAAGGCGCCGCCGATCACAACGAGGACGAAGGCCGGGTTGCGCAGCAGCCAGCCGAGGTCGGCGGCGAAGGTCGACTTCGGGCGCGCGGCGGCCTCGGCCTTTACGGCGGCGGTCGCCTCGTCGCGAGGTTCTCGCAAGGTCAGCCACGTGATCAAGGCCAGCAGCAACCCCGGCAGCCCCACCACCAGGAACGCCCTGCGCCATCCCCATTGCTGCGCGACCAGTCCGCCGATGATCGGGGCAAGGATGGTGGCGAAGGACGGCGCGGCGCTGACGATCGACATCACCGTGCCGCGCTGGCGCATGCCGAAATTGTCGGCCAACAAGGAGTGGCTAACCGGCAAGCAGCCACCCTCCCCCATGCCGACGCCGACCCGGCACAGCAGCAGTTGAACGAAGCCCTGGGCGAAGCCGCACAGCGCCGTCATCATCGACCAGGCCGCGACGACCGCAGCCATCAGGCGCGCGCGGTTGGCCCGCTCGGCCAGCCGCGCCACGGGTATGCCGGCGACGGAATAGAAGAGCGCGAAGGCCGGACCGCTGAGCAGCCCCAGCTGCCAATCGCTAAGCCCTAGCTCGCGCTTGATAGGCTCCTGCAGAACATTGAGGACGATGCGATCCAGATAGTTGCATATCGTGATCAGCAGCAGCAGGGCGACGATGTAGATCTGATAGGGCCGCCAGCGTATCGCGGGAGTTGGCGCGATCGTTTGCGCGCCAGGCTCGATGCGGGCCTCAGACATGCGGTTCCTCCAGGCGATCCGTCGCGCCCTGACCAGGCGTCTATAATTGTTTGTATATCAGATCGTTTATTTCGCAAATCATTTGAGAACGGGACACTGTCGCGATCTTGGCGTGATCAGACGTACAGACGCTTCAGCAGCGCGACCAGGGTGTCCAGCTCCTCGGCGGTGAAACGGCGGGCGAAGGCCTGCTCGTGCGCCGTGACCATGGCCTTGACCTCGACCAGCAGCTTCTGTCCGGCTGGCGTCAGATACAGTTCGTGGCGGCGACGATCCACGGCCGAGCGCTTGCGGACGACCAGGTTGCGCGCTTCCAGCTTGTCGATCACCGCCATGGTGGTGGCGCGGTCCATGCGGAGCGCGCCGCCAATGGCGATTTGGGAAGCGCCCGGGTTGGAGCCGATCAGCCACAGCGTGGCCGATTGCTTCTGGGTGAGTTCAACCGCGTTGAGCACCGCGATGACATGCCGGTGCATGGTCCCCTGGGCCTGGCGGACATGAAACCCCAGCACCTGGTCCAGCGTGTCGAAGTCCAGGCCGGGATCAGCGCCCTCCTCGACGGTTGACAGGTCCGCGGAAACTTTCATGGGCGACACGTCCGTATGCGCTAGGCGGGCGACAGAGCTGGCCTGCGCGAACCGAGGCCCAGCATGGACCTCGGTTCGCGCGGAATCGATCTGGCCACGATCGACAACAGTTTATAACACAAACAGTATGAGCTTAAACTTGCGCTCGCGATAACCCTGCCGCGTCGTTGCGCGCCTCACGGCTGAGGCTCTTTCCACGACAATGGGCCGCGTTCTTTCGGCGATGTCGTCGATGAGGCTGTTTTGAAAGCGGCCGATCCTCGTGATCGATGAGGAGTTCGCAGCCTCGCGGCGATCTGATGGACCTCACGCACGAAACGTACGTCCACGCCACCAGCATCGATAAGCGCGAAATCGATGAATCCGTCCCTCAAGTCAGGCATCAGCCCATCTGCATTTTCATGCAGCAAAATGAACGGCTGATAGGGGATGGCGGAGACGGAGTCCGCCAAGATAAAAAATTCCCTCTATTTCTACTATACTTAAATTGTCCGCCCTACGCCCCACACCCCAGTTCCTACCCACGGTCGCCAGCCGCGACATCGCCGTTTCGGCTCTGTTTTTCTCCGGCCGCGGGGTGTCCGCTAGACCAAGACGGTATCAAGGTCGGCGCGAATTGACCCGACACGCACTTGCGATCGGCCCGGCAGGACACGCAGCCGCGGTCGAGCAGGGTCGCAGCCCCTACCCCGCCGATCGCCGCTCCCCGCAAAGCGCGCCAACCGGACACCCTCGACCGAAATGCGGCGCGGATTCCGCAGCGTCCGCGAGGTCGCTTATTGTAGGCAGCGTGTCTGATTGAGATTCTCGGTTAACCGTTTGCGGTACTCCGGCTCCACCGTCGGATTGCCATTGTAGCGAACCGCGCCCTCGAACAGCGCGCTGTAGGCGAGATCTCCGCACTTGAAGAATGGATCGCCGTTGATCCGAAGGATCAGGTAGGGAATGCCAAAAAAGAAGCTCATGGCAGGGCGAAAGTTCGGATCGTCGTGGCCCTTGGCCTTGTCGATGCCCGTCACATCGGCGTCGGCAGGGATACCGGGTTTAGCCTTTGCCGGTAATTCGTGGCTCCAATAGTTCTTCGCGTTGGGCCCGCCCACGAAGCGCTCGAAGGCCGCAGCCTGCTTCGTCAAAGACCGCCACCAAGCATCCGCCGGGTGCCCCATCTGCATGGGGTCGCGGTCCCCGTGATTGGCGGTATCCGACCCGTGTCGCGTTTCGGTCCAAGACACGGCGCGCGTAATACATACCAGTCGAGCCTTCTGGGCCGCGCCCAAGGGCGTAACGTTGGTGCTTCCATAGCGGAAATCCATAAAGCTCGACCAAAATTCGACGGCGTCCTGGGCCAAGGGCTCCAGAGGAGCCCAAAGAGCGGCCTCATTGACGATCAAGCGCTGCGTGAGGATCGCCTCCAGATCCTGCAAAAGCATCCCTCGAACGGTCAGCAAGGTCGTAGATTGCGCCGACGTGGTGCGCGGCTGATCCAGTATTTGATCGGCACGACCGACAGCTTCCAGGATCGAGAATACGTCTTCGGACGCCAGCTTTGCCTCGATAATACCAGATGCGATCTTTGATTTTTCTTCCACTTCTGCCCCCATCCTTGCCCATTGGGTTGCCGATACGCGTACACGCTCGAACGTCGCCCGCCTGCGAAGACGCGCGATCGCGCGCGCCAAATGTCCAACCCGCCCCCCAAACCGACGGCCACATCGGGTTCAGGCCGGTGAGGTTGGAAGAGGCAGTTGCGCCAGGCCTAAGATCACCGCCACGGCCAGCAGGGCGATGCCCAAGATCAGGATCACGGGTGCGCTCAAGATCGCGGCTTCGGACAAGTCGAACATGCGATCCCGGGCAGCGGTTTCCGCTCGGCTCAGGGGGCGATGATAGGCCCGCAGGACGTAGTACATGACGTCGCAGGAGACGTACCTATGCAGCAACGCCGCCGACGCCGCACACACGCAGCACATTAAGCCGCAGCCCAGCACAACAACGGCGGGACCTCGGGTTAGAGACCTGCCAAGTTGCTCGGCCAGGCCTCTCTCGGCCGCCAGAAAAATGCCCATAGCGCCGATCGCAAGCAGACCGATCCGCGCGATTTCGGCCGAGAAGGCTTGATAACGATCCAAGAGTTCGAAGTGGTGCTTGTAGTCCGCTTCCGTGAGCGGTGTCCGATCGGTCGCCGCCCCACGATGGCGTTTCTTTTCGGGACGAGCCGTTTCGAACCCGTCTGGTCGCGGACCCTCATCGCCGTTCATGGCATTGCACCTTTCTCCATCGCGCTCGGCGACACCGTCCTTGGACTGCATTGAAAGCTTACGGGCGCGCTCCAACTCACCCCAGGGGGATGACGATCCGGGAGATCTCCAACATCGGCTGATGCTTGTCCGTCCGCACCACGACGGACAAAATCAACTGAGCGTCGGCCGGGGCGCCTAGAGGTTCGTTCTGCAGCATTTGCGTCAGCGCGTTCGCAAGCCGCTGCGCCGTCGCAGCGACATCGGCCTCCCCCATCTCGACAACCAACTGCACCTTGGGGTCAGGTTCGGGGAAGAACGGAGAGGAGCCCGAGGCACCCTCCGTCGCTTGCGAAAGGCGCACCGATTCAACGCCGAGGCGCAGCTGAACTGGAAGCGGTTGCTGCGCTCCCAGCATGATCGGCTTGAGCGCATTCGTGAGCCGCTCGACCAGGCTGGCTTTGGCCGCAGTGGCAAGTTTTATCGGGCGCGTCTCCTTGAGGTGGGGCACCCGCGGCTCTTGCAAATAGATTTCTGCCGTACGGTAGATGAAATTGGAGTTGACCGGCAAACCCGCCAGCATCGCATTACGTCGGATCGAAGCTGCGGGCCAAATGCTCTGCAGTTTGATCGTGTCCATGGCTCCGAGCTTGAGCGTCAACGAAGGTGCCTTCGGCATTTTCTCCGTAAAGGCGAAGGTCTTACGCAACGTCACTGGATCGACGGCGCCGCTCTTTGCCTGTGCGCCGGGGAAAGCGATCTCCACCGTCGGCGCGCCTGCCCCCGCATGAGGCGCCAGCGGCTTTTCGTCCTGCACGGGAACATTGAGTTCCGGAGGTGGGAGGTGATCGACAAAGAAGATCGAGGTTTCGGTGCTGTTCGCGCCGGCCGGA
This sequence comes from Caulobacter sp. GW821-FHT10F06, assembly GCF_058809215.1. Classification (NCBI taxonomy): domain Bacteria; kingdom Pseudomonadati; phylum Pseudomonadota; class Alphaproteobacteria; order Caulobacterales; family Caulobacteraceae; genus Caulobacter; species Caulobacter sp. GW821-FHT10F06. Next base: position 631,954 of record NZ_JBXASK010000002.1, on the reverse strand, counting down.
AGTTGAGACCAGCTTACGATGAATCGATCTTCCAGAGCGGGCGGGCTTACGCGATTGACGCCGACCTGGTCGAGCGTGTCCGCCACCGCCTCGACCAGGTCGGCGAAGAGATCGCAAGCCTTGGGGAATTGAGGATCGGGAGAACCCGTCAGCATCGTACTGATGCGCCCCCACAGCCCCGGACGTTCCAGCTCCCCTGGTTGCGGCGCCATAGCCGCGTCGAACGCCAGCAGGCTTGGTAGGAGCATATCGAACAGAGGGGCGGCCGGCGTTTGGGTCGGCGGCAACGTGTCCGATCCGACGCCGGCATTATAGACGAAACGACAGCAGGCTTGGTCGTTCTCTACAAGCCCGACCAGGTCCAGACCGTAGTTCCAGCTACGCGCCTGTTTGATCGCGGCGGGATAGTCCGCAGGCAGGCTCTTGGCCACGGGTGTAATCTCAGGAGTGGTGATACCCAGAGCCTTGGGCAGACGCCTCACCGGCGCGGGCGCTATTACTTGATTACCCCGCGAGATGTCGATCGTCGGCAGCTTGGCCGAGGCAGCAATCGGCACGATGCTGAGCCAGCGTGACGGCGCGGGAGGCGGCGCGATCCGCGAAGAACCGCCGGATGCCGTGCGCGTATCCACTTCACGTTCGACGTGGGTAATCTCGTACGACACGCGGTCGGTGAGATCGATCTGTCCGCTTGCTCCTCCCGCCGCGTCGGCCGGCGGCAACAGTGCGAAGGCAAGCGTCGTCGAGCCCGCCATCAGCGGCACGCCGTGATCCAAGGATCTGATCGCACTCGGGGCCTTCGGGCCGGCGGCTTCCGTTCCAAAACGCATGCGACCGTAGAGCTTCGGAGCGAGCTGATCGTCCTCGCCTTCGGCACCGAACCAACCCGTCGGCGCGCTAGAGTCATAAACCAAAGGCTGAACCGCTACGCTCGCCACTTCGTGGAACCGGGTCAGCTTGGCCGCGCAGGCGTCGCGCAGTATTCGGGTCGCGGCCTGTTTGGCGCTACTCCCCGCCTTCACGTCCTTGACGAAGATCGGTGAGACATGGCGCAGCAGTTGGGTCGTGCTTTGCGCGCTCAGCATCGCGTGCTTGGCCCCCATCACCCGGGCGAAGGCGCCGTCCTTGCCGCCCACGCCAGGCAGCCGAGCGATCGTCACCGCCAGCGGCGGCGCAAGGAAAGCTTCGACCTTCTCCAGGAACGCGGCCATCAGGGCGTCGGTGTCCAGGTCGTGGCCGCTTCTGCGGGGAGGAGGCTCGGAGATCGAGCCGTCGTCACGCAGATCCGGATAGGCGACCTCGGCAACACTCATCGGCGCGCGCGCGAGCGGAGGCTGCGCGTATGCGATGGGCTCTCCCGTGGCCTTGGGGAACAGACGCTCGTCGACCAACCACCAACTGTTGCCGCCGGCGTCGTTGGTTCCAAGCGCGGCCCAATGCTTAATGAACGTCGCTCTCATGTCGGTCGCGATCAGCATCGCCTCACGATCGTCGGCGGGATCTTCGGCCTTCGCCTTGCGACGACGCAGAGCGATCGGGCTCGTCATCGCGCTCACGTCCCCGCTCGCGTCACGATCGCAAAACGCCGTCGCGCGTTGCATATCGAGCGCGAGGTCGAGCATTCGATGCGGACTGACTTCGTCGATCTTGATGGGCAGCTCGATCTCGAGGGGGGCGGAAGCCGCGCCACCATGGACCAAGCGGAGCCACTCCGCGATCTTCCCGCTGAGCTTGGCGGGCGCGGTCACCGCGCCAAGGCTCGAGCGCAACGACAAGGTCACGCCCGGTCCTTCAAGCTGATGGATGACTTGCAGGAGTTTGCGCTTTCCGTCTTGTAGCGCGTCTGCGGCGGCGCTGCCGGCGTCGAGCGCGGCGAACGCCAGCTTGAGCGTCTTGGCGCGGTCGCCCGCACTAAACCAGGCGCTCACACCCGGCCAAGCCGATACCGGGATAATCGCATCTTGGTAGCGAAGATCGACGATCGCCTCGCCGGAAATTTTGCCGTGACGATTTCCGTAGACGTCACGCCACCCAAAGACGACGCGATAGCTTTTGCCATCGATCGCGGCATAGGGATTCTCCGGATCCTTGGCGTCCGCAAAGCGCCAGATTGGGACGAGTAGATCGTAGCGCAGCAACTCGGTGGTGATGCGACCTTGCGGGAGCGTGGCGAGCAGGTCCTCCTTCTGCTCAGCCGTCGCCTCGGTCGGAATGGCTTCTTCCGACGCGATCGGCAGCGACCTGTCGATGTCGAGCAGCGACTTGCCGTCGCGCTCCACGCCGAACTCCAGCATGTCGAGCTGGTGCTCCAAGTGCGCCGCACATTCCATCGGGCTTGGCGGATCCGATGGATTGACGGTACCGGGCCGGTCACGCCACACGCGCAACAACACCGATCCTGGCTCGCGAACCAGCGCGGTCTCGAAGAACTCGGGAAGAGCGAGTGGATCGGCGCTCGACGCGGCGCGAACCGCAAGCCGCCGCGGTGCGCCACCGTCGCTCTGGTCGAGCAGTCGCGCGTCCGCCCCCTTCATCAAGATCCCGTTCACCGCGCCGGGCGGTAGGAGTGCCGTCGCGGCGAACACGACCACGACGCTGAGCTTGGAGCCTTGGGTTTGAGTGAGTTTTTTGTAGAGCGCGCCATTGCGCGGCAGAAGCAGATAGGTTCCGCCGGAGTTGACGATCGCCGCGCGTTGCAACAGCCCCAGGAAGCTGACCGGATCCTGCGCCCCCGCCAGAAACACCGTGTCGTCGTCGAGCGACGGTGGGAGGGCTTTGGCGAAAGCCGGCGCGGGACGACGCTCGATCGAAACGGTCGAGCGGGCGAGCAGAAGGTCCGGCTGCAAGGCCTCGATGAGATCGACGCGTCCCGCTGGATCGCGTACGCCCAGGTAAATCGTTGCGCCCTTCAGGCGCGCCGCCGGGTCGCCGCCGCCGAGCTTGCTGAGCAGCGCATCGAGAGGGCGCCGCTCGGCTTCGCTGGTGCCCGAGATCTGCAGGCAATCGAGCACCGGCGTGCCGGCCGACGCGCCGATATCGCGCGAGCGCTGCACCGTATCGACCATCATCTCGAAATGCAGCGCCTGCAGCGGCGCCGTCATCGGTTGTTCCTCGACGACTTTTTCGCCGGACTTGGTATCCATGTGCCGGGCGCGATACTCAAGCGGCGGCAACAGCCCCGACTTGGTCAGCAGCAGTCGACCACAAAGATCCGCGCTGAACGGATTGAGCAGGCCAAGCTCTTGCCCAGTATCAAGCAAGCGCAGCTTGTCAGAGGGAGGCTGGAGGAAACTGCGCCTGATCGTCTTTCGCGCGGGCGGCTGCACAATGGTCGACTTGATCACGGGATCTGCGTCGGCCATGCGCGTCGCGTTCGCGCCGATGACGGTCATGGTGCTAGTGCCGGGAGCAAGCCAAGTTGCGCCCGAGAGCCCGGCGATCCGAAAAACCTCGTCGCCCTTCGCCGCTTCGATCAAGAGGCCGGCGCGGCCGTACAGAGGAACCGTGCCCGATGTCGCCGGGATCCGAACCCCGCCCAGCGCGGTCCGTCCCGTGCGCGCCGCCGCGATCCGCCATTTTAAGCCGGCGAGCAGCCTCGACAGCGGAACGCTCGGCTCGTTGGGAGCCCAGTCGGCCATCAGCGTCTCGAGCGTGGTCAAGGCGAAGAGTTCGCACCAGCCTCGGAAGAGATGCTCGACCATCGGTCGATCCGGCGCCGCGACTGCCCGCGCGGCCTTGGGCTCGCTCTGCTGCTGGGCGAACTGGCGCGCGAGCGTATCGCTGATCGTACCGATATCGCTGTCGGAGATCAGCCCGATCTTGGCGAAATCATATTGGCGCGCTCCGAGCACGAGCTTTAGCCCCGGCGGCAACGGAAATGCGAAAGCCGGGGTGTTGTTCGGGGCGGGCTCGTCTTCTTTGCCCCCCCTTGCGGGCGTGCCGAACGCGACATCGATCGTCGAGCCGGCGAAGAGGCCAGCAAAGAACTGGTCGAGCATCGCGTCCGGCAGCGTATCGAAATCGCGTAGCTTTTCCTGAATGTCGCCGACAAACAGATCGGTTTTCGGATCGCCGGCCAGCGGCTCGGTGCGACGCAGCGTTACGGTGGCGGGATCTTTGCCGCAAAGCTCCACCGCCCAATTCATCAACGCGCGGCCAAGCGTAAGGTAGGGATTGCGCGTTTCGAAGTCGGAAGTGTCCTCCATGACGAACGCTGTGGGGATCAGCACGGCTTTGGGCGGACCGCCGTCGATAGAACGGCTGATGTCCACCAGCAGCTTGAGGGCGAACGGAGCGGGCGCGCCGCGCGAGGTCGGCAGGCTCCAGCCGGTTTTCATCTGCCGCTTGAGAGCCAACGTCGACGGGAAGCGCGCGGGCAAAGTCCATTCGTAACGAAGCTGGGTGGAATATCCGACGTGAACCGTGATCTTGAACGTCTTGCCAAAGACGCGAACCTTACCGATCACGATTTCCAGAGAAATTTCGATACCGACGACGCCGTGCAGCAGGATCGGTTGCTCGGTCTCGAGCGTCACGCCGACCGCCAACCACGCGCGGGCGAGCACGCGGGCTTGGACAAGCTTGAGGTCCACGCGTCCTTCGATTTCGAGGATGATCCCTACTTCGCCCTGTAGCCAGACGTAGTAGCCGCGATCCGCGAGCATCGCCGTTCCGGCGCTCGAAGCCTGCAGCGCCTGAGAGGCGCCGGGGTCTTGCTTCGCACGGGCGATCAACCCCTCGAAACGCCCGAACACCGATACGCTCAGGGAAGCGCGGAGCGGCCCCTTCTCGACTTCGCGACCAAGGCCGATGCGTAGCGCGAAGCCAACGCGGAAGGCTCGCCCCGTCGGATAGGCCGGTATGCTGGGCATCGCCTCGCGCGGTACGCAGCCGATGTAGAAGCCGCCCTTGCCGATAAACGGCCCGCCCTGCACCACAAAGGAACGCGTGTAGTCAAACTCCTCGGGAAAGCCCAAGTCGATCAAGAATCCGCCGTCGGTGTAGAGCTCGAGGCGGATGAGCCCGATCGTCAGTGCAACCGCGCCAAAATCGAAGTTGCGCATCTCGGCGGGCAACATGATTTCGGCGGCATAGCGCCCGACGCCGTCGGCCAGTTTTTGATAGAGAAGATCGACTGCAAGCGAATCCTGACCCAGTAGCTTAAAGTAAACCCCGTAGAGATCGGGATCTCTCAGCAACAATTGAATTTCGGCGATCTCGAAAAAGCTGCCCGCCATCGCCGCGAACCACTCGCGATCAGGGGCATAGTTTAGGGGGCTATCGGGCTTGGCGGCAAAATCGATGAAATCCTTGTCGGTTTGAAACTGCTGCTGCGCGTCCAGCCATTCGATCGTGTCGCTCACCGTCGTCGGTTCGTCGACCGCGCCGAGCTTCATGGCGATCCGCTGGCCAAGCGCTAGACTGCGCACGGCGATCGGCGGCTGAGGAGCGTCGTCCTTTAGCCGCATGTACCAACCAAGCTTCTCGGCGCCAGGGAAGCCGCCCTTGATCGGGCCGAAAAGATAGAAATCGAACCGCGTCGATTTCGACGACGGCACGTCGATCGAAAAGAGTTTCAGCCGAGCATTGGAGGCCGCCATAATAATGACGTCCTGACCGCCGGACTTGGCGCTCGACAGCCGGAAGTGCTCCGCGGTCAACCGCATGATGCCCTGGATACCGAAATCGAGGGCCCCGCCCCCTTCGCCTGCATCGATCCGGAATCCGAAGGCGACTTTCGGCAGCTTGTCCTTTCCCGGCGTCCAACCGATCAGGAGGTTGAGCTTGAACCGCTCGAACTTCTTGGCGAGCGATCCTAACGACCCCAAGTCGACGTCAAAGTCGAAGGCGAGCTTGAAGTTCGGAACCAGCTCTATGCTCGGTAAACCCGAGAAGTCGAAATAACCCAAGTCCGGCAGCTTGAACTCACCGAACCTGAAGCCCCGCACTTTAATAGGCAGCTTCGAAAGAAAGGAGCCCGATCTCGGCTTATTCCCCGGACCACGCCGATTGAACGCACCAAAATCAAACCGGAGATTTGGATAATCTAAAGAAAGAACGAAATTCTTGATTTTATCGAACCGAACGGCCAAATCGGTAAAATCTAGCTCCTCAATACCCAGGAGGTCGAAATTCCCCCCGATAGTATTGAACGAAACCGAGCCATCTATAAGCAATTTACCTGATTTACGCCCTTCAGTGACAAGAGAAATACGTCGAACCGAAAACGATTTTAGGAAATTGTCGTCGTCAAATTTAAACGTGGCATCGGTTTCGACCGAGAAACTATAACTTTCTCGCCGCTCCCCATCTTCAGTAACGCGTGAATCGTATCGACCAAGCAAGGTAATGGGCTTTGCCGCCTTTACGGTCGTATCGAGAAAATCACCGACACTGATCTGTATCTGGCAGGTGAAATCCCTTACCGCATCGTTGTCGACCAAAAGCTTCAACTTAGTCAGTCGCAACTGAAAACTTGTTTTGTCCTCCGGCAGGAAGGAGCCGTCCGACTTCTCGAAATCGATAAGACCGAACACCGCCGTTTTCGAACGGTCGGTGCCGCCAGGGCGAATGGCGGTCAGGTCGATCCCGACATGGTTCACCGCGAGCGCCCCGTCGAGCAGCGCCTCCAGCGCGCCGAGTTGAGGCGGCAATGCGCTTAGATCGAGATCGAGAAGCAGCAAGCCGCTCCAGTTGGGATCGGTCAGCCGGTCGCGCGTCGGCCGATAGAGCGGATCGGTTTTCGCCTTGGTCACGATCCCGGCGATCAGTTGGCGCACGGTCTGTCGCTGACCGACATCGAGGGCCAGCCCTCCGATCGGATTACTCCATTGACCCGCGTCCTCCGCCAAGGCGCTGACCGGACGGTTGTCGTGCTTTAGAATAACCCACGGATCTCGTCCCGATCGGTCGTGCGGCGTCCATCCCACCCGCCAATTGGCCATGTAGATGCGCTCAAGCATCGTCGGCTCGAAGTAGTTGATCAGCTTGCTGAGCTTGGTGACGACGAACAGTCGGTTGTGCGCGAGAAGATTGGCGAGGATTTCGGCGCTCTGCGGATTGCCGGGCACAGGGCGCAGCCCGAAATCCGGCAACTCGGTCGCGGCGGCCGTGTCCGCCTGATAGGCAGACGTGCGTCCGAAAGTGATTTCGGCGAACGCGCCGGGTTCTGCGGCGCGAGACACCCAGTACCCCTGGGGCGTACGCAACTGGTCTTGCGCCCCGGCGGTCGAAGGCGATTTTGCAACGATCAAGCGCTTGGGAAGCGCCTGCCGCCGCCGCGCCCGCGACAGATACTCGCGCTCGATATCGAAGCCCGCAGCCTGCCTGACACCGAGTATCGGCACCCACGGAAGCGGTTCGGGCGCCAAGCCGGTCCGGCTCGGGTCAAACTGCATCAAACCGCCGGCGACGGGCGCGTAAGCCTGCATGCCTTCCGCATCGAGCGCCAGCTGCAAGGCATGAGGCGCCTTGCCCGCGTTGACCACGTTCAACCAAGAGGTTTCACATAGCCCGCCCAAGCCATCGAGCGGTAGCGGATCGCCCGTCGATGCGCCCCCTGAAAGCTTCGCTCCCTTGTCGTCCACAACGAGAGCTTCTCGGGCGGTAAAGTTCAAAAGATCTCCGGACGCGCCGACGCGCACCGCCACCGACTCAAGGTTGGAGACACCGAGACCCAACCGGACAGCGTCGATGCCGGTTTGATCGACGTGCAGCTCGAAATCGCCCTGTGGCGCGAAATGGTGCTCGAGCGCTCGCAGCACCGGCGGGCCGGAGCCGCCGACCAATTGCGCGGGAGAACGCAGCAGAGCGAGCGCCCCACCGCCGGGCGCCGCCTTCAGGAAAAGTCGCTGCCCGTGGACCGCGTGGAGATGTACCGGCAACTCGGAGGTTGGCAATTGCAGGCGCGACCGCGCGCCCTCGCCGAGCTTGTTGTACGGATCGCCGAGATCGAAATGGAAGTCGAACCGCTCGCGCATACCCGGGGCGAAGTCGAACAAGGGGTAGGTGAAGCGGTCGAGGACCGTGGTCGACTTGGCCTTGAAATAGGTGGGGCCCACGCCCAGCAGGTCCAACAGACTTGCATCGAGCATCGCCGGGATTTGCCACAGCCCGCGATCGTCGCCGGTGATCGCCAATCGCACATATTGCGCAGCCGAGGGGGGCGAGACGAAGACGCCGTTGCCCACCGTCAGCCCCGGCTTGTCCGCCATGTCCTGAAACTTCATCCGTAGGCCACGGCGGTCTGTTTCAGCGGATAGAACGCAGTTGCTGAGCGCGATCGCCCATTTGTCGTTGCCCGTCGGCGGCGTGAAGCCGCCGCCCGTGCTGGCGGCTCTCTGCCCGATCCACAGTCTTGTGTTGACGATCGGCGCGCCCAGCTGAGCGGCCCTTACCAGCTGGTTGGTAGGGATCGTTCCGCCGCGCGTCAGGATCGCGACCCGCGCATCTTTCGAGGCGTTGGCGGTGTCCAGCAACTTTCGCGCGCCCGCGGCGAACGCCGCCCAATCGGCGAGCTCCGGATATATGACGAAGCAGCCCTGCTCGATTTTGCTGATCGGATCGATCTCATCGTCCGCGATCGCCGTTCGCCCCACGAACGCCACCCGCGCCCTACCGGGGTCCGCGTGATAGACGGGCTCAAGGTAGATTTGGCCGGTCAGGCGGCGGAACATCACCATGTGATGCGATCTCCGGGCTGAAGCACCATGGAGCCGGGATCGGCAGGCAGCACGACCGTGACGCGACGACCGTCGAACCACCTCCGTAGCTTAAGTTTTTCGTAGCTACGTCGCGTGCGGTCCTGGGCGATCGCATCGTTCCGCAGAGGGGAGCGGCCCGTAAGGTAGGATCCGGCGAAGTCCAGAGCGACCATGCCAGCTATGCCCGCCAGTGTGGTCCCCACCGGCACGTCTATTGTCGTGCCGTTCAGCGAGATGGTGAGGTCGACTCGGTAGACGCCACGCTCGCCGAAGCGGACACAACGCAAATCCTGGGCGCCTTCGCCGCAGATCTCGGCGATCCGCCCGTCGACCTGGGTAGCGGCCATTATGCCGGCGATCATCGGAAACACCTTTGCGCCTCCGGTGGACGGAGCCACACGAATGTCCGCATCGGAGTCGACGATCATCAGCAGGGAATAGTAACCGGCCTCCGGCCGTTGTCCGGGCACGGTGGGCATGTTTATGGGTTGAACGACGACAAAGCCGCGCCTCTCCCAATCGGGATAGGAGATCTCGGGCCAGCTCTGGACGGTCCTGACGGCGTCCTTCGCGTTCTGTCCGTCCGATGAAATGAGGGGCGCGGTGAACCGGCTGACGATGGGATCGAGCACGGGCCCCTTAGGGCCGTCAGCGAGCCTGGCGCAACTCTCGCCTGCGAAGGCGTAGCTGGTGGAGCCGTCGCCACTCTGCACCACGTCGCTGACGCAGATCCGCATCCCCGGTCGAAGCACGATCACGCGGGCGGCGTCATCGCCTTCCCCCGTGCCGAACCAAGCTTCGATCGCACTCTCCATGGCGAGCGGTCGCTGCGCCACGAGATTGCGCAACAGCATCGCCCGATCCTCGCTTTGCAGCGTACAGCCCGCCGGCTGCGCGTCGGCCCAAACATTGAAGAAGCCGGCCAGAACATTCGCCGACTGAAAGCTGGTCTTGGGCCCGTAGAAGCGGATCGCCGGCTTGATACGATGATCCGCCTGGAGGACGACCCTTCGGGCCGACAAGGTTTGGGTGCCGACCGGGCGCGGGCAATGGCTCTTCTTCGATAAAGGGGCAGGGATATCGATCGTCGTCTGGCCGTCGCCACCGGTGCGCGTATAGGGCTGATAGATGATCCCGCCTTCCACTCGATAGGCGCCCGGCGTCGCGCAACCCGCCAAAAGCATTGACGTCGCCACGATCAACAAGCCGACCCGTCGCATCACGCATTGCCTCCGCGAAAATCGAGCAAGGGATGGTCGCTCTCGTTCTGGCCGAACCTTCACGATTTGGGTGTCCGACCGCCGAGGTAGGCCGCATGGCTGATGCCCAGAAGCGCCAGGAACCCCGCACTTACGCCTGGAAATCCCCTGATCGGTCCAACGACCCATTTGGCGGGCTCAGGCGGGAGCTTGGTTGCCGGCACTTCCGTCAGAGCGGCGAAGAGGCCCCAAAGATCTCCGGCGTAAATGCAGGCGAGCAAAACGGTGAAGGCTAGGTGCTGCACCTTCGTAATATCGACCGTGCCCTCCACGGTATCGGACATGATTAGCTCGATCCACGACGCATCAGAATATTTGTCATTTGCGACGACAGACTGCTTGCTTTCCGCCCTCATCTTTAGAAGAAGAGGGGCCGAAAACGCCGAAAAACTACTCAAACCAAGAAGAGCCCAGATCTGGGACGGAATGGCGATATCCAATACGCCTTTCATGTCGCTTAGGGGGCGCTTCCCAACGCAGGCATTGCTGAATCCGGCCGTAAAAAGGCCGCCGATCAGAACAATCGTCCAGCAGATCAGCTGAAATCGGGACAGGCTGATACGATTGAACTCATCGATAAACACGCCGTCCCATCGTCCTTTGCCGGCCTTTCCGGCGACGAGAAGGATCACACTGAAGAGCGCCAGGGTGATCGCCCAAGTTTGGGCGCGATTACCACCCCAAATCTCCGCCACCCCGACCGGACCGTGCAGGAGGTTCGCGCCGATCACGGCCGCCAATAGCGCGAAGATTACGCCCATGCCGTAGTTTTTCATCTCGCCCCCCGGCCCGCCCCCGCCTTCGCCGATAACGACAAAAGTTATTTCCGGTACTCACGGCGGAGAGCGCCGCGAAACCTCTGCGAGCAAGTTGCAGCTTGAGCGTGAATTGAATTAACCGTCAAGCTGAGAGAACGGCGTTCTTAATTTTGAATCGCGTTGCCCCGAGGGCGGGCATTGTTGGCCGCTACAGGCGCGCCCCATTCTTCGATAGCCAATCGCCCCCATCCGGCGGTGGCTTGGTCAAATCGAACGGCTGCACCTACTAGATGGTGCAGGGCTGACCACCGCCATCACAAGGCGAAGCGGAGGCCAGGCACCGGCTGGAACCCCACGGGTCTTCGCGGCGGCGTGGGCATCGCGCCCATGACGGATGAAGCCGCGAAAATCTTCGGCGCCACCTACGACCCGCCGGAAAACCTGTGGCTGGCCGTGCACTTCTCGCCATCGGCGGCGAGCCAGGCTGCTGGCCGCGCTTTCTTGGAACGTAAGCATCGTCGCCAGGAAGGCCGTGATCCGGAGGTCAATGACCAAGTCGGTCCGCGCCAGATCGAAGCGCTGGGCAAGTACGGCGTCAGCTACGACAGCGTCTTCGACTACCTCAAGTCGATCAGCCAGCCGACGCTGGTCGTGCAGGGCCATAACGACGTGATCGCTCCGACGATCAATTCCTACACCCTGCTGCAGACCCTGCCGAACGCCCAGCTGATCCTCTATCCCGCCGCCAACCACGGCTCGTTCTATCAGTACCCGGAACTGTTTGTGGCCCAGGCAACAGTTCCTGTCCTGGGACGTCGAGTCGCGCCCAGGCCTGCGTGATGACTAACAGCTGACTTTCCCCGCGCGCGCGCCGGTGTCCGGCGCCGCCTGAGGACGGCGATCTACCCTGGTGGCGTGGCGAAAGCCCGCCACCGCCCTTCCCTTCGCTTTGACCAGCTCGCGCGGATTGAAATCGGCCGCCAGCCTTCACTCGGGCGCCCGGGACGGCCACTGGAGCCTCGGCAATCCTCACTTCGCTCGCCCCGACGCGGTTCCCGATTGGTGTAGCCGGGCGACATAGATGTCCGTCTTCCCGCGCGTGTCGCGGCGAGCGCGCCCACCGACGGTCGGTGCGGCCGGGCGCTTGCCCGAAAACAGGCGCCCGGGATTTGGCCGGGGGCATACCCGAAACGGTTCGGCGAATATGCGACCCGTGGTTGACAGATCGAAGCAACACCGAGCTATGATGGTTAAGCTTTAGTTGTCCGCCCTCGGCGGTGACCAGACGCGTACTTGTCCTGGCCGATCGAGGTTTACTCTCGGGGGGTAGATGCCAAGCACCGCAAAAGCGTACGCGAAGGACCGCACCGCGCCCTATGTTCGGCCGCACGCGATCCATCGCGAGCTTGAACACGGCTTTCGCCATTTCCAGTCGACGATGGTGACCAGCCAAGCGCCGCGGGGTGGGGTGTCTCGGACCCTTCATCAATTCCGCGACGACGTCGGCCAAATGAACTTCGCTGGCAGCACCCGCCATACCATCGCGGTCGACCTCGTCCCTACCCGGCACATGTGGCTGCCCGAGCTTTTGGTGCTGGTCCGCAACGCCATGGTCCAGGCCGTCGACGAGGCGACCGAGTTCGAGAACGTCGAGGCCTACTTCCGGGATTTCGACATCTGCTGGGCGATCTGGCGCGAGCTTTCGAGGTTTGGCCAAAAACCTCTCATCGACCTGCAATCCTCACGGCGGCGGCGCCTGGAAAAGGCGCTGGGCAAGAAGATCTTCGTGATGACAGTCGGCGGTCTCTTCGAGGCGCTCGACCTGATCGAAGAGATCATGAAGCTTAGCCAAGTGATCGACAAGGCAACTGGGGCCGCGATCGAGGCGGGTTCGGAACACTGGTATGATCGCCGGGCGGCGATCTTGGGCCGCTATTTCGCGCGCCACATCGGCAGCAGGCTGCGGCCGCGGGTCCAGAATATCGTCCGCGACAAGGAGGTGCGGCCCACCGACATCGCCGACGCCATGGTCAGCCTTCTGTGCGAAGCGATGATCACGATCCAAGAGACGGTGCTTGGCGGCTCCAAGCGCCTGGCGTTCACCATCGACGCGATCCACGAGCTGACTGACGAGGGTTGGGAAGAGATCAAGCTGCGAGCGGCGCTCTGCAAGTTCGTGGTCGAGGGCCTAGACATCAACGTGGCGTCGGTCCTCGGCGGACGAGAAGCCTCGCGAGCATGGCGTTTGGAACTCGCGACGGCCCGTACTCAGGACGTGCTCCTGCCGCCGTATCGGGAGCCGCAGGTGCGGGACAGCTGGTCTCAAGTCATGGGTCAGGAGATCATCGGCGACATCGTCGGCATTGCCTACCGCCAATCGACGGGCGCCACGGGCGGCCAGCTTCATCAAGCCTGGGCCGAGGTGATGGAACGAAAGGGTTATGTCTGAGAATGGGCGCGGGAACCGACGAGACGAACGCGCGAATCAAGGAGCGTTGGGAAGAGCTGACCGAAACGTTCGCGACGCTCTTTTCACTGGCTGAAAGGGCCCCTCTAGCGGGCCTCCGATATTGGAGGGAAGAGGTCGTGCCGCGTTTCGATTTCCATACCGACGTCGGCGACGATCTTGCCGTGCGCACATTCGAACGTCTGGCGGCCATGGCCGTTAGACACGCGAGCACCGAGGAGCTCGCTGCGGTGCAAAACGAGATCACCTCGGCGCGCGGAGGCTTGAGCGCCGTAATGGCCGAAGGTCACGCAGCGGGCATTCGCTCGATCGTTCGCGGCTTTTCCAAAGGGGCCAGGCGCACCTTCGAACAGGGCGGCATCGGGGTGCGAACCCCCACTCTCCGAGAACTGCAAGACTTGCTGATGCTCGAAGAAAAGCTCGACCAGGCTGCCTCCCAGGAATGCCTTAGTTGGCTCGAAGCGGGCTTAAGGTCGGCGCGCGACCATTACCCGACGGCCCACCTGGCTTTCGCGCCGTTGCGGCTTTTCCCGAGCGACCGGTTGATCGAACAGCTGGCCGGCGCACTGGTCGAGGGTGCCATGGGCAAGCTCAGCGTGCCTTTCAGGATCCGCGAGGCCGTCGTCGGATCTCTCGCGCAGGAACGCCCTTTGGTCACCGGAGAAGATCTGGAACTGGACGAAGACCTGTGGCGGTTGCTGGCCCACCTTGCGCCCTCGAAAGCCAGTGCGGCGGACGCGCGGCTCTATCTGGGCCGCTTGGCCAGACTCCATCCCGCCCGCACGCGCCAAGTCGATCAGGTGGTCGCCGCGGTTTGCCAGGCCGTCGACGCGTCCCGGCCCAGCTCGGCCACCCAATCGGCGTTCTTTCAGTGGCTCAAGCGTGACGGAAGTTTTTGGACCCCGAGCTACGCGGTCCTGGGCATGCGCGCCATGCGGCGCGAACAGGCAGAAGCCAAGGCGGCCGGCGAGACCACGGAGAAAGACCAAGACCTCGTGGACCGTCAGCTCGCGGCCTTCGCCGAAGAAATCGAAGCGTCGCTGGCCGCCGGCAAGTCCGACGACGAGCTCCTAGAGATGATCGGAGCCGAGCTGGAGAACGACGAGGACTGGACAGCCTACGAGGGCGCGGCCGAGGCGCTGCGAAAAAAGGCCAAAGCTCGCAAGTCCAGCGGCGTGACCGGGTTCGTGCGGGCTCCCGAGGCCGAGAGGCCCGACGACCACCCGGCCCTCGCAAGGCTGGTGGGCACATGAGCACACCGTCGGCAAAGAGCTACCTGCGCGCCTCGCGCCAGCTCAAGGAGGCGATCGCCACCAACCGGGACGACGGCTCGTTCGCCGCCGACGGCAACGCGATTGTCTATCTCTTCGACACCAACGTCGTCGAAGCCTACCTGCGGGGCGACAGCGCTTTTCTCGGCGGGGCCTTCGGGTCGGGGGAGCTCTTTACCGCCGACGCCGCGGCGATCAGCAGCCGCTTGACCCTGAGATACCTCTTCAGCGGCGAGTTGCCCGGACAGGGTGAGGCCCCTGCCTTTATGAGCCAGTACCACTGGAACGAGGTTTTGGGACGCGCCGACGAGATCGCCGCGCGGGGACGCAGTCCTTCAACCAGCCGTTCGGATCAGAACGCCCAGGGCGCTAAAGGCGCCGTGCCCGTCCAGCAGCCCATTCGCAGAAGCCTGACCCAAGCCCTCGCCGAGCTTCAACACCACCGCTCTTCGCCCAAGGCTCTGCTGGAAGTCGCCGAAAACCTCAATCTCGGCGCCACCTTCATCACGGTCGCCAAGGCGGCGTCGGCCGACGTTCGGTTGCGCACGGTCTTTGCCGGCAGTCTCGATCGCCAGGCCGCCATTCGCGACGTGAGCTATTCTGATCTTTGGGCGGCGGCCTCCGACGCCATCCGAAGCGAAGACGTCCGGTTCTGGACCCAGGAGCTGCAAAAGCGCCTCTTCAAGCAGGACGCCAAACGCCAAGCCCAGGACCAGCGCCGCGGCGAGCCGCCCCGCAGCGCCCGCGCGCTGAAGACCCGCAACATCCAGCACGACGCGATGACTCTCGCGACGATCCAGGCGCTCTACCGCGAAAACCCGGAGGCCGGCGGCAGCGAACCGCAGGTGCGGTTCGTGTTCGTATCTGCCGACAGCACGATTGACGCGGCCCTGCGCGAGAACAAGAGACGCCTGGACCGGGAAGGCATCCACTACTTCCTGCGAGATCCTCGGGTGTACATGCCGCTGCTCAATTTCTCGGCCATGCACCGAACGATGTTGGAAAACACGCCCGAGCTCCAGGAAGTCCGGCAGGTCTTCAACGAGGTCGAGCAAGCGGTGAAGGCGCTGTTTCCGTTCGATCAGGTCGAGACCACGGCGGGAAAGTATGCCACCCACTGGAGCGTCGTCGAAAACGTCCAGAAGTGGTCGATGGCCGCCGAGAAACTGGTCGTCGTCAACGGCCAGTACCTGACCATGGATGCGACCGAGAACGAGCAGGTTCTGCGTGGCATCACGGACATCCTACAAGCGCCCGATGTCTTGGCCGCCACGGCCAAGATGCTTTCGTCGACCCTGACCGGCATCCGCGGACAGCATGCCGAAGAGCTGGCGGGTCTGGCGCTTCGACGGCTGACAAGCACTCGCAACCGTATTCGCAAGCGTTCTGATCAGCCCAGGGCGCACCGGGCGCCGCTCAAACTCATCGGCGTGGACTATCTGGCCCCGGTGCGCGTGCCCGGGGCGCGAAACGCCAGCGCGCTGATCCGCCTTGAACAGCTGCTCTCGGCCATCCGCGAGGAGCCCGCCGGACAGGACGAGGTTCTGGAGAGCGTCGTGGCCCGCCTCGAGCAAACTTGGAACGAGCCCTCCTACAGGACCGCCTGCCGCCTTCTGGCCAGCAGCATCTACTTCGGCATCGGCGCCTGGGACTCGGCGAGGGTATGCGCGGAGCTGTGCTTCGACACGCTCGTCGGACGTCAGCGGTTCGGTGCATGGGCGCGCGAGGCCCACTACTGCAAGGCCTTGGCGTTACGCCTGACGATGAACTCCCGCGCCGAGGTCGAGGAAGCCCGGCACATTCTCTCCGAGAACATCGCCAACTTCGATCGAAGCTTGGCGACGCCCAGGGACCGTGTCGAGCGCGCGGCCCTAATCCTGACGGCCACCATCGCCGAGACGATCGAGAATTCCTATCCCGAGACAGCCAAGCAGCTGGGATCAAAGCTCGATTTCATCGACGCCTATAAGGTCAAGCACGAGTTCGACCTAGCGATGATCGAGATGAACAAGGCCCTGGCCGAAGTCGCCGATTTCGAGACCGAGGATCTCTACATCGCCGGGCGCGTCCGCACGCACGCCACCATCAACCTCCTGGGCGGCTCGATCTTCGCTCACTTGATGGACGATCTTTCCGAGGAGACTTACTCGGTCGATGCCGTGAGCCATGCCGCCGAGCAGGTGCGCCAGGATTTGGCCGAGTTCGACATGGGCGATGGCCCGTTGTCGGCCCAACTCTATTTGCGTGTCGCCGACTATCTGGCGGCCCCCTCCCCCGCGGCCGCGAACAAGCAGATTGCTTTCTTGCAGGAGACTGGATCGGAGTCGGCCGAGCTTTCATGGTCCGATCGGGTCGAGCGAAACTTCATCCTGCGTCACCTACAGGCCGGGCTGCTAGCGGCCAAGATGTCGCTGGGCTCGCTCGAACCCCTGACCGCGGCGCAATAGACGCCGGCAGTTTCGTCACCAAGGCTTCCAGCGCGAAGCATTAACATCGAGGGAGACCTGACCTTATGGACTTCTCTCAACTGCAAGCAGCCAGCAAGGTCCACGACGAGTGGAAGTACCCGCAGACGCCAGCGAACCGCGAGGGGCTGCTGCTCGTCGACGCCGAGGCCGGACACAAGCTTTACTGGGAGGAATATGGTAATCGCGACGGCGAGCCGGTGGTCTTCCTCCACGGCGGCCCCGGCGGCGCCTGCGCGCCGATCCTCTCGCGCTTTTTCGATCCGGAGCGTTACCGCGTAGTGCTCTTCGATCAGCGCGGGTGTGGCAAGAGCGAGCCGAACGTGACTTCTGCGGGCCCGGCAGTCGCATTGACCAACAACACCACCAACCACCTTGTCGACGACATCAACAAGCTTCGCGAAGCGCTGGATATCGGCGATCCGATGCACGTCTTCGGCGGCAGCTGGGGCAGCACCCTAGGTCTAACCTACGCGATCCGGCACCCCGAAAAGGTTCGCACGCTGATCTTGCGTGGCGTCTTCCTGGGGGCGGCGGAGGATCTTCGATACATGTACCAGGGTAACGCCGAGACGTTCGGCGAAAACCCTTTCGAAGTCACCGAGCCGGGCTCGTACGTGGCTTATCCGGACGAGTGGAAGGCGTTCGTCGAAGTCATCCCGCCGGACGGTCGCGGAGATATGATGGCCGCCTACAAGGCGATCTTCGACATGAAGCCCGCCGACGACACCGAACGCGAGCGGCAGTTGCGCGCAGCCTTGGCCTGGTCGGTTTGGGAGGGAGCGATTTCCAACCTCGTCCCCGAGCCGGCTGACTCGGGCAAGTTCGGGCATGCCGACTTCGCACTCTGCTTTGCCCAGATCGAAGCGCACTTCTTCGCCAACCGTCTCTTCCTGGAACCCGACTACGTGGTTCGCAACATCGGAGAGATCGCGGCTATTCCTATCCATGTCGTGCATGGCCGTTTCGACCAGGTCGCGCCCCTGACCCAGGCGTCCCGACTCGTGTCGGCCCTGGCCGCCGTCGGTGCCGCGCCGGCGTCGTTCGTTAAGACGAGCGCCGGTCACAGCGCGCTCGAAGCCCAGAACGTCCTTGCGCTGACGGCGATCATGGACGGATTGCCACGCTAGGGAGGAAAGACGATTTGGCCCCGCGCGGTGCGATCCACCGACCGCCCGCTTGCATGGCGCGCGTTCCTTCGCCAGATGGCCCTCCAGCGTTCGGGCCGGAAACGGAGAACGATATGGCGCCGACCAGATCCAAGCCGCAACGGATCGGTGATCGCGGCGAAGGGTTCGTCCATGAGCTGATCGATGGTCACCCGGCGTGGCTCGGCCGGCGGCAGGACCGTGATTTCGGGGTCGATCTGGAAGCCGAACTGGCCCTGCCTGTCGGTGAAAGCCAGGAACTGACCGGCAAGCTCATCAAGATCCAGGTCAAGGGCAGCGAGGACTGGACGATTTCTCGCTCGGTGATCTCGGTGTCGCTCGGGCGCGACTATCTCGACTACGCCATGCAGTTTCGCATCCCGGTCGTACTCGTCGCCGCAGACGTGACGACGCGCGCCGCCTACTGGGTTTGGCTGCAAGATTGGATGCTGCGCAACGAGGCCCGGTTGGCCACCGCGCCGGTCACCGAGACCGTCACGGTCCACGTCCCGGCCGCCCAGACGCTCACCTCGGGACTGAGCGGTCAGTTGCAGCGGATCGCCCGCGGCCAGGAAAACACCACCACGGTCTTGGCGCTAAGGGAGCTCGTCGAGGTCGCCCGAGCCAACCGAGATCAAAAGCTCTTCAATGGGGTGATGGACGTCCTGGGCGCGGTGGACCCGGCCAGCCGCAGCTGGACCATAGCCAAGGTCGTCGAGGACATGATCGGCCTAGGTCCCCACGCCGGGCTATGGCGCGCCGCCGAATTCGTGCCGGCGCTGCTGTCCCTGGTCGAGCGGTTCGGGGCCGGCATGACGAGCGAGCAGGTCGTGAACATGGTCGCACGCGGCGAAAGCTATTCCCGCTCGGGGCTTTACGGCCTGACCCGGCTTTATGACGAGCACTTTGCCACGACCGCGCGGCTGGGCCTACCGGCCGCCTTCCGAGAGGCGGGTGTCGAGGAAGTTGCTTGGTACTGCGCTTTTCGCGAACACTATGCCGGTCAATCGAGCCTGGAGCTTATCGGGAAGGCTGCGGACGGAAGCCTGCCCGACGTGACGTTCGAGGGTCTAGGACTCACCTATCCGCCAGGCGAAACGAGCGACATCGAGATCTTCTCCAAATGGGCCAATCGCGGCGACTCCGTGTTGCTAGACAGGCTTCGATACGTCGATCCGCCGGTGCCCACCCTCTAGCGGCGAAGGCCGACTACAAGATCGGCAAAAAGATTGGCAGAAATGCCCGTCGTTGAGAAATTTCCTTTGGAAAATTATAGCCTTAATAGGAAGGTTCGCACTCGCAAAGATCGGCAAAAATGAACGCGATTATCGAAACATGGGGTCGGCTCGAACCTATGCGCCTGGAGGACGCCCACCCGGCGACATCAATGAGGTTCTACGGAGCTCGCTTTCAAGGCTGGTCGCGCGGGACGCTTGCGATCCTGCCGTTTCGTTGTCTTTCGCGCTGTGGGGTACATGACGCCGGCGAACGCCTTGCCCTCGCGGAGCCAAATCTGAAACTCATCGCATGACCCCGGAGCTTGCGGCATGCGACACCTCGATCTCACCGCCCCGGAACGACCTCAAACGACGGAGCGGCTCGCCTATCGGGTGAAGGAAGCCGCCGAAAGCCTGGCGATCAGCCGCAGCCGCTTCTACGAGTTGGTGGCCGCCGGTGAGATCCGCGTGTTGAAGGACGGATCACGCACGTTGGTGCGCCGGAGCGAACTCCTGGCCTATCTCGATCGTCTGGAAGAGGCTGGCGACGCGCTCAAGCGGCGAGCGCGCCGGCCTTCGCCCAGTCGTTCATAAGCGCGTGACGCTTGGCGAACATATCGCCGCGCCGATAGGCGGCTTCGACCTTGTTGGCGACCTTGTGCGCCATCTCGATCAGCTCGCCGGGATAGTTAGTGGTCTCGGCTGCCCAGTCGCTGAAGGTGCTGCGGAAGCCATGGGTCGTCAGGTCGCTGCGTTTTAGACTCCTGAGGACCTTGAGCAAGCTCATGTTGCTCAAGCCCTTGCCTGCCCGCAGACCAAAGAACACCGGCCCGGCGGGTTCGGCCGACTGTTCCGGCGCGCCCCTCCCCCGCCAGCGCCTGGCGTCGACCTCAAGCCACCGCGCATGCATGGCCTTGAGGATGGCGATCGCCGGCGCGCTCAGCGGAATGCGGTGCTCCCGGTCGGCCTTCATCCGCTCTGCGGGGATGATCCAGACCTTCTTGACCAGGTCGATCTCGCTCCAGACCGCGCCGAGAACCTCGCTGGTGCGCGCGACCGTCAGGATCGTAAATTCCAGCGCCCGCGCCGCCACGCCTTCGACCTTGGCCAGGCGTTTCATGAACTGAGGAAGTTCGGGGAACGGCAAGGCGGCATGGTGCTGAACCTTCTGCACCTTGGTTTTGGCCGGCAGGATCTTGTCCAAATGACCTTTCAAACGGGCGGGGTTGTCGCCCGCGCGGTGGCCATAGACCGTGGCCCAGTCGAGTACGTTCTCGATGCGGCCGCGCACGCGGCTGGCTGTCTCGGTCTTGGACTGCCAGATGGGCTCGAGCACGGCCACGACGTGACGCGTTTCCACCTCACCGACCGGCAGCTTGCCGATGCGCGGCGTGGCGTAGGTCGTCAGCGTGCTCTTCCACTGCTTGACGTGCTTTTCGTTTCCCCAGGCGGCCTTGTTGGCCTTGATAAACGCGTCCACGGCGTCGTCGAAGGTGACGCTCTTGGACCGTTCGAGCTTTTGCTCGACCTCGATCTTGCGGCGCTCTTCGATCGGATCAAGGCCTGCGGCACGCAGTCGACGCGCCTCGCGGGTGCCGTCGTGGGTGCCGTCGCGGGCTTCGCCTAACGACACGGCGTGGGTCGCGCCCAGACCCATTTGTCGCTCACGGCCATCGACCCAATAGCGAAAAATCCACGACCGGCCCGCCTCACCGGTGACCTGCAGATAAAGGCCGCCGCCATCGGGGTGCAGGCCTTTGCCGAGTCGACGCACCTGAGTGGTTTCAAACGCTCAAAGAGCCGGGCCATTCTACCCCAGTCCCTACCCACGGTCATCGCGTCGACCGTGCTGGATCTTGGTGGACGCGTCTAAACACGATCTCGCGATTTCCCTTGTAGAACAGGGAACTTAAGCGACCCGGACGGACGCTGGTGGACATTGCTGGAAAGGGGTGGTGGCGGAGACGGAGGGATTCGAACCCTCGATACCCTTTTGAGGTATGCCGCTTTAGCAAAGCGGTGCCTTCAGCCTCTCGGCCACGTCTCCCTCCTGAGAGGAGCGGCTGGATAGCCTGTTCGCGGCGACATGACAATGACGCGTTGGCGGAAAATCGCGCGTTAACGCGAAGCTCAGACGGCGACGCTAGGTTGAACCTTGTTTTATCGGTTCAGAGCCCAATGCCGCCAGTCATGACCCGCGATCCAGAGGCCGCTGTTTCCCCCCTTGAGGCGGGGAAACCGGAGTCTCCCGCGCCCGCGGTCACGGTGGTCGCCATCAAGCCGCCGCGGCGGCTGAAGGATCGGTCGCAACGCGGTCCGTTCCGTCCGGAACAGTTGGTGCCGGCCCGCGCACGAATCGAAACGCAGGCGCTGTCGCGGGTCTTTCGGGCCGCGGACGCTCTGGCCGTCATCGTCGGCTGCGTCTCGATCTTTCTGATCCAGTCCGAGGCCGTCGGCGCGCTCGCCAACCTGCCCGCGGCCTTCGCCCTGGCGATCGGCGGCGGAGCGCTGCTGTTGGCCCTGCGCGGACTGGACGCCTATGTCTTCGCGCGCCGGGAGCCCCTGCCCCGCCAGTTGCTGCGCGTCTTCGCGGCCTTCGGCGGCGGCGCGTCCGCGACGCTCATCGCCATGATGACCCTGTCTCCCTCCGAAGGTCACCGGATTTCTCCGGTCCTGGGCTTCATGGCCCTGGCGCCGGTACTGACGGCCTTTCACGCGGCCTGGTGGCACATCATGGCGCGCGGTCGCAGCCAAGGCCGCCTGACGCCCAACATCGTCATTGTCGGCGCCACCGCCAACGCCCAGCACCTGATCGAGGCGGCCATGCGGACGGGCGAGGTGAACGTGCTCGGCATCTTCGACGATCGCCTGGATCGCGCGCCCGAGAACATTCTGGGCGTGCCCGTGCTGGGCGATACGTCCGCGCTCATCGACCACCGGGTCATGCCCTATGTCGACCGCGTGGTGATCGCGGTCAGCTCGGCCGCCCAAGGCCGCGTGCGCCAGCTGGTCGCCAAGCTGGACGTGCTGCCCAATCCGATCAGCCTGTTCGTCGACGTCGGTCGCGACGACGACAGCGAAGCCGCCGTGTCGCGGATCGCCGACTCCGCCCTGACCGAGCTGTCGGGCGCCAAGATCGACGCGCGCAAGGCCTTCATCAAGCGCGCCCAGGATGTGGTGATCGGCGGACTGGGCCTGGTGGTCGCTTCACCGATCATGGCCATCGTCGCCGTCGCGGTCCGCCTCGACAGTCCTGGTCCTATCTTCTTCCGCCAGCGTCGCCATGGCTTCAACAACGAGGAGATCCTCGTCTGGAAGTTCCGTTCGATGCGCCACGAGATGGCCGACGCCCGGGCCGCGCGCCAGATCAGCGCCAATGACGACCGGGTCACCAAGGTCGGCAAGTTCATCCGCCGGACCAGCCTCGACGAATTGCCCCAGCTTTTCAACGTAATGCGCGGCGAGATGTCGATCGTGGGCCCGCGCCCGCACGCCGTGGGCATGAAGACCGGCGATGTGGAGTCCGCCAAGCTGGTGGCGCAGTACGCCCATCGCCATCGCATGAAGCCGGGCGTCACCGGCTGGGCGGCGATCAAGGGCTCGCGCGGTCCGGTCGACACGCCGGAACTGGTGCGCGAACGCGTCGCCCTGGATGTCGACTATATCGAGCGCCAGTCGTTCTGGCTGGACCTCTACATCATCTTCATGACGATCCCCTGCCTGCTGGGGGACCGGTCCACGGTGCGCTGAGGCGCGGGATGTTCTGGCGCGGCGTCATCGGTTATCTGCCGGTCAACATAGCCCAGGGCGTGGTCGGCCTGCTGACCATCGTGCTGTTCACGCGCGTCCTGACGCCCGAGGCCTACGGAACCTACGCGTTGGCCTTCGCGGTCTCGAGCCTGACCCAGACCGTGCTGCTGACCTGGACCGAAGCGGCCATGGCGCGCTTTCACGCCAAGCGCGTCGAGGACGGACGCCTGCCCGACCACTTCGCGACGATCTACAGGCTGTGGAGCCTGGCCGCTCTCGGCGCGCCGGCCATCGCGACGGTGGTGCTGGTCCTCATTCCGATGTCGACCTCGATGAAGACCGCCATGGCCGCCGCCTTCGCCGCTGTGCTGGTCAAGAGCCTGGCCAAGCTGTCACAGGAACGCCGGCGAGCCGCCGGCGAGGTTTCGGGCGCGGCTCTGCTCGACATCGTCCAGACGGTCGGCGCGTTCGGGCTGGGTCTGCTGCTGGCCTGGCTGGGCCTGGGCGGCGCGGCGCCGTTGCTGGGATCGGCCGCCATCTCGCTGCTGTGCCTGTTCTTCGTCCTGCCGGCCGATCTGGCCCGGAGGCGCGGCGGGCGTTTCGACAAGGCCATGGCCCGCGACTACGCCAGCTACGGCGTGCCGGTGTCGCTGTCTCTGGTTCTGGCGCTGGTGCTGTCCAGCACCGACCGCTTCCTGCTGGCCGCCTATCTGGGCGAGGCCACGGTGGGCGTCTATCACGCAGGCTATTCGCTCGGCAGCCGCATCCTCGACGTCGTCTTCATCTGGCTGGGCATGGCCGGCGGTCCTGCCCTGATCGCAGCTCTTGAGCGCGGCGGCGCGGCGGCCGTCAAGGACGCGGCCAGGGAGCAGGCTTCGCTGATGACGCTGCTGACCCTGCCCGCCGCCGTCGGCCTGGCCCTGGTCGCCAAGCCCCTGGCCCAACTGATGGTCGGCGAGGCGCTACATGTCGGCGCGGCGCACGTAACCCCCTGGATCGCCGCCAGCGGCTGGCTGTCGGGCGTGACGACCTATTATCTGCTCCAGGCCTTCACGCTAGGCCGGCGCACGCCGATGCTGATCGCCAGCATGTCGGTCCCGGCCGTCGCCAACCTCATCCTGAACCTGGTGCTGATCCCGAGGTTTGGCCTGGACGGCGCGCTGTGGGCCACCACCGCCAGCTACGCCGTCGGCGTTCTGGCCGCATGGGTCCTGGGCCGCCAAGCGCAGCCTCTGCCCATTCCGTGGAACACGCTGCTGAAGGCCGGCGGCGCCTGCGTTCTGATGGCGTTGGCGATCCTGACCCTGCCGTCGCCTGGCGGGATCCTGGAACTGGTGCTGAAAGCCGGCGTCGGCGCGGTCATCTATGGCGGCGTCGTGCTGGGACTCGATGTAGACGGTCTTCGCGGCAAGCTTTCCACGCTCGCCCGTCGAAAGGCGCGACCGGCATGACCTCACCCGTTGTCGAGACCATCGTCGAAAACGCCGCCTGGGCGGACGCCAAGCCGCGCCTCTCGGTGCTGATCCCCACCTATCAGGACGACCCGTCAGCCTTGATCAAGGCGCTGGACGATCCCACCGCCCATGCCGAGATCGTGGTGCTGGACGACGGCGGCGGCGCGCCCGCGTTGGCCGAGCGCATCGTCCGCCGGATCGAGCGCCTGCGGACGCCGGCGCGCTTTGTTCAGATCTCGACCAACCAGGGCCGCGCCCGTGGCCGCAATCGCCTGGCCAGCCACGCCCGCGCCGGCCATTTCCTGTTCCTGGACAGCGACATGCTGCCCGATCCCGCCGACTTCCTGTCGCGCTGGGCGGCCCTGGCCGAGGGCGAGAACACGCCGATCGCGTTTGGCGGCTTCACCCTGGATCAGACGCCCCGCCGACCCGAGCACGCGCTGCATCGGGCCATGGCGCTGAAGAGCGACTGCACGCCCGCCCCGGCTCGAGCCCGGGAGCCGGAAAAGCACGTCTTCACCTCGAACCTGCTGGTGCGTCGCGACGTTTTCGAAGGCATCGGTTTCGACGAAGGCTTCACCGGCTGGGGCTGGGAAGACGTCGAATGGGCCATGCGAGTCGGCCGCGACCACCCAATCTTGCACATCGACAATTCCGCCAGCCACCTGGGCCTGGACACCGCGCCCGCCATGGCCGCCAAGTACGAGCAGTCGGCCGCCAATTTCGCGCGGGTCGTCGCCATGCATCGCGACATCGTCAGCGCCTATCCCAGCTACAAGGTCGCCAGCGCGCTAAAGCCCCTGCCCCTGCGCGACACCTGGCGGCCGATGTTGAAATCCTTCGCCCTGAACGAGGCCGCGCCCCTGAAGCTGCGCGCGTTCGCCATGCGGCTCTATCGAGCCTCTCTCTATATCGAGGCCGTCTGATGCAAGTGTCCCACGAGAAGGTCGACGCCTACGAGCCCGACCGCACGCTGAAGGGCAAGCTGCGTCGCCGGCTGATCCGCCTGGCGCATCGCCGTCCCGCCCGCGTGAAGCTGGAGCGGCCGATGGTGTCGTTCAGCTTCGACGACGCCCCCGCCACGGCCTGCGAGGCCGGCGCCAAGATTCTGGAATCGCGTGGGCTGCGCGGCACCTACTATTTCGCCGCCGGCCTGACGGGTCGAGTCGGTCCGATGGGCCGCTTCGCCACCGGCGAGGACGCCGCGCGCCTGCACGCCGCCGGCCACGAGATCGGCTGCCATACCTTCTCTCACCTGGATTGCGGGCAATCGTCGCGTGAGACGACCCTGGCGGACATCGACCGCAACGCCCAGGCCCTGGCGTCGTGGGGCGCGGGCCAGCCGGTCAGCTTCGCCTATCCGTACGGCGATGTCGGTTCGGCGGCCAAGACCCTGCTGGCGGGACGCTTCAAGACCGTACGGGCGTTGCATCACGGCCTGATCGCCAATGGCGCGGATCTCAACCAAGCTCCGGCCGTCGGCGTCGAGGGCGAAGACGGCGAGGCCACGGCCCTGACTTGGCTGGATCGTGCGCACGCCCGTAAGGCGTGGCTGATCCTCTATACGCACGACGTATCGGAAACCCCGTCTCAGTGGGGCTGCTCCGTCGGCGCCTTGGAGCGGCTGGTGGACGGCGCGATGAACGCCGGCTTCGATGTCGTCACCGTCGCCGAAGGCGCGCGGCGCATCGGCCTCTAGCCCTCGACGGGCTCTTTCTTCCGGAACAGCTTCACGTCAGACAGCGGACCGTCGCTGCGGCCGCCGAAGAAGCCGATCCAGAAATGGTAGTAGTCGCGCGCCATGTCGCGCGGCACGAACAGGCCGTGATTGTAGGGCGTGTCGACACCGATGGCGATCGAGGCGTCCGCATCGCCGTACCAGGTGCCGAACAGCCGGTCCCAGATCGGAGCCATGGCGAAATGGCCGGTCGGATGGCTCATGTCCAGCTTGTGGTGCAGGCGGTGATGGTTCGGCGACTGGATCACATAGCGCCCGACCCAACCCCAGTCGGCGTCGATCTTGGAGTGGATCAGGAAGCCGATCCCGACCACCAGCACGTTGACGTACAGCATCACGTCGGCCGGCGCGCCCAGAATGGCCATGGGCAGGTTGACGATGAAGTGGCCCGTGAACGCCGCCGGATGCTGGCGGATCGAGGTGATGACCCCGAACTCCGTCGCCGAATGGTGATAGCGGTGCAGCGGCCAGAAATACCGCGTGTGGTCGATGCGATGGGTCCAGTAGTCGAAGAAGGTGTAGACGAAGAAATAGACCACGACCTGCAACAGCAGGGGCAGCGGCGCCGGCCCCAACGAGACGCCGGTCGTGGCCTTCAGCCAGTCGTGGATCCACGCCCCGGAGATCATCGAGACGCCCAGCATCAGCAATCGGCCGGCGACGTCGAGGATATGGGCCTGGCCCAGGAAGAAGCAGGCGAGATCGGTCTTTAGCGAAGCGCTGCGGGCGATCAGCAGTTGGCGCGCCGAGCTGCCGCTCCAGCCGACCGTCGCGGCCTCGATCCACAAGGCCGAGGGCAGCAGCATGAAGATCAGGAAGATGTTGTTGAGGTGCTCGTGGACCGAGCTGGTGTCCAGCGTGCGGCCCAGGACCGTGAAGGCGATCGTGGTGGGCGCGATCTTCAGCGCGCCCCACCACACGGCGCCGGTGAGCGCCAGATAGGCCAGGAAGCCGAGGATCGCCGCAATGCGCGTGTTGCCCGGACGCGCCCGCGCGACCTCCCGCGACGGCGCGAAAGTCATGGCGAGATCGTCCGTGTCGCCTTGCAGCGCTGCGGGTTTCACTGATCCTGCTCCGCGTTCCGCGAGGCCGTCAAAGGCGCCCGCAGGCCAGGGATAGGGCTTCGCGGTTAAAACTTGGTGCGGGGCAGCGCGATCAGGCCGCTTGCTGGCGATCGGAGAAGGCCAGCTTGGTGGCGAAGGCCACGAACAGCACCCAGCGGAAGTCGTTGTAAACGACCGCGATGCTCTCGGTCATGGTCACCAGGCTGTAAACGATCAGGAACGGGAACGCGAGCAGCGCCCCTCGGTCGCGGAACACCGCCACCAGCGCCAGAGCCATGGTCTGCAGATAGAACAGACCCCAGGCGATCAGGCCGAAGAAGCCCATGCCGAGCCACTGCTCCAGCCAGGAATTGTGCGCGTGGTGAGCCTGGAAGCCGGCGTCCTTGGTGATCCAGGCGAAGGGGCTATAGGCGTTCTTGTTGTCCCAGACGGCGGAGTAGCCGTAGCCCAACCAGGGCCGTTCCTCGATCTGGCGCATCACCGCCGCCCAGATCTGGCTGCGGCCGGTCAGGGTGGCGTCCTTGCCTAGAAGGGCAAAGAACACGTCGGCGGCCAGCAGCAGGAAGGCCGCCAACATCATCACACCGGTTACCCCGGCCCAGAGCGCCGCCGCGCCCGCGGCCGGCCCCGACTGCACGATCAGCACGAAGACGATCGCGACGCCTCCCAGCATCAGCGACACCAGCGAGGTCTTCGAGGTCGACATCAACACCAGGATCAAGGCCAAGAAGGCAAAGCCGAACCAAAGCCTGGCGCGCACCGGGTTCAGCAGCGCCGCCGCGGACAGCAGACAGAACGCCAGAGCCATCAGCGACCCCAATGCGTTCTTCTCCTGCCATAGCCCCCGCCAGGCGCCCGGAAAGAGCTCGACCATCACGCCGATCCTGGGCACGGCCAGGCAGACCACGAAGCAAGCGACGATCAGCACGGCGAAGGCGGTGGCCACCACCTCGGCCAACTCGGCCCATTTGAAGCGCGCCGCCAGAGCCACCCCGCCCAGCGTGGTGCAGACCACCGCGAAAGCGCGGCGCGCGGTGACGTCCGGCGCGATCGACCAGAAGTACGAGGCCACCAGCACCGTCAGCACCAGGATCAGGAACGGCTGGCGGACGCCGGCGCGGAACAGGTTGCGCGGGTTGAGCGCGATCAGCAGGAAGCCCGCCGCATAGGCCGGCAGGTACATCACCCGCATCAGACCGCTGGAGGACGGATCGGCGTTTTCGCCGAAGAGCGGCATCTCCAGGCCGCCGCTATAGAGCAGCAGCATGAAGACGGCGGCGCAGAAGACGGCGATCTGCGGCAGGAGGGGCCCGGCCCTCCTCTGCGAGGTCACGGCAGGATCGCCTTCAGGAACGCCGGCGCCTGCACGGAAGCCTTGTTGAAGAACAGGCCGGCGCAGCGCCCGCCTACGGCCGTCAGCGCGTCGCGCAGCTGGGCTGGCGGCTGCACGTCGGGCTGCTCGGCCGACACCACCAGGATCGACTGGTCCATGTGCTGGGCCACGGTCAGTCCGGCCTGGGAGCGATCGGTCGAAGGACTGTCGACGATCACGATCTCGGCGTGACGACGCAGGGCCGACCAGTACTCGGCCCCTGGAATGATGTGCACCTTCTGCCGGCCGCGCAGGGCGTCGCGATTAAAGCGCGTAACCCACAGCCGCGCGTCGCCGACGCTATGGGCCGCCAGATACTTGGCGTCGGGCCAGACGCCGCCATCGGCGCGGGGCGCCGGCGGCTGGACCGTGAAGAAGGCCGAGTGGTCGGGCGACGCGGCGGCGGCCGGTCCCAGGCGTCCGAACCGTTCGGGCTCGGCGGCGATGGCCTGATATTGGGCGGAGGTCCCGAGGTCCATGTCGACCAGCCAGGTCTTGCGACCGGCGCGACGGGCGGTGAACAGGGCCAGTTCGCGGGCCACCGTCGAGACACCCTCGCCCCGCCGGGCGGATATGATCTGGATGACGTGCGGGCGCCCAGGCGCTGGCGCGCCCAGTGAGCTCCACAACTCCGCCATCTCGGCGTTCAAATCCACCATCCGTCGAATCGCCGCGCGTTCAGGATTTACTAGTTAACGTCATTCCCCTGAGGGGCGAAAGGCGACCAAAGCACTCACCGCGCAAGGCGACATCGCGCTGGCCTCAACGCTTGACCCCGGCGGTGGCCAGGACCGGCAAGTTGAGAGTGCGAGCGGCCGAGGCCGGGGTCTGAAGACCCGGCCGCAGGAACATCCGAACCAGGCCGGCGCAAAGGGCGGTGAAGGCGCCGAACAGGATGGCCAGGGCCAGGACCGGCTTCTTCAGGCTCTTGCCCGTCGACGGCGCCACGGCGCGCTGGACGATGCGGATATTGTCACTGCTTTCCGACGACATCCGGCGCTGGGCTTCGTCCTGCTGTTCCTTGACCGTGTAGTCCTTGACGTTGGTCGACAGAATGTCGCGGTCGCGGGTCAGGGCGTTGAACTGCGGCTCCAGCTGGGCCAGCCGAAGCAGGCGCTGGTTCACGTCGCCGACCTGCTGGTTGTAGGCCGCCAGCGAGTCGCGCAGCGCCGCCACTTCGGCCTTCAGGTCGTTGCGGGTGGTCTGCAGGGTCTGCCAGATCGGGTTGGGACCACTGCGACGCGCGCCATCGCCCATCGTTCGTCCTGAGGCGACGCCCTGCTCGAGCTGAGCGATCTGCGCCTCGACGTCACGGACCGGCTGGGCGTCGGCGCGATAGCGCGAGAGCAGGCCTTCACGATCCAGCTTCAATTGATTCAGCTTGGAGGACGCCGTGGTGTCGAAGTCGCGATAGAGCAAGGTCTCGGACGGCGTCCGAGCCAGCTCGGCCTCGACGGCGGCGAGCCGCCCCGTGCGGTCCTGAAGTTGGGCCTCGACCGAGTACTTCTGCTGCTCCACCTGCGACTGCAGCTGGGTGAGGGTGTTCTTCTGGGCCGTGAAGTCGCCAATGTCGTTGGTCGACAGGAACGACTGATAGCTGGCGTCGGTGTCGGCCAGCTTCTGCTCGAAGATGTCGCGCTGGCGCTGCAGCACCTCGCCGTCACTGTTGATCAGCAAGCCCTTGCGGTAGGTCAGATATTCTTCGAGCAAGGTGTTGAGCACCTTTTCGGCCATCTGCGGATCGGCATCCTTGAAGGCTAGCCGGATGATGGAATTGTCGGGCGCGGTCTCGATCTTCAGGCTCTTGCCGATGCTGTCGCGCCCCAGCGCGATCAGCTTGCGCTTACCTTCGGGCGTCGCGCCGGCGTATTTGTGGGCCTGGGCGGGGAAGATGTTGGCAAAGCCGATCTTGCGGATCACGCGCTCGCGCAGCTCGCCGCTGCCCAGGATCTCGGCTTCCGACTGGATCACCTGGTCGACGTTCGGCACCGCGCCGCGGCCGGCGTCGCCAGCTCGGGGCTCGTAGACATATTCCTGGCCCAGACGGACGAAGAGGCTGGATTCGGCGGTGTAGTTCTTCTTCAGCGTGGTGGAGAACGCCACGCCCAGCGCCACGATGACGACGAAAACGACCAGCATCAGGAAGCGTTCGCGCCACAGCAGGGTGATGAAGTCGGTCGGCGCATAGCGCGCACGCGTCGCCCAGTCGCGTTGCGACGGCGGGTCATGCGGCACACTGGTCCAGGCGCTCGTCGTCGACATGCGAATCCGAAGGGTTCAATCTCGATCCCAAACTGGTCCGCCCGCCCTTAAGGCTTCGTTACCCATTCCTGTTAAGACTTGTCGCATGCAAAGGCGCACGCACCTCTCGACGGCTTTGGCCATCCTGCTGCTGGCCAGCGGCGTGACCGCTTGCGGCCACGTGGACGGCGAACCCCTGACCCCCGCCCCTCGCCCGACGGGCGGCTTTCCGAACATCGGCTATGCGGACTGGAGCGAGGACGAGCCGTCTTACCGCTTCTATCCGGGCGACGAGGTCGAGGTGACTGTGCCGTCGGCCGCAGAACTGAATAAATCCACCGTCGTCCAGCCGGACGGGCGGATCGCCCTGCCCCTGATTGGGCCGGTGATGGCGGCTGACCGCACGATCGACGAACTGCAGGGCGCGATCACCCAGGCCTATTCGAGCCAGTTGCTGCGCCCGCAGGTGCAGGTGGCGGTGAAGTCCGCGACGCCGCTGAAGGTGTTCGTGGGGGGCGAGGTCGGCAATCCAGGCGTCTACGACATGCCCGGCGATGTGGACGCCCTGAGGGCCGTCATCCAGGCTGGCGGCTTCAAGAGCACGTCCAAGCGCAGCCAAGTTGTGATCATTCGTCGCGGCCCGAATGGTCGGGCGATGATGCGCACTGCGGACCTCTTGAGAGGCCTGACCGATCCCGGCAGCGGCGTGGACCCTGTCCCGCTTCGCCGGTTCGACATCGTCTACGTGCCGCGCAGCGGCGCGGCCGAGACGGGCTTGTTCATGCAGCAGTACTTCCGCGACCTGCTGCCCATCAGCTTCAGCTACGCGATCAACGGCGTCGGCCAGTAGGCCAGACCGCCGTCAAGCGGGAGCGCCGAACCCGAAGACCGGGTTCAGCCGTGGGCCAGCCACTCGCGAGCCGCACGCTGGGCTTCGGCGACGTCTTCGCTGGCCATCTCTTGCGACAGTTCCTTGCGATAGACCTTGGCTTCGACCGAACCGCGCATGGCGGCCAAGTTGAACAGCATGTGGGCCGAGACGTAGTCCAGCGGCGCGCCGCCCTGACCGGTCGAATACAGCAGGCCCATGCGGAACAGCTCGTCGCCCGACGATTCAGCGGTCGGCAGCGGCAGGACGTGGGCGGGGGGCGCTTCGATGTTCATCATCATGGCTTCATCTCCTCTTCCAGACCCCTTACGACGTTCTGCCGATCGCGGGCCTGAAAGCAGAAAAGTCCATCTCCGCTGAACATATAGTTAAGCGCGAGAACATCATGAATTCAAAAACGAATACATGAATTGTTCAAGGATATTACTCGGCGTAAACAGCTCTATACAGCGAGTTAACGGGCTCGCTGGCCAAAAAGCACTTTTCGAGCCTCTTTCGCCGCTTTTCCTGTTGCGACAAGGCCTTGAGACAGCTGCTCGGCTTCAGATCTGAAGCTCGGCTGTGCGCTTTCGGGCGCTTCGGAAAGGCTCAAACCCCGCTTCCCGGCCCGAAAACTCGTCCAAAATAATGCTCAGGTTTTTCAGCGGAACAACCCGCAACGGGGTCGCGAAGCCGCCGACGGACAATTGGCCGCAGACGAAACCCTTCCCGACCGACGCGTCGCGTCACGGGAGCCGCGACGGAAATCGCGCGTTCGCCTGACAACATCATTCAGGCGCGGTTCAGCCGACGCCCGCCAGGATGGTTTCAAGGTCGAGGGACTTGGCGGCGTGACACCCGCCCGACCACTAAGGAGTGACGAGATGAAACGTCTGTTACTTACCATCGCCGCGGTCGCCTCGGTGGCCGGCCCCATGGCCATGACGGCCACGGACGCAGCCGCCCAGGATCGCGGCCGCTGGGATCATCGTGATGATCGACGCGATGACCGTCGGGGCGATCGCTACGATCGTCGCGACGATCGATACGATCGCCGGGATGGTCGCCGCGACGACCGCTGGGATGGCGGTCGCCATAACGGCTACTACTACGGCAACCGCTTCCACTACGGCGCACCGCCGGTCGCCTATTACGGCCGCCCCGGCTATCGCCCGGGCTACGAGTCCTGGCGTCGGGGCGCCTATCTGCCGACCTACTACCGCAGCGGCGGCTATGTGGTGCACGACTATGGCCGTTATCGCCTGCGTCCGCCGCCCCGCGGCTACTATTGGTACCGCACCGGCAATGACTATGTCCTGGCGGCTATCGCCACGGGCCTGATCTTCGACGTGATCTCCAACTACTAGACCTGAACTCCTCCTGAGGTCGACGAGCGGCGTCCTGGCCAATAGCTGGGGCGCCGCTTTGTCGCCATCTGCGCCGCCTCACCGCCACGCATCCGACCAAAGCGCCTGATTGCGAAGTCATTTCGACCGCAATCCACGGCCAGCGTAGGGCTCGCGTCACAATCCGACGCTGCAGCAATCGAAGGCGCTCTCGATGAAGACCCTGCGCATCTCCGCCGCCGTTTTGATCATCGGCTTCACCGGCTACGCCGGCGCGGCCCTCGCCCAGCAGACCGCTCCGCCGCCCGCCCAGACCACCACGGACGCTCCGGCGACCAGCACCGCCCCGGCGCCGGTTCAGGATCCCGCCGCTCAGCCGACGCCCGATCCCGCCCTGCAGGCCGACAGCGCCACCACCTCGGCCAGCCCGACTTCCGCGACCACGGCGGACGAGAAGACGGCGACCGACCCGAACACGACGGCGCCCAAGGCCAAGAAGCACAAGAAGTCATCCTCGACGACGACGACCGAGCCGTCTCCGGACGCGCCCAAGCCGCAATAGCTAGCCACACGCCATGAAAAAGGGCCCGTCGCGAAAGCGGCGGGCCCTTTGTCTTGCGCCGGCCCTTAGAGGCCCAGCTTGGACTTCAGCAGGTCGTTGACGGTGGCCGGATTGGCCTTGCCGCCGGTTTCCTTCATCACCTGGCCGACGAACCAGCCGATGGCCTGGGGCTTTTCCTTCACGGCTTCGGCCTTGTCGGGATTGGCTGCGATCAGCTTGTCGATCGCCGACTCGATGGCGCCGGTGTCGTTGATCTGGACCAGGCCACGCTTCTGGACGATCTCGGACGGACGGCCCTCGCCGGCCCACATGTGCTCGAACAGCTCCTTGGCGATCTTGGAGCTGATGGTCCCGTTCTCGATCAGCTCGACCATCTCGGCGATGTCCGAGGCCGGCAGCGGCGAGTTGGCGATCTCGTGCCCGCCGGCCGACAGCTTGGCCAGCAGCTCGTTGGTCACCCAGTTGGACACCAGCTTGGCGTCGCGGCCCTTTGCGGCGGCCTCGAAGTAGTCGGCGCGGTCGCTCTCGATGATCAGCACGCCGGCGTCATAGGCCGACAGGCCGTACTGGCTCTGCAGGCGGGCCTTCTTGGCGTCCGGCAGTTCCGGCAGGGTCGCTTCCAGTTCCTTGACCCAGTCGGCGTCGAGGATCAGCGGCAGCAGGTCCGGATCGGGGAAGTAGCGATAGTCGTGCGCCTCTTCCTTCGACCGCATCGAGCGGGTTTCCAGCTTGTTCGGATCGAACAGGCGGGTTTCCTGATCGACTTTGCCGCCATCTTCCAGGATCTCGATCTGGCGACGGGCCTCGTACTCGATGGCCTGCTGGATGTAGCGATACGAGTTGACGTTCTTGATCTCGCAGCGCGTGCCCAGGTGGCTGAAGCTGCCGGTCTCACGGAACTTCTCGTAGTCGCCCGGACGGCAGACCGAGACGTTGACGTCGGCGCGCAGGTTGCCCTTCTCCATGTCGCCGTCGCAGGTGCCCAGATAAACCAGGATCGTGCGCAGCTTCTTGACGTAGGCGGCGGCTTCTTCCGAAGTGCGCATGTCGGGCTTGGAGACGATCTCCATCAGCGCCGTGCCAGCTCGGTTCAGATCGACATAGGTGGCGTTCGGATCCTGATCGTGCAGCGACTTGCCGGCGTCCTGCTCCAGGTGCAAGCGCTCGATGCGGACATCGAAGGTCGTGCCGTCGTCGCGCTCGACGGTGACGACGCCCTCGCCGACGATCGGCTGGTCGAACTGGCTGATCTGATAGCCCTGCGGCAGGTCGGGATAGAAGTAGTTCTTGCGATCGAAGCGGCTCTTCAGATTGATCTGGGCCTTCAGGCCAAGGCCCGTCTTCACCGCCTGCTCGACGCAGAAGCCGTTCAGCACCGGCAGCATGCCGGGCATGGCCGCGTCCACCAGGCTCACCTGCTCGTTGGGACCCGCGCCGAAGCCGACGGCGGCGCCGGAGAACAGCTTGGACTTGCTGGCCACCTGAGCGTGGATCTCCAGGCCCAGAACGATTTCCCAGGGGCCGGTGCGGCCTTGGATGGTTTTGGAATCTTGCGTCATGGGGCCTCTCTTACACCGAGCGCGGCTGGACGGAAAAGCCTTAGGCGGCCGGCTTTCAAAGCCAGTGGCCGAACGCGCCTTCGCACGCCACGGATCACTAAAGCGCCGCTGTCGCAGCTGACTTCAAATAAGCTTTGAGGACATGGAACCAACAGCCAAGTTAGATTTTCGATTAAGGCGACATCTTGTCGGAAACGGCGCCATTGTTTGCTCGACGGAACCTCAACGCCAACCTCCCGTTTCTTTCCCTGAGTAAGGAAAGCTGAGGAGGACACCATGCCCGCTTTTAATCAGACCTTGAACCTGGACTCGATTGAACCGGTTGGCGCTCGTACGCCGCGTACCGTCGTCAAGTCCACGCCCGTTTCCGACACCGTGGATACTTCGCCGCTCTTCCCCGCCGCGCCGGTCTATGCCCGCACGACGAAGAAGAAGGCGTCCAACAACCTGCCCCTGCTGGTCGGCGCGCCGGTTGTTCTCGTCGCCGCCGGCGCTCTGGCCTGGGCGATGATGGCCAACCCGGCCCAAGCCCCGACCGACACCGACAAGCCGGCCCAGATGGCCGTGACCGACACAGCGCCGGTCACCCAGCCCGTGGCTCCGGCCGCCGCGACGCCGGCTCCGATCCCGACGCCGTACGAAACGGCCGCGGTCGAGACGCCCGCGCCCCGCGCCGCCGCCCCGGCTCCGGCTCGCGCCGCGCCCAAGGCCGTCGTGACCCGCCGCGCCGCTCCGGCCCGAGCCTCGGCGCCGGACGCCAGCACGGCGTCGAGCAATGTGAGCGCGACGGTTCCGGCCCCGGTCGCGATCGTTCCCGATCCGACCCCGCTGGTCATCCCGGCCCCGGTGGCTCCGGCGTCCACGCCGGCTCCGGTCACCCCGGTTGACCCGATGTAACGACAAAGGGCGGCTCCTCGCGGGAGCCGCCCTTTTCTTATTTCACCACCACTTGGCGGCCTTGGCGTTGAAGCCGGCCGCCTTTTCCATGGCCCCGGCCACGGAGAACACGGTGGCCTCGTCGAGAGGCTTGCCGATGATCTGCAGACCCAGCGGCAGGCCGTTGGCGTCCAGACCGGCCGGAAGGCTCAGGCCCGGCAGACCCGCCAGGTTCGTCGTCACCGTGAAGACGTCGTTGAGGTACATGGCGATGGGGTCGTTGCTGTTCTCGCCCAGGCCGAACGCCGCCGACGGCGCGGTCGGGGTCAGGATGGCGTCGCACTTTTCCCAGGCGTTGTCGAAGTCCTCGGCGATGCGGCGACGCACCTTCAGGGCCTTCAGGTAGTAGGCGTCGTAATAGCCGGCTGACAGCACGTAGGTGCCGATCAGGATGCGGCGCTTGACCTCGTCGCCGAAACCTTCGGCCCGGGTGTTCTCATAGATCTCGGTGAGATTATGCCCCTCGGCCCGCAGGCCGTAGCGCATGCCGTCATAGCGAGCCAGGTTCGACGAGGCCTCGGCCGGAGCCACGATGTAGTAGGCCGGCAGGGCGTACTTGGTGTGCGGCAGGCTGATGTCGACGATCTCGCAGCCGGCCTCCTTCAGCCAGGCGATGCCGTCTTCCCACAGCTTCTCGATCTCGGCCGGCATGTTGTCGACGCGGTATTCCTTGGGAATGCCGATCTTCAGGCCCTTGATCGACTTGCCGACAAACTGGGTGAAGTCCGGAACCGGGATGTCGAGGCTGGTGCTGTCCTTGGGATCGTGGCCGCTCATCGAAGTCAGCAGCAGGGCCGCGTCTTCGACGGTCTTGGCGATCGGGCCGGCCTGGTCCAGCGAGCTGGCGAAGGCGACGACGCCCCAGCGCGAGCAGCGGCCATAGGTCGGCTTGATGCCGACGGTGCCGGTGAAGGCGGCCGGCTGGCGGATCGAGCCGCCGGTGTCGGTGGCAGTGGCGCCCAGGCACAGGTCGGCGGCCACGGCGGCGGCCGAACCGCCCGAGCTGCCGCCCGGGGTCAGGGCCTTGTTGCTGGCGGTCGAGCGCCAGGGATTGGTCACGGGACCAAAGGCGCTGGTCTCGTTCGACGAGCCCATGGCGAACTGGTCGAGGTTCAGCTTGCCCAGCATCACCGCCCCGTCGCGCCACAGCTGGCTGGTTACGGTCGACTCGTATTCGGGAACGAAGCCGTCGAGGATCTTCGAGCAGGCCGTCGTCTGGACGCCCTTGGTGCAGAACAGGTCCTTGATGCCCAGCGGCGCGCCGTCCAGGCGACCCGCCGCGCCCAGAGCGCGACGGGCGTCGGAGGCCGCGGCCATGGCCAGGGCCTGCTCCGGGGTCTCGACGATGAAGGCGTTCAGGACGCGCGCGGCCTCGATCGCCTCGATGTGGGCCGTGGTCAGCTCGACCGAGGTGAAGTCGCCGGCTTCCAGGCCGTCGACCGCGCCCTTCAGAGTCAGAGAGGTAAGCGCGCTCATTATTCGACCACCTTGGGCACGACGAAGAAGCCGTCGACGGACTTGGGGGCGTTGGAGGTGACGATCGAGGCGTCGCCGCCCATGGTCACCACGTCCGCGCGCAGCGGCGCGCCGGCGCCGACGACGCTGGTCAGCGGCTCGACGCCGTCGGTGTCGACCTCGGCCAGTTGTTCGATCCACGCCATGATGCCGTTCAGTTCCTGGGCCAGGGGCTCCAGGCGATCTTCGGGCGTGGCGATCCGCGCGAGCCGCGCGACCTTGCGCACTGTGGCGACGTCAATGGCCATGGGTGCCTCCTGAATTCCAAGCGCGTGGGTTAGCCGCCGGAGGGGCGCTTTGACAAGCGCTTCCCCGTGATAAGAGAGGCAATGCCCGTCCTCGACATCCAAGAATTTTCCGCCGCCATTCCCGATTACAAGCCGATCGTGGGGCTCGACCCCGGCGAGAAGACCATCGGCGTGGCCGTGTCCGACGTCACCCTGACCGTCGCCAGCCCGCTGGCGTTGATCAAGAAGACCAAGTTCAGCGAGGACGCCGCCACGCTGTTCAAGCTGATGGACAGCCGCAAGGCCGCCGGCGTCGTCATCGGCCTGCCCATGAACATGGACGGCACCGAAGGCGTCCGCTGCCAGTCCAACCGCGCGCTGGGCCGCAACCTGCTGCGCCTGAACCCCGACCTGCTGATCACCTTCTGGGACGAGCGCCTGTCGACGGCGGCCGTGACCCGGGTGCTGATCGAGGAGCACGACGTCAACCGCAAGCGCCGCGGCGAGGTGGTGGACAAGATGGCGGCCGGGTGGATCCTGCAAGGGGCCCTCGAGCGGATGCGGGGGATTCGCGAGGCGGCGGGAAAGGTTTAGCGGCAGGCTGGTCTCCATTAGCTCCGCGCACGCCCTTCCGCCTTGGATGGCAGGGAGAAGACGTGCGTCCGCAGCCTCACGCGATCAACTCGCTGAGGAATGGAAAGGGTCGCGGAGCGTCCGGACGACGTCCGGGAAGAGATAGATAAGTACCGTTTCGACGAAGCCGTCCGCTCCGCGTGACCGTTATCCGGAAGCGCGCGGCGCCCGAGCTCTGTTAGAGCCTCGCCGCCTTGAAGCCTCCGACGGGCGGGCTGGTTAGCCTCCAACCCGGACCGCTGACCCTTCCGGACCAGCCTGCCGCTCTCTCGACCCTCGTGCTCCTGTCGTTTCTGTGCTGCAAGGCCGACCGCCGCCAAGGAAACACACGAGGTTGGCGGCTTTCACCCGCCATCGATTGAGCTTCCCGCTCGATCA
Organism: Caulobacter sp. GW821-FHT10F06; assembly: GCF_058809215.1. NCBI lineage: Bacteria > Pseudomonadati > Pseudomonadota > Alphaproteobacteria > Caulobacterales > Caulobacteraceae > Caulobacter > Caulobacter sp. GW821-FHT10F06. The sequence continues at coordinate 593,024 of NZ_JBXASK010000002.1, read as the reverse complement.
CCCCCGCCGTCGCAACGGTCGCTGGCCATGCGCCCTTTCCTCGCGACGAGGTGGACATAGAATACGGCCATTCTGGATGCGTAGGATAAGTCGGCGCGAATGCTCACGCTCTTCGGAAGGAGCGTGACGCTAGAACACCGCTCATTCCCGCGAAGGCGGGAACCCAAGTTGAATCAGCCGACAGAGCTGAATCGTGGCTAAACCCTTGTCACCGCTTGGGTCCCCGCCTTCCCGGGGATGAGCGGTGGAGGGGGCGAAGGTGATCAGCTGATCGCAGCGGGACCCGCAATGGTCCGCGAGAGGGTCACTTATCCCCGCCCCCTTCGGTGAACCGCGCGCTCCGCCTTCCCTCGCCCGACAAAGCCGCCTAAGACACCGCTTCATGACGGCTACAGCCCATGACCCCGCCAGCGCGGCGATCGACGCGATCCGCAAGCGCGCCTTCGCCTTTCCCAAACGCCATTTCCTGTCCGCCGGCGACCTGAACGCGCCGCAAGCTGCGGACCTGCTGGACCTGGCCGAGGCCTTCGTCGCCTTCAACCGCCAGACCTCCAAGTCGCTGGACCTGCTCAAGGGCCGGACGCTGATGAACCTGTTCTTCGAGAACAGCACGCGCACCCAGTCCAGCTTCGAGATCGCCGGCAAGCGCCTGGGCGCCGACGTCGTCAATATGAGCCCGCGCACCTCGTCGATCACCAAGGGCGAAACCCTGATCGACACCGCCGTGACCTTGAACGCCATGCGGCCCGACCTGCTGGTGATCCGCCACGCCTCGTCGGGCGCGGCCAGCCTGCTCAGCCAGAAGGTCAGCGGCCACGTCATCAACGCCGGCGATGGTCAGCACGAACACCCGACGCAAGCCGTGCTGGACGCCCTGTCGATCCGCCGCGCCTTTGGTCGCGTCTCTGGCCTGACCGTGGCGATCTGCGGCGACGTGCTGCATAGCCGCGTGGCCCGCTCGAACGTCTCGCTGCTGCACACCCTGGGCGCCAGCGTGCGGCTGGTGGGCCCCGCCACCCTGATGCCGGCCCAGGCCGAGCGCTGGGGCGTGACCGTGCACAACGACATGAAGTCGGGCCTGGCCGGGGCCGACGTGGTGATGATGCTGCGCCTGCAGCTGGAGCGCATGCAGGGCGGTTTCGTGCCGTCCACCCGCGAGTACTTCCGCTTCTACGGCCTTGATCGCGAAAAGCTTTCCCGCGCCGCGCCCGGGGCCAAGGTGATGCACCCCGGACCGATGAACCGGGGCGTCGAGATCGACAGCGACGTCGCCGACGATCCGGCCGTCAGCCTGATCCAGGACCAGGTCGAGATGGGCGTCGCCGCCCGGATGGCGGTCCTCACCAGCCTCGCCGCGCGCCTGGAGGCCGACCAATGAGCTCGCCCCAGCCCTTCGCCTTCACCAATGCCCGCCTGGTCGATCCCGAGAGCGGCTATGACGGTCCCGGTGGGGTCATCGTCTCCGAAGGCGTCATCGCCGACGTCGCCAAGGGCCGCGAGTTCGGCAAGCTGGGCAAGGGCGTGCGGATCATCGACTGCGGCGGAGCGCTGCTGGCGCCGGGCCTGATCGACCTGCGGGTCAAGACCGGCGAGCCGGGCTCGGAGACCAAGGAAACCCTGGCCTCGGCCGCGCGCGCGGCCGCCGCAGGCGGCGTGACCTCGATCGTCGTTCAGCCCGACACCGATCCAGCCATCGACGATCCCAGCGTGGTCGACTTCATCCTGCGCCGCTCGCGCGACATCGACAGCGCCCGCATCCTTTGCGCCGGCGCGGCGACCAAGGGCCTGCGCGGCGAGCAGATGGCCGAGATCGGCCTGATGCGCGAGGCCGGCTGCGTCTACATCACCGACGCTGACCGCCCGATCGTCGACTCAAAGGTCCTTCAACGCATCCTGACCTACGCCAAGGGCTTCGACACCCTTCTGGCCCACCGGCCGCTGGACCCGTGGCTGGCCAAGGGCGGCGCGGCGATCGGCGGCGAGTTCGCCGGCCGCATGGGCCTGCCGTCGATCTCGCCGATGGCCGAGCGGATCATGCTGGAGCGCGACATCGCCCTGCTGGAAGCCACCGGCGGCCGACTGTTGGTCGACCAGATCACCAGCGCCGGCGCGCTGGAGACCCTGGCGCGCGGCAAGGCCAAGGGCCTGCGCCTGCACGCCTCGGTGTCGATCAACCACCTGTCGTTCAATGAACTGGACATCGGCGACTATCGAAGCTTCGCCAAGGTCACCCCGCCCCTGCGCGGCGAGGACGACCGCCAGGCGCTGATCGAGGCCCTGGCGTCGGGTCTGATCGACATCGTCGTCTCGGCCCACGCCCCGGCTCCCGCCGAGGACAAGCGCCTGCCGTTCGACGAGGCCGCGCCGGGGGCGGTGGGTCTGGAAACCCTGCTCCCGGCCCTGCTGTCGCTGTATCACGACGAGCGCCTGCCGCTGGTCGACCTGATCCGCGCCGTGACCCTGGCTCCGGCCGAGCTGCTGGGCCTGCGCGGCGGCCGCATCGCGCCGGGCGCTCCGGCGGATCTCGTGCTGTGCGACATCGATGCGCCGATCATCGTCGACGCCGGCAAGCTGCTGTCCAAGTCCAAGAACTCGCCGTTCGACGGGCGGCGGCTGCAGGGGCAGGTGCTAATGACGCTGGTGGATGGACGGGTGGTTCACCGGGCGGAGGGATAAGCCGCCAAAGGAACAGGCGCCGGTCGGCCCACGCTCGAATATCGCCGTTACACCATTGAAAACCCCTTGAACCGCGCGCACCCTCCCGCATCGGGCGTGGGCGTTTCCTGGGGGATGAGATGACCGCAGTGGATATGGGCCGTGCGCCCGCGACTGGCGTGGGCCGCCGGTTCTACCTGGTCATGTCGCTGCTGATGGCGGCGGTGTTCATCGGCGGCTTTTCCCAGACCGTGCCCGGCGACTTCGCCCCCACGCCCGGCTTGCCGCTGCTGCTACATGTGCATGGGGCCGTGTTCACCCTGTGGGTGCTCGTCTTCGTCGCACAGCCGGCCTTCATCGCGCGCGGATCGATCAAGCTGCATCGCCAGATCGGCATGGTTGGCGCGGGCCTGGCCGGAGCCATGGTGATCATGGGCGTGGCCGCGACGCTGTTCGCGATCCGCTACAAGATGGTTCCGCCGTTCTTCCCGCCCAGCATCTTCCTGGTGATGAACCTGATCGGCATCCTGGTGTTCGGCGGGCTGGTGGCCGGCGGCGTGGCGCTTCGGCGCAAGTCCGAATGGCACAAGCGCCTGATGCTGTGCGCGACGATCTCGATCCTGGGTCCGGGCCTGGGTCGCCTGCTGCCGATGGCCTCGTTCGGGAAGGCCGCGCCCCTGGTGATGTTCGGCGTCATCCTGGCCTTCGCCCTGGCCGGCCCGATCGCCGACCTGATCGCCCGCAAGCGCGTCCACCCGGCCTATTTCTGGGGCGTGAGCGCGATCCTGCTCAGCATGGTTCTGATCGGCCCCCTGGCGTTCACCCCGCCGACCCTGGCGCTGATGAAGGTCTTGCAGGGGAGCTAAGCCCTCTCGTTTTTGCTCCCACCCTGAGTCTGCTCTACACCTTCGCCCTGAACGCAATTCTTGCGCAGCGGTTGAAATCGCGCGCAACTCGCCCTAGGGTCGAAACGTGCAAGATCTCGCCGCCGCCGTCTATCTGACTCTCGCGATCACCGTCATCGGCGGTTATCTGCTGGGCTCCATTCCGTTCGGGCTGATCGCCACCCGCCTGGGCGGAGCGGGCGACATCCGCAAGATCGGGTCGGGCAATATCGGCGCGACCAACGTGCTACGCTCGGGGCGCAAGGACCTGGCGGCGATCACCCTGCTGGGCGACGCCGGCAAGGGCGTGCTGGCGGTGCTGCTGGCGCGCTACCTGACCCACAACAACGCCGCCATCGTCGCCCTCGCCGGCGGCGCGGCGTTCCTGGGCCACCTGTTCCCCGTCTGGCTGAAGTTCAAGGGCGGCAAGGGCGTGGCCACCTTCTACGGCGTGCTGCTGGCCGCCTGCTGGCCCGTGGGCGTGCTGGCCGCGATCACCTGGCTGGCCGTAGCCGCCCTGCTGCGCATCAGTTCGCTGGCCGCCCTGGTCGCCGCCGCCCTGGCCGCGCCCTTCGCCCTGGCCACCGACCAGCCCTATCCGATGCTGGCCCTCTGCCTGTTCATGGCCGTGCTGATCTTCATCCGCCACCGCGAGAACATCGCCCGCCTGCTGAAGGGCGAGGAGCCGCGCATCGGCAAGAAGAAGCCCGAGTCCGCATGATTCAGGGCCGCCTCTCGGACATCCAGCGCCTGGCCTGGCTGCGGCTGGCGCGCACCGAGACGGTCGGCCCCGTCGCCTTCGACCATTTGCTGACGCGTTTCGGCACGCCCGAACGCGCGCTCTCCGCCCTGCCTGACCTGTCCCGACGCGGCGGTCGCGCCACGCCCCTCAACATTCCGCTGCGCGAGACGATCGAGCGCGAACTGGACGTCGGGGCCAAGATGGGCGCCCGGCTGTTGTGCGGCTGCGAGCCGGACTTCCCTGCCCGCCTGGCCGCCCTGGATCCGCCCCCGCCGGTGCTGTGGACGCTGGGCCGCGCCGAGCTGCTGCCCCAGCCCAGCATCGCCATCGTCGGGGCCCGCATCGCCTCGGCCGGCGGCCAGCGCTTCGCGCGCCAGCTGGCCATGGAGCTGGGCGAGGCCGGCCACGTCATCGTTTCGGGCATGGCGCGCGGCGTCGACGGCGCGGCGCACGAGGGCTCGATGCGCACCGGCTCGGTCGCCGTGCTGGGCGGCGGCATCGGCGACGTCTATCCGCCCGAGCACGACAAGCTGCACGCCCGCCTGGCCGCCGAGGGCTGCGTGGTCAGCGAAAGCGCCCCCGACCGCCGGGCCCAGGCCAAGGACTTCCCGCGCCGCAACCGCATCATCTCGGGTCTGTCGCTGGGCGTGGTCGTGGTCGAGGCCGAGCTGAAGTCCGGCTCGCTGATCACCGCCCGCCTGGCCGCCGAGCAGGGCCGCGACGTCTTCGCCGTGCCCGGCTCGCCGCTGGATCCGCGGGCCCGGGGGACCAACGACCTGATCCGCCAGGGCGCGATCCTGTGCGAGGGCGCCGAGGACGTGCTGCGGTCGCTGTCGGGCCACACCCACCTGCGCGAGCGCGACCGAAGCTACGACGCCGAGCCGGAGGCCGATGTCGACTTCGACGCCCTTCGGGAGGCCGTCGCCGCCCTCCTCTCCCCCACCGCCGTCTCCCGCGACGAACTGGTCCGCGCCACCGGCGCCCCGACCTCGGCGGTGATGGCGGCGCTGGTCGAGCTGTCCCTGGCCGACCGCGCCGAACTGCTGGCCGGCGGCATGGTGGCCGGCGTCTGAAAACGCCAGAACATTGCCACGCTCGGCCGATTGGCGCGTTGTGGGTTTCTCGCGCCGCCAAGGGACCGCCATGCCGCAATCCAGACTGAAGGTTGGGGTCGACGTGCCCTGGATGACCAGCTGGTCCGAGGAGGAAGGCCTGGGCGTGCGACCTTGCCCCAGCATCGGTGGGCGGCTGGCGGTCTGCCAGGTCGAGCGACCGGGCTTCGGGCGGCCCGAATACTCAATGAATCACTTCCGGCGGCAGCGGGAGGCCGTCATCCAGATGCGCTGCCCGATGTGCGGTCAGCCGACATCCGACGGCGACCGCTGGACCCAGATCGCCCATCGCAAGCCCGCCGCCGCCCTGCGCGCCAAGGGCCTGGGCGTCTATCTGCCGCCGGCCATGCCCGACGACCAGATCATCGTCGACGCCGGCTCGATCCCGCCTTTGCACGAAGCGTGCGCCCGCCATTCCATGGAGCATTGCCCCCATCTGCGGGCCCATGCCGACGCCGACCTCCAGCCCTTTCCAGCCCGCTGGGTCGTCGCCCCGCTGATGGTGCAGGTGGTTGCGCCGACGCCCCTGGCGGTGCTGGCCACACGACCGACGCCGCCGCCGGCCGCCGTGGTCGGCTTCATGCAGATCTTCGGTCTGACCGACGACCACGACAAAACGCCCAAGTTCACCGGCAAGCGCCGCCTTCGCTGATATTTGACTGTAACTTTGCGCCCGGGCGGGCGAAGACCCGACATCGGCGGCAAGCCCGCCCTTATCCGGAGTCGCAGGTGAGCCAGCAGACCGTCATCGACGCGTTCAACCGCGCTGTTCAAGCCAGCGGCGAGGGTCGGCACGTCGAAGCCGAAGCCGATTTCCGAAGCGTTCTCGCCCTTGAGCCGGATCACGCCGAGGCCCTGTTCGGCTTGGGCCTGACCCTGATGGCCGCGCGACGCTTCACCGAGGCGGTCCAGCCGTTGCGCCGCGCCGCCGGCTCGCGGCGGGCCGAACCCATCTGGCTGGTCTGCCTGGGCCAGGCGCTCTATCTGACCGGCGATTTCGCGGGCGCCGTCGAGGCCTTCGACCGCGCCGAGGGACTGGGGGGCCTGCCCGCCAACGCCGAACTCGTCCGGGCTCGGGCCCGCGCCATGGTGGCGATGATCAACGGCGTGCTGATCGACGACGCCCTGTCGCTCTACAGCCGCGAGGCCGATGACCAGATGAGCGCTGCGCGCGAGGCCTTCGCGGTGTTCTCGGCCTTCGACCAGTTGGACGCCGCCCGCGCCGTCGGCGCCTGGCTGGCCGAGCGCCGTCCCGACGACGTGGTGCACGCCTACAACCTGCGGGTCTTGAACGATCCGTCGGTCAGCCGCGCGCCGGCCGACTATGTCGCGGCGAAATTCGACGGCTTCGCCGACCAGTTCGACCACCAGCTGGTCGAGCTGCTGGAGTATCAGGCCCCGTCGCTGCTGGCCGACATGGTGGCCAGACACGTCCAGACCCTGCCGGAGATCCTAGACCTAGGCTGCGGCACCGGCCTGGCGGCCGAGCCGTTCGCCCGGTTCGGCGGACGGCTGACCGGCGTCGACCTGTCGGGCGGCATGCTGGCCAAGGCCGCCGAACGGGGCGCCTACGCCGAGCTGGTCCAGGCCGATGTCGTCGATTTCCTGCGCGAGCATCCCGGCGTTTTCGACCTGGTGCTGGCCGCAGACGTGCTGATCTATCTGGGCGACGTGGCCGACCTGTTCGAGGTTCTGGCCACCACCCTGAAACCCGGCAGCTATTTCGCCTTCAGCGTCGAGATCGCCGCCAAGGGCTGGACCGTCCTGCCGTCAGGCCGCTTCGCCCACGCCGACGCCTATGTCCGCGACCTGGCCGCGCCCGCGTTCGAGGTTCTGGAACACGCGATCACGACCCTGCGCCGCGAAGGCGCCGGCGCGGCCGAGGGCGGCCTCTACGTGATGCGACGCAGCCGGTAGGGAGCGTCAAGGTTTAGACGCTCGATGCGGCCGCTCGTGCCGATGACCGCTTACGACCCTGAGCGGATGTTTGGCGATGCGGCCCCACTCGACGCCCCCTCCGTCACGATGCGTATTCGCATCGCGCCACCTCCCCCGTTGCACGGGTGAGGAGGAAGCGTGTCTTCTCCTCCCATGCGAAGCGGGGGAGGTGGCGCGGCGCCGATAGGCGACGTGACGGAGGGGGCGCTGCTGAGCCAGCCGTCCGACATCCACTCGTAGCGGACCTTTGAATTCAACTTGGCCTCAACTTCCGCCACCCCGAGCGACCGCTAACCATGTCAGCCCCTATCTCCAGCAGGCGGACATGACGGCGCTTTTTCAAATCTTCGCCACACGCTGGCGAACGAGATGATGCGGAAAATCTAGACCGAGAGGTCGATCATCAGGCCCGTGCCCTGGGCCGGCGCGGCGCGCACGGCTTGCTTGAGCTGGTCGGCAAGCTGCGCGCGGTCGGCGTTCGACGTCACCGGCCGGACGGGCCGGATCGGCGAGACGTACGCTTCCTGCGCGATCCTGTTGACGGTCAGATCCAAGGCTGGTCCCAGCAAGGGTCAGGGGTTGAGCTTGGAACAATGCATAACCACCCTTAACAAGCGGCTACCAAATCGGCCCAAACGCCACTGTTTCGCCGCCCCGCGTTGACAGACCCCCCGTCGCGCCCCCACTTTCCGGCGCTCGCCTCCAAGGCGATCCTCCCAAGGTACAAGAGTCCTAATGAACGTCGTCGTCGTCGAGAGCCCGGCCAAGGCCAAGACCATCAACAAGTATCTCGGGTCCGACTACACGGTTCTCGCCTCGTATGGTCACATCCGTGACCTGCCGTCGAAGGACGGTTCGGTGGAGCCCGACAACGACTTCGCGATGAGCTGGGAAGTCGACGCCAAGTCGTCCAAGCGCATCTCCGACATCGTCGACGCGATGAAGGGGGCCGACCGCCTGATCCTGGCCACCGACCCCGACCGCGAAGGCGAAGCCATCAGCTGGCACGTGCTGGAGGTCCTGAACAAGAAGAAGGCGGTCAAGGGGATGACCGTCCAGCGGGTCACCTTCAACGCCATCACCAAGTCGTCCGTGCTGGAGGCCATGGCCAATCCGCGCGACATCGACATGGAGCTGGTGGAGGCCTATCTGGCCCGCCGCGCCCTGGACTACCTGGTCGGCTTCACCCTTTCGCCGGTGCTGTGGCGCAAGCTGCCGGGCAGCCGCTCGGCCGGCCGGGTGCAGTCGGTCTGCCTGCGGCTGATCGTCGAGCGCGAGATGGAGATCGAGCGCTTCAAGACCCAGGAATACTGGAGCGTCGACGCCGACGTCTCGGCCGGCGCCGATCCGTTCACCGCGCGCCTGATCAAGCACGAAGGCAAGAAGCTCACCAAGTTCGACCTGGCCAACGAAGGCTCGGCCCTAGCCGCCAAGGCGGCGGTCGAGAAGGCCGTGTTCAAGATCGCCGGCGTCGAGAAGAAGCCGGGCAAGCGCTCGCCCGCCCCGCCCTTCACCACCTCGACCCTGCAGCAGGAAGCCTCGCGCAAGCTAGGCTTTTCCGCCCAGCGCACCATGCAGGCCGCCCAGAAGCTGTATGAAGGCATCGACATCGGCGGCGAGACCGTCGGCCTGATCACCTACATGCGGACCGACGGCGTGTCGGTGGGTCCCGAAGGCATCGCCGAGGCCCGCGACGTGATTGGCAAGGTCTATGGCGCGGACTACGTCCCCGAGACGCCGCGCTACTACAAGGTCAAGGCCAAGAACGCCCAGGAAGCGCACGAAGCCATCCGCCCCACCAGCCTGGGCCGCAATCCCGGCTCTCTGCGGCTGGAGCCGGATCTGGGCCGGCTGTACGAGCTGATCTGGAAGCGGATGATCGCCTCGCAGATGGAAAGCGCCCGCATCGAGCGCACCACGGTCGACATCGAAAGCCATGACGGCCAGACCGGTCTGCGCGCCACCGGCCAGGTGGTGCTCTTCCCCGGCTATCTGACGGTCTATGAAGAAGGCCGCGACGACGACGGTGATGAAGACAGCGCCCGTCTGCCGATGATCACCGAAGGCGCCGCCGCCAAGGTGCTCGACGCCCGCGCCGACCAGCACTTCACCGAACCGCCCCCCCGCTATTCTGAAGCCAGCCTGGTCAAGAAGATGGAAGAGCTGGGGATCGGCCGTCCGTCGACCTACGCCTCGGTCCTGACCGTGCTGCGCGACCGCGAATACGTGAAGATGGAGAAGCAGCGCTTCGTCCCCGAGGACAAGGGCCGCCTGGTCACCGCCTTCCTCGAGCAGTTCTTCCGCCGCTATGTCGAATACGACTTCACCGCCTCGCTGGAAGAGCAGCTGGACCTGGTGTCGGACGGCAAGCTGGACTGGAAGCAGTTCCTGCGTGACTTCTGGAAGGAATTCCACGCCGCCGTCGGCGAGATCGCCGAGTTGCGCGTCACCAACGTCCTGGACGCCCTGAACGAGGCCCTGGGTCCGCACATCTTCCCCGACAAGGGCGACGGCTCCGATCCGCGCACCTGCCCGACCTGCGGGACGGGCCAGCTGTCGCTGAAGGTCGGCAAGTTCGGGGCCTTCATCGGCTGCTCGAACTATCCCGAATGCCGGTTCACCCGCCAGCTGGCCACGTCGGAAGGCGAAGGCGAGGCCGAGGCCGCCGACAAGGAGCTGGGCCTCAACCCGGAGACCGGTCGCGCCGTTTGGCTGAAGAACGGCCGCTTCGGTCCCTACGTCGAAGAGCCGGCGGCGCCGGACAGCGGCGACAAGCCCAAGCGATCCAGTCTGCCCAAGGGGTGGACGCCGGCCAGCCTGGACCTGGAAAAGGCCCTGCGCCTGCTGTCCCTGCCTCGCGAGGTCGGACTGCACCCCGACGACGGCAAGAAGATCACCGCGGGCCTTGGCCGCTTCGGGCCCTTCGTGCTGCACGAGGGCACCTACGCCAATCTGGAAAACCCCGAGGACGTGTTCGACATCGGCCTGAACCGCGCCGTGGCGGTGCTGGCCGACAAGCGGGCCGGCGGCGGGCGTCCGCAGCGCGGTCAGGCCGCGGCGCTGGCCGAACTGGGCAATCACCCCGAGGACGGCAAGCCGATCCGCGTGCTGTCGGGCCGCTTTGGGCCCTACATCAAGCACGGCGACACCAACGCCAACGTGCCCAAGGGCGCCGATCCCGCCGCGCTTACGCTGGATGAAGCCGTAGCCCTGATCGCCGAGCGCGTCGCCAAGGGCGGCGGCAAGAAGCCAGCGAAGAAGGCCGCCGCCAAGAAGGCTCCAGCCAAGGCGAAAGCCGCCGCCGACGGAGCTGCTCCGGCCAAGAAGGCGCCGGCGAAAAAGCCCGCTGCCAAGAAGGCGGCTCCGAAGAAGGCCCCCGCCAAGAAGGCGGAGGCCTGATCTACCCATGATGGCGATCCGGGGTTAGACTTGCGGTCATGACGACGCTCGAACGACCCTTGCCGCTGTCCGCCGTGGTCGCCGGTCTGATCCTGATCAGCGGCCTGGGCTTCGCCATGGGCCTGAGCAACGCGCTGAAGGATCGCGGGGCAGACGTCACCTCGACCGCGCCTCTGGCCGAGGTGTCGGGCGTGCCCGTCAAGGACGCCGCGCCCGCGCCGCTATATGTGCCCGCGCCGCCCGAGAAGCCCAAGGTCAAGGCCGTCGAGGTCAAGACCGAAGAGGCCGAGGCTCCGGCCGTGGTCGAGGCGCCGCCCGCCGAGAACACCGCCCCGGCCCAGACCACCACCGCCCCGCCGCCGGCTCAGACCCCGCCGGCGACGCGGATCGAGGATTTGTACTAGCGCCTCCCAGCGTTACGGCGTGACGCCGAAACCCGCGAACCGCTTTTCGATCTCGGGATCCAGAGCACGAGCCCTCTCGAGGTCGGCGTCGCCGCCGGTGTTGTCGCCGCCGCGATGCTTGGCCACGCCGCGACCGAACAGAGAGGTCGGCGTTTCGGGATCGATCTTCAGCGCGGCGTCATAGTCAGTGATCGCACCGGCCAGATCGCCGAGGCGCAGCTTCACCAGGCCTCGGCTATCGAAGCCCTCCGACCTTTCTGGTTCCCAGCCGACCACGGTGTCGCAGTCGGTGAGGGCCTTCGGCAGTTCGGTTCCCGCCCGGGCTCGAGCCCAGCACCGGTCGTTGAACAGATCGGACCAGCCCGATTGCTGCGCGATCAGGGCGTCGAATTCCGCGATCGCCAGATCGTATCGCCCGACATCGGCATTGATCTCGCCGCGCAGTTGGCGAAGGCGAAAGCTGTCGGGCGCGTAGGTCATGGCCTTGGCGACATCGGCCAGCGCCAAATCCGGCTGCCCCCATTGCCAGCGCATCCTGGCCCGCCAGCGATAAATCCGCGCCTCGCCGCCGCCGACGGCCAGCGCCTTGTCCAGCTCGGCCAGCGCGGCGTCGGGCGAGTCGCCCTGGACCATCATGGCCTTGGACAGATAGGCGGCGGACGTGGGGCCCAGGACCAGGGAGCGCTCGAATTCGGCGCCGGCCTCTTCTGGTCGCTCCAGGCGCGCCAGGGCCACAGCATAGGACAGGTGAGCCTTGGGGTCGTTGGGTGCGAGGGCCAGCCAGGCCCGATAATTCAACTCCGCGCCCGCCACATCGCCTTCGTGGCTGAGCAACTCGCCGATCAGGGCGCGGGCGCGCAGCAGCTTGGGATCCAGGCGCAGGGCCTGCTCGTACTGCAGCCGGATCAGCGGCGCGGCCCGAGGATTTTCCATCCTCATGGCCAGGCCCAGCCGCAGGTGGGCCTCGGCGCTGTCGGGATTGGCCGCCACAGCGGCTCGGGCGACTTCCAGCGGCTCGGGAAGATCGTCTAGCCCCATGGCCCAAAGCGCATCGGACAGGATCGAGTATCGCGAGGCCTCGCTGGAGATGCTGTCCAGGCTGGGGACGGCAGCGGTTGGCTGGGCCGCGGCAGCCGACGCTGCGGCCATGACGCAGGCGGCGAGGACCGAGGTCCGCAGACCCTTGGCGAGGCGTTGGCGCACGATTTCTCCGAACGAGCGAGCAATGGCGGCGCGGCTCAAGCCCATCGCCGCCATCGCGGATGCTATTTTACGATCCCATCCACCGTCTGGCGGGTGACCGCGTGGTACAGCGGCCGGGTCTTGGCGTAGATCCGCTTGGCGATCGGCTGGCCCCAGTCGCCCTGGGCCATCAGATCCTTGAACCGCGGCGCGACGAACTTGCGGCGGCCCTGGTCGGTCAGGAAAGCCTCCAGCGACGGCAGGGCCGGCGCGTAGCGATTGGCGATGGCCAGTTCCAGCCAGACGAAGCGGATCTCGCTGTTGCCCTGGGCCGACAGGCCGAACGCCTTGTCCAGAGCGGCAAGGCGCTCGTCGGACAGCTTGCGTGGCAGGCTGGCGATGAAGCGGGTGCGTTCGGGCGTGCTCCAGGCCTTCCACTTGGCGGCGGGAGCCGGCCCGCCCTTGGCGTAGGCGGCGGCCAGGGCGTCCACCGCCGGGAAGGCGGCCGACTTGATGTGGACGGCGTTGTCGGGCAGCCCGACCTCATAGACCCACTTGTCGATGCCGATCGCGGCTTCCAGCTTGGGATCGCCCTTGATCAGGTTCTCGCGCAGGTCGGCGACGAAGCCGGCCGTGGTCTGCGACTGGAAGGCGTGGCGGGCGAAATAGGCCTTCAGATAGGCGTCCCAGCGGGCGCGGCCAACGGCCTTCTCGATCGTCCGCAGGAAGGTCGCGCCCTTCTGGTAGGCGATGTCGGTCATGCCATCGTCGGGATCGCGGCCGGTCAGGTCCAGGTGCAGCTTGGTGTCGGCGCCGGTGGGGCCGCCGGCGTCCTTGATCGCGCCCTGCAGGTCGCTCCAGCCCAGATCGGCCAGCATGTCGGCGCGGGGCTTGCCGTACAGCTTCTCCATGATCCGGTTTTCGAAATAGTCGGTGAAGCCTTCGTTGAGCCAGAAGTCCGACCAAGTGGCGTTGTTGACCAGGTTGCCCGACCACGAGTGGGCCAGCTCGTGCGCCACCAGGCTGACCAGCGAGCGGTCGCCGGCGATGATGGTCGGCGTGGCGAAGGTCAGGCGCGGGTTCTCCATGCCGCCGAACGGGAACGACGGCGGCAGCACCAGCAGGTCGTAGCGGCCCCAGGCATAGGGGCCGTAGAGGCCTTCGGCGGCCTCGACCATCTTCTCGACATCGACCAGCTCGGAGGCGGTCTTCTTCATCACCGACGGCTCGGTATAGACGCCGGTGCGCTTGCCCAGGGGCGTGAAGGTCAGGTCGCCGATGGCGATGGCGATCAGGTAGGACGCGACCGGCTTGTCCATCTTGAAGCGATAGGCGCGCGCGCCGCCGGCGACGGGTTCGCCGTTCGGGGTCAGCATCTGGGCGCTCATCACCGCCTTCAGGCCGGCCGGCGCGACGATGCGGGCGGTCCAGGTCTGGCGGATGCCGGGGCTGTCCTGGGTGGGGATCCAGCTGCGGTTGAGGATCGCCTCGCCCTGGCTGAACAGATACGGCTTCTTCTTGCCGGCGGTCTGGGCGGGCGTCAGCCATTGCAGGGCCGCGCCGTCCGGGGCGCTGTCGTAGCGGACGATGATCCGCTTGGCGCCGTTCAGCTGGACGGAGAGCGGCGCGCCGAGGATCGGGTCGGCCTTGCCCACCGTCCACGGCAGGGCCTTGCCCTTGGCGTCGGTGACGGCGTGGATGACCAAGCCCTTGGTGTCGAGGATCACCTCCTTGGCGTCTGGCGCCGCGGCGATGTCGAGGGCGGCCGTGCCGGTCATCTTCTGGCCGGTGAAGTCGGCGGTCAGGTCCAGGTCGATGTGGGTGACACGCGCGGCCAGCGGCTGGGCGTAGGAGTGGATATCGCGCGCCTCGGCGGTCTTCAGGATGGCCGGGATCGGCGCTTGCGCGGTCTGGGCCAGGGCGGGCGCGGCGGCGCCGCAGAGCAGCAGCGAAAGCAGGACGGCGCGGCCGCGGGCTTGGAAGGTCATGGGTCGTTCCTGTGCGACAGGCGCTGGATCGCCCGTCAAATTTGCGGTGGCGAAGATGACCGCGCGCCGGGTTGGTAACGCAAGAAGTATCGCGGCGTTCGACGTGTTTCCCTTGGCCATCCAGCCCGCTGGCGGGTTATGGCAAGGACATGGCCAAACCGCGCACGCCCAAATCCTCGAAATTCCCCGCTGGCGCCAAGCCCGCCAAGCCGCCGCAAGGCTTGCCCGACCGCGAGACCCTGCTGGCCTTCCTTCGCGACGCCGGCGAGACGGGCAAGGCCGACATCGCCCGCCACTTCGGGCTGAAGGGCGCCGACCGCCGGGCCCTGCGGGAAATGCTGCGCGAGATGGAAGCTCAGGGCGCCCTGGGCAAGCGCGGCCGCCGCGGTTTCGCCGAGGCCGGCTCGCTGCCGCCGGTGGGCGTGGCCGACGTGGTCGAGCGCGACGCCGACGGCGACATGTTCGTCAAGCTGACCAAGTCCGACGACGACGTGCCGCTGGTGCGCCTGTCGCCGGCCCGCAACAGCCAGGCCGGCCCCGCGCCGGGCATGGGCGACCGGGTGTTGGTGCGCTTCGAGCGCCTCGAGAACGGCGAGCTGGAAGCCCGGCTGATCAAGACCCTGGGCCAGAGCGCCCACAAGGTCCTGGGCGTGATCCGCAAGCACCGCCGCGAGACCCGCGTCGAGCCGGTGGACCGCAAGTCCAAGGACGTCCTGATCCTCAACGAGCAGGAGGCCAAGGACCTGAAGGACGGCGACCTTGTGCTGGCCCAGGTGGGTTCGGCCTCGGGCCGCTATGGCCCCAAGATGGGCAAGGTGCTGGAGGTCGTCGGCCGCGAGGACCATCCCCGCGCCGCCTCGCTGATCGCCATCCACAGCCACGGCATCCCCGTCGGGTTTTCCGAAGCAGCCGAGGCAGAGGCGGCCGCCGCCCAGCCGCCCACGCTGGAGGGCCGCGACGACCTGCGTGACCTGCCGTTCGTGACCATCGACCCCGTCGACGCTCGCGACCACGACGACGCCGTCTACGCCCATCCCGATCCGGACGCCGGCAATGTGGGCGGCTGGGTGGTCTGGGTGGCCATCGCCGATGTCGCGGCCTATGTCCGCCCCGGCTCGGCCCTGGACCGCGAGGCCCGCGAGAAGGGCAACAGCGTCTATTTCCCCGACCGGGTGGAGCCGATGCTGCCCGAGGTGCTGTCCAACGGCCTGTGCTCGCTCCGCGAAGGCGAGAACCGCGCCACGCTGGCGGTGCGGATGGTGTTCGACAGCCAGGGCCGCAAGAAGAGCCACCGCTTCGTGCGCGGCCTGATGCGCAGCGCCGCCAAACTCTCCTACGAGCAAGCCCAGGCCGCCATCGACGGCGTGATCCCGCCCGACGGCCAGGACGCCGACAAGGCCCCGCCCCTTCTGGACGCGATCCTGAAGCCGCTTTGGGAGGCCTTCCGCCTGATGGGCAAGGGCCGCGACATCCGCTCGCCGCTGGCCATCGAAAGCGACGAGCGCAAGATCGTCATCACCCGCGAGGGCGAGATCGCCTCGATCAACCGCCGCGCCAGCCTCGAGGCCCACAAGCTGATCGAGGAGATGATGATCCAAGCCAACGTCTCGGCCGCCGAGAGCCTGGAAGCCAAGCGCACGCCGCTGATCTATCGCGTCCACGACACGCCCAGCCAGGAGAAGGTCCAGAACCTGGCCGAATTCCTCCAGACCCTGGAGATCAAGTGGAACAAGGGCGAGGCCCCGCAGACCTCGCGCTTCAACAAGTTGCTGGACGAGACCCGGGAGGGGCCGCACGCCGCCATCATCAACGAGGTGGTTCTGCGCACCCAGATGCAGGCCCACTACAGCGCCGATAATCTGGGTCACTTCGGCCTGAACCTGGCCAAGTACGCCCACTTCACCAGCCCGATCCGCCGCTATGCCGACCTGATCGTGCACCGCGCGCTGATCCGCGCCCTGAACCTGGGGACCGACGGCCTGACCGACCAGGACGTGGCCCAGATCAAGGACACGGCCGAGACCATCACCTATGCCGAGCGCCGGGCCATGGCGGCCGAGCGTGACGCCACCGACCGCTACATCGCCGCCTTCCTGGCCGACCGGGTTGGCGCGACCTTCAATGGCCGGATCACCGGCGTCACCCGCTTTGGCCTGTTCGTGAAGCTGGACGAGACCGGCGCCGACGGCCTGATCCCGATCTCCAGCCTGGGCGCGGAGTTCTTCGTCCACGACGAGCGCATGCACGCCCTGGTCGGCGAGCGCACCGGCAAGCGCTGGCCGCTGGGCCTGCAGGTCGAGGTCAAGCTGGTCGAGGCCACGCCGGTGACCGGCGGCCTGCTGTTCGAGATGCTGAGCGATCCGCTGCCGGCGGATCCGAAGGCCCCGCTGCCGAGGCTTGGCGCGCGACGCCAGGCGGCGGTGAAGCCGCGCGGCGGTCTGCCGAAGGGCGTGCGGCGCGGGAAGCGGCGGTAGCGGCCTACTTCAGCCTAAGCACCGCCCGCGCGGCCGGCTCCAGACGGTCGGCCATCATCTTCTGGTCGGCGACCGAGGGGTGATAGTGGCAGGCCTTGCGGTCCATGCCCGTGATCCGCACCGCCGTGGCCAGGCCCTTGGTGGCGCCGTTCAGGCGCTTGGCGATCTCCTCGACGTCGCGATCGAAGGTGTCGCCGGCGATCAGCACGAACCGCGCCTGCGGATCGCGCCGCGACAGGGTGGCGACGAAGGCGACATAGGCGTCGCGGTAATCGGACCGCAGGTCGGCCTCGTCGGTCCAGCCCTCGGTCTCCTTGATCGGCGTCGAGAAGTCGTTGGTGCCCAGGCCCACGACGATCAGGTTCGGCCGCCAGGCCTCGGCCGGATCGACGAGGGGCGCGGCCTGCCCCGGGATCAGACGCGGATAGAGGGTCAGCAGGGTCTCGCCCGGCGCGAAGCCGCCGTAGTTGCGCACCACGCCGCGCCCTGAGACGGCCATGATGCGATAGTCGGCGTCCAGGCGCTTGGCCAGGATCGGCGCGAAGGACAGGCTGGTGTCGGTCAGGTCATGGACCTGCTGCTCGGAGCAGTCGCGGCTGGTCGAGCGCACGCCGTAGCCGACGGTGAACGAGTCACCGATGAATTCGATGCGGCGCTTGCGCGCCACGGCCGCCAGCGGCTTGGCGGCCGGTCCGACGAAGAAGCCGATGAAGCGCGCGCCGCCGGCTTGGCTCTCGGTCAGCTTGTCCAGCCGCACCACGTGCTGGCCGGGGGCCAGGTTATCGAAGGTCCGTCGTTCCAGGCCTGGCTGGTCCAGTTCGGCGCGGACCTGGCCGTCGATGCTGATCGCCAGGTGCTCGGCGCCGGTCTCGACCGCCACGGTCACCGAGGTTCCCGAGAACCGTCCTTCGAAATAGACGCCGGGCCAGCCGAACACGAGGCCGCCTTGCGGGGCCGGCGCGACCCGACCGCCGATAGAGGGAACCAAGGCGGTCTCCGGAGCGGTCTGGGCGGCGACGGGCGCGGCCGACAGCGTCAGGGCGCCGAGCGCGGCGAGAAAGATGGATCGCATGGTCGACTCCAACAGGCAGGCCGCTCCATCTGTCATAGCGGCGCGATCCCCGCTAACAGGAAATCATGCGTCCCGACCTCGACCAATTCCACGCCATCGCCATCAGCCGCCTGGCCCACCAGCTGAAGGGGCAAGGCGCCTCGATCATCCACATGGAGTTTGGCCAGCCCTCGACCGGCGCGCCCAAGGCCGCGATCGAACGCGCCCACCACGTGCTGGACACCGACGGCCTGGGCTATTGGGAGAGCCCGGCGCTGAAGGCCCGCATCGCCCGGCACTATGACGACAAGCACGGCGTGAAGGTCGATCCCGAGCAGATCATCCTGACCTGCGGGGCCTCGCCGGCCCTGGTGATGGCCCTGGCCTCAAACTTCGAGGCCGGCGACCGCGTCGCCCTGGCCCGCCCCGGCTATGTCGCCTATCGCAACACCCTGAAGGCCCTGAACCTGGTCCCCGTCGAGATCGCCTGCGGGCCCGAGGATCGCTACCAGCTGACCGCCGCGCATCTGGCGGCGCTGGAGCCCACCCCGGCCGGAGTCATCGTCGCCAGCCCGGCCAATCCGACCGGCACCGTCATCGCCGACGCCGAGATGGCCGCCATCGCCGCCGTCTGCCGCGAGCGCGGGATCCGCATCGTCAGCGACGAGATCTATCACGGCCTCTCCTACGTCGGTCCGGCCCGCTCGATGCTGGAGTTCGAGCCCGACGCCCTCGTGGTCAACAGCTTCTCCAAATACTTCAGCATGGTCGGCTGGCGCCTGGGCTGGCTGCTGTCGCCCCAGCACCACGTCCACCGGGCGCGAGCCTATATGGGCAATCTGTTCCTGACCGCCCCGTCGCTGAGCCAGCACGCCGGCCTGGTCGCCATGGACTGCGCCGACGAACTGGACGGCCATGTCGAGATCTACCGGCGCAATCGCCAGCTGCTGCTTGACGCCCTGCCCGCCCTGGGCCTGGCCAGGATCGCGCCGCCGGACGGGGCCTTCTACATCTGGGCCGACATCGGACACCTGACGGACGACTCGATGGGGTTCTGCCAGCAATTGCTGCGCGACACCGGCGTGGCGACGGCGCCGGGGATCGACTTCGACCCGGTCGAGGGCCATCGGTTCATGCGGATCAGCTTCGCGGTGTCCACGGCCGAGGTCGAGGAGGCGGTGCGGCGGCTGGTTCCGTGGTTCGCGGGGCAGAGCGCGAAATAGCCAGATGCTCCCCCTTTTGGAGGAGCTGTCACGGAGTGACTGGGGGGGTCCTCAACGGTTAGGCCGGAGAGGACACCCTCCGGCCCTCTGGGCCACCTCCCCCAGAGGGGGAGGATTTAGCCGCTTACTTCTTCTCCAGATAATCCAGCGCCATGAACACCTCAGCCTTCACGCCGGTCTCCAGCACGTCCTCGTCCACCGTGAAGTACGGTGAGTGGTTGGCCGGCGCGCCGGCGGCGGGGACACCCTTGGGACGTCCGCCCAGCTGCACGAACACCGCCGGAACCTTCAGCGCGTAGAGCGAGAAGTCCTCGGCGCCCGTCACCAACGGGGCTTGGTCGTCGACCTTGCCCGGCGAGGCCTTCAGCAGCGACGTCTTCACCCAGCTGGACAGCTCGGGATTGTTGTAGGTCACCGGATAGGGCTGGCTGAACACCGCCGTGGCCTTGGCGCCGTAACGATCCCCGATCAAGGCCACCGCCTTGGTGACCTTGTCGATCAGCTCGGCCTTCCGCTCGGGCGTGAAGGTCCGCATCGTCCCTTCCATCTTCAGGTCTTCGGGGATGATGTTGTTGCGCAGGCCCATGTTGATCGTCGCGATCGTCACCACCGAGGGCGAGACGCCGACGTCGACCTGGCGGGCGGCGATCTGGTTGATGGCCTGGATGATGTCGGCCGAGACGCTGGCCATGTCGACGCCGGCCCAGGGCCGCGCGCCGTGGGTCTGCTTGCCCTTGACGGTGATGGTCAGGCGGTCGGCCCCGGCATAGAAGCCGCCGGCGCGGTAGTTCAGCACGTGAGCATCAGCCGGGCCGATGTGCAGGCCGAAGATCGCGTCGACCTTGGGCTGGTCCAGCGCGCCGTCGCGGATCATCAGCTTGGCGCCGCCTTCTTCACCCGCCTGCGGGCCTTCCTCCGCCGGCTGGAAGATCAGGACGACCGTCCCCTTGATGTCGGCCTTCATGCCGGCCAGCACGGTGGCCGCGCCCAGCAACATGGCCACGTGGGTGTCGTGCCCGCAAGCGTGCATGACGGGGACGGTCTTGCCCTCCCAGGTGGCGGTGACCTTGGAGGCGAAGGGCTCGCCGGTCTTTTCCTCGACCGGCAGGGCGTCCATGTCGGCGCGCAGGGCCACGACCTTGCCGGGCTTGCCGCCCTTCAGGATGCCGACCACGCCGGTCTTGCCGACGCCCTCGCGGACCTCGAAGCCCAAGGCCTTGAGTTCCTTGGCGACGATGGCGGCGGTGCGGACCTCCTGGTTGCCCAGTTCGGGATGCTCGTGGATGTCGCGACGCCAGGCGATGACCTTGGGCTGCACCGCCTTGGCGGCGGCCTCGACCTTCGCGGAGGGAGCCGCCAGGGCCGGCGCGCCGAACGCCAAGCCGGCCATCATCGCCAGCGTCGAAACCCGTCCAAGCATAGCCGTCATCCCTTCAGAAAAGCCGGCGGACATTGGGGTGCTTGCCGCTTGGCGGTCAAGCTGACGTAAGGGGCGGCTTTGCGATTGCCGTAATCGGTCTAACCTTGCCGGATGGACGAGCCGATCGACGCCAAATTCGACACGATCAACGACGCGGCGGTGCGCGATCCCGGAACCGGCGTGCTCAAGCCGCGCCACGCCGCCACCCTGATCATCGTCCGCACCGATGCCGCCAAGCCGCGCCTGCTGATGGGCCGGCGCGCGGGCGGCCACGCCTTCATGCCTGACAAGTGGGTGTTTCCCGGCGGTCGCGTCGATCGCGGCGACTATCGCGCTCCGGCCGCCACCGAGCTCGCCCCCGAGACCGTCGCGCGCCTCACCCAGGAGCCGCGTCACCCGTCGCCCGCCGCCCTGGCCCGCGCCCTGGCCCTGGCGGCCGTGCGGGAGACCTTCGAGGAGACCGGGCTTCTACTGGCCAAGGCCGCGCCCGTACGGCCCGGCGCTGGGCCCTGGCGGCCGTTCCTGGCCCAAGGCGCCCTGCCCGACCTGGAACCGCTACAGTTCGTGGCCCGGGCCATCACCCCGCCCTACCGCACCCGCCGCTTCGACGCCCGGTTCTTCATGGCCCCGGCCGAGGCGCTGCTCAGTCTGGACCGCCGTCCCGACTGCGGCGAGCTGGACGAGATCGCCTGGGTCGACTTCGACGAGGCCATGGCGCTGGACCTGCCCAACATCACCCGCTTCGTGGTCGGCGAGATCGGCCAGAGGCTGCGCGACGCTGGACGTCCGGCCCCCTTCATGCGTTTCCTTAACGGCGCGCGGAAGCTCACCTACGTCTGAGCCCCTCGCGCGGGGGAACGAACATGCTGGCTCTGGTCTTCGCGGCCTCGATGGCCGCCACGCCGCCCTTACCCGTCTCGGATATCAACCGCCTGCACTGGATGACCGGCTGCTGGATGCAGGTCCGCTCGAACGGCCGCGTCGACGAGCAGTGGATGGCGCCCGGCGGCGGCGTGATGCTGGGGATGAGTCGCACGCTGAAGGACGGCAAGGTCCGCGAGTACGAGTTTCTGAGAATCGCCCCCGGCGCCGACGGCAAGCTGGGCTTCGTCGCCGACCCGTCGGGACAGGCCGAGGCGACCTTTCCGCTCAAGGAGATCACCGACGACTCTGTGGTCTTCGAGGAGCCCGCCCACGATTTTCCCCAGCGAATTCTGTATAAACGCGTGGACGCCAACACGATCATCGCCCGGATCGAGGGCCAGATCGGCGGTCTGGCGCGATCGGTGGACTATCCCTACACGCGGTGTCCCGCCGGCAATTGACTTTGGCGAGTTGATGAGTATGTTCCGCGCCTCTCATTTCCAACGCGCGGGTACCCTGCGCGACACCGCAGGGATTCTCTCATGGCCAAACCGGCTTCAATCAAGATCCGCCTGAACTCCACGGCCGACACCGGCTTCTTCTACGTGACCAAGAAGAACGCCCGCACGAAGACCGAAAAGATGGTGCTGAAGAAGTACGATCCGGTCATCCGCAAGCACGTCGAATTCAAGGAAGGCAAGATCAAGTAAGATCTGCCTATCCGAGACGACACACGAAAACGCCCGGCTAGCGATAGCCGGGCGTTTTTGATTCTGGTGTCTGCGGACTTGCCCCCTCCGCGCCTTCGGCGCTCCTCCCCCATAGGGGGAAGACAAGTCCGCACTTCATCTTCCCCCTATGGGGGAGGAAGACCGCGAAGCGGTCAGGAGGGGGCTAGTGACTCAGCAGTCGTGCCCTGACCCCAACGGCCGGCACCGCCCATCCACGTCCGCCGGCGGCTTCACACCCGTCACCGCCGCGATGGTCGGCGCGATGTCCACCGTGTCCAGCGGCAGGATGCGTTCGCGGGGGGCGCCGCCCTTCCACCAGAACAGGATCGGCACCCGACGGTCGTAGTCCCAGGGGCTGCCGTGGGTGGAGACATAGGTCGCGCTGGGCGTGGCGGGCACGAGATTGGGCTTGAAGGCCACTAGGATGTCGCCGGTGCGGCCCGGATAGACGCTGCGGCGCATGCGCTCGGCCACCGACAGTTCCTCGGGCGAGACAGCGTCGGGCACGGCCTCGGTGGTCAGCAGGGCATTGGCGTCGAAGGCCTCGGCCACCTCGGGCTGGCGCTTCACCAGGGTCAGAGCGGCGGCCACGATGCGGGCGCGGTCGGTGATCGAGGGCGTGCGGCGGTCGGGGCCGACGACATAGATCTGGTCGATGCCGCCGTCCGCGATCAGCGGATCCCAGGATAGGCCAAGATCGGCGCGGACCTGGGCGTTCAGCTTGGCCAGCCACGGCTTGCCGATCACGCGCTCGATATCATAGCCCTCGCCGTTCAGGCGCTCGGCGAAGTCGGCGCCGCCGTGGTCGGCGGCCAGCACCACCAGCACCTCGCCCTTGGCCTTGCCGACGCTCTTGAGGAACTCGCCCAGGCGATCGTCCAGGCGGGCCATCTGATCGCACATTTCCGGCCCGCGCGTGCCGTAGCGGTGGCCGATATAGTCGGTGGCCGACAGGCTGACGGTCAGGACGTCGACCTGAGGGCCGTCGCCCAGGCCGTACGTATCGCGAAGCTGAGCGGCCAGCTCCAGCGACACCTGGTCGATGAACGGGCTGGCGCCGAGGTCGCGCAGCTTGCCCGCCTCGTCTGGCGCGACCGGGATCGGCAGGGCCGCGCGCCAGGTGCGATCGCCGGTCTTGTAGTCGGCCTCCAGGGCCTTGCAGCGCTTGGCCGAGCCACCGGTCAGGGCGTCCATCGGGCTCTTGGCGTAGTCCCAGACGAACGGATGCTTCTTCAGGTCGGCCGCCAGCCTGGCGTTGAACGCCGCCACCGGCTTCAGGCGCGCCTCGGCGCTGGTCCCCGGGGGCACGAACGTGGTGAAGCCGAAGCCTGGCACGTACCAGAAGGCTCCGTCGGCGTGGTGGCCCGACATGGTGATCGCGCCGCGATCCTTGCCCGAGACGCCGAACACCCGACTGGTCGGCGAGACGGCCTTGAGCCAGTCGCCATAGGTGGTCGCCATCAGGTTCTTGGGGCTGACCGCCCTGCCCTTGGGGTCATTGGCCAGTGGGCTGTCGTCGTCGCCCAGGCAATAGACCTGCTTGCCGGTGGCCCGGTCGTACCAGTCGTTGGCGCTGATGCCGGTCTTGTTGGGATGCTTGCCCGTCAGCAGGGTCGAGTGCCCCGGACAGGTCTCGGTCATGGCGTGTGATTGATAGCCGTTGGGATAGACGATCCCCTCCCGCGCCAGCGTGCCCAGGCCGCCGGTGAACTCGGCGCGGTGCTGGGCGAACAGGTTGGCGCTGAACTGGTCGACCGAGATCACGACCACCAGCTTGGGGTTGGGCTTAGCGATCGGGACCTGGGCCGAGGCGGAGACGCCGAACGCAAGCGCGGCGCAGGCAAGCGCGCCGGAAGTAAGAAGCTTATTCATTGACGCAAAATGCCCGATCGCATGCTCCGTGCAAGGACGGAGACGATCAGCGGCGTCGGAAAAGCAGCTTGGCCTTAAAAGCCGTCAGGCCGCGCGGCCGACGACCGCGTTGCGGCCCGAGGCCTTGGCTTCGTAGACACCCTCGTCAGCCCGCTTGAGCAGGGCTTCAGGGCTGTCCTTCTCACCCAGGGTGGCCGAGACGCCGACCGAGATGGTCACCGTCAACAGCTCCTTGCCGTGGGCCACCCGGAAGGGCGAGCCGGCCACGTGCATGCGGATGCGTTCGGCGATGCGCATGGCGTCGGCCAGTTGGGTGTCGGGCATGATCACCGTGAACTCCTCGCCGCCGTAGCGGCAAGGCAGGTCGATGGCCCGGACGTTGGAGGCCAGGCGCAGGGCGAACTCGCGCAGCACCTCGTCGCCGACGTCGTGGCCGAAGGTGTCGTTGATCTTCTTGAAGTGGTCGATGTCGATCAGCAGCGCCGCCACGGGCTCGCCGCCCATCGCCGAACGCTTGACCAGCGAGTCGAGCTGCCCGGACATGTAGCGGCGATTGTGCAGTCCGGTCAGCTGGTCGGTGACGGCCAGCTCCAGGCTGTGGTCGAGGTTGTTGCGCAGATAGTCGGTGTAGCGCTTGCGCTGGATCTGGGTCTTGACCCGGGCCGCCAGTTCCTGCGGATCGATCGGGCGCGGCAGGATGTCGTTGACGCCGATTTCCAGCGCCTTGACCATCCGGGGCCGCTCGTCGGGATCGACCATGGCCAGGACCGGCAAGTGGCGGGTGCGCTCGTCCGACCGCAGCGAAGCGGCGAAGCGCAGGCCGTCGAAGCCCTTGGCCGCGGCGTTGATGATCACCAGGTCCACCGGACCGCCGGCGCTGATGCGTGCCTTCTCGGGATCGGACTCGACCACGGGGCGATGCTCGACGCTCAGCTCGGCGGCGATACGCTGGGCCTGGCGTTCGTTGTCGTCGACGACCAGAACGCGTCCGCCCAACCCGTCCAGGCGGGTGGCGGCGCCGGCGATCACGCCCATGCGGCGGCCCGAGGCCTCGCGCTGGCGCAGCTCGTCGATGACCAGCTTCAGGCGGGTCAGGCTGCGCACGCGGGCGAACAGCATGACGTCGTCGATGGGCTTGGTCAGGAAGTCCGAGGCCCCGGCCTCCAGGCCCTGGATGCGGTCGGCGCGGCCGTCCAGCGCCGTGACCAGCACCACGGGGATGTGGCGGGTGGCGGGGTCTTCCTTGAGTTTCTTGCAGACGGTGAAGCCGTCCATGCCGGGCATCATGACGTCCAGCAGGATGATGTCGGGCAGGTCGCGCGCGGCCATGGCGAGCGCCGTTGGGCCGTCGCTGGCGGTGCTCACCTGATAATATTCAGCCGAGAGCTTGGCCTCGAGCAGGCGGACATTGGCCTCGATGTCGTCGACGACGAGGATCCGCGCGCTCATGCCGGCTCCTTCTCGAGCAGGCGCTTGATGGTGTCCAGGAAGTGGGCCACCGAGATCGGCTTGGAGATGTAGGCCTCGCAGCCGCCCTCGCGGATCCGCTCCTCGTCGCCCTTCATGGCGAAGGCCGTCACAGCCACCACCGGGATATGGGCGAGCTCGTCGTCTTCCTTCAGCCACTTGGTCACTTCCAGGCCGGAGATCTCCGGCAGCTGGATGTCCATGAGAATCAGGTCGGGACGGTTGTCGCGGGCGATCGACAGGGCTTGCAGACCCTCGCGAGTCTGCAGGGTTTCATAACCCTGGGCTTCGAGCAGATCATGAAAGAGCTTCATGTTCAGCTCATTATCCTCCACGATGAGGACCTTCTTCGTCATCCTGACCCCGACCATACGGTCCGTGGCGACGCCTGAGGGATTCGCGCCGTCTTCTGCATCCAGATCGCACGAATATCCTTAAGCCCCCGCTAATCGCGTTAACACCGGCTGCTCGCAGACCATGGAACCTTGTTACTCCGACATCGAAGCCTGCACCATCGATCCGTCGACGCCCCTGGTGATCGTCGATGTCGACGAGGTGCTCGCCCAGTTCATGCGCGGCTTCGGCGCGTTCATTGGGCGGCACGGGTTCGAACTGCGGGTCGACCGCTTCGCACTGTTCCAGAACATCTATCGCCCCGGCGAGGCCGAGCATCTGGACCTGATCGCCGGCAAGGCGCTGTTTGACGACTTCTTCCGGGACGGGGCCGATGACCTGGCTCCGGCCGAGGGCGCGGCCGACGCCCTGGCCGACCTGTCGACCCGGGCCGGGGTGGTGATCCTGACCAATGCGCCCGAGCACGGCCGACTGGCCCGCATCCAGTGGCTGAAGACCCATGGCTTCGATTATCCTCTGGTGATCAACAGCGGCCCCAAGGGCCCGCCGGCGGCGAAACTGGCCAAGCGAACCTCGGGACAGTCGGTGTTCATCGACGACCTCCTGCCGCAGCTGGACTCGGTGGCCGGCAGCGCGCCGGAGATCAGCCGCTTCCAGATGGTCAGCGACGAGCGCCTGCGTCCCCTCGCTCCCAGCGCGCCGGACCGTCACGCACGGATCGACCTTTGGCCCGACCTCAAGACCGCGATCGAAGCGCGTTTGTTCGCATGATCCGGTTCGGCGTGGATTTCGGCGGCACCAAGATCGAGGCCGCCGCCCTGGACGCCCAGGGTCAGTTCGTGGCCCGCGTGCGCAAGCCCAATCCAGGCGCTTATGACGCGGCCCTCGACGTCGTGGCCGACCTGCTGGCGGACGCCGAGATCATGGCCGCGGCGAAGGCCGAACGACTGGGCATGGGCATTCCCGGTTCGATCTCGCCGCGCACCGGCCTGATCCGCAACGCCAACAGCGTCTATCTGAACGGCCGCCCCTTCGCGCAGGACCTGACGACACGCCTGGATCGCCCCGTCCGCCTGGCCAACGACGCCAACTGCCTGGCCCTGTCGGAGGCCGCCGACGGCGCGGGCGCCGGAGAAGGCGTGGTGTTCGCGGCGATCATCGGCACCGGCTGCGGCGGCGGACTGGTGGTCGACGGCCGGATCATCGAGGGCCGCAACGGCGTCGGTGGGGAATGGGGCCACACGCCCCTGCCCTGGCCCGCGCCGGAGGAATATCCCGGCCCAACCTGCTGGTGCGGGCGCAGGGGCTGCCTGGAAACCTGGATCTCCGGCCCGGCCTTCTCGCGCGACGCCGGCCATCCGACCGGCCAGGCGACCATGGACGCGGTCAACAGCGGCGACGCCTCGGCCATGGCGGCGCTGGATCGCTATGTCGATCGCCTGGGCCGATCGCTGGCGGCGATGTGCGACCTGATCGATCCGGACGTGATCGTGCTGGGCGGCGGCATGTCCAACGTCGAGGCGCTGTACGAGCGCCTGCCGGCCGCCATCGCGCCGCATGTCTTTTCGGACGCCTTCGAGACGCCCGTGCGGAAGGCGGTGCACGGCGACAGCTCCGGCGTGCGCGGCGCGGTCTGGCTGTGGCCTACCTAGGCCTGACGTGAAGGCGCTGTGCCGCGACTGCGACTGGACGGGCGCGGTGAAGCCCCCCCGCTGTCCGTCCTGCGGCTCGCCGCGCACCGTCTTCCACGAAGAACTGGGCGCGCTGTCGATGGCGCATCTGGACTGCGACGCCTTCTACGCTTCGGTCGAAAAGCGCGACGATCCCTCGATCCGCGACAAGCCGGTGATCGTCGGCGGCGGCAAGCGCGGCGTGGTGACCACCGCCTGCT
Organism: Caulobacter sp. GW821-FHT10F06; assembly: GCF_058809215.1. Taxonomy (NCBI): domain Bacteria; kingdom Pseudomonadati; phylum Pseudomonadota; class Alphaproteobacteria; order Caulobacterales; family Caulobacteraceae; genus Caulobacter; species Caulobacter sp. GW821-FHT10F06. The sequence continues at coordinate 565,373 of NZ_JBXASK010000002.1, read as the reverse complement.
ACATCGCCCGCATGAGCGGCGCGCGCTCGGCCATGCCGATGTTCAAGGCGCTGAAGCTGTGCCCCGACGCCGTGGTCATCAAGCCGAACTTCGCCAAGTACAAGGAAGCCAGCCGCTACATCATGGGCAAGCTGGAGGCCCTGACGCCGCTGGTCCAACCGCTGTCGCTGGACGAGGCCTGGGTCGACCTGTCGGGCACCGAGCGCTTGCACGGCGCGCCGCCGGCCGTGATGCTGACGCGGCTGCAACGCGAGATCGAGGCCGAGATCCAACTGACCGTCTCGATCGGCCTGGCGCCCAACAAGTTCCTGGCCAAGATCGCATCGGAACTGGACAAGCCGCGCGGCTTCTCGGCGATCGGCGCGGCCGAGGCCAAGAGCTTCCTGGCCGGCAAGCCGGTGTCGATCCTGCCGGGCGTGGGCCCGGCCACCGTGACCGCCCTGGCGTCCGAGGGCTTCCGCACGGTCGGCGACATTGCCGAGGCCGACCTCAAGCATCTGGCGGCGGTGCTGGGCTCCAGCGGCCTGCGCCTGCATCGCCTGGCCCAGGGCCAGGACGCCCGAGCCGTCGACCCCGACCAGGTGCGCAAGACGATCAGCGCCGAGACCACCTTCAACGACGACCTCTTCAAGCGCGACGAACTCGAGGACCAGCTGTGGCCGCTTTGCGAGCGGGTGGCCAAACAGGCCCGGGTCGAGGGCGTGGCCGGGCGCGTGGCGACGCTGAAGCTGCGCACGCCGGACTTCAAGGTCCACACCCGCCGCCGGACCCTGGCGGTGCCGACCCAGACGGCCCGCACCCTGTTCCAGGTCGCGCGGGAACTTCTGGCGGCCGAGCCGGGCGGGACTTATTACCGGCTGATCGGGGCCGGCCTGACCGAATTCGTCGACGCTGAGACCGCGGGGGCCGACTTCTTCGCCGACGCCGAGCGTCAGGCTCTGAAGAGCGAAACCGCCATCGACTCGCTGCGCGGTCGGTTCGGGGCCGGGGCAGTTGTCACCGGACGAGCCCTGAAGAGCCGGTGAACTCGTTTGGGTGGGTTCGTTAACGAGACCCCTTGCGCGACGGATCGCCGCGCACCATTTCCCCGCCTCGCCCAGGAAACCGCCACCGCACGGTCTCCGTTCTCCCAATCGTGAAGCCATTTTGCAAGGCGCCCCTGTGTTAAAGCGGCGCAGCGGTGCGTCGGCCCCTTCCAAAGCCGGCGTGTTTCCATATCTAATCCTAAGCAGGCGGGTGGTTCGGCCCGTCGGGAGAAAACGGTCGATGGCCGAGCGAAAGCAAGGCGGACAGAATAACGGATCTGGATCTTCGGTTGTCACTGAGGTGAAGCCGAAGACGCAGAAGCCGTCGATGTATCGAGTACTGATTCTGAATGACGACTACACGCCGATGGAATTCGTCGTGTACGTACTCGAACGCTTCTTCAACAAGTCGCGCGAAGACGCGACCCGGATCATGCTTCACGTCCACCAACACGGTGTCGGCGTGTGCGGTGTCTATACTTACGAAGTTGCTGAAACAAAGGTTGCGCAGGTCATCGACTCGGCGCGCCGTCATCAGCATCCCTTGCAGTGCACCATGGAAAAAGACTGAGGAGCCTCCCCCATTGCCCTCGTTTTCTCGCCCTCTCGAAGAATCCCTTCACCGCGCCGTCGCCTACGCCAACCAGCGTAAGCACGAGTACGCCACCCTGGAGCACCTGCTCCTCTCTCTCACCGACGACGATGACGCCGCCGGGGTGATGCGCGCCTGCGACGTCGATCTCGTCGCCCTGAAGAAGAGTCTGGCCAACTATCTCGACGTCGAACTGGCCTCGCTGGTCGTCGATGACGAAGAAGACGCCAAGCCGACCGCCGGCTTCCAGCGCGTGATCCAGCGCGCCGTGATCCACGTCCAATCGTCGGGTCGCGAGGAAGTCACCGGCGCCAACGTGCTGGTGGCCATCTTCTCGGAACGCGAAAGCCACGCCGCCTACTTCCTGCAAGAGCAGGACATGACGCGCTATGACGCGGTGAACTTCATCGCCCACGGCATCGCCAAGAAGGCCGGCGCGTCCGAACCCAAGGCCGTCAAGGGCGCCAGCAACAGCACGACGGAAGAAGACTCCGAAAAGCCCAACACCAAGACCGGTGGCGAGGCGCTCGAAGCCTATTGCGTCGACCTCAACGAAAAGGCCCGCCAGGGCAAGGTCGACCCCCTGATCGGCCGCGCGAACGAAGTGGAACGCGCGATCCAGATCCTGTGCCGCCGCACCAAGAACAACCCCCTGCTGGTGGGTGAGCCCGGCGTAGGCAAGACCGCCATCGCCGAAGGTCTGGCCCGCAAGATCATCACCAACCAGGTCCCCGAAGTCCTGGCGGAAGCCACCATCTTCTCGCTCGACATGGGCGCGCTGCTGGCCGGCACCCGCTATCGCGGCGACTTCGAGGAACGCGTCAAGCAGGTGGTCAAGGAACTTGAGAACCACCCCAACGCGGTGCTGTTCATCGACGAGATCCACACCGTCATCGGCGCCGGCGCGACCAGCGGCGGGGCGATGGATGCTTCGAACCTGCTGAAGCCAGCTCTGGCTTCGGGCTCGCTGCGCTGCATGGGCTCGACCACCTACAAGGAGTTCCGTCAGCACTTCGAGAAGGATCGGGCCCTGGTCCGTCGCTTCCAGAAGATCGACGTCAACGAGCCGACCGTGGAAGACACCATCAAGATCCTCAAGGGGCTCAAGAGCTACTATGAGGACTTCCACAAGCTGAAGTACACCAACGACGCCATCAAGGTGGCCGTCGAGCTGTCGGCCAAGTACATCACCGACCGCAAGCTGCCCGACAAGGCGATCGACGTGATCGACGAGGCCGGCGCGGGCCAGATGCTGCTGCCGGAAGGCCGCCGCAAGAAGGTCCTGGGCGTCAAGGAGATCGAGGCCGTCGTGGCCAAGATCGCCCGCATCCCGCCCAAGTCGGTTTCGAAGTCGGACACCGAGGCGCTCAAGGAGCTGGAAACGGACCTGAAGCGCGCCGTGTTCGGCCAGGACGACGCGATCCTGCAGCTGTCCTCGGCCATGAAGCTGGCCCGCGCCGGCCTTCGCGACGCGGACAAGCCGATCGGCTCGTTCCTGTTCAGCGGCCCCACCGGCGTCGGCAAGACCGAAGCCGCCAAGCAGCTGGCCTCGACGTTGGGCATCGAGATGATCCGCTTCGACATGTCGGAGTACATGGAGCGCCATACCGTGAGCCGCCTGATCGGCGCCCCTCCCGGCTATGTCGGCTACGATCAGGGCGGCCAGCTGACCGACGCCGTCGACCAGCACCCGCACGCCGTGGTCCTGCTCGACGAAATCGAGAAGGCCCACCAGGACGTCTACAACATCCTGCTGCAGGTCATGGACCATGGGGTGCTCACCGACTCCAACGGCAAGAAGGTCGATTTCCGCAACGTGGTCCTGATCATGACCACCAATGCGGGCGCCTCGGACGCCCAACGCCAGTCCATCGGCTTTGGTCGCGACAAGGTGGTCGGCGAGGAAGAGGCCGCCCTCAAGCGCCTGTTCACGCCGGAATTCCGCAACCGCCTCGACGCGGTCGTGGCCTTCAAGCCGCTGACGCCGGAGATCATCCGCCAGGTCGTGCAGAAGTTCGTCATGCAGATGGAGGCCCAGCTGGCCGACCGGAACGTGACGATCTCGCTGACCGACGACGCGGCCGACTGGCTGGCCAAGAACGGCTTCGACGAACTGTACGGCGCTCGCCCGTTGGGTCGCGTCATCCAGGAGCACATCAAGAAGCCCCTGGCCGACGACATCCTGTTCGGACGCCTGGTCCGCGGCGGCCACGTAAAGGTCATCCTCAAGGACAGCAAGATCGACTTCGAGATCGAGAGCACCCCGGAGAAACCCGCCAAGGGCTCCGCCGCCCCCGAGGACGAAGCCGAACCGGCCCTGGCCGAGTAGGACTGGAACTAACAAGAGGCCCGGAGCAATCCGGGCCTCTTTCGATTTCGCTCACGCAGGACATGTAGACAAAACGAGAACAACCGATTAATGTGCCAGCATGACTGCGATCGCCTTCGACACCCTGAGCGCCTCCAAACGCCTGCGTGAAGCCGGCATGGACGAACGCGCGGCCGAGGCGATCGTGGACATCATGCGCGACACCACGGAATTGCCCGATGTGACCGACTTGGCCACCAAGACCGAACTGGCGCTCGCTCGGGCGGATCTGAAGGGCGAGATCGCCAGCGTCAGAACCGACATCTCCGCGTTGGAAGCCCGTCTCAGCGAAAAAATCCGCCTTCAAGGGCTGGCGCTGATTGGCGCGATGGCGACGCTCCTCGCGGTATCGACCGCACTCATCAAACTCGTTCCTTAAACCGGCGCCCATCGCACGCCCTTGACGCGCTGCATCGCGCCTTGATACTTTAGCGTATGCTAAACAATCAGCAGCCGCTCGATCTGATGTTCCAGGCCCTGGGCGATCCCACGCGCCGGGCGATGGTCGAGCGCCTGAGCCGGGGCGCGGCGTCTGTCAGCGAACTGGCCCAGCCGCTGGACATGACCCTGTCGGCGGTTGTGCAGCACCTGGCCATTCTGGAAGGCAGCGGGCTGGTGAAGTCCGAGAAGGTCGGCCGTGTCCGCACCTGCCGGATCGAGCCGGACGCCCTGCAGGCTGTCGAGCGCTGGATCAACGACCGCCGCATCGGCTGGGAGCGCCGGCTGGACCGCCTGGGCGACTATCTGGCCCAGGGCGAAGACGACTGACAACCAAGGGAGAAGACCATGACGCAACGCTCCGTCACCCACGCCATATTCACCGTCGAGCGGACCTATCCCGCCTCGCCGGCGCGGGTGTTCAAGGCCTTCGCCGATCCCGTCGCCAAGGCCAAATGGTTCGGGGGTCCCGACGAGTGGGAAAAAGGGCCGTCGGAATTCGACTTCCGGGTCGGTGGTCGCGAAACCAGCATCGGCGGCCCCAAGGGCGGCGTGATGCACGCATTCAACTGCGTCTACCAGGACATCGTCCCCGACCAGCGCATCATCTACACCTACGACATGAAACTGGGTGACACGCGAATCTCGGTCTCGGTGGCCACCATCGAAATCAAACCGGACGGAACAGGAACCAAGCTGGTGATGACCGAGCAAGGCGCGTTCCTTGACGGTTATGACGACGCCGGCAGTCGCGAGCACGGCACCAACTGGCTGCTCGACAAGCTCGGTGAAAGCCTGTCAGGAGAGATGGCCTAGGCCGTCAGCGCAGGTGAGCTTGGCCGATGGATTTGAGCAGCTTCAGCGCCCGATCCTCGTCCAGGCCTTCCGGCGTGAAGGTGTCGAGACCCACCGCGTTCAGCGCCCCGACGTCCGCGGGCCCCAACTGCCGATGCGCCATGTTCCAGTCGCGGAACAGGCGCTTCTCGCCGGGCCCCTGCGCGACGGTCGTCACGTTGGTGTGGCGCGGATCCTGGCTGACGCGCGCGAAGGTCTGCTCGACTTCGCCTGCGGGGCCCTCCAGAAGCTGCAAAAAGCGATCGCCGCCCACCACCAGCAGGCCGGTGATGTCGGCGACGCGATTGTTCTGGATGGATTTGGCGACGATCGCCGTGGCGACTTCGCCCGATACGACACCGCCGGTGGACCGGCTAGCGTAGATCAATCTCATGAGACCGCGCGGACGGTCCTCGAACTCAATCATGCAGTGAAGCTCCCTCACCCCGGTTGAACGAGGACGCAGCAGAAAGGTTCAGCTAGAGCGCCGCGGCGATCTTCTCGGCCAGCGCCTTGAGCTCTTCGACATCGGCCATGCCATCGCCGTGCCGCCCCATCGCCTCGCCGTCGTAGCGGGGAATGATGTGGAAATGCAGGTGGAAGACCGTCTGGCCGGCGGGCGCACCATTGAACTGGGTGACGATGACGCCGTCGGGCTTCAGGGCGGCGGTGACGGCGGCGGCCGCCTTCTGGACCCCGCCGATCAGTCGCCCCAGGGTCTTGGCCTCCGCCTCCAGCAGGTTGCGGGCCTGGGAGGTCTTGGAGATCACCAACATATGGCCGCGCGCCTGCGGGAAGACGTCCATGAAGGCCAGGACCTGGTCGTCCTCGAACACCTTCACGGCCGGCATTTCGCCACGGATGATCTTGGCGAAGATGTTGTCCGGGTCGTAGGTTCCGTGAAGGCTCATGGCCCGTCTCCTTGTTTTGGAGCGGTCGTAGCAAACCAGGGGGGACGCGCAAGCCATGGGCAAGACCGGAGATGGCGAACACCTGACCGAGCGCCAGAAGAAATGGTTCGCCTCGGTCCAGGCCAGCCTCGAGCGCGACACCGGCAAGACCCTGGCCGAATGGGTGGAGATCGTCCGCCGCGACTGCCAGGAGACCAAGCCCGGCAAGCGCGTCGAATGGCTGAAGACGCACTACGGCCTGGGCGTCAATCGCTGCGCCCACATCCTGGGCGAGGCGTTTCCGTCGGAAGCCGGCTGGGACGATCCAGAGGCCTTACGCAAGACGCTGTGGACCGATCCGTCTTCGGCGGCGATCCTCGCGGCTGTGGAGGCGGCCGTCGCCGACTTCCCGGGCTTGGTCCATGGCCAGCGCAAGGCCTTCTCGGCGTGGTCCAACAAGGTGCAGTTCGCGGCGATCAAGCCGGTCAAGGGCGGGACGGCGTCGCTGGGCCTGGCCCTGACGCCCGACGCCTCCCCTCGCCTGGCGGCGCCAAGGAACGAAAGCTGGTCCGAGCGCCTGAAGGCCAAGATCGCCCTGGCCTCGCCCGCCGATGTCGACGACGAGGTGAAGGCGTTGCTGAAGACGGCCTGGGAGCGATCGTGACGGAACGCCCGGCCCGCCGCGTCGTTGGTCCTCCAAACGGAGGAACACCATGTCGAAAGAAGCCGATCTCGCCGCCAAGTTCTGGAAGGCGCTGAAGTCCGACCGCACCGTGATGCTGGGCCTGCCCGGCGATCCGGACGGCAAAGGCCAACCGATGACCGCGCAGTTCGAAGGTGATCACAGCGGACCGCTCTGGGTCTTCACCTCCGACGACAACGACCTGGTCGCATCGATCGGCGGCAGCGAGCGCGAGGGTCTGATCCAGTTCGTCTCGAAGGGTCACGACGTGTTCGCCACCGTCGAGGGTCAGGTCACCGTCGACACCGACAGCGCGACCGTCGAGCGCCTGTGGAATCCCTTCGTAGCGGCCTGGTACACGGGCAAGGACGACCCCAAGCTGCGCCTGCTGCGGTTCGAGCCCGGCCACGCCCAGATCTGGCTGAACGAGCACAGCCTGTTCGCTGGCGTGAAGATGCTGCTCGGCCGCGATCCGAAGCAGGACTACGAAGGCAAGGTCGCCGACGTCGAACTGAGCTAGTCGCCCTCGTGGCGGAACGGCGAATATTCCTCGCTGAGCATCGCCATGTCGTGCTCGACCGCCTCGCGCTCCCGTTCGAGATAGCGGGCGACGGGTTCGCGTAGGGCAGGGTCGGCGATCCAGTGGGCGGAATAGACCGCGCTGGGCAGATAGCCCCGGGCGATCTTGTGCTGTCCCTGGGCGCCGGCCTCGACGCGCGGGAGGCCCAGCCGGATCGCATGCTCGATGGCCTGGTAGTAGCAGAGCTCGAAGTGCAGGAACGGCACGTCCTCGGTGCAACCCCAGTGGCGGCCATAGAGGCAGTCTCGGCCCAACAGGTTCAGCGCACCGGCGATCCACGGACCGCCCGGCCGACGGGCCATCAGCAGGATAACCTTGTCGGCCATCCGCTCACCCAGCAGTGAGAAGAACCGGCGGTTCAGATAGGGCCGCCCCCACTTGCGGCCGCCGGTGTCCATGTAGAAGCCGAAGAAGGCGTCCCAATGGACCTCGGTCAGTTCATCGCCGGTCAGGGCCACGATCTCGAGCCCGGCCTGGGCGTCGCGACGCTCGCGGCGGATGGTCTTGCGACGGTTGGACGACAGGGCCGCCAGGAAATCGTCGAAGGTGGCGTAGCCTGCGTTTTCCCAGTGATACTGCTGGTCCTGCCGCTGCAGCATGCCCCGCTGGCCCATCCATTCCCACTCGGCGGCGTTGGGGAAGGTGACGTGCAGCGACGAGGCGTCCATGCGCTGGCACAGGGTCAGGGCTCCGCCCAGCAGCGCAGAGCGGCCATCGTCGAGGTCGACGTCCGGCCGCACGATCAGCCGCGAGCCCGTCACCGGCGAGAACGGCGAGGAGCACTGCAGCTTGGGATAGTAGCGCCCCCCTGCCCGCTCATAGGCGTCGGCCCAGGAATGATCGAAGACGTATTCGCCCTGACTGTGGGACTTCAGGTAAAGCGGCATGACCCCGGCCACGCCGCCGGCGTCGTCTTCGACCGACAGGTGCTGCGGCGCCCAGCCGGTGCGCGCGCCCACGCAGCCGCTTTCCTCAAGGATCGACAGGAAGTCGTAGCTGACGAATGGATCGCCGGTCGGGGCGGCGCAGGCGTCCCATGCTTCGCGGCCGATCTCGGCGATCTCGCGATGGACGCGAACCGCCGACGTCACCGAAGTCACGCCTCGAAGCCCTCGAAGATCAGGTTGTCGCAATGGTCGCTGACGGCGTCCCATTGCTCGGCAGAGCGCACGGTCCAGGCGATCACCGGCATGCCCTTGGCCCGGTAGACGTCGCCGCGGGCGCTGGGCAGCATGTCCAGCCCCAGGGCCAGGAAATCGGGTCGAGCGATCTCGACCTGCTCCAGCGCCGCCAGGGACTTGCGCATCTCCGGCGCCAGCTTTCGGGCGCTGTCGTCGTTCCAGCTGTAGCTGTCCAGGCCCCGCAGGATCTGCGGATGGTGGTCAGCGAACCAGGCGTGAGAATAGGGATTGAAGCCGATCACGGCGGTCGGGCCGTTGTGATCGATCAGGATCTCGGAGACGACCTTCTCCAGCTCGCCGACCTCGCCGAAGGGGGTCTTCAGCTCGATATAGACCATGGCCCGGTGACCGATCACCGTCAGGGCGTCAGCCAGGGTCGGGATGGTCTCGTCCGTGCCAGACAGCTTCAGCGCGCCCAGGTCGGCTGCGGTATGATCGCGCAGCCGGCCCTCGACGCCGGTCAGACGCTCCAGCCGGTCGTCATGGAACACCACGGCGTGGCCGTCGGCGGTGAGCTGCACGTCCAGCTCGATGGCGTAGCCCTTGGCGCAGGCGGCCTGGAAGGCGGCCAGCGAGTTCTCCGGCGCGCCGCCCGGCGTCCACAGGCCGCGATGGGCGATGGCCGGGTCGAACAGACGCTCCCAGGCCTCGCCGAACACCTCGGTCGCGGGACGCTCGTGCGCACGCATCAGCGAATCTCCACCACCGCGTCGACCTCGACCGCGAAGCCCAGCGGCAGGCGATAGACGCCGACCGCCGAGCGGGCGTGACGGCCTGCGTCGCCCAGCACCTCGACCATCAGGTCCGAGCAGCCGTTGACCACCTTGGGGATGTCGATGAAGTCGGGACCGGCCTGGACGAAACCGCCCAACTTGACCACCCGCACCACCCGGTCCAGGTCGCCGTCGCAGGCGGCCTTCATCTGAGCCAGCAGGTTGATCCCGCAAAGCCGCGCGGCGGCCTGGGCAGTCTCCAGGTCGACGTCGACGCCGACCGTGCCCCTGATGCCGCCCGAAGCGTCCAGCGAGATCTGGCCGGAGATGTGGACGAGGTTCCCGGAGCGGACGAACGGCACGTAGTTGGCCACGGGCGCGACCGGCTGCGGCAAGGTCACGCCAAGTTCGCTCAGGCGGGCTTCGATCGTCGACATCACGCACTCCGGTTTACGAGACGCCATGCTTAACGCCGCGTCCGGAGGGCACAAGAAAAAAGGCCCGAACCGTCGCCGGCTCGGGCCTTCTCAACTGGTGGTCGGACCCGCCTGGGCGGCTCCGGGGTCGCCTTAGCGGGCGGCCTGGAACTTCTCGACAGCGGCGCTGGCGCGTTCGTTCAGCGGCTTGATGGAGTCCTTGATCGAGGCCGAAACGATTTCCGAGGCCTTGCTCATCTGGGCGATGTAGCCTTCGAGGGCCGATTTGGCCCAGGCGGTCTGCAGCTCGACGGCTTCCTGCACGCTCTTGGCGGCGGCCAGCGACTTCACGGCGGCTACTTGGTCTTCGGCAGCCTTCTTCGAGTAGGCGAAGGTCTCGGCGCCCAGGGCTTCGGCGCCCTTGGTGGCGGCGGTCACCGAAGCGACGACGGCTTCCAGGTTCTTCTTCGAATGGGTGTTGGCTTCCGCCAGCGCGGCCAGCGACTTCTCGACGCCATCCTTGAACGCTTGGTTCGAGGCGGTGCTGAACTGCTCGACAGTGGTCTTGATGGTTTCGGCGGCGGCCATGGGGAGTCTCCTGGCAGTTTGGCGGGGCATGGCGAAGCTGTGCGAAGCAGCCCCATGCGCTTGGGACAACGCCGATTTGCCATGTTGCAGTGCAGCAGTCAACAAAATTGTGCAGCGCACCATGACCCTAGGGCAAGCTGAAGCACAGTCGCAACGCGCATGATTTTTCCGCACCCGCGACAACATCGCTCACCGGTTGTTTACTTTGGCTAAAGGCGGGTCAGTTCATGCTACTGGTACGCGTGTGGCGGTGCGGAACCGCTCAGTTCAAAAGTGACGGACGCTCATCGCATGTTCGCCAAGCTTCGCTCCGCCCGTACCGTACTCGCCACCGTCGGCCTGGTGCTGTCCTGCGTGATTGGCGCGCTGGTCCCGGCCAGCGCCTCGGCCCAGATCCCGTACCTGCAGATGAACGGCGCCGAGCCGAAATATGCGGCCATCGTCATCGACGCCAATTCGGGCGAAGTGCTCTATGACAAGCGCGCTGACAGCCCCCGCTATCCGGCGTCGGTGACCAAGGTCATGACGCTGTACCTGGCCTTCGAGGCGCTGAGCGAAGGCCGCCTGAAGCCCACCGACCGCGTCGTCATCTCGCCCCGCGCCGCCGCCCAGGCCCCGACCAAGCTGGGCCTGCCCGCCGGCGACAGCATCACCGTCGACGAAGCCATCCGCGCGATGACCGTGAAATCGGCCAACGACGTCGCCGTGGCCATGGCCGAGAAGCTGGCCGGCAGCGAGGCGCGTTTCGCCGCCCTGATGACCCTGCGCGGCCAGGAACTGGGCATGCGCAACAGCCGCTTCGTCAACGCCTCGGGCCTGCCCGACAGCCGCCAGATCAGCACCGCCCGCGACCTGGCCATCCTGTCGCGCGCGACGATGCGCGACTTCCCGCAGTACTATTCCTATTTCAGCATCAAGGGCTTCACGTTCCGTGGGAACTACGTCCGCGGCCACAACCGCCTGCTCGACAGCATGGACGGCTTCGACGGGCTGAAGACCGGCTACACCAACGCCTCGGGCTACAATCTCGCCGGCTCGGCCGTGCGCGACGGCCGCCGCCTGATCGCCGTGGTCCTGGGCGGCTCCTCGACCGCCTGGCGCGACAACAACATGGAAGACCTGCTGCTGACCGGCTTCGAGGTCCTCAAGCGCCGCGCCCGCGGCGACCGCACCACCATCGCCGCCAACCTCTATACCGACGAGCCGACCGGCCCGATCATGCGCCCGTCGGTCGAACAGGGCGACGGCGACCAGGCCGGCCTGAAGATCGTCCTGACCGAGACCCCCGCCCGCGCGCCGGTCAAGATCGCCCAGACCCTGAAGGCCGCCCAGGCCAAGACCGAGCCCAAGTCCGCGCCGAAGAAGGCCAAGGGCGAGTGGGCCGTGCAGGTCGGCGCCTTTAAGTCCAAGGGCCTGGCCAAGGAGCAGCTGTCGCTGGTTCGCGGCCGTTTCGCCAAGTTCGTGGCCGACGCCGAGGGCGCGGTCGAGGGCGCCGCCGGCGGCGCGTTCCGCGCCCAGTTCCAGGGCCTGACCGCCGAAGCCGCGCGCAGCGCCTGCGCCGCGATCAGCGCCAAGCGCCAGCCCTGCATGGTGCTGTCGCCGCGCTGAGGCGCCTGTCTTTCGAAACTCGGATCGAGCCCGGAGCGCCCAGCGTTCCGGGCTTTTTTGTTGCGTGTCAGGCTGGATCGACATTCAGGCTCCTCCGATGAGGCCCTTGGGGCCGCCTCGACAGGGTTAGGGTCAGGACATGCGTCCGCCGCTTCACGCGGGAACCGCTGAAGGATTGGAAAGGGTCGCGGAGCGTCCGGACGACGTCCGGAGTGGAAATAGAAATACCGTTTCGACGAAACCGTCCGCTCCGCGCCATCGTTATCCGCCAGCCTCCCGTCGGGTGGCCCTATTCGGGCCTTACCGGGACCCGAGCTCTTCCGTTTCCGCAAGCGCCCGACGGTCGAAGAGGACGGGCTTTCAGCCAGACACGCCCCTTTGCCTTCAACCACGCCGACGGCGGGCGGACCTGGCCAGCAACCAGGTCCCCGGACACGGCCGAGTATCCCCCTCGACCCCAGTCCCGCTCGATCGCACCCCGCCGCCGCTTCGGTCGCTGGCCTAGCGCCCTTTCCTCGCGACGAGGTGAAGTCAGAATACGGGAAGGCTCGGCGCATCCGATACGAAGGCGGCTATCCCCGCGCTCGAGACACAAAAGTCGGTCATCACCCGGCTTGTCCGGGTGACCCAAGCCGAGGTCGAAGTCCGACCAAAGGTCAGCGACTACAGCCGCCGGCGCCGCTTGGGTCCTCCGCATGAAGCGGGGGATGACGACGGTGTGTGGTTTGGTTGAGATCCTCAGCGGATCATCTGTCCACCAATCGTCACGCTCCCAACGCCCGCGCTCGCGCGCCTAGCGCTTCAGCAACCGATCCCGCGCCGCGTTGAGCTGCGCCGCCAGCCCCGCCGTGCCGCCCTTGTCGGGGTGGGCCAGGCGGATCAGGCGGGCGTGGGCGGCGCGGATCTCCTCGGCGGTGGCGTCGGGGCCGACGCCGAGGATCGAGCGGGCCTCGGTCAGCGAGGGCCCCGAGACGGCGGGCGGCGCGGCCTTGCCGATCGAGGCGCGGCGACGGGCTTCCGAGGCGCTCCACAGGCCGACGATGCCCAGGACGATGCCCGTGCCCCAGCTGCCGCGAATGGTGGTGTAGGCGGCCGCCGCGAAGGCGGCCAGGGCGGCCACGCCGGCGCCGACGCGCCAGCCGTCCCCCTTCACGAGCGGACGCTTGCCGCCCCAGAACACCAGGGCCAGGACGGCCGCGCCAAGCAACAGATAGATCATTTCAAACCCGGAACGCGCTCAGGCAACCCCCGAGGGGCCCCTACTGAGCGGCGAGCAGAGTTTCCCCGGAATAGGCCGAAAGACCAAGCGAATGCATCAGGGCGCGAAGCTCCTGACGCGCCGCCAGGTGCTGCAGCGACACCGGCACCGGGCGAACCTGCGGCGACAGGTCGGCGATGGTCAGGCCGAACGGGAACAGCTCGCGATAGATCACCCGGTCGCGCAGGCCGGGGCCCATGCGGAAACCGACGCGCTTGGCCAGGGCCGTCAGACGGTCCTCCAGGCGCTTGCGGTTGCGAGCCTCGGTGGTGGCCAGGCGATTGCGCAGCACCACCCAGTCCAGGGCCTGGCGCTGGCCGCTCATGGCGCGCGCCTTGCGGGCTTCCCAGACCGACTGCGAGTAGAGGCTGGGCGTCGTCAGCTCCATAGTCACCGGATCGACGTGACCCAGCATGTCGAAGTCGACGAAGCTGTCGTTCATCGGCGTGACGATCAGGTCGGCGCGGCCATGGGCCAGACGCGAGATGGCGGTGTCGCCGCCGGGGGTGTCGATCAGGACGAAGTCGGCCTCTTCCAGCCCCTTGGCGAAGGCGGCCTCGAAGCGGGCGATCTGCTCGGCTTCCGGCGCGGCGGCCAGGGCCACGTCGTCGTCGCTGAGTCGCAGTTGGATCGGCTCCGGCAGCGGGAGCTTCTTGTCGGCCAGCCAGGCGCGACGGTTCTCGAAGAACCGCATCGAGGTGCATTGGCGCAGGTCGAGATCGATCACCGCCACCTTGGCTCCGCCGTAAAGCAGGGCCGTAACCAGGTGGACGGCGATGGTCGACTTGCCCGCCCCGCCCTTTTCGTTCCCAACGACGATCACGCGCGTATCGGCCATGAACTCGCTCCTTCTGTCTCCGCGACTCAGGCGGATAACGAAACGTTAACACGGCCTCCAAGGCGCAGCCGAGCGGTCATGACGTTGATCCACAGGCCCTTTTGTCGCAGGGCCCGCCGCACCAAGCTTCACCGCAAGCGCTGCCGGAGCGGCAAGGTGGACGCCGCAGCGCCCCTCGGCCATAAGCCACGCCTGCGCATACAGGAGGCCGTAGATGCCCCAAACCTCACCGCTCATCGTCCGAACCGTCGCCGATCTCCGCGCCCAGGTGGCCGCCTGGAAGGCCGTCGGCGACGAGGTGGCCCTGATCCCGACCATGGGCGCGCTGCACGACGGTCACCTGACCCTGGTCAAGCTTGGCCAGACCAAGGCGCGGCGCACGGTGGCCAGCGTCTTCGTCAATCCCAAGCAGTTCGCGCCGCACGAGGACTTCGACGCCTATCCGCGCGGCGAGGCGCTGGACGCCGAAAAGCTGGCCTCGGCCGGCTGCGACCTGTTGTTCGCGCCCAACGCCGCGGAGATGTACGCGCCGGGCTTCTCGACCGCGATCACCGTCTCGGGCGTGTCCGAGCCCCTTGAAGGCGCTGCCCGGCCGCAGTTCTTCGGCGGCGTCGCCACCGTGGTCGCCAAGCTGCTGATCCAGTGCCAGGCCGACTACGCGATCTTCGGCGAGAAGGACTACCAGCAACTGCAGGTGATCAAGCGGCTGGTGAAGGATCTGGACCTGCCGGTGGAGATCGTCGCGGCTCCGACCGCGCGGGCCGAGGACGGCCTGGCCCTATCGTCGCGCAACGCCTATCTCAGCGCCGACGAGCGGGCCGTCGCGACCGCCCTGCCCCAGGCCCTGAAAGCCGTCGCCAAGGCCGTGGCGAACGGCGGTCGGATCGACGAGGCGGAAACCGCCGGCAAGGCCGCCCTGACGGCCGCCGGCTTCGGTCAGATCGACTATCTGGACGTGCGCGAGGCCTCGGACCTGTCGAAACTGGGACCCGGCCCTATCGGCGAGGCGCAGGGCAGAATCCTGGTGGCCGCGTGGCTGGGCAAGACCCGCTTGATCGACAACATGCCGGTGGTCTAGCCCACCGGCCGCAGCACGATCGCCAGGGCGACCATCAAGCCCATGAACAGCACCGTGACGCCCAGGGCGGCAAAAGCGGCTTTCATCGTGTCCCTCCTGTAACCGTGAGGATGGGACACCCGCTCAGGTTGCCAGATCGCTAACGGATCGCCTTCAGGTCACCACGCGCCCAGTTCGCGCAGTTGGCGTGCCAGGTCCAGCGGCAGGTCGGCGGCTTCGCCCTCGCTGAGATCCGCCGGGACATCGGCGTCCGGCAGGTAGCGCCAGCCCTGGAAGGCGCGGCGCGGGGTGGGAACCACGCGGATGATCGACGGATCGACCGTCACCTCGCAGCGCTTGGCCGCGCCCTCGCCGATCGTGTCGATGGCCAGGATCTTTTGGCGACACAGGATCTGACCCTTGAACACGCGGTACAACGAGCCGCCGTCCAGCACCTCGTCGAGGCGCTTGGGCGTCATGCGTGTGTGCATGATCCAGGGGCGATCGCTTTCCTTGTGCCAGTCCAGAAGGTCGTCGATCGTGTCGCAGCCGACGACCAGCTTGATGATGTGCAGGGCCATGGCCGGGTGATAGCGCGCGGGGGCCCTGGCGGGAAAGGGCCGTTTCAGCGCGTCGGCCGCGATCCGCATGACAACGCTATCACTCGCCGTTGCGGCGCAGCTTCGGCGGGTGCTATCGAAGGCGATTGGGGAAGAACGGCGACCGCGAACATACGCGGCGTCCAAGGGGGCTCTAGATGCACGCGGCGATGAATACGTCCGAAATTTTCCTGATCGCGATGCTGATCATCTTCGCGGTCCCGTACCTGGTCTGGCGACTGTTCCGAACCGAATATTACGCACCCCTGGTAGTGGTTCAGATCATCGGCGGCATCATCCTGGGGCCCGGCGTGCTGGGCCACCTGTTCCCCGACTATTACGGTTTCGTCTTCAGCAAGCCGGTGATCGCCGCGCTGAACGGCATCGCCTGGTGGGCGGTGATGATCTTCGTCTGGGTGGCGGGGATCGAGCTGGACCTCAAGCAGGCCTGGACCCTGCGCAAGGAGACGGGGATCACGTCGGGCCTGGCCCTGGCCGTCCCGCTCTTGTTCGGCAGCGCGGCCGCCGTGGCCATGCTGCGCTACAGCGGCTGGGCCGGGCCCAAGGGCGCGCACTGGCAGGTGGTGCTGGGCATCGGCATGGCCTGCGCCGTCACCGCCCTGCCCATCCTCGTGCTGTTGATGGAGAAGCTCGAGATCCTTCGCCAGCCGCTGGGCCAGCGCATCCTGCGCTACGCCAGCATGGACGACGTGGCGATCTGGGGCGTGCTGGCGCTGATCCTGCTCGACTGGGAGCGCGTGGGTCGCCAGGCGGGCTTCCTGGTCGCTTTCGCGCTGGCCGCCTTCGCCATCCGCAAGCTGATGGTCCGCATTCCGGAGAAAGACCGCTGGTATGTCGGCCTGATCTGGCTGGCGGCCTGCGGCTTCGCAGCGGACTGGGCCGGCCTGCACTTCATGGTCGGCGCGTTTCTGTCCGGCGCGGTTCTGGACTCGACCTGGTTCAATCAAAAGCAGATGGACGCCTTCCGCGACCACATCCTGCTGGCCGTGATGCCGGTGTTCTTTCTCAGCACCGGCCTGCGCACCCAATGGGACGTCGGCGGGCTGGCGGTGTTCGGCGCGGCGGCCCTGCTGCTGGTCGCCTCGGTGTCGGGCAAGCTGGCCGGCATCCACCTGGCCGGCAAGATCCTCAAATGGGAAAAGGGCGAGGCCTCGATCATCGGCTGGCTGTTGCAGACCAAGGCCCTGATCATGATCATCTTCGCCAACATCCTGCTGGACAAGCAGATCATCACCAACACGACCTTCACCGCCCTGCTGCTGATGGCGGTGAGCAGCACGATGCTGACGATCCCGATCGTCACGCCCAAGCTCAAGAAGCTGGGCGCGCTGGTGTCGAAGAGCCAGTAGCTGGAGCGCCGGCCGGCCGCCTAGGCGGCCGGCTCGAGCCTGGCCAGGACCACGCCCTCGCTGACCTGGCCGCCGGCCGTGGCCGACAGTTCGGCCACCACGCCGTCGAACGGCGCAGCCAGGGCGTGCTCCATCTTCATGGCTTCCAGCGTTAGCAGGGTCTGGCCCTTGATTACGCTCTGGCCGGCCTCGACGGCGACCGAGACGATCTTGCCCGGCATCGGCGACAGGATCGCGCCGTCCGAGGCCGCCATGTGGGCGCCGCCGGCTTGATAGCCGAACTCGAACTCCTGAACGTCGCCACCCTCGAACACCCGCAGCGGGCCCTCGCCATGCGCGCCCGGGAGCACGTCGACATCATCCAGCGCCCGGCCGTCCTCGACCGTGATGTCCCACGACCAGTCGTCGCCGCGTCCACCGGCCAGGGCGACCCGCAGCGGGACCTTCTTGCCATCGACACTCATCGGCAGGTTCATGACCGCGCGCGGGGCGTTGAGGCGGAATCCCAGCAATCGTGAGGGCGCACTCTCGAATGGATCGGCCTTGGACGTGTCGGCTTCCATGAAGCCCTCCAGGCGCTGGCCGATGGCGGCCAGGGTCGGGGCGTCGGAGAACGTCCGCTCGACCAGCTCGTCCAGCCGGGTCTCGATGAAGCCGGTGTCCACCAAGCCCTCGACGAAATCCGGGTGGCTGGCGCACTTGGCCAGGAAGGCGGCGTTGGTCTTGACCGGCCACACCTCGACCAGGCCGCAGGCCTCGGCCAGGCGGTGGGCGGCGTCCTCGCGGTCGACGCCGTGGGCGATGAGCTTGGCGATCATCGGATCGTAGAACGGCGTGACCTCACCGCCCTCCTCGACCGCGCTGTCGACGCGGACGTCGCCCTCGGGCAGGCGGAAGTGCTTCAGCTTGCCCGTCGACGGCAGGAAGCCGGTGACGGGGTTCTCGGCATAGAGGCGGGCTTCCATGGCCCAGCCGTCCAGCGTGATCTCGTCCTGCTCCAGCGGCAGGGGCTCGCCCGAGGCCACGAGCAACTGCCATTCGACCAGGTCCTGGCCGGTGACCATCTCGGTGACCGGGTGCTCGACCTGCAGCCGGGTGTTCATCTCCATGAACCAGATGCGGTCGGCGCGCAGGCCTTCGCTGGCGTCGGCGATGAACTCGACCGTTCCGGCCCCGACATAGCCCACGGCCTTGGCGGCTTTGACTGCGGCGGCGCAGACGGCCTCGCGGGTGGTCTCGTCCATGCCGGGGGCCGGAGCCTCCTCGATAACCTTCTGGTGGCGGCGCTGCAGCGAGCAGTCGCGCTCGAACAGGTGGACGACATTGCCGAAGCTGTCGCCGAACACCTGCACCTCGATGTGGCGCGGGCGGGTGACGTACTTCTCCAGCAGCACCCGGTCGTCGCCGAAGCTGGCCGAGGCCTCGCGCTGGCACGAGGCCAGGGCGGCTTCAAACTCAGCCGCCGCCAGCACCTTGCGCATACCCTTGCCGCCGCCGCCGGCCACGGCCTTGATCAGCACGGGATAGCCTATGGCGGCCGCTTCCTTGGCCAGGCGTTCGACCGACTGGTCCTCGCCCAGATAGCCTGGCGTGGTCGGCACGCCGGCCGCAATCATGACCTTCTTGGCGGCGTCCTTCAGGCCCATGGCGCGGATCGCCGAGGGCGGCGGACCGATCCAGACCAGGCCCGCGTCGAGCACCGCCTGGGCGAAGTCGGCGTTCTCGGACAGGAAGCCGTAGCCGGGGTGGATGGCCTCGGCCCCCATCTGCCGAGCGGCCGCCAGGATCTTTTCCGGAACCAGATAGCTCTCCCGCGCCGGGGCCGCGCCGATCAGGATGGCGGCGTCTGCCTCCATCACGAACGGCGCGTCGGCGTCCGCCTCGGAATAGACCGCGATGGTTCGCACGCCCAGCTCGCGCGCTGTGCGGATGATCCGGCGGGCGATTTCGCCGCGATTGGCGATGAGGACGGAGGAGATCAAAGGCTGGGCCTACATCTGTGAAAGGGTGAAGAGCATCAGGCCGACCACCAGGAAACCGAAGGCCGTCACGCTCATCATCCAGACGATGAACGTCTTGAGCACGGCGCCGAAGATGCCGGAGCCGTAACCGCCGCGCAGGGTCTGGAAGAGGTTGATCGGCACCCACAGCGAGAGGATGCCAAACGCGGTCGGCCAAGCCGCCATCGGCAGCACCATGCAGAACGCATTGGTCAGGAATGAGAATGACAGCAGGTTGGTGGCCACCAACAGGTGGTCGTAGATGAAGTACTGGCGACGGTTTACATACACGAGCGCCAGGCTGAGACCGATGATCGGCAGCAGCAATACGGCCAGGCGGTGGGCCCAGCCGAACATCACCAGCAGGAAATAGTCGGGATTGGCGACAGCCTTTGCCAGGCCTTCCTTCCAGCTGCCCAGCGCCTCCGCGTTGGACGCGTGCTTCCCGCTCGGTGCGTGACCCTGCTCGGCAACCTTGGCCTTGACCTCGGCCTGCTGGTTCTCGCCGGGCACGACGACGTTGAAATGCTGACCCGCGATCTGGGCGTCGGCGATCTTGTTGGCGTCGGCTTGCAGCGTCTCCGGGCTCTGGAAGTCCAGGCTGCGGATTTGCTCGGCGGCGTTAGCGTTGCGGCCGTGAAGCTTGGCTAGCGCCTCGGCGCCGGCGTTGGGATTGTTCTGCAGGGCGTCGGCGGCCGCGACCTTCTTGGCGTAGCGGTCCTGCGCCTTCTGGACGTCAGCGGCGTATTCCGCGGCGATCTTGACCTTATCGGCGCCCTCTTCCTTGAGCGCCTCGTCTCGGCCCGTGGCGAGGTCCTTCAGGCGCTCATCACGAACCTCGGTGGCGTCCTTGCGGATCTCGTCGGCCTTGACCTTGCGGCCTTGCGGCGTGGTCAGCGCCTCGGCCGCCTTCTCGTCCTTCAGCTCCTGCGTATGCCGGATGCCGTGGATTGCGTGCTCAGCAGCGAAGATAAACAGCAGCAGAGCCACCAGGAAGGTGCGGAACGGCGGCACGTGCCGCACGATTCGGCCTTCCATGTAGTCCTTGGCCAGCTTGCCTGGCTTGAAGAACAGCAGCGGCAGGGTGTTGGCCAGGCGGCCATCGAGGTGGAACATCCCCTCGATGGCCTCCCAGATCAGGTGCAGGATCGAGCGGTGATGGGTGTCGGCGTTCTGGCCGCAGGAGTAGCAGTACCAGCCTTCCAGGGGCGTCGCGCAGTTCTTGCAGAGCTCCCCCTGCTTGTCGAAGGGATGCCGTTTCTTGGGGCGGAAGACGTCCGTGATGGAGTCCGCCGCCGCCGCTTCGAGTTCGCCCGTCATTCCGCCCCCTGAATCGCGCCTAGATTGACCAGGCGGGTTTACGACGCGCGAGGAAAGCGCGCACGCCTTCTTGGCCCTCTTCGGACACACGGCGGCGCGCGATGCGCTTGGCGGTCTCCTCGATCAGGCCGCGGTCGATTTTTTGGTCAGTGAAGTCGTTGACCAGGGCCTTGGCGTCGCCGATCGCGCCGGGAGCGCACACGACCATCTCCTCGATCAGGGCGTCGCGCGCCGCTTCCAGGCCGGCGGCGTCGTCGAACACCTCGTCGACCAGGCCATAGCTCCAGGCGGCGTCGGCGTCGAACACCCGGCCGGTGGCGAACAGCAGCTTGGCGGTGCGTGGACCGAGCGCCGCGATCACGTAGGGGCTGATGGTCGCCGGCGTCAGGCCCAGCTTCACTTCCGAGAAGCTGAAGGCCGCGTCAGCGGTGGCCATGGCGTGATCGCAGGCCGCGACCAGGCCAGCGCCGCCGCCATAGGCCGGTCCCTCGACCAGGGCCACGGTCAGGGCGGGCACGTCGTGCAGGGCCTTGAGCATGTGGGCCAGGCCCAGGGCGTCGAGGCGATTGTCGTCTTCGCTGGCGTCGACGGCGCCGGCCATCCAGGTCAGGTCGGCCCCGGCGCTGAACACGCCGCCCACGCCGCGCAGGAACACCACGCGCACGCCCTCGGCGCCATGCAGGGTCTCGAAGGCCTCGCGCAGGGCCGCGATGGTCTCGGCGTCGAAGGCGTTCTTCTTGTCGGCGCGATTGATCCACACCGTGACGGCGCCCTCGGGGGTGCTCTCCAGGTGAACCAGCGGGCTCATGGTGTCGGTGTCGGGCACTTCGACAAGGGGATCGGCGATAGGATTGGTCATTGGTCTTGGCCTTCCTGAGGTCTGGCTAAGCAATACATCACATGCGGTCGCAACGGATGATCCAGCGCAAGGCCGGGGTGGTCGAAGTCCCGCCCCTCGTCGCGCGAAAAGCCCAGCCGTTGCATGACCGCCTGGGACCGAACGTTCGAACGGGCCGTGAAGGCCAGGATTTCGTCTACGGTAAGTCGCGCGAAGCCGTCGGCCAGCACCGCCGGCATGACGCCGGAGACCAGGCCCCGCCCCACCGCATCGGTCCGCAGTCGCCACATGGCTTCGACGCCCTCGCCCCCGAACTCGCCGTCCAAGGTGTGGAGGCCCGCCGCGCCGACGGCCTCGTCCGCTTCGTCCAGCACAGCCCATATGCCCCAGCCGTTGTCCGCGACATGCGTCGACACCCGCTCGAAGGTCGCGCGGCTGCGCCCGGCGTCCATGGCGCCGCCCAGCCACTGGACGACCAGGGCGTCGCGGTTCAGCGCTTCCCAGGCCGGGAATAGCGCCTCGGTCCAGAGCGACAGGCGAGGATGCGGCGGGCTCGTCATGACTACATCCGGAAGACGCCGAACGTCGTCTCCGCGATCGGGGCGTTCAGGCTGGCCGAGATGGCCAGACCCAGCACGTCGCGGGTCTGGGCCGGGTCGATGATGCCGTCGTCCCAGAGACGCGCGGTGGCGTGATAGGGATTGCCCTCGTCCTCGTACTTCTGGCGAATGGGGGCCTTGAAGGCCTCGGCCTCGTCGTCGGTCCACTTGGCGGCGTCGCGATGGACCGTGGCCAGCACGCTGGCGGCCTGCTCGCCGCCCATCACCGAGATGCGGCTATTGGGCCAGGTGAACAGGAAGCGCGGGCTGTAGGCGCGGCCGCACATGCCGTAGTTGCCGGCTCCGAAGCTGCCGCCGATAAGCACGGTGAACTTGGGCACCTCGGCCGAGGCGACCGCCGTGACCAGCTTGGCGCCGTCCTTGGCGATGCCGCCGGCCTCGTACTTGCCGCCCACCATGAAGCCGGAAATGTTCTGGAGAAACACCAATGGAATCTTGCGCTTGCAGGCCAGTTCGATGAAGTGCGCGCCCTTCACGGCGCTCTCGGAGAACAGCACGCCGTTATTGGCCAGGATCGCCACCGGCTGGCCCCAGATGCGGGCGAAGCCGCAGACCAGGGTCGTGCCATACAGCGCCTTGAACTCGTCGAAGTGACTGTCGTCGACGATGCGGGCGATGACCTCGCGCACGTCGTAGGGCGCGCGGACGTCGGTGGGCACGATGCCGTATAGCTCCTCGGCGTCGTAGCGCGGCGGCTTGGTCTCGGTGATCACCAGTTCGGCCGGCTTGGTGATGTTGAGGTTGGCGACGATCGAGCGGACGATCTCCAGCGCGTGCTCGTCGTCATTGGCCACGTGGTCGACGACGCCGGAGCGACGGCCGTGGGTGTCGGCCCCGCCCAGTTCCTCGGCGCTGATGACCTCGCCCGTGGCGGCCTTTACCAGCGGCGGGCCGGCCAGGAAGATGGTGCCCTGGTCGCGGACAATGACGGTCTCGTCGCTCATGGCCGGCACATAGGCGCCGCCGGCGGTGCAGGAGCCCATGACGCAGGCGATCTGGGCGATGCCCGCCGCGCTCATCCGGGCCTGGTTGAAGAAGATGCGGCCGAAGTGGTCGCGGTCGGGGAAGACCTCGGCCTGGTGGGGCAGGTTCGCGCCGCCGCTGTCGACCAGATAGACGCACGGCAGGCGGTTCTGCTGGGCGATCTCCTGGGCCCGCAGGTGCTTCTTCACCGTCATCGGGAAGTAGGCGCCGCCCTTCACGGTGGCGTCGTTGGCGACGATCATCACCTCGCGGCCCGACACCCGGCCGATGCCGGTGATTACGCCCGCCCCAGGGGCCTCGCCGTCATAGAGATCGCAGGCGGCCAGCTGGCCGATCTCCAGGAAGGGAGAGCCGGGATCCAGCAGGCGCTCGACTCGCTGGCGCGGCAGCAGCTTGCCGCGCGCGACGTGGCGCTGACGGGTGGCCTCCGAACCGCCCAGCGCGGCCTTGGCCACTTCCTCGCGCAGGGTCTCGACCAGCTGGCGATTATGCGCCGCGTTACGGGCGAAGGTCTCGCCGGACGTATCGATAACGGAGTTCAGCTTCGGCATGAGCGAGGCATAACCTTTTCCACCCAGCGCTGGAAGACGGCATCTTTCGCCTCTCAACCAGCTTCAATTCGTAAAAACCGTCCGCCTTCTTCGGGCGTCGGGGTGCGACAGTCGGACGTAAGGCAGGCCAATGGTCAAGCCTGCCCTTACACGCTAGCGTCACCGCGTGGGAACGCCCTTGGACGCCTTCGACGACTCGGCGCTGGCGCGCCTGTTCGCCCGCGAGCGGCGCGACGGGGCGGCCACGTGGTTCTCGCTGCCCGGCGGCGCGACGCTGTATGCGCCCGGCGAGGACGCCGACCAAATGTATTTCCTCCGCACCGGCCGCCTGGGCGCCTTCCGCCGCGAGGAAGGCCAGGAGCCGCAGTTCCTGGGCGTCATCCGTCCGGGCGAGCCGGCCGGCGAGATGGCGCTGATCGGCGGCACGCCCCACTCGGCCAATCTGGTGGCCCTGCGCGACAGCGAGGTGCTGGCCCTGCCCCGCGCCGACTTCTTCGCGGCGGTCGAGGACGATCCGACCGTGATGCTGGACCTGTCGCGGCTGATGATCCGCCGCGCCCGCCAGGCCCAGACCCACGCGGCGATCGGCGATCCGTCGGTCTATGGCTTCATCGCCGTCGAGCCGGGCCCGGCCATCCGCCCCATCGTCGAACGCATCGCCCGCGCCATGACCGCCCTGGGCTATTCGGTCACCGTCGAGGGCGGCGAGTCCCTATTGGCGCCCACCGAGTGGTTCACCAATGTCGAGCGCGAGCATGACTTCGTCCTCTATGTCGCCGAGGCCGACGAGACCGCCTGGAAGCATGTGGTCGGCCGGCAGGTCGACCGCCTGTTCCGCATCGGGCGCGGCGATCATGTGCCGCCGGCCGCGATCCCGTCCTATGCCTCGGGACCCTTGCAGGCGCAGCGGCTGGTCGACCTGATCCTGCTGCAGTCGGCCAACCTCAAGCAGCCGGTCGGTTCGGAAGCCTGGGTGACGGCGACCCAAGCGGCCCGCCTGTTCCATCTGCGCGAGAACGGCATGGCCGACGTGCAACGGCTGGCCCGCGTGCTGACCGGACAGTCGGTCGGGTTGGTGCTGTCGGGCGGCGGCGCGCGGGCCTATGCCCATATCGGCGCGATCGAGGCCCTGCGCGAGCGCGGCATTCCCATCGACTTCGTCGGCGGCGCCTCGATGGGGGCGGTGATCGCCGCGGGACTGGCCATGGGCTGGGACGACGGCGAGATGGAGACCCGCATCCGCAAGGCATTCGTAGAGTCCAGCCCTGTCGACGACATCGCCTTTCCGATGGTGGCCATGACGCGCGGCGACAAGGTGCGCGCGCGGCTGGAGGAGCATTTCGGCGACATCCACATCAACGACCTTTGGCTGCCGTTCTTCTGCGTGTCGTCGAACCTGACCTCGGGCTCGTATCACCTGCATCGGCAGGGCTCGCTGCACGCGGCGCTGCGGGCCTCGATCTCCCTGCCGGGCGTGCTGCCGCCGGTCTGCGAGGATGGGGCGGTGCTGGTCGACGGGGCCGTGATGAAGAACTTCCCCGCCGATGTGATGCGCTCGATGCAGCTGGGGCCCATCGTCGGCGTCGACGTCACCCGAGGCCGCAGCATCACCGGCGACGACATTGTCACCCCGAGCTCGCTATGGAAGTGGATCTGGTCGGGCGAGTGGCGCAAGGGGCCGCCGATCGTGGCCCTGCTGATGCGCGCCGCCACGGTCTCGACCGGCCGCGACCTGGCCGCCAGCCGCGAGGCCTCGGACGTGCTGATCACGCCCAAGTTGGACAAGGTCGACATCCGCGACTGGAAGGCCTTCGAGCCGGCGGTCCTGGCCGGCAAGATCGCCGCCGCCTTCGCGCTGGACGGTCTGGACCGCGCCGTCACCGACCTGCGCCGCCGCCCCAGTCTGGCCGAACGGGCCCGTGGGCTGGTCAGTCCCGACGGGCGATGACGAACATCCGGGTGAACGGGAACAGCGTCACGCCGTCTGCCCGGCGCGGATAGTCGCGGGCCAGTCGCGACCGCCAGGCGTCCAGGAACGCGGCCTTCTCGGCCGGATCATCCAAGGCGTCGAGATAGGGCAGCAGGGTCGTTCCCAGGGTCCAGTCGACGATCGGGTCCTGGCCATGCAGGGCGTGCAGATAGGTGGTGGTCCAGATGTCGATCTCGGGACAGATTCGGGCCAGCCAGTCGTAGTAGTCGCGGGCGTCCTGGGTGTGGCGCACCCCCTCGATCCCGGCCAAGCGCGAAGCCCACGGTCCCGTCGCCACCACTTCGCCCAACGTCTCGCGCCAGGCCACGGCGTTGATCACCGGCATCTGGACGGCCAGCACGCCGCGCGGGGCCAGCGCCTTGGCCAGCCGCGGGATCAGGGTCTCGTGGCCGCCCACCCACTGCAGGGCCGCGTTGCTGAACAGTAGGTCGATAGGCTTGTCGGGCGCGAAGCCAGTGATGTCGCCCTGCACCCAGTCCACCCGCGCGCCAAGCCCCCTCGCCCGCTCCAGCATCTCCGGACTGGAGTCGAGACCGTGCACCGTCGCGCCCGGATGCCGGGCCGCCAGCAGCGCCGCCTGCTCGCCCAGGCCGCAGCCCAGGTCCCAGATCTCGCCCGGCGCCAGGTCGCGTGGCAGGGCCGTCAGCAGGTCCAGCGCCGGCCGCTCACGATAGGCTCGATACAGAGCATAGACGTCGGGATTCCAGGTCGGCATGCGCGAAGCTCCACGGTGCGACAAATGGCGCGGTCCGGAGCATCGCTACAGCCGATTCACCGCTTCCTTAATGGCAGATTCACCATATATCTAAGTTAGGTCCCCGACAGAGGGGCCTTAGGGAAGGACGCTTAGCCAATGCCTCGACCCGTCAAGCTTACGATGGCCATGGGCCGCGCCGCGAAGTCCGAGCGCGCGTTTTCACATCTCTCATACGGCGTGTACCTGCCGCGACCGATGATGATCGGCGCGACCTTGCTGTTCTGGACGGTGGTCCTGATCGGCCTGAAGCTGGTGCTGAACTAAAACCCGGCGCCGGGACCGCGGCTTCGCGTCGCGCGAATAGCCTCTTCCCACGCCACGAAATTCGCGCTCATATCGCCTTGTGTTGTTTCAACAGCTGAAAGGAGGTGATCCAGTGTCTCATTGTCTCACGCGGTCGCAAGTCGTGACCTGGAGCCTGAAGATCGAGGTATCCGCCTAGAGCGTTGAACCGCTTTAAGGTTTCGAGTCACGCCGTGCGATGCGGCAACGACGATGGAAGGGCCGTCCCAGACCGGGACGGCCCTTTTTCATTCCGCTAAAACTGTCATCCCGGCCAAGCGCGAAGCGCGCCGAGCCCGGACCGCCGGAAGCGCCGAGCCTGTGGCGGTCCCGGGTCTTCGCCCGGGATGACAGCCTCTTACGAACCCACCAGCTCCCGGCCGATCAGGAAGCGGCGGATCTCGTTGGTGCCCGCGCCGATGTCGTAGAGCTTGGCGTCGCGCAGCAGGCGCTCGACCGGCCATTCCTTGGTGTAGCCCGCGCCGCCCAGAGCCTGGATGGCCTCCAGGCAGGTCTTCACGGCGTTTTCCGAGGCCAGCAGGATCGCCCCTGCGGCGTCGAAGCGGGTGGTCTTGCCCGCATCGCAGGCCCGCGCCACGGCGTAGACATAGGCCCGGGCCGAGTTCAGGGCGACGTACATGTCGGCCACCTTGCCCTGCATCAGCTGGAACGAGCCGATCGCCTGGCCGAACTGCTTGCGGTCGCGGACATAGGGCAGGACCACGTCCAGGCAGGCCTGCATCAGGCCCAGCGGGCCGGCCGACAGCACGGCGCGCTCGTAGTCGAGACCGCTCATCAGCACCCCTACCCCGCCGCCGACAGGGCCCAGCACGTTCTCTTCGGGAATCTCGCAGTCCTCGAACACCAGCTCGGCGGTGTCGGAGCCGCGCATGCCCATCTTGTCGAGCTTCTTGCTGACGCTGAAACCCTTCATGCCCTTCTCGATCAGGAAGGCGGTGATGCCGCGATCGCTGGTCTTGGCGTAGACGACCAGCGTATCGGCGTGCGGGGCGTTGGTGATCCAGAACTTCGTGCCGTTCAGCACGTAGCGGTCGCCCTTCAGCTCGGCCCGCAGTTTCATCGACACCACGTCCGAGCCCGAACCGGCCTCGCTCATGGCCAGCGAGCCGACATGCTCGCCGCTGATCAGCTTGGGCAGGTAACGGTGTTTCTGTTCTGGCGTGGCCCAGCGGCGGATCTGGTTGACGCACAGATTGGAGTGCGCGCCGTACGACAGGCCCACCGAGGCCGAGGCGCGGGAAATCTCCTCCATCGCCACGACGTGCTCGAGATAGCCCAGGCCCAGGCCGCCGAACTCTTCCTCGACCGTAATGCCGTGCAGGCCCAGGTCGCCCATCGGCACCCACAGGTCGCGGGGAAATTCATTGGCCTCGTCGATCTGGGCGGCGCGCGGCGCGATCTTGTCGGCCGCGAAGCGGGCGGTGGTGTCTCGGATCGCGTCGGCCGTCTCGCCCAGCGCGAAGTCCATCGAGGGTGCGGAATTTGTCGTCATGCCCAATCCAATAGCATAAACGCCCGCGGATCAACGAGACCCGCGGGCGTTCATGCTCTCCAGCTCCACCGAAGTGGTTCTTATTCTTCGTCGAGGTCGTCCGGGCCCGCCAGCTTGCGCAGGAGCAGGTAGGCCGAAACCACGAAGCAGATCGCGCCGATCATGCTGGCGCCGTAGCCGAACATCTTGATCTGCGAGAAGCCCGGACCCGAGGCGACGGTGAGGATCCACAGGACCCCGCCGCCGAACATCGCCAGGCCCAGCACGCCCAGGCTGACCAGCAGGCTGAGATTGCCGAAGCGCGGGGTCTCGGGGTCCGAGAACGGCACGTCCAGCGAGGTCAGGGCCACGTCGTCGCTGGTCGAGAAGCCGTCGAGATTGAACACCGAGGGCGAAGCCCGGGTCGCGGTCTCGAACAGCGTCGGCTCCGGCGGCGGCGGCGGCGGCGGCGCGAACTCGACCGTCTCCACGACCGGGTCCGGACCGGGAAGCGGCTCGGGGGTCAGTTGGAACGGCGCGGGCGCGGCCGGCGCTTCGGGCTCGGCATAGAGCACCGCCGCGGGCGGGGCCGTGGCCGGGACCGGCGGCTCGGGCAACACCAGGTCGTCGCCCTTGGGGCTGGACTTGGGAGCCGGCGGCGCTTCGTCGGGCAGGATGGCGGCCAGGCGCGCGCCGACAGCGGCGGCGGCCTGTTCGCTGGCGGTCATGCCCTCGTCCGGAGCCATCGGCACGATCGGCGCGGGGCCGTCCTCGCGCTCGACGACAGTCCGGTCGCCCTCGACGCGGGTCGAGACGGCGGCCGGGGTCTGTTTCGGAACGGCGCAGCTGGCGTCGTAGTCGACCTTGGGCCGCAGCACGGGGCTGGGCGCGGCCACATAGACACCGTCGGGCGGGGTCAGGAACAACGACTTCTCGGCCGAGCGGCGGCGGACCAGCGCGTCGATGACGATGCGCTCGCCCTCGAAGTCGGCCTTGCGCCACATCTCCATGGCGCAGGCGGCCTGCAGCAGCGAGCCTTCGTTGATCCGGCGCAGCACGCCCGACCGCAGGAAGTTGTCCAGGCCGATGTTGAACGCGAAGCAGACCAGCGCGTCGAACTGGTTCTGGTTCAGCGGCGCGTAGGTCTGCTCGTTGACCGCGTGGGCCACCGAGATGAGATCGTAGAGAAGAAGGGCTTCGGCGTCTTTTTCCGAGACGGTCGCGCCACCGCGAGCGGTGAGCGTGTGACCGTAGCCAATCGTCCAGCGGCCATCAGGCAGCTGAGCGGCTTTCATTCGGTAGCCTTCGAATCTCTTGATGAGATCGACGGCGGCGCGGGAGACCTGATGACGCGGTTTCATCGCCAAGAATGACCCAGTTTGAGACAGACGCGGATGCGTTTGGTCTCCTCCGCGCAAGATGGGCGCCGCTGGCGGGGGATCATCGAAAAAAGAGTGAAAACAGTCGCTCCGGCGCGCCGCCTCGCGTGACGGCGCGCGTTCTGGCAGGACCTAGTGCAACAACAGCGCCGCGATCAGCAGCACCGCGAAGAACCCTGTGAAATCGGTCAGGAAGGTCACGAAGATCGACGACGACACCGCCGGGTCGCGGCCCATCTTCTCCAGGGCCAAGGGCGCCAGGATGCCGCCGACGGCGGCGGTGAAGATGTTGGCCACCAGGGCCAGGCCGACGATGATGGCCAGCTTGTCGTGGTGGTCCTTCTCGCCGAAGAACATGTAGGTCGCCCCGCCCATCACCAGGGCCAGGCACAGGCCGTTGACCAGGCCCACCGACAGTTCGCGCAGCACGATCCGGCGGGCGTTGGCAGTGGTCAGTTCCTTGCTGGCCAGGGCGCGCACGGCCACGGCCAGGGTCTGGGTGCCCGCGTTGCCGCCCAGGGACGAGACGATTGGCATCAGGATGGCCAGGGCCACCAGCTGGGCGATCTCGGCCTGGAACACGGCCACGCCGCTGACCGCGACGGTGGCGGTGCAGAGGTTCAGCATCAGCCACGGCAGGCGCGACTTGACGATGTCGATCACGGTGGCGTCACGGCCGGCGTCGGACACGCCGGCCAGGGCCAGGATGTCTTCCTCGGCCTCGTTGCGGATGACCTCGACGATGTCGTCGACGGTGATCTGCCCCACAAGCCGGCCGCCGGCGTCCAGCACCGGCGCGCTGATCAGGTGGTACTTGTCGAAGATGTATGCGACCTCTTCCTGGTCCATGTCGACGGTGATCTCGGTCACCGCCTCCATCAGCTCGGCCAGCGGGGTCTCGCGGCGGCTGCGCAGCAGCAGGCTGATCGGGATGGCCCCGACCGGCTTGTAGGTGGGGTCGACCACATAGACTTCGAAGAACAGTTCGGGCAGCGAGTCGCCGGCCTCGCGGACGTGGTCGATGGTGTGTCCGGCGGTCCAGAACTCGGGCGCCGCCAGGAACTCGCGCTGCATCAGGCGGCCGGCGGTCTCGTCCTCGTAGGACAGGGTCGTCTCGATGGCGGCGCGGTCGGTCTCGCCCATGGCCGCCAGCACCTGATAGCGCTTGGTGTCGTCCAGGTCGTCGATGACGTCGGCGGCGTCGTCGGTGTCGAGCTCCTCAAGAGCGCGGGCCAGGGTCACCGAAGGCGTGGCCTCCAGGATCTCCTCGCGGAGATTCTCGTCCATCTCCGAGATGATCTCGCCCAGCGCCTCGGGATCGAGAAGCGGGATGACGTCCTCGCGATAGGCGGCCGACAGAAAGCCCATCAGGTCGGCGACGTCGGCGGGCTCCAGCGCGCAGACCAGCTCGCGCAGACGCTCGGTATTGCCGCTGTCGACGGCGTCGACCACCATCTCCACATATTCGGGATTGAGGGCGTAGTCGTCGCCCAGCGCGAGGTCTTCGAGATCCTCGGGCGTCGCGGCGGCGGGGAAAGGGATGTCGTCCAGCGCCTCGTCGGTCAGTTCGGCGATGTCCCGGGTCATGGGGGCCTCCTGAGCTCTAAGGGCGTGGCGTCGCGGGCGTGTTCCGTGCGGAGCCCGGACAGGCCAGGGCCAGAAACGATTAGAGCGCCCCCAGCGAGTCGGAAACCGATTTCGCCGGGCGCGCCCTACTCATGTTCACCTGGTGCGGTCGAGAAGACTCGAACTTCCACGGGTTGCCCCACAGCGACCTCAACGCTGCGCGTCTACCAATTCCGCCACGACCGCTCGTGGTGAGGGGCGGCAGGTAGCAAACTGAATCGGCTTTGGGAAGAGCGGAGTTACGATGTCGCGCCGGCCGCGTGTCCGGATCAGGGTTTGACGCGCGGGATCAGCGAAAAGCCGGCGCTGTCGTCGTGCGGGCTGTCGAGGAAGTCGATCTTCAGCATCAGGCCGCGCGGGACGAATCGCCCCTCGACCCTGGCGCGGGTTTCGCTCGCCGGGCGTCCATGGGCGTCGAGGTTGCGCTCGACATAGAGAAAGCTCAGGCGATCGCCCTCGATCGTGGCTGGGAAGCGGTGCGTGGCCAGACACGCGCCCTCGCAGAGCGTGAAGTCGACGCTGGGCGACGGGCCGTCATTGACCCGAAGGCGCACCCCGCCCTCGTCGCCGGTGACGGTGGAGATCTGGACGGAATCGTACGCGCCGCTACGCGATGGACGTTCTGCCGCGCTCGACGCGCCGACGATCAAGGCGCCCAGCAGCGCCATCGGCAGGAAGATGTTTCGCATCATCGTCTCCAGATCCTGGAGACGATCTTCGCGCGCTTTCAGTTCAACGCAACCGCGGGTTAGACGCCGCCAGCCATGTAGTCGTAGACGTCGGCGGCGCGGGTCACCTGGATGGCGATGCGGTCGTCGCTGATCTGGATTTCACCCCGGGCGATGGGGTGGTTGTTGGCCAGGATCCAGACCTCGTCATTGGTCTTGGCGTCCAGCGGGATCACCGCGCCGCGGCCCATGCGCAGCAGCTGCTGCATGGGTAGGATCGAGCGCCCCAAAAGAACGGAGATCTCGACATTGACGGCGTTGACCTGGCTCACGAACTAAGGCCCCTGAATCGACACTCGACCATTCTTGGTCGCGCCATCGAGATTGCAAGAATAGGGCCGTATGCTTGATCGCCCGTTAAGCCTTGAAAATAAAGGAAACCCGCTGCTGGGACGCGGCGACGACGCGCCCGTCGAGTGGGCAGTTTCGACCGGCTACGTCCCCTACCCGGCAGCAGTCGCCGCCATGGAGGCTCGCGCGGCCGCCATCGCCGACGGGACGGCGGGCGAGCTGGTGTGGCTGCTGGAGCACCCGCCGCTCTACACCGCCGGCGTCTCGGCCAAGGGGACCGACCTGATCGAGCCCGACCGCTTCCCGGTGTTCGAGAGCGGTCGCGGCGGGCAGTACACCTATCATGGCCCCGGCCAGCGGGTGGCCTATGTGATGTTGGACCTGACGAAGCGCGGCCGCGACGTGCGCGCCTTCGTCGCCGCCCTGGAAGGCTGGATCATCGAGGCCCTGGCCGCCTTCAACGTGGTCGGCGAAATGCGCGAGGGCCGGGTCGGCGTGTGGGTGGAACGCAAGGGCGCGGGCTGGTCGCGCGAGGACAAGATCGCCGCCATCGGCGTGAAACTGCGCAAGTGGGTCAGCTTCCACGGAATTAGCCTGAACGTGGAGCCCGATCTTGGCCACTTCTCGGGCATCGTGCCGTGCGGACAGACCGAGCACGGCGTCACCAGCCTGGTCGACCTGGGCCTGCCGGTGACGATGGACGAGGCCGACGAGGCCCTGCGGGCCAACTTCCAGCGGGTGTTCGGGCCGGTGACGGACGGCGAAGCGCCAGTCTAGATCGAGACCGCCTTCAGAGGGTTCGCCCCGTACCGGTTCGCGCCCTGCTCGCCCCCCATGACGCCCAGTTCGACGATCGCCCACAGGATGACGATCGAAAACACGAAGTCGAGGAAGTGCTCGGGTTGCGGCCACACCGCGACGATGGCGGCCAGGATCAGCATCGCCCACCAGCCCGACCGGCCGCGGTCGTGCAGGCGCTTGGACAGCACGCAGGCGCCCGAGAACAGCAGGGCCGGATAGACCAGCCAGCCGGTCAGCCAGTGCAGGGTGTAGCCGGCGATGGCCTCATAGATGACCGTGAAGCCGATCAGCACGGCGGCGGCGATCAGGAACGGCGTGCGCGACAACCGCCCATTGGACGAGAAGAACAGCTCCGCCCATTCACTCCGACCGTTCATGCCCGCCAGCTCCCGCGACTCTCACGCCAGAACCTAGGCGTGAGAACCCTTTAGCGAAAGTCGCAGGGAGAGCCCAGGCCGTCGGGAAACGATCTCAGGCAAACTCGACCAGCACCTCGTCGGCCGCGACGGGATCGCCGGCCTTGGCGTTGACGGCCTTGACGGCGCCGTCGCGCTCGGCGCGGATGATGTTCTGCATCTTCATGGCCTCGAGGACGCAGACGACCTCGCCCTCGCGGACGGTCTGGCCGACGGCGACGTCCATGGAGACCACCAGGCCCGGCATCGGCGAGAGCACCAGCTTGGAGGTGTCGGCGGCCTGCTTCTCGGGCAGCTTGTCGTGCAGTTCGGCCGAGCGCGGGGTCAGCACCAGCACCCGGGCCTTGGCGGCGCGGTGGCGGATGGTGAAGCCCTCGGCCGCCGGGGCGACCTGGACCGTGAAGGCCTGACCGTCCAGCGCGCCGCGGAAGGTCGCCAGGCCCGGCCGCCAGTCGATGGCCGACAGGGTCAGGGACCGGCCCTCGTCGAGCAGCTCGACCGACAGGCTGCGCTCGCCCGACAGTTTGACGCGGCGCTTGGCGTGGCCGACGGCGACCACCCATTCGTCGCGGACCTTGCCGGTCAGGCCGGCGGCGGCGTTGGAGCGGGCGCGGGCGGCGTAGACCCGCTGCATGGCCGCGCCGACGGCGGTCAGGATATCGATCTGCTGGGCCGTCGGCTCGGTCCCGCCGAAGCCGTCGGGGAACTCGTCCTTGATGTAGTTGGTCGACAGCTGGCCCGAGCGGAACCGCTCCTGGTCCATCACCGCGTTGAGGAACGGGATGTTCTGGCCCAGGCCCTCGATGTGGAAGTCCTCCAGCGCCCGGCCCATGCCGTCGACGGCGGCGATCCGCGTCGGGGCCCAGGAACAGAGCTTGGAGATCATCGGGTCGTAGTACATCGAGATCTCGTCGCCCTCGCGCACGCCCGCGTCGTTGCGGATCGTGTACTCGCCGTGGTCGCCCTCCTCGGGCGGCGCATAGCGGACCAGGCGGCCGATGCTGGGCAGGAACTTGCGGTAGGGGTCCTCGGCGTAGATGCGGCTCTCGATGGCCCAGCCGTTGATCTTCAGGTCGCCTTGGCCGAACGCCATGGTCTCGCCGGCGGCGCTGCGGATCATCTGCTCGACCAGATCCAGGCCCGTGATCAGCTCGGTGACCGGGTGCTCGACCTGCAGGCGGGTGTTCATCTCCAGGAAGAAGAAGCTCTTGTCCTGGCCCGCCACGAACTCGACCGTGCCGGCGCTGTCGTAGTTCACGGCCTTGGCCAGGGCCACGGCCTGGGCCCCCATGGCGGCCCGCGTCGCTTCGTCCAGCAGCGGGCTGGGGGCTTCCTCGATGACCTTCTGGTTGCGGCGCTGGATCGAGCATTCGCGCTCGAAGAGATGGACGACGTTGCCGTGCTTGTCGCCCAGCACCTGGATCTCGATGTGGCGCGGGCTGACGATGAACTTCTCGATGAAGATGCGGTCGTCGCCGAAGCTGGCCTTGGCCTCGGCGCGGACGGCCGGGAAGCCTTCCTCGACGTCCTGGCGGGTCCAGGCCACGCGGATGCCCTTGCCGCCGCCGCCGGCGCTGGCCTTGATCATCACCGGATAGCCGATCTCCTCGGCGATGCGGATGGCGTGGGCCGTGTCGTCGATCTCGCCGATGTGGCCGGGCACGCAGGACACCCCGGCGGCCTGGGCGAACTTCTTGCTCTCGATCTTGTCGCCCATGGCCGAGATGGCCCCGGGGTTGGGTCCGATGAACACGATCCCCTCGTCGGCGCAGCGCTGGGCGAAGCCGGCGTTCTCCGACAGGAAGCCAAAGCCCGGATGCACGGCTTCAGCCCGGGTCGACTTGCAGGCGGCGATGATCTTGTCGGCGACCAGGTAGCTCTGGTTGGCCGGCGACGGGCCGATATGCACCGCCTCGTCGGCCATCTCCACCGCCAGCGACCCGGCGTCGGCGTCCGAATAGACCACCACCGTCGCAATCCCCAACCGACGGCACGTCTTGATCACCCGCACCGCGATCTCGCCCCGGTTGGCGATCAGGATCTTGCTGAACATGCGGTCTTTCCCTGCGGGCTTATTGTCTCGTTGGTCATCGGTTATCAGGCCAGCGCCCGTTTGCAACCTTGCCCCTACGGCGCTACACCGGCGACAGGGCATGACACCGGTTACCCATAACAATGCCCCAAACCTCCTAGGGGAGAAGCGTTCGTGACCAAGGCGATGTTTCTGGGCTCTGCCTGTTTCCTGATCCTGGCGGGGGCGGCGAACGCCGCGACGCCCGCCACATCCCCGGCCGAACCGGCCCTGCTCTTCCATGTCTCCGGTGACAAGGGCCTCGTGGCCGACCTCGCCAAGGGCGACCCCACCCCCAATTTCGCCGACAAGGTCACCCCGATCGCCAACGGCGCGTTCGGCAAGGGCCTGCACGCCGAGGACGACGGCGTCGTCTCGTGGAACGCCCCCGGCAACATCCAGGCCCAGCGCGGCTCGCTCGCCTTCTTCTGGCGCTCAGGCTACCCGGTCGGCGTCGCGCCGTTCGTGATCTTCCGCGTCGGCTATGCCGACCACTCCAGCTGGGACATGGCGTTCCTGCGCATCGACTGGAACGGTCACGGCTTCGACGCCTTCGTCACCGACAACGGCCTGGCCCGCACCCGCGTGTCTTTCAAGCTGGACAAGAACCCCTCGCCCGACGCCTGGACCCACCTGGCCTTCACCTGGGACGAGAACACCGGCGTCCAGCTGTTCGTCGACGGCAAGCTGGCGGCCAAGAAGGAGACCAAGGCGGTCTATGACGCGGGTCTGGACCAGTTCGGCGTCGCCGCCCGCGTGGTCGCGCCGCACCAGGTGCAGAGCCGCTACAACTTCCTGCGCGGCGGCGATCTGGACGAGCTGAAGGTCTATGACCGCGCCCTCGACGCCACCGCCGTCGCTGCCCTGGCCAAGAACGCCCCGACCGAAACCGCCGCCCCCGTCGCCACCCTCGACGATCCGTCCACGCGCGCCGCCTGGCGCCTGCGCTACGGCTGGAACCGGAAGGACGACGCTCCGGCCTATCTCGACGCCCCCGCCACCACGATCCGCAAGGTCGAGTTCACCGACGCCAAGGACCTGAAGGAGTGGATGTGGCGGGCCAATGACGGCATCTCCGAAACCACCTGGCCCGGCGTCTACAACCGCTCGCGCCTGGAGGGCCGCAACGACTACTTCCAGCTTCCGGACTGGAACGTCTATGTCGAAGGCGGCAAGGCGTTAAAGCTCAGCCTGCCCGACGAGCCGATCAACCGCCTGGAGATCCAGGGCACGGCCTATGGCGACCTGACCTGGACCGGCGCCGACGGCAAGGCGACAAAGGTCGCCACTCGCGCCAAGGCGCAAGGCCGCACCTTCAACGCCTTGGCCCAGCCGCTGAAGGGCGGCGTGCTGACCTTCACCAACACCGACCAGGAAACCCCGATCCAGGAGCTCTGGGCCTATAACGTGACCGCCGGCGCCGAGCCGAAGGACGCGTTCAAGATGAGCTACACGGTGCGCGCCGACGCCGCGCCCGACTATCTGAACCTGGCCAGCCTCAACGCCTATATCGTCGGCCGTCATCCGGCCGGCGAGCGCGCCACAGTCGTGGCCCTGCCCGACGGCGCTCCGGTGCGCAAGCGCCCGGCTGGCGACCTTGAGGCCAGAGGCCTGCCGATCGTCCACGTGCTGATCCCGTCGGGCTTCGGCGACGCGCCGCCGGCCCAGGCCCTGGCCCGCAACTGGGCCTATGGCTGGGAGAACGCCCGCGACGGCCTGGACGGGATCGCCATCGACATCCCCGCCCTGCCGGCTTCGGGCGACGCCGCGCTGATCCCGCTGAACATCCAGGTCAAGGATCCGATCTGGCCGGGCCGCAACATGATCGACGTCAGCGTCTCGGTGAAGCCGGGCGAGGCCCGCACCGTGTGGCTGGACCTGCGCGACCGCATCCTGACCGCCGACAGCCTGTACCTGACCCTCGCCGCCGACAGCACCGCCTTCGGCCCCAAGGCGCTGGATGGAACCAAGATCCGCCTGGTGCTGAAGGACCGCGAGGCCGCCAAGGCCGAGCACGTCGCCGACCGCCTGAACCAGGTGAAGGACAACTGGGCCTTCCTGGTCGAGGAGCACACCACCTCCAAGCGCCAGGGCCTGTACCGCCGCCTCTACGCCGATATCTCCGACCTCTTGAAGGTGGACCCGGACAACCAGATCGGCCGCGAATACTGGGGAGACATCACCTACGGCAGCCAGGGCTGGCCGGCCTTCGACCAGCCCAAGCAGACCGGCGACACCCCGTTGTGGGCTTTCCGTCAGGTCGAGGACCTGAAGCTGGTCAGCAAGTTCATCAACTGGTGGATCGACGAGCGCCAGGTCGAATACGGCGACTTCGGCGGCGGCATTTCGGACGATAGCGACCTGCTGCAACAGTGGCCGGGCCTGGCCCTGATGGGCGTCGATCCCGACAAGGTGAAGGACTCGCTGAACCGCCTGACGGACGCCGCCTACAAGAACGGCATGTTCACCGACGGCCTGTCGACCATCGTCACCGATGAACTGCACGCCTACGAGGAAGGCATCAATTCGAATTCCGAAGCGATGTATCTCGATTACGGCGATCCGCTGGCGGTCGAGCGGCTGTTCACCACCGTGAAGGCCCTGCCCCGGATCATCGACAAGAACCCGGCCGGCCACGTACACTTCAACACCAACTGGTACAGCGGCAAGATCTCGTACCGTGAAGGCCCGTGGGAGTGGCAGAAGCCCTATTCGTTCGGCGTCGTGCACCCGGCGATCCTGATCGGTGACTACAACGGCGACCCGACCGCCAAGGCCACCGTGACCGGCGTGGCCGACGGCTATCTGGCGCACGTCGCCAAGGACGGCTCCTATCCCAACGAAATCAACTGGCGCACCGACGCCGAGCGCGGCGGAACGGTTCTGCAAGGTTCGGGTTCCGGCGGTCCGTTCCAAGTGTTCTGGTCGGCCTGGAAGCTGACCGGCGACGACAAGTACCTGAAGCCGATCCAGTGGCGGATTTCGAAGAACGGCATCAAGTCGCTGCAGGACATCAACGAAAACGCCCTGGCCGCGCTGAAGCTGGACGTCGGCAACAAGGACGCCATCCTGAAGATGGCCGACAAGGGCGGGGCGCTCGAGCGCTATGCGGCGTGGACCCTGACCGGCGACAAGAAGTACCTTGAGACCCTGTACGCCGACGAGATTCAGTGGGCGGCGCAGCACATGTACATGCACACCGAGGGCCATTGGTGGTCGGACCGTGTGGAGATCCCCAGCGACATCCTGCAACGCTCGCGCCTGGGCGGCATCGCCAACAAGCGCGCCCAGATGACGCCAGGCCATACGGTCAGCTGGCGCTTTGAGAACGGCGCCAAGGGCGAGGACGTCGCGCTGCTGGTCAAGGGCGCGGGCAAGGCCTTCAAGGTCGTGGCCTATAACCTGACCGACAAGCCGGTGGTCGCCACCATGACCGGCTGGGGCGTCGCGCCCGGCCAGTGGAGCCTGACCCAGGGCCTCGACGCCAACAACGACGACGCCATCGACGGCGCGGGCGAGACCCGCTCGGTCGCCTTCGAGCGCACCAGGTCGGTGACCCTGACCCTGGCCCCGCGCCAGACGACGGTGGTGGACATGGCCCTGACAACGCCGGGCGACGATCCGTCCAAGCGCGCCGACCTGGGCGTGGGCCGCGGCGACGTCACGGTGAAAGGCTCGGCGGTCACCGCCAAGGTCCACAGCCTGGGCGCTCAGGACGCAACGGCTTCCAAGCTGGAACTGGTCGATACGGCAGGCAAGGTGCTGGCGTCCGCGCCCGTGCCGGCGCTCAAGGCCCCGACCGACCTGCTGCCCAAGGTCGCCAGCGTGAAGCTGAAAATCCCGGGCGGCGTGAAGGCGGCCGGCCTGCGGGTGCGGATCGTCACTGCTCAGCCGCAGAACACCGCCCTCAATGACGAGGTCGTGCTGCCATGATCAGCCTCAAGGACACCATCGCGATGAAGACGACCTCCGCCGTGATCCTCGCGGTCCTGGCCATGGCCGCCGCCCCGGCCTTCGCCCAGACCACGCCGCCGCCGGCGCCGCCGGCCGCCCCCTACTCCAGCCATATCGTCACCCTGGCAGAGGCCAAGACGGTCGCCGCGGCCGCCGAGGCCGAGGCGCGCAAGAACGGCTGGACCATGGTGATCACCGTGGTCGAGCCCAACACCGCCCTGGTGCTGGCCGAGAAGATGGACGGCACGCAGTACGGCTCCAACGACGTGGCGCGGAAGAAGGCCGAGACCTCGGCCAATTTCCGCCGTCCCAGCTCCTATTTCCAGGAAGCGGTTAAGAGCGGCACGCTGAACTCGATCTTCACCGGCGCCATGGCGCTGGAGGGCGGTGAGCTGCTGCTGGTCGA
This sequence comes from Caulobacter sp. GW821-FHT10F06, assembly GCF_058809215.1. Taxonomy (NCBI): domain Bacteria; kingdom Pseudomonadati; phylum Pseudomonadota; class Alphaproteobacteria; order Caulobacterales; family Caulobacteraceae; genus Caulobacter; species Caulobacter sp. GW821-FHT10F06. The sequence goes on along the minus strand of NZ_JBXASK010000002.1, from coordinate 525,830 downwards.
CGGCAAGATCATCGGCGCGATCGGCGTCTCGGGCGGTTCGGCCGCCCAGGACGGGATCGTGGCGCGGGCCGGCGCGGCGGCGTTGAAGTAGTCCTTGAAGCTTGTCATCCCGGCCGCAGCGAAGCGGAGAGCCGGGACCCAGGGCGACCGCAGTGCGCCGGCCCCTGGGTCCCGGACAGCCTCTGCGAGGCTTCCGGGATGACAAGTTTTGTTGAAGCTTAGGTAGCCGAGAACTCCCTGGCGAACATCGCCTCGTAGCCGGCCAGCATCTCTTCCGCCTCTGGGGCGATCAGCCGTCCGATCGCGGCCGCGAAGCTGATCGGGGCCGTGCCCGGCGCGCTGACGATCTTGCCGGCCGTCACCGCCTTGGGCGTGTCGACATAGCCGTCCGCGCCCGCGTAGCCCGCCTCCTGCTCCAGCAGCCAGTCCTTACCGTTCGAGGTATGGGCGCGACCGTCGAACAGCCTCGCCCGCGCCGCCGCCACCGTGCCGGCGCAGATCGCGCCGACGATCTTGCCGTCGGCAACCGCTTGGCGCAGCAGGCCGAACACCGCCTCGTCCTTGAACTCGACCCAGGCGTCGGACCCGATCAGCAGGAAGACGTCGGCGTCCGACAGCACCGGATCGCCGAACTTGTAGTCGGCAGCCGCCAGCACGCCGCCGATCGAGGTCTGCGGCTCGCCGTCCGGCGTGGCGATCTCGATCTGGACGCCCAGGTGCTCGCGTAGCAGGGCCAGGACAGAGCCGGCCTCCCAGTCGGCCCAGCCCGGCTGGAAGAAGGCGACGGCGACGGTCATGGGAGGCTCCCTGAGGGACGAAGGTTTTGCGACTCTAAGCGTCCGGTCTACCGGATTGGCTCCGGCCATCCTACATTGTCGTCCATGACCGATATCGCCACCCGCTCGACCACCGGTTTCGACCTCACCGCGCCCAACGAGGCCGAACGCGAACGCCTGGAGGCCGACCTGACGGCCGAAGAAGCCCGCGTCCTTCTGCATCACGGCACCGAGGCCCCGTTCTGCGGCGGCCTGCTGGGCGAGAAGAACCCCGGCGTCTATTGCTGCCGGCTGTGCGGCCTGCCGCTGTTTCGCCATCAGACCAAGTTCGAGAGCGGCACGGGTTGGCCCAGCTTCTACGCCCCGTTCGACGAGAGCCACGTCAAGGCGATCAAGGACACCTCGTACGGCATGGTCCGTATCGAGACCCGCTGCGGTCGCTGCGACAGCCACCAGGGCCACGTCTTCCCCGACGGCCCGGCCCCGACGCGCCTGCGCTACTGCATCAATTCTGTGTCGCTGCAGTTCGTGAAGGCCGGGGAGCCCCTGCCCGATCCGCTGCACCGTGGCGATCCGACCATCGAGTGATCGGCGGCTTCAGCTTCTCTATATTCCTACTAAGTTGATCTGATTTGAACGGATCGCTCGGAGCGGGTTTTGGTCGCCCTACGGCCGATCCCTCCGAGTCTTTCGCCATGATCCGTTCAGAGCCTTTCCCCGAACCGTCCCGATCGGCCGGCCGCGACGCCGACGGCCCGCCGATCCTGATCGTGCCGGGCCTGTACAATTCCGAACCGGATCACTGGCAGAGCCATTGGGAGCGCGCGATCCCGACCGCGGAACGGGTGGACCAGACCGACTGGGAGCGCCCGGCGCTCGGCGACTGGACCATCAGCCTGGCCGAGGCGGTGCGTCGGCGGCCGGGCGCGATCCTGGTGGCCCATAGTCTCGGCTGCGCCCTGGTCGCGCACCTGACCCAGATCACCGGCGGGCGCGGCATCGGCGGGGCCCTGATGGTCGCGCCGGCCGACGTCAATCGCGAGGGTCCGGCGGGTCGCCTGTTGACCGGCTTTTCGCCGATCCCGCGCCTGCGCCTGCCCTATCCCAGCCTGGTCGTGGCCAGCCGCGACGACCCCTATGTCGCGATCGAGCGGGCCGAGGCCTTCGCGCGGGGATGGGGGTCGAAGTTCGTGGACCTGGGCCGCGCCGGCCACATCAACGTGGCGTCCGGCCATGGTCAGTGGGTCAAGGGCCGCGCCCTGCTGGCCGACCTGATCCGCGATGTGGAAGCCGCCCGCGCTCCGGCGGAACGCGAGCGGCCTCAGTTCTAGTCGGCCTTAGAAGTCCGCTGACAGCGTGAACTGGATCGTGCGGTGCGAGCCCGGACGGAAGGTGGCGGCGGTGTTCACCGTCGTCCCGATCGTGCCCAGGTAGTCGGTGTCGAAGATGTTATCGACATTGACCCGCGCCTTGATCTGCTCGAACGGCCCGGCGGCGAAGCCGTCGCCCATGTCGACATAGGCGTTCCAGATCATGTAGCCGCCGGCCTTCTCCGTATTGACGAAGTTGGTGAAGCGGTCGTCGATCAGGCGGCCCGACAGGTTGAAGACCAAGCCGTCGGTCGGCTCGACCGTGACGCCGCCCTGGAAGATCCATTCGGGGAAGTCGGGCACCACCTTGCCCTTGATCGCCAGCACGATCGGAGCCGCCGTGGCGCTGGCGCGATAGGCGGCGATGTCGTCCTGGAATTCCGACTTGTTGTACGACAGGTTGGTGTTGAAATAGATCTTGCCGCCCAGCAGCTCGGGCTTCCACTGGCCGCTGAACTCGGCCCCGGACGCCTTCACCGCCCCCACGTTCTGGAAGAAGCTTTCCACCGTCGTGCTGCCCGGCACGATGGTGTTGAATTGCTGCAGGCGGTTCTTGAACTCGGTCTTGTAGACGACGAACGAGGCGTTGAAGGTCGGGCGGTTGGTGCGGTAGCCCAGTTCGAGATTGGTCGAGGTCTCGGCCTTAGGCGGCGCCACGGTGGGGCTGGCGGCTGACAGCACGTCGTCCGCGCCGCGCGGCAGGGCCATGTTTTCCGAATAGGATGCGAAGATCTGGTCGCGCGCGCCCAGCGAATAGACCAGTCCCACCTGCGGCAGGAAGCTGTCGGACCAGTTGATCTTGATCGTCGGCTGGCGGCTGGCGATGTAATCGGCCGGATTGCGATAGCCGCTGATCTCGTAGTCGACGTCCAGCGTCTTGAAGCCCAGTTCGAGCTTCAGGTTGTCGTCCAGCAGCTTCAGCGTGTCCTTCAGGAAGAACTGCGTCGTCTGGCGGGTCGAGGTGTAGTTGCGCTGCAGGTGGACGGGCTCGTTCAGCAGCGGAGTACCGTCCGGATTGCCGTTCTCGACGTTATAGCGGGCCTGGGTGCGGTGATAGTCGTCGTCCTCCAGCCAGACGCCGGCCTCGACCGTGTTGAAGCCGATGAACCACTCGCCCTTGGCGGTGATCCCCTTGCGCTTGCCGTCGACGCCCGACAGGCCGTACTGCAGGCCCTTGGGCGCCGTCAGCCCGGCCACGATCAGGCGCTCGGCGTTATAGCTGGCCAGCGAGGTGGCGTAGGCCTCGGGCGAGACGCCATAGCCGCCCTTGTCTTCGTAATAGGCCGTGGACGAGACATTGATGTTCTCGCCGATCGCGGTCTTGAAGGTCAGGCCGTAGAGGTGGTCCTTCCGCTTGTTGACCGCAAACTTGTAGTACTGGTTGTAGTTGGCGTTGGAGTACGGAACGCCTGCGACGGCCTGCGGAAGCGAGGTCGCCGTCGCCGCAGAGCCCACCGCGCCGGGAACCGGCACGTAACCCAGATAGGCGAAGTCGCGGCCCGAGCGGCCGAAGATGTCGCCAGCCGAGCCGTTGTACTGGGCCTTGGTGATCGACGGGCTGTCATAGTCGAAATAGTCGTTGTGCACGGTCTGGAAGGTCAGGCTGGACGCCGGTCCGATGTCCCAGCGCAACTTGCCCTCATAGTGCTTGCGATCGATCGTGCCCGGGCCGCGCCACAGGTCGCCCTTGATCCAAGAGCCGCTGACATAGCCCGAGAACGGACCGACCTTGCCGCTCTCCAGCCGCAGGAAGGTGCGCTTGAGCTCATCGCTGCCGCGCGTGTAGCTGGCCGATCCGCCGGCGGTCTGGCTGGGGGCCTGGGTGAAGTAGTCGACGATCGGGCCCAGCGACGCATAGCTGGGCAGGGCCACGTCGCCGGCGCCGGCCGAGGCCGTGACGCGCAGCAGGTTTTCGTTGTCGACATAGCGATAGATCGGGCTGCCGCCGAACTGGTCGCTGCGGCCCATAGGAATGTCGTCGAGCAGGAAGCCGATCTGCTGGAAGTTGAAGGCCCGCACCGAGACCGAGTTGCCGAACTCGTACATGCCCAGAGCGTCGTTGGCCTGGACGTTGAAGCCCGGCAGGCTCTCCAGCATCTTCAGGCCGGTGACGCCGGCGGGGGCCGACAGCAGCGCCTCGCGGGTGATCGACACCGTCGCTGTGGCCTGGTCGGTGCCGATGGCGACGCTGGCCTCCGACACCCGCTTGCCGGTGACGACCACCAGGTCGACTTCATTGGCCGGCGCGGCCTGACGGGCCAGGGCGGGCGTGGCCGCGGCCAGGATTGTCGCCGACAGGAGCGCCCGCCTGAGGCCGCGCGACAGGGTCTTCGGATCGATCTTCATGACTATCCCCTCTTGGTCTCGCTCCGACGGGGAGGTCGGGCGAGATCCGTTTGTCCTATGACTGACGATGGATGAGACGCCGATTTCCGGCGGTGGGCCGCCTCGGAAAGACCTGGAGGAAGGCCATGGGCGGTCGACTGCCCGGCATGAGACCGATCAGTCGCATGAACGCCCCAATATTAGGCGACGTCACTGTTCTCGCCCCGCCCTGCCCGCCGGTTCGGCCCCGGACCTTTAGAGCGCGACCTCGCGCGCCAAGCCAATTGGAAGGCCTGAAGGCGCCGATGAGCGATCCTTGACGATGGGCGCGCCCGCTAGCGCGCCTCGGCCAGGTCCTCGCGGGCCGCCCGAAACGCGCGCGGCGAGCGGCCCTCGGCCTTGGCGAAGAAGCGCGAGAAATAGGCTGGATCCTCGAAGCCGAGGTGATAGGCGACCTCGGCGACGGTCATGTTCGAATAGATCAGGGCCCGCTTGGCCTCGAGCAACATGCGGTCGTGAACCAGGCGCAGCGGCGGCGCGGCGGCGACCTTCAGGCAGGCGCCGCGCAGACGGGTCACGGTGACGCCCAAGCGGTCGGCATAGTCCTCCAGCGACAGACCGGCGCGGAAATGGGCTTCGACCAGCTCCCGAAAGCGGGCCACCAGAGTGGCCTGGGCGCCCTGCACGGCGGGGCTGGCGGCGCGGGCCTGGACCAACAGACGCAGGCTCTCGACCAGGATCGACAGCAGGTGCGCCTCGACGGCGGCGGCGTGGCCTGGCGCGGTCCAGACCAGCTCGCGCGACAGGCCCGCCAGAGCGGCCTCGACCCGCGAATCGACGCCCAGCGGCAACTGGCACGGCGCGCGGAAGAGGCCCGCGAAGGCCGGCTCGCGCCCGGTCAGGTCGCGCAGATAGCTGTCGGCGATGGTCAGCACCGAACCGGAGGTGTCGGCCTCATAGACGAAGCCGTGCACCGCGCCCGCCGGCACCAGCAAGAGGCACGGCGCGGCAAAGGCGATGGTCTGGGCCTCGACATGCATCACCCCCGCGCCGGCGGTGATGTGAAAGACGTGGTTGAGGTCGGCGTGGGCGTGGGCGCGGATGTTCCAGTCGTTGGGGCGCGAGCGATCGTCCAAGTCCTCCAGATGCAGGAACTTGCCTTCGACCGTCTTCAGCGGCTCCCCGAACAGGAAAAAGCTCGGAATGACAGCTTTTTGACCCAAATACAGATCTCCAGACCGGACATTCCGGCCGAGAGAAAAGTCCAACTTTTGTGATGCTCTGTCCATCCCAATCAACGGCGGACAGGATCAGTCTGGCCTCAAGTCGCGACAGGCGACGCAGGGCGGAGGCCTTCATTTGCGCACCCAGGTCGCCATCATCGGCGCGGGCCCGGCCGGCCTTTTCCTCGGCCACCTTCTCAAACGCGCTGGCGTCGACGCCGTCATCCTGGAGCGCAGGGACCGCGCCTATGTCGAGGGCCGCGTGCGCGCCGGCGTGCTGGAGCAGGTCACGGTCGACCTGATGGAAAGCCTGGGCCTGGGCGAACGAATGCGTCGCGAGGGCCTGGTGCACGGCGGCACCAACCTGGCCAGCGACGGCGAGGTGTTCCGCATCGACATGGCCGACCTGACCGGCGGTTCGACCGTCATGGTCTACGGCCAGCAGGAGGTGATGAAGGACCTGTTCGACGCCGCCGAACTGCGCGGCGTGCAGATCATCTTCGACGCCGAGGACGTCGCCCTGCACGACATCGCCGGCGACAGACCCAGCGTGACCTGGCGCCAGTACGGCGTCGAGCGGCGACTGGACTGCGACTTCGTGGTGGGCTGCGACGGCTATCACGGCGTCAGTCGCGCCTCGATCCCCGCCGACGTGCTCAAGACCTTCGAGCGGGTCTATCCGTTCGGCTGGCTGGGCATCCTGGCCGAGGTGCCGCCCTGCGACCACGAACTGATCTACGCCAACCACGAGCGCGGCTTCGCCCTGGCCTCGATGCGCTCGCCGACCCGCAGCCGCTACTACATCCAGTGCGGCCTGGACGAGAAGATCGAGGACTGGAGCGACGCGCGGTTCTGGGACGAGCTGTGCCTGCGCCTGGGTCCCGAAGCCGCCGCCAAGGTGACGCGTGGTCCGTCGTTCGAGAAGTCGATCGCCCCCCTCCGCAGCTTCGTCACCGAGCCCATGCGCCATGGCCGCCTGTTCCTGGCCGGCGACGCCGCCCACATCGTACCGCCCACCGGAGCCAAGGGCATGAACCTGGCGGTCTCAGACGTGGTCATGTTGTCCGAAGCCCTGATCGAGCACTATCAGGAAGGCTCGGACGCCGGGATCGACGGCTATTCGGCCCGCGCGCTGGCCCGGGTGTGGAAGGCCGAGCGTTTCTCGTGGTGGTTCACCAGCCTGACCCACCGCTTTCCCGACCGCGACGGTTTCGATCGCAAGATGCAGGTGGCCGAACTGGCCTACATCAAGGGCTCGCGCGCCGCCCAGGTGACGCTGGCCGAAAACTATGTCGGCCTTCCGCTCGTCTAAGGAGGCCCTGGAGTTAGACATGAAGAGCAAGATCTATCCGAGCGCCGCAGCGGCGCTGGAGGGCGTCGTCTTCGACGGCATGACCCTGATGTCCGGCGGCTTTGGCCTGTCGGGCAATCCCGAGACCCTAATCCCCGCCCTCAAGGACACGGGCGTCAAGGGCCTGACCGTGATCAGCAACAACTGCGGGGCCGACGGCTTTGGGCTTTGGATGCTGCTCAACAACGGCCAGATCAAGAAGATGATCTCCAGCTATGTCGGCGAGAACAAGCTGTTCGAGCAGCTCTATCTGTCGGGCCAGCTGGAGCTGGAGCTGAACCCGCAGGGCACCCTGGCCGAGCGCATCCGCGCCGGCGGCGCGGGCATCCCGGCCTTCTACACCAAGACCGGCGTGGGCACCGTGGTGGCCGAGGGCAAGCCGGTCGAGGCCTTCGAGGGCGAAGACTATGTGCGCGAGACCTGGCTGCGCGCCGACGTCGCCATTGTCAAAGCCTGGAAGGCCGATCCCGAGGGCAACCTGATGTTCCGGATGACCGCCCGCAACTTCAACCCGGTGATGGCCACGGCCGGCAAGCTCACCATTGTGGAAGTCGAGGAGATCGTTGAGGCCGGAGAACTGGACGCCAACAGCATCCACACGCCCGGCATCTACGTGGATCGCATCATCCTCTCGACGATCAACGAGAAGCGCATCGAGAAGCTCACGACCCGTCCGAGGGAGACTGTCTGATGGCCTGGACCCGCGACGAGATGGCGGCGCGCGCCGCCCGTGAGCTGCAGGACGGCTTCTACGTGAACCTGGGCATCGGCATCCCGACCCTGGTGGCCAACCACATTCCCGACGGGGTCCACGTCACCCTGCAGTCGGAGAACGGCATGCTGGGCATGGGCCCCTTTCCCTATGAGGGCGAGGCCGATCCGGACCTGATCAACGCCGGCAAGCAGACCATCACCAAACTGGCGACCTCCAGTTTCTTCGACAGCGCCCAGAGCTTCGCGATGATCCGCGGCGGCCACGTCGACCTAACGGTACTGGGCGCGATGGAAGTGGCCCAGAACGGCGACATCGCCAACTGGACCATCCCCGGCAAGATGGTGAAGGGCATGGGCGGAGCCATGGACCTCGTGGCCGGCGTCAAGCGCGTGATCGTGGTCATGGACCACGCCAACAAGGCCGGCGAGAGCAAGGTCCTCAAGCGCTGCGCCCTGCCCCTGACCGGCGCGCGCTGCGTCGACATGGTGATCACCGACCTCTGCGTCTTTGACCTGGACCGGAAGGAGGGCGGCTTGACCTTGATCGAACTGGCGCCGGGCGTGACGTTGGACGAGGTGAAGGCCAAGACCGAGGCCGACTTCGACGCCGGAGCGTTCGCATGACCGGCTACACTCGCGAGGACGCGGGCCAGCCGCCGTCGCTCTATCCGGCCTACGGCTCGACCGTGCCGCGCTCGCCGCGTCAGCCGCTGGTCAAGATCCCGCACACGATCACCGAGACCACCGGTCCTGTGAACGCCTGGGACCGGCTGATGGGCGGCGCGCTGGCCGACCTGACGACCCAGCATGGCGCCATGCCTCAGGGCCAACGGATCGTCGTCTCGGGCCGTGTGCTCGACGAGGACGGCCGCCCCGTGCCCAACACGGTGATGGAGATCTGGCAGGCCAACGCCGCCGGCCGCTACATCCACCAGAAGGACCAGTGGGACGCCCCGCACGATCCCAACTTCACCGGCGCGGGCCGGGTGATCACCGACGCCGAGGGCCGCTACCAGTTCGTCAGCATCCGTCCCGGGGCCTATCCGTGGGGCAACCACCACAACGCCTGGCGGCCGGCCCACATCCACCTGTCGCTGTTGGGTCCGGCCTTCGCCACGCGGCTGGTCACCCAGATGTACTTCCCCGACGACCCGCTGATCGAGATCGACCCGATCGCCAACGCCGTGCCCCTGCCCTTCCGCCAACGGATGGTCTCGCGGTTCGACATCGAGACCACCCGGCCCAACTGGGCCCTGGGCTATCTGTTCGACGTGGTGCTGCGCGGCCGCGACGCGACCCCGTTCGAGGATGATCATGACCACTAAGCAGATCAATCCCGCCCCGCGTCAGGACAACCAGGACCCTGGCCTGTTCGGCCAGACGCCTTCGCAGACCGTCGGCCCGTTCTTCCATTACGGCCTGCCCTGGAAGGGCTGCGCCGACCTGGTGGGCGACAGCGACATCGGCGCGCGGACGGAGCTTTTTCCCGACGCCAACTACGTGCTGAACACGCCGTCCTCGAAGGGCGAGGTCTCGGGCGAGATCATCACCGTGGAAGGCCTGGTGACGGACGGCGCCGGCCAGCCCGTACCGGACGCCATGATCGAGATCTGGCAGGCCGACGCGACCGGCCGCTACGCCGACGGCTCCAGTAACACCGGCTTCATCGGCTTTGGACGCTCGTCCACCAGCGAGGACGGGATCTACCGCTTCCGCACCGTTCGCCCGGGCCGGGTGGATGACGAGCAGGCGCCGCACATCGCGGTCGGCGTGTTCGGGCGCGGACTGATCAAGCGCCTGGCCACCCGGGCCTATTTCGATGACGAAGCCGCGAACGCCGGCGACCCGATCCTGGCCCTGGTTCCCGCCGAGCGGCGCGAAACCCTGATAGCCAAGCCGGTCGGCGAGGTCTGGCGCTTCGACATCGTCTTGCAAGGCGAGCGCGAAACCGTCTTCTTCGACATCTGACGCTCGAATGGAGTCGGCCGACTTGTCATCCCTGCTGCGCGACCGACCGGCCTCGACCCCAGACATGCTGGCGGCGTTCGGCGACGAGGCCCTGCTGCGCGCGGCCCTGCGGTTCGAGGCGCAGCTGGCCTTGGCCCAGGCCGACGCCGGCCTGATCGGCGCGGACGACGCCCAGGCCATCGCCGCCGCCTGCGTCGAGCTTCCCGACATCACCGACCTGGCCGAAGCCGCCGCCCATGCCGGCACCCTGGCGATCCCGCTGGTCGCCCTGTTGCGCCAACGGCTGCCGGCCGAGATCGCGCCACTGCTGCACAAGGGGGCGACCAGCCAAGATCTGGCCGACACCGCCTTGATGCTGCAGGCCCGCGACGGCGCGGCGTTGATCCGTCGAGACACTCGCCGCCTGGTCGAGGCGCTGGCGGCGCTGGCCGAGCGCCACGCGGCCACCCCGATGCTGGGCCGCACCCTGCTGCAGGCCGCACTGCCGATCACCTTCGGCCTGAAGATTGCCGGATGGCTGGGCGGTGTCGACGGCGCCCGCACACGGTTCGAGCGCGAAGCCGCTGAAGCGATCCAGCTGCAATTTGGAGGCGCGACCGGGTCGTTGGCGGGTCTCGGCGGCAAGGCGATCGACGTCGCCGAAAACCTGGCCGCGCGACTGGAATTGCCCTCGCCACCATTGCCCTGGCACGCCCAGCGCCAAGGCCTGGCGGGCCTGGCCTCCGCCTTGGCCATCCTGGTCGGCGCTGTCGGAAAGATCGCCGCCGACATCGCCCTGCTGGCCCAGATCGAGGTCGGCGAAGCCTTCGAACCCAAGGTCGTCGGTCGCGGCGGCTCATCAGCCATGGCCCACAAGCGCAATCCAACCGGCTGCCAGGTCGCCCTGTCGGCCGCCATCCGCGCGCCGCACCTGGCCGCCACCATCATCGCCGCCCTGCCCCAACAGCACGAGCGCGGCCTGGGCGGCTGGCAGGCCGAGGGCCCGATACTGGCCGAGCTCTTCCAACTGGCCCATGGCGCCCTGGCGGCGATCGCGCCCGTGATCGAAGGGCTGGAGGTCGATACTGGCCGCATGGCCGCCAACCTCGTTGCCGCCGATGTCGGGACCGACACGGGCGAGTCCGAGGCCCTGGTCGCCCGGGCCCTCGCCGCTTACAGAAAGGACCGCTGATGCCCTTCGCAGTCTCGCACGGCGCCCGCATCTATTGGCGGGCCTATGGCGCAGCCGACAAGCCGGCGCTGGTCTTGCTGACCTCGATCGGCACGGACATGTCGCTCTATGAGCCTGTCGTGCCGCTTCTGACGCCGGACTTCCGCGTATTGCGCATCGACACGCGCGGCCATGGAGCGTCTGACGCGCCGGCCGGCGACTACAGCCTCGACATGCTGGCCGACGACGTGTTGGCAGTGATGGACGCGGCGGGTGTCGCCAAGGCAGCGATCTGCGGCACCTCGCTGGGCGCGATGATCGCAATGGCCCTGGCCCCGAGGGCGCCAGAGCGGGTGACAGCCCTGGTGCTGGCCTGCACCTCGCCCGCCATGGATCCCAGCGTCTGGGAGCAACGCCTTACCCTGATCCGCGCTGAAGGCCTCGGCGCCATCGTAGACGCCGTGCTGGGTCGCTTCTTTTCCGACGGCTTCCGCGTGCAGCATCCCGAGATCGTCGAGACCGTCCGCGCGGGCATGCTGACCCAAAACCCCGACGGCTATTGCGGCTGCGGCGCGGCGATCCGCGACATGGCCCTGCTGGAGCGTCTGCCAGACATCACCGCCCCGACTCTTGTGCTGACCGGAGCCAAGGACGTCGCGACGCCCTTCGAGGGCCACGCCGAGCGCATCGTCGCCGCGGTTCCAGGCTCGTGTCACCTCGAAGTCGATGGCGCCCACCTGCCCAGCCTGGAGGCTCCCGCGGCTTTCGCTGGCGCGGTGCGTGGTTTCCTGGCTGAAGTGCTGGGCGGTACAGCCATCCGCGAGGCCAACGACGTGCTGTTCGAGGCGGGTCTCAAGAACCGGCGCAAGGTGCTCGGCGACGCCTGGGTGGATCGCTCGCTGGCCAAGCGCACAGCCTTCACCGCCGACTACCAAGCGATGATCACCAAGTATGCCTGGAACGAAATATGGGGCCGGCCCGGCCTGGATCATCGCACGCGGCGGCTGCTGGTGCTGGCCATCTGCGCCTCGCTGGCGCGTTGGGAAGAGTTCCGCCTGCACGTGAAGGCCGGCCTGGAACAGGGCGGCTTCACCCAGGACGAACTCAAGGAGGTCCTGATGCAGACGGCGATCTATGCCGGCGTCCCGGCCGCCAACACGGCTTTCACCGAGGCGGCCGAGGTCATCGCCGAATTGAAGCTCTAGCGATCCTGCACGTTGCCGGAATGGGTGGTGTTCTGGCGCAGGTTGCCGAACCGGCCCTGGCTGTCGAGATTGGCGTCGGCGTCGCCGGGTTCGCCCGACTGCAGGCCGGTCTTGGCGTCGCGGCGATCGGCGTGATCACCCTCGATGTCGGGCTTGGCGCCCTTGAAGGCGCGTTGTTCCGGCGGGATCGGCGGGGACTTGGACATGGCTTTTCTCCCTTGTTCGCTCACTAGAAAACCATCGGCGAACACGCCTGTTCCCCTCGATCGCAACGCCGTCGAATTCGCAAATTGCCAAGCTTTCGCCGTGGAACCCATTTCGAGGGGCGCGCGTTATCGGTCAAGTTTGGGGGGTGTTCGGCTTTAGGCGTGATGCGTCAGGTCGAGCTTTAGAGTTCTAGGCGTCATCCGGAACACTGCTCCCATGATCGTTTCGCCTCCGGCGATGGGAGCGTTTAATGCTGACGGCAGAGCTTCAACCCGAGACCCGGGGCCTCAACAACCACCAGCTTCTCGCAGCGCTCCGCGCCTTCCGACGCGGCGACTTCTCCGTCCGGCTCCCGACCGACCTCAGCGGCCTGGATGGCGAACTTGCCGAAGCGTTCAACGACGCCGTGGATCTGAACGATCGAATCTCGAAAGAGTTCGAACGCCTCGGCGATGTCGTTGGCAAGCAGGGCAAGATCACCCAGCGCGCGCGCCTGCCTGGCGCCATGGGCTCGTGGGCGGCCAGCGTCGAGGCGGTCAACACCCTGATCACCGACATGGTCCACCCGACCGCCGAAATGGCCCGCGTGATCGGCGCCGTGGCCAAGGGCGATCTTAGCCAGACCATGGACCTGGAGAACGAGGACCGCCCCCTGCGCGGCGAGTTCCTGCGCATCGGCCGGGTCGTCAACACCATGGTGGGCCAGCTGGGCTCGTTCGTGTCGGAAGTCACCCGCGTGGCGCGGGAAGTCGGCACCGAGGGCAAGCTGGGCGGTCAGGCTAGGGTCACCGGCGTGGCCGGCGCCTGGAAGGACCTCACCGATAACGTCAACCTGATGGCCGCCAACCTGACCGGCCAAGTCCGCAACATCGCCGAAGTGACCACCGCCGTCGCCAACGGGGACTTGAGCCGCAAGATCACCGTCGACGTAAAGGGCGAGGTGCTGGAGCTGAAGAACACCATCAACACCATGGTGGATCAGCTGAACTCCTTCGCCTCCGAAGTCACCCGCGTGGCCCGTGAAGTCGGCACCGAAGGCAAGCTGGGCGGTCAGGCCAACGTCAAGGGCGTGGCCGGCACCTGGAAGGAGCTGACCGACAACGTCAACCTGATGGCCGGCAACCTGACCGGCCAGGTCCGCAACATCGCCGAGGTCACCACCGCCGTGGCGCGGGGCGACCTGTCCAAGAAGATCACCGTCGACGTGCGCGGCGAAATCCTCGAGCTGAAGGACACCATCAACGTCATGGTGGACCAGCTCAACGCCTTCGCCTCGGAAGTGACCCGCGTGGCGCGGGAAGTCGGCACCGAAGGCAAGCTGGGCGGTCAGGCGCGCGTGGAAGGCGTCGGCGGCACCTGGAAGGACCTCACCGACAACGTCAACCTGATGGCCGCCAACCTGACCGGCCAGGTCCGCAACATCGCCGAGGTCACCACCGCCGTCGCCATGGGCGATCTGTCCAAGAAGATCACCGTCGACGTGAAGGGCGAGATCCTGGAGCTGAAGTCGACCATCAACGTCATGGTCGATCAGCTGAACGCCTTCGCCTCGGAAGTGACCCGCGTGGCTCGCGAAGTGGGTACGGAAGGCAAGCTGGGCGGCCAGGCCAATGTCACCGGCGTCGGCGGCACCTGGAAGGAGCTGACCGACAACGTCAACCTGATGGCCGGCAACCTGACCGGTCAGGTCCGCAACATCGCCGAGGTGACCACCGCCGTCGCCATGGGCGATCTGTCCAAGAAGATCACCGTCGATGTGCGCGGCGAAATCCTGGAGCTGAAGAACACCATCAACACGATGGTCGATCAGCTGAACTCATTCTCGTCGGAAGTGACCCGCGTGGCGCGGGAAGTCGGCACCGAGGGCAAACTTGGCGGCCAGGCCCAGGTCAAGGGCGTGGCCGGCACCTGGAAGGACCTCACCGACAACGTCAACTTCATGGCCGCCAACCTGACCGGCCAGGTCCGCAACATCGCCGAGGTCACCACCGCCGTCGCCAACGGCGACCTCTCCAAGAAGATCACCGTCGACGTGCGCGGCGAAATCCTCGAGCTGAAGAACACCATCAACGTCATGGTCGACCAGCTGAACGGTTTCGCCTCGGAAGTGACCCGCGTGGCGCGCGAAGTCGGCACCGAGGGCAAGCTGGGCGGTCAGGCCCAGGTCAAGGGCGTCGCAGGCACCTGGAAGGAGCTGACCGACAACGTCAACTTCATGGCCGGCAACCTGACCGGCCAGGTCCGGAACATCGCCGAGGTCACCACCGCCGTCGCCATGGGCGATCTGTCCAAGAAGATCACCGTCGACGTGAAGGGCGAGATCCTCGAGCTGAAGAACACCATCAACGTCATGGTGGACCAGCTGAACTCGTTCTCGTCGGAGGTGACCCGCGTGGCGCGGGAAGTCGGCACCGAGGGCAAGCTGGGCGGCCAGGCCCAGGTCAAGGGCGTCGCCGGCACCTGGAAGGACCTCACCGACAACGTCAACTTCATGGCCGCCAACCTGACCGGCCAGGTCCGCAACATCGCCGACGTCACCACCGCCGTCGCCAAGGGCGATCTGTCCAAGAAGATCACCGTCGACGTGAAGGGCGAGATCCTGGAGCTGAAGTCGACCATCAACGTCATGGTCGACCAACTGAACGGCTTCGCCTCTGAAGTGACCCGTGTGGCGCGTGAAGTCGGCACCGAGGGCAAGCTGGGCGGCCAGGCCCAGGTGCCCGGCGTGGCCGGCACCTGGAAGGACCTCACCGACAACGTCAACATGATGGCCGCCAACCTGACCGGCCAGGTGCGGAACATCGCCGACGTCGTGACTTCGGTCGCGCAGGGCAACCTCAAGCGCAAACTGACCCTGGACGCCAAGGGCGAGATCGCTTCGCTGGCCGACACCATCAACGGCATGATCGAGACCCTGGCCACCTTCGCCGACCAGGTGACCAACGTGGCCCGCGAAGTGGGGTCGGAAGGCAAGCTGGGCGGCCAGGCGCGGGTGCCCGGCGCCGCCGGCCTCTGGCGCGACCTGACCGACAACGTCAACGAACTGGCCGCCAACCTGACCACCCAGGTCCGCGCCATCGCCGAGGTGTCCACCGCCGTGACCAAGGGCGACCTGACGCGGTCGATCACCGTGGAAGCCTCCGGCGAAGTCGCGGCGCTGAAGGACAACATCAACGAGATGATCCGCAATCTGAAGGATCAGACCCTCAAGAACACCGAGCAGGACTGGCTGAAGACGAACCTGGCCCGGTTCAGCCGCATGCTGCAGGGCGAACGCGACCTGTCGACGGTGTCGAACCTGGTGCTGTCGGAGCTGGCTCCGCTGATCAACGCCCAGCACGGCGTCTTCTACGTCTCCGACACCGACGACGCCGGCAATCCGATGCTGAGCCTGGCGGCCGCCTATGCCGCCAACGAGCGCAAGCCGCCTTCGGCCAGGCTGCGCCTGCGTGAGGGCCTGATCGGCCAGTGCGCGGCGGAGAAGGAGCGCATCCTCCTGACCAACGTGCCCAAGGACTACGTCAAGATCAGCTCGGGCCTGGGCGAAAGCGCGCCGCGCAACATCATCGTCCTGCCGGCCCTGTTCGAAGGCGAGCTGAAGGCTGTGATCGAGCTGGCCAGCTTCGGAACCTTCAACGAGACCCAGCAGGCCTTCCTCGACCAGCTGATGGAATCCATCGGCATCGTGCTTTCGACCATCGCCGCCAACATGCGGACCGAAGGCCTGCTGGAGCAGTCCCAGCTACTGACCTCCGAACTGCAGGCGCAGCAGGAAGAGCTGAAGAAGACCAACGACCGCCTCGAACAACAGGCCGCCAGCTTGCGTCAATCCGAGGAGCTGCTGCGCTCCAAGCAGGACGAACTACAGCAGACCAACGCCGAGCTCGAAGACAAGGCCATGCTGCTGTCGGCCCAGAACAAGCAGGTGGAAGCCAAGAACACCGAGGTCGAACAGGCCAAGGCCGCGCTGGAGGAAAAGGCCGAGCAGCTGGCCCTGACCTCCAAGTACAAGTCCGAGTTCCTGGCCAATATGAGCCACGAACTGCGCACGCCGCTCAACAGCCTGTTGATCCTGTCCAAGATGCTCAGCGAGAACGCTCAGGGCAATCTGAGCGAGAAGCAGGTGGAGTTCTCCAAGAACATCCACAGCGCCGGCGCCGACCTGCTGGGTCTAATCAACGACATCCTGGACCTGTCCAAGATCGAGTCCGGCACCACCACCCTCGACATCGGCGAAATGTCGTTCACCAGCCTGCGCGACCAGACCCAGCGCACCTTCGCCCAGCTGGCGCAGGACAAGCGCCTGGACTTCGGCATCGACATCGACCCGGCCCTGCCCAAGTCGATGTACACCGACGACAAGCGCCTGCAGCAGGTGATCAAGAACCTGCTGTCCAACGCCTTCAAGTTCACCCAGGCCGGCTCGGTCCGCCTGTCGGTGATGCGCGCCGAATCCGGCTGGGCGTCGGGCAATGACCACCTCAACAAGGCCGGCCAGGTTCTGGCCTTCTCGGTCGAGGACACCGGCATCGGCATCCCCGAGGACAAGCAGCGGATCATCTTCGAGGCCTTCCAGCAGGCCGACGGCACCACCAGCCGCAAGTACGGCGGCACGGGTCTTGGTCTGTCGATCAGCCGCGAGATCACGCGCCTGTTGGGCGGCGAGCTGAAGGTCGTCTCGACGCCTGGCGTGGGCAGCACCTTCACGCTCTATCTGCCCTTGAACTTCAGCCCAGCGGCCCAGCCGGTGGCCCCTTCCCGCCCGGCGCCGCCCGCCACGTTCCGGTTCTCGACCGCCGACGCGCCGTCGTACGAGCCGCTGGAGACCGTGGTCGACGACCGCGAGCAGATCACGCCTGGCGATCCCGTCGTGCTGATCGTCGAGGACGACCCGCGCTTTGCGGCGATCCTGCTGTCGCTGATCCGCGACAACGGTTTCAAGGGCGTGGTCACGGGCGAGGGCTCGACTGTGCCGTCCCTGGCTCGCCGCTTCTCGCCCGAGGCCATCATGCTGGATGTCGGCCTTCCCGACATGGACGGCCTGGCCTTGTTGGACCTGCTCAAGCGCACGGCCGACACCCGCCACATCCCGGTGCAGGTGATCTCCGCCGACGACCGCGGGGGCCTGGGCCTGAAGATGGGCGCCTTCGGCTTCACCAGCAAACCGGTGGAGCAGGAGTCCGTCGTCTCCACCTTGGACAAGGTCAAGCGCCTGGCCAGCCACGACGATCGCACCGCGATCCTCGTCGGCGCCCAGGACGGGGCCGAGGAAATCCTGCGCGACGCCTTCGGCGCCATCCGGGTCGAGGCCGATCTCGATGTCCTGCCGGAGGAGGCCTTCACCGGCGAGCTGGGTTGCCTGGTCATCACCGTGGGCGGGGGGCCGGTCGGCCCGGCGCTCGACACCCTCAAGCAGCGGGGGGCCGCGTCAGGCGTGACGGTGATCTACGCGCCTCAGGAACTGGAGCCAGAGGATGATCGCCGCCTCAGGCTGGCGGTGTTCGGCGGCCTGGTCCGCCTGGCCCGCACGCCGGCCCAGTTGGTCGACCATACCGCCCTGCTGCTGCACGAACAGGTCGAGAAGCTGTCGGATTCCGCCCGGGCCATGATCGTCCAGAGCCGACACGCCGACGTGGTGCTCACCGGGCGGACCGCCGTGGTCATCGACGACGACATCCGCAACATCTTCTCCCTGGCCAGCGCCCTGGAGGAATACGGCATCGAGCTGCGCTACGCCGAGAGCGGCCGCGCGGGGCTGGAGCTGCTGGACAGCATGCCGTCGGTCGACATGGTGCTGGTCGACATCATGATGCCCGACATGGACGGCTACGAGACCATCCGCGAGATCCGCTCGCGCGGCCGGTTCGCCGACCTGCCGGTCGTGGCGGTCACCGCCAAGGCCATGAAGGGCGACCGCCAGAAGTGCATCCAGGCCGGAGCGTCCGACTACGTCTCCAAGCCCGTCGACCTGGACCAGCTGATCTCGGTGCTGCGGGTCTCGGTGCAACGCGCCGACGCCCGGCAGGCCGCCAGCGATAACATCCTGCCGCTGAACACCCTGGTCCACTAGATGAGCACCCCCGCTGTTCAGTTCCCGCCCGAACCGCCGCCCGAGGACCGACCTAGGACGCGGATCCTGATCGTCGACGACGATGAGCGGAACGCCTTCGCCGCCACCCAGGCGCTGGAGACCCTGGGCCAGGAACTGGTCGTGGCCCGATCGGGCGAGGAAGCCCTGCGCTGCCTGCTCACCGACGACTACGCGGTGATCCTGCTGGACCTGCACATGCCCGGCATGGACGGTTACGAGACCGCCGCGTTGATCCGCCAAAGGCGGCGCACACGCGACGTTCCTATCGTCTTCCTGACGGCGGTGTTCCGCGACGAGCTGCACATCTTCAAGGCCTATTCGGCCGGCGCCGTCGACGTGGTGTTCAAGCCCGTCGACCCCTTCATCCTGCGCTCCAAGGTGCAGGTGCTGGTCGACCTGCACCTGAAGACGCTGGAGCTGGCGCGCCAGTCCGAGAGCCGACGCGTGCTGCTGGAGGAGAACGCCCGCATCCATGCCGAAAAGCTGGTGGCCGAGCGATCCCTGCGCTCCAGCCAGGAACGGCAGCAGGCGATCCTGCGCACCTTGCCGATCGTCTTCCACTCCCGCCTGGCCGCCCCGCCCTACACCACCCTGTCGTTGAGCGAGAACGCCCTGGCGCTGACGGGTTTTCCGGCCTCGCGCTTTCTGGACCAAGCAGATTTCGGCATCAGCCGGGTGCATCCCGACGACCTCGACATCGTCATCAAGGCCCAGACCGAGGCGCGGCGCACCGGCTCCTATGCCTGCGAGTTCCGCTGGCTGTGCGAGGACGGCTCCTATCGCTCCCTGATCGACCAAGGCGTGCTGGCGCCGCAGGAAGGCGACGAGGAGCCGGTGGTCTTCGGCACCCTGCTCGACAACACCGACCGGCGGGCGCTGGAAGAAGCCCTCGCCCACGCCCGCAAGATGGAGGCCGTCGGCCAGCTGACCGGCGGCGTGGCGCATGACTTCAACAACCTGCTGACCGTGATCCTCGGCAACGCCGAACTGATCCAGCGCCGCACCGGCGACGATCATCCTCTGGCCCGCAACATCCGGGCCATACGGCAGGCGGCCGAACGCGGCGGAGCCCTGACCCGCCAGCTGCTGGCCTTCTCGCGACGCCAGCGCCTGGACCCGATGACGGTCGACCTCAACGAGCTGATCCGCAACTTCTCCCCGCTGCTGCGACAAGCGGTGGGCGACGCGGTCAGCGTCGAGCTCGAGATCGGCGACACGCCGCTGTGGGTCAATGTCGACCCCGCCCAGCTGGAAAGCGCTCTGCTCAACCTGGCGGTCAACGCTCGCGACGCCATGGCCAACGGCGGCACGGTGACCATCGAGACCCGTGCCGACCATGACGAGGCCGGCCGCCCCAGCAACCTGATCATCGTGCGCGACACCGGCTCGGGCATGCCGCCCGAAGTCGCCGAACGCATCTTCGAACCGTTCTTCACCACCAAGGAGGTCGGCAAGGGCTCGGGCCTTGGCCTGTCCCAGGTCTATGGCTTCGTCAGCCAGTCCGGCGGCGATGTTTCGGTCCGCAGCCCGCCGGGCAGCGGCGCGATCTTCCAGATCCATCTGCCCACCACGCCGGAGCCCGACACGCAGCGTGTCGCAGCCTCGCCGGCCGGTGCGGAACCGGCGGGCTCCGAGCACATCCTGGTCGTCGAGGACGACCCCGCCGTGCTCGCTCTGGCGGTCGACACGCTCAAGAGCCTCGGCTATCGCGTGACCACCGCCCGTAACGCCGCCGGCGCCCTACGGCGGCTCAAGGGACCACAAACCTACGAGTTGCTGTTCTCGGACGTGATCATGCCGGGCGGCGTCAGCGGTCTGGAGCTGGCGCGCAAGGCGCTGAGCGAACAGCCTGACCTAAAGGTGCTGCTGACCTCGGGCTATATCGGCGCCGAGGCCACCGACTGGGCCAACGAATATCCGATGATCGACAAGCCCTACGAGCCGCCGGCGCTGGCCGCGCGGATCCGCTCGGTGCTGGACGCGCGGGGGCCGGAGCGCGCCAGCGGTTAAGCCTCTTCATTCCCGGCGGCCGCCTGCCTGAAAGACGGCGAGCTTAGGTGTCGTAAGCTTAATCGGCGCCCAGAACGCCGATTAAGCGCCTGCGGGACCACTGAAGCATTGCCATAAGGTGCTTTGACGAGCACAACCCAGGATAGATCGACGCATCGAGAACCGCCATGACACCGAACCTCATCATCGCCGGCTTTCTCGGCCTGTGTATCGTGGGGCTGTGGAGCTACTGCTACTATTACCTGCCCCATTTCGCCGACAAGGTGGACCGCTTCTGGCGGCAGACCCTGCGGTTCGGACGGCGGCGGACACGGCACGTTCGACGCTAGGGGCGCTCATCGGCGAACCCTAGATCATCGAAAGAGTTGGTGCGGGCGGTCGGGGTCGAACCGACACTCCTTTCGGAACCGGATTTTGAGTCCGGCGCGTCTACCAGTTTCACCACGCCCGCAGGCTTCGCTTTCACGAAGGGTGGTCTCTCTAGCAGGCGTCGTCGGCGAATTCCAGTGGCGAGGCGACCGGTTTAGGGTCGCGGCGCACAGGAGATTCTCGCCATGCCTCGCCCCGGTCCCCGCAACCTGATCACCGACATTCCGGGCCTGACCGTTGGCAGCGTCCAGGACGAGACGGTTCGCACCGGCGTGACGGTCGTGCTGTGCCCGGAAGGCTGGAGCGCTGCGGTCGACGTCCGGGGCGGCGGTCCCGGGGTGCGCGAGACCGAGACCCTGTCGCCCGAGAACAATTTCAGCCGCGCCCACGCCATCTGCCTGTCGGGCGGATCGGTGTTTGGCCTGGTGGCGGCCGACGGTGTGGTCGCCGCGCTCTCGGCCGCCGACGTCGGCCTGCGGATGACGTCGGGCACGCCGGCCATCCCCATCGTGCCCGGCGCGGTGCTGCACGATCTGAGCAACGGCGGCGATAAGGCCTGGGGCCTGGACCCGCCCTATCGCACGCTGGGCATGGCCGCCGTGGCCGCCGCCAGCGAGGACTTCGCCCTGGGCGCGGTCGGGGCCGGACGCGGAGCCATGGCGGGGCTGAGCAAGGGCGGCCTGGGCTCGGCCTCGATCGACCTGGGCGACAGCCTGGTGGTCGGAGCCCTGGTCGCCGCCAACCCGGTCGGCTCGGTCTACATGCCCGACGGCGAGACCTTCTGGGCCTGGCCCTTCGAGATCGACGGCGAGTTCGGAGGCCGCTTCCCCACAGGCCCGGTCTCGGCCAGCGAGCCCCTGCCCGACGGCTCGAAGCTGGGCGCGGCCGGGCGGCTGCGCGCGGGGGCCAACACGACCCTGGCTGTGGTCGCGACGACGGCCGACCTCACCACGGCCGAGGCCAAACGCGTGGCGATGATGGCGCATGACGGGATGGGCCGCGCCGTTCGGCCGGCCCACACCGCCTTCGACGGCGACGTGGTCTTTGCCTTGGCGTCAGGCGCAGCGGCCTTAGGCGCGGGACCGACCCGGCCGGTCGAGATCTCGCGCATCGGATCGGCGGCCGCGGACTGCCTCGCCCGTGCAATCGCCCGCGCGGTCCATCACGCCCGAGACTTCAGGGAACCATAGTCTCGCCGCCAGCCAGCTGGGTGGCGGCCGCTTCCAGACGGCCCAGGAGGCGCTTGAAGGTCGCCACCTCGCTGGGCGCCAAGCCGGAGAGCAGCGCAGCCTCGTAGGCCAAGGCCAGAGGCGCGATCTCCGAAAACAGCCGACGGCCGGCGGCCGTGAGCTCCAGGCGGTGAGAGCGCCGATCGGCCCGCACAGTTGTACGATTGACCAGACGACGCTCGACCAGATCCTGGGCCGCGCGGCTGACCCGGACCTTGTCCATGGCGGTGCGCGTCACGGCGGCGTTCTGGGTAAGCCCGCCCTCGGCCAGCACCGACATCAGCCGCCACTGCGGAATGGTCAGGCCGAAGCGATCTTCATAGGCCCGGGCGATCAGACGACTGACCGCAGCGGCCGCCGTCGACAGCTTGTAGGGCACATAATCGGCGAGACTCAGCGCCTCCTCGGGCGTTTCGGGCAGCGCAGTCGTCAGGGGAGAGACCGTTGCGGTCATGACCCGTTTCCTTTCGTCCTCCCACGGCGTGGTCACCATCTAGAGGACGACCTTTTCGCCAATCCTACGCGTTACTAGAACAAACCGGTCGTGACGGGTTCGTTCCACGCTACGTGATGTGGCGCGGTACGCGTAACCGTCTCAACCGTCCAGCCCCATCGTACACGGAAACCTCGGGTTTCGCCCGTTGGTTGTGCATAGAAGGCGCCCCGCGCCCGCCCCTGCGGCGCCCGACGCTTTCAGTGGTCCGACGCGACGATTTTCAGCTTGGGCAGAGGTGCGGTCTTGGTCAGCGCCAACTGGCAGCGCTCCAGCTCCAGCAGGCAGTCGCCCCGGCTCCAGAAGTCGGAAAACTCGACCACAGCCATGCGGACCTGTTGCGAGAAGCCCTTGTGATCCAAGACCTTTTCCGCTGGCTCCTCATGGTGGGCCGGTTCGGCTGGCTTGGGCGGATTGGAGACCACTATGGTCTGACCGCCGATGCGCGGGCCCAGAATCGTCAGATTCGGCGCGGCCGTTTCCAGCACCAGCGCCATGCAGCGCTCGCAATGGCAGGACGGATCATGACCCACATGCGCCGTCGCGCCGTGGCCGCCATGATCATCGGCGGCCTTGTGACCCGCGTCGTGACCGCCCTTGCCATGGCCGTGACCATGACCGTGGGCGTCCTTGCCGTGCTTGTCCTTCTCGTCGGCCGGCGGTTCGCCCTTCAGCGCTTCGGTCAGGCCCTTCAGGGCCTTGGCGCAGGGCCCGCCGAACTGCACGACCGGGCCGATACGACGTTGAACTTCCTCGACAAGTTCCAGCGTCTTGGACACCAGCTCTCCCGATGGCGCACTGGTCGCGGCCACGCACTTGGCCTTGATGGCGTCGTGGATGATCTTGGGAACGTCCTTGTAGCTCTGGCTCTTGTCCTTGCGGCCCAGCAGGCGGCCGGCCGCGAAAGCCATGGCCGCGATCACCAGGGCGGCCAGCACCAGACCCACCAGCAAGGTCGGGTCGAAGATCGGCACGGGCTGGTCGACTGGAAACTCTGACTGGTACACCGACCCCTCCCCAGGCTGCGTCCGCCATGATGGCGCGCCCTATGGTTAACGCAACCGGCGACCACTTGCACGGCGAAGGTTTCTAACCCTTGCGGGAAATCACGCCGCGCACCTTGGCGCCCTGGTCGTAGCGCGACGGGCCGCCATAGACGGCGACCTCGCACAGGATGTCGCCGCCGGTCTCGGTGGCCCACAGATAATTGCGCTCGACCTCGACGTCGCGCCCCGCCGGCGTGATCCCCTCGAAGGTGTCGCCCCACGGGATCACCTTGGACAGATCGCGCCAGCTCAGGGTCATGGCGCGAGACAGTTCGTCATGGGCCATGGCTTCCAGATCCGGATCGCTCATCAATTCATCCTTCCCAGAGGAGGCTGGAGGTTTAGCATCGCCTCGACAACGCCCGGCGCGCGCGATAGGCCGCGCGGAACGCAGGAGAAGAACCATGGGCATTCCCAAGGGCAAGCGCGACTTTCGCGACGAAGACCGGCTGGACCCGCGCGAGCGCCACCAGGTGGAATACTGGATGAAGCGCTGGGGGGTGACCAAGGATCAACTGATCGCGGCGCAGCGCTCGGTCGGCAACTCGATCAAGGACATCGGCGCCGAGCTGGGCAAGAAGCGCTAGCGCCGGACCTCAGCGTTTATCGCGCTGGAACGCCTTGGCCTCGGCGGCGAGCGACGAGGTCGTGTGCTCGGTCTCTTCCGGCTCGGGCTGGAACGGCAGGCTGCCGGCCACGCCGCGCAGGGCCAGCCACAACGGATGGCTGAAATGGCCCAGGATGCGCAACGGACGGCGCCTGTCGTCGGTGACGTCCCAGCCTTCCAGCTCGAACTGGTCGGCCTGCTCGCGCATCGACTTGATGTCGATGCCGTCCCAGCCCTCGGGGTCGGGAATGACGGCGGCCTCGTCGGCCGTGAGGCCGAAGGTGTCGCGCGCCAGCTGGTCGATCTCGGGATATTCGCGCCGCGCCTCGGGATCGGCGAAGGCCGGCTTCAGCAGCGCCCGGTGCTCCAGGTCGGCGAAGCCGGGCAGGTCGATCAGGCGACGCAGCGCGGGCACGATCAGGATTCCGCGATGTCGCGGAAGTAGGGAACGACCTCGCCCTGCAGCTTGATCGTCATCGGGTTGCCCTTGCGATCGAGGGTCTTGCCGGCGGTCACCCGCACCCAGCCTTCGCTGACGCAGTACTCGTCGACATTGGTCTTCTCGACGCCCTTGAAGCGGATGCCGACGCCGCGTTCCAGCAGTTCGGCGTCATAGAAGGGGCTGTCGGGATTGGTGGCCAGGCGGTCGGGAGGGGTGTCGCTCATCGGATCGGCTTTCGAAATGTCTTGGGCCTTAAGCCCTTTGGAACGGGGTGATAGCCACCCCGGCCCGTAAATCCAAGCGCCGCGACGTCGCGTCCCTCCCTCCAGCGGTCTTAGTTGGTCTCTTCCTTGACCGGATCGACGGCAGAGACGACGCCGTCCTTGTTGCTGTCGTGGGTCATGAACATGCCCCAGCCGGTATAGGCGAACTCGGCCGGCGTGATCGCGCCGCTCTTGTCGCTGTCGAGCACGCCGAAGCGCACGTCGGCCTGACGCATCTGGCGCACGCGCTCTTCCTCCTTCTTCTCGGGCGTCTCGGTCGAAGCCGCGAGCCTCTTTTCGAGGCGCGCCTTGAACTCGCCGACATATTCCTCGCGCGACATCGAGCTGTTCTTGTCCGCATCTGTACGGTCGAACTGGATCTGGCGCGTGGCGACGAACTCTTCCTTGGTGACGACGCCGTCGCCGTTTTGATCCTGTTCCTTGATGAAGGTGTCGCGGGCGTGCGAGGCGGCCACCGCGCCAGTGGCCAAGGCCGAGATCGCCAGGATCGCGGCGACGAAAATCGAACGGGTCTTCATGGATAGCGGTCCTTAGCGCAGGGATTCGAAGGTGAGCGAGTAGGTGTGGCTCTGGCCGCCCTGCCCTTCGGCGGCGGGAGCCACGCGGTAGCGGGCCTGCATCTGGTAGACGCCCGAGCGTTCGACCTTGACCGTGAAGCGGCCCTTGGCGTCGCTCTTGAGGGCCTTGGGGGCGATCTTGGTGTCGGCGTAGCGGTCGTCGCCGGCGCTCAGGGTGATCTCCTGGCCCGCGACCGGCTTGCCGTCGAACAGCACCTCGAAGGTCGCGTCCTGGCCGGTGAAGATGCTGCTGGGGTGGGTGATGGCCACGAACTCCAGGCCCTTGCCGATCGCCGCGACGGCGGCGGCGCTGGGCTTGCCCTTGGTGACGTAGACGTCGGCGGTGGTCATGCTGGTCATCTCGACCACCAGAGCACCGACCGGCGCCGCGTTCGGGCCTTCCAAGAACACCCACTCACCCTTGATCAGCGCCGCCTTGGCCGTGCGACCGACGCGCTGGCCAGTGGTGATGCGATAGGTGCCGATCGCCTCGGTGGGCGCTTCGACCAGGGCGAGCTCGCGCAGATAGGTCGGGGTCAGCGGCGTGCGCTTGCCGTCCGGACCGATCACGGCGTAGGCGTCGGACTTCATCACTACTTCGGGGCTGAAGAAGCTCTCAGTGAAAGCGCCCTGCACCGTCACGAGCTTTCGGTCGGACACATCGAAGGCGCTGGGCAGCATGTAGGGCGAGTGAGCTTGGGCGGCGCAGCCTAGCAGCAGACTAGCGAGGGTCGCGCCGGCGACGAGCGTGGCTCGGAAAGATCTGGTCATAGGCAACTCCGGAAACGCATCGAAGCGTCAGTGTCGCCGGTCTATTGATACTGACTCTAAGAATCAATCTCATTTAGCTTGACCACGCGAGCCGATGGGCCTAGCTCACCCTCAAAATGCGACTGGTTCTCATTAACAGTCCAAACGAGGGGTTCTCCATTATGTCTCGCACCAAATTCGTCTGCCTCGCGGCGGCCTCCACCGCGGCTCTCCTTGCCGCGACGTCCGCCTTCGCCGCCGACAGCGCGACGGTCGCCGAGAACGAGATCGACAAGATCACCGTCACGGCCACGCGCTCGGAAAAGGCCGTCGAGGACGCGCCGGTGACCGTTAGCGTCATCTCCTCGGCCGAGATCGAGGATCGGCTGGTCAAGGACATCAAGGACTTGATCCGCTACGAGCCCGGCGTCTCGGTGCGCAGCGCCCCTGCCCGCTTCACCGCCGCCGGCGCCTCGACGGGCCGCGACGGCAATGCCGGCTTCAATATCCGCGGCCTGGAAGGCAACCGCGTCTTGATCGCCGTCGACGGCGTGCGCGTGCCTGATGGCTTCGCGTTCGGCGCCCAGTCGACCGGCCGCGGCGACTATGTGGACCTGGACATTCTGAAGTCGGTCGAGATCGTGCGCGGTCCGGCCTCGGCGATGTATGGCAGCGACGGCCTGGCCGGCGCGGTCAGCTTCATCACCAAGGATCCGTCCGACCTGATCGCCAAGGACAAGACCTTCGCCGTTCGCGCCAAGGCCTCCTACGCCTCGGCCGACGAGAGCTGGAGCGAAAGCCTGGTCGCGGCGGGCAAGACCGGAAACTTCGAGGCCTTGGTCGCCTTCACCCGTCGCGACGGCGAGGGCCAGGAGACGGCGGGCGCGAACAACGCGGCCAACACCGACCGCACCACCGCCAACCCCGAGGACAACACGTCGAACTCGGGTCTGGTGAAGCTGGTCTACAGCCCGAACGACCGCCACCGGTTCGGCCTGACGCTGGATCACCTGGACCGCCAGACCGACTGGACCGTGCTGAGCGCCATCGCCAAGCCGCCGCTGGCCTCGACCAGCGTGATCGGCCTGACCGCCTTCGACAAGGTGCGTCGCGACCGCCTGAGCTTCGATCACCGCTACACCGGCGGCGAAGGCCTGATCACCTCGGCCCGCACCACGGTCTATTACCAAGACAGCCACACCAAGCAGTTCTCGGCCGAGGACCGCAACACCGCCGCCGACCGCACCCGCGACGCCACTTTCGACAACGAAGTGTTCGGCGGCGCAGTGGAGCTGCACAGCCAGTCGAACCTCGGCGGCGTCGAGCACGCCATCGTCTGGGGCGCCGATGCCTCGAAGACCCGCCAGGAAGGGGTGCGCGACGGCACCGTGCCGCCCGCCGGCGAAACCTTCCCGGCCCGGGCCTTCCCGACCACCGACTACACTCTGGCCGGCGCCTTCGTGCAGGACGAGTTCGCCGTGGGTCCGGTCACCTTCTTCCCGGCCGTGCGCTACGACTACTACAAGCTTGAGCCCAAGGCCGACGCCCTGTTCACGGCCAATACGCCGTCGAGCCAGAGCGAGTCGAAGGTCAGCCCCAAGCTGGGCGTGGTCTGGAAGGCCACCGACCTGGTGACCGTGTTCGCCAACGCCGCCGCCGGCTTCAAGGCCCCCGCCCCGTCGCAGGTCAACACCGGCTTCGCCAACCCGACCCAGAACTACAAGTCGATCTCGAACCCGGACCTCAAGCCCGAAACCAGCCGCACCTTCGAAGCCGGCCTCCGCCTGCGCAACGAGCGGTTCCGCGCCCAGGTCACCGGCTTCACCGGCGAGTATGACGACTTCATCGAGCAGGTTCAGGTCGGCGGAAACTTCACTGCCGCCAATCCGGCCGTCTATCAGTACGTAAACCTGTCGGGCGTGAAGATCAGCGGCGCGGAAGCGGCCGCCAGCTTCGAGCTCGGCGCCGGCTTCTCGGCCCGCACGGCGATCTCGTACGCTCGCGGCGCCTCCCGGACCAACGGCGTCAACACGCCCCTGACCTCGATCGATCCGGTCAAGGTCGTCGGCGGCCTCGAATACCGCGCGCCGTCAGGCCTGTTCGGCGGCGAGTTGAGCGCCGTGCACTCAGAGCGCAAGGCGCCGGGCCGTTCGGGCCTGACCTGCTCGACGAGCGGCGTGGCGACCACCTCGCCCTATTACTGCTTCAGCCCGCCGTCGTTCACGGTGGTGGACGTCACGGGTTGGTGGAACGTCACCGAGGCCGTGACCCTGCGGGCCGGCGTCTTCAACCTGACCGACAAGACCTATTGGTGGTGGAGCGACGCGCGCGGGCTGGCCGCCAACTCGACGGTCACCGAGGGCTACAGCCAGCCCGGCCGCAACTACAGCGTCTCGCTGGCGGTCAAGTTCTAATCAGACGAAGGGACGGCGCGGTCTGGAGGGCGCGCCGTCCATCATCGCGGGGGACAACGGCTCCGGCCCCTGCTAGCAACAGGCGTCATTTCAGTGGAGCTCGCATGCTGCGTCGCCTGTACGACTGGGTCATGGGTCTGGCTGCTTCGAAGCACGCCCCCGCCAGCCTGTTCGCCGTCTCGTTCGCCGAGAGCTCCTTCTTCCCCATTCCGCCGGACGTGATGCTGGCGCCGATGGTGCTGGCCCGCCCGGACCGCGCCTGGAGCTACGCGGCGCTGTGCACCCTGGCCTCGGTGCTGGGCGGCATCCTGGGCTATGCGATCGGCTTCTTCCTGCAGGACTTCGGCATCTGGATGATGTCGATCACCGGCCATGCCGGGGGCCTTGCCGAATTCCAGTGCTGGTACGGCAAGTACGGCGTCTGGGTGATCCTGGCCAAGGGCCTGACCCCGATCCCCTACAAGCTGGTGACCATCGCCTCGGGCCTGGCCGCCTTCAGCTTCCCGATGTTCATCATCGCCTCGGTCATCACCCGCTCGGCGCGGTTCTTCCTGGTCGCCTTCGTGGTCAAGAAGTTCGGCCCCACCCTGCTGCCGGTAATCGAACGTCGTCTGGCCCTGTTCGCCGGCGGTCTGTTCCTGCTTCTTGTCATCGGGCTGGCGGCGAGCCATTTCCTGGGAGGAAGCAGCGGAGGCGCGTGCGCCGTATGACCGACACGAACGAGCCCATCGCCACGAACGCCGGCCCCGCGCTCGATGCGCCTGTCGCCGAACCCGTTCGCGGCCCTGCGCCCACGACGGTCGTCAAGCCCGCCTCGCCATCGCTCGTGGCCCGGGCGCTGGACGGTTGGCCGGTCATCGCTTTCGTCGTCAGCGCGGCGATGCTGGCCACGGCCCACGCGTTCGAGACCTTCGGCAAGCTCGCGCCCTGCCACCTGTGCCTGAAGCAGCGTGAAGTTTATTGGGTCGCCGGGACCGTTGCCCTTATCGCCTTAGTCGCTCGCCGCTCGACATGGGCTGACAAGGTCCGTCGTCCCTTCGACCTGTTGCTGGCCGCGATCTTCCTCTACGGCGCGGGGCTGGCGGCCTTTCATGCCGGCGTCGAATGGAAGTGGTGGCCGGGTCCGACCACCTGCACCGGCGGTGGCGTGGCTGCGGCGAGCGACCTGGTGGCCATGCTCAAGGGGACGAGCTCGATCAAGGTTCCGCAATGCGACAAGGCCGCCTGGGTGTTCCTGGGTCTGTCGATGGCCGGTTGGAACGCCCTGGCCTCGCTGGGCTTCGCCCTCGCCTCGCTGACGGCCGGCCTGCGCAAGGCCGTCCGATGAGCGGCGCGGCGCCTCGTCGTCCCGGGGCCGGCGCCGCCAAGGCCCGCCTGGCCGAGATCCTGCGGGTCGACCAGGCCGGCGAGCTGGCTGCCGTCCACATCTATCGCGGCCAGGCGGCGGTCATGCGGGCCAGCCCCGGGCGCGAGCGCATCGCCGACCAGCTGAAGGAAATGGAGGGCCACGAACAGGTCCACCTTTCGCGCTTCGACGAATTGCTAACCGAGCGCGGCGTGCGTCCCACGCTGATGTCGCCCCTGTGGCGCGCGGCGGCCTTCGCCCTGGGCGCGGGCACGGCCCTACTCGGCGACAAGGCGGCCCACGCCTGCACCGAGGCGGTCGAGAACGTCATCGAGAAGCACTATGCCGGCCAGATCGAGGAGCTTCGCGACCGCGATCCCGAACTGGCCGCCGAGCTGACCCAGTTCCGCGACGACGAGCTGGGCCACCGCGACACCGCCGTCGAGGAAGGCGCGCACGAAGCCGTCGCCTATCCGCTGCTGACCGCCGTGATCCAGGCCGGCTGTCGCGCGGCGATCAAGATCAGCGAAAAGATCTGACGCTCGAGACTTGGCCTGCCGGGCGGCGACGCTTACCGATGGCGGCCTGAACCGTCTCGGGAGAGTCTCTTTTGCCCGCTCGCCACCGCGCCCTCGCCGCCGCTTTCGGCGCTGTCTCCCTGCTGGCCCTGGCCAACGTCGCGAACGCCGCCGACGCGCCCGCCAAGCCGCCCGAGACCTCGGCGCTGAGCCTCGACACCGGCGGTCCGATGCCGGCCGAGCAGGCCGCCCTGGCCTTCGACCACGCCGATCTCAGCTTCAAAATCGTCCCAGACCGCAAGGCCATCGAGGGCAAGGCGATCCTGACGCTGACGGCCAAGACGCCTCTGGACAGGCTGGTCCTGGACTTCGACCGGGTCTTTGTCATCAGCGCCTTGGCCGTCGACGGCAAGGCGCTGCCGCCCAAGGCCTGGACGAACCCCGAAGGCCGCCTCTCGATCACCCTGCCCCGCAAGCTGGCCAAGGGGCGCTCGGTGACGGTGTCGATCATCTATGACGGCCAGCCGCGCGAGGCCAAGAAGGCGCCGTGGGACGGCGGCTTCGTCTGGAGCAAGACCGAGACGGGCGAGCCCTGGATCGCCACGGCCGTGCAGGGCGAAGGCTGCGACCTCTTCTGGCCCTGCATCGATTATCCGACCGGCGAGCCCAAGTTGGTCGACCTGCACATCACCGTGCCCGCCCCGCTGGTCGCGCCGGCCAATGGCGTCTTCCTGGGCATGACCGAGACGGACGGTTGGCGGACCTACAACTGGCGGGCCAAGACCCCCAACACCTACGCCATCGCCCTGGACGTCGGCCCCTATGAGGAGTTGTCGGCCACCTACCACAGCCGGTTCGGCGACAGCTTCCCCATGACGTACTGGAACCTGAAGGGCCGCGAGGAGAAGGCCAAGGCCCTGTTCGCCGAGTTCACGCCGATGCTGGACTTCTACGAGCAGATGATCGGCCCCTATCCGTTCCGCGACGAGAAGATGGGCGTGGTCGAAACTCCGCACCTGGGCATGGAGCACCAGACGATCAACACCTACGGCAACGAGTACAAGAAGGACGCCTACGGCTTCGACTGGCTGCTGCAGCACGAGTTCGCCCACGAGTGGTTCGGCAACCAGCTGACCGATCTCGACAACGACGACATGTGGCTGCACGAGGGCTTCGGCAGCTATATGCAGCCGCTCTATTCGCAGTGGCTGCACGGCGACATGGAATACATGGCCCGCCTGAACACCATGCGCGGCGATATCAAGAACAAGTCTCCGATCGTCTCGGGCAAGCAGCTGCGCGAGGACGACGTCTACAACCCCGAGCGCGGGCCTGGGAACGACATCTACTTCAAGGCCGCCAACGTCCTGCACACGCTGCGGACGCTGATCGGGGACGAGGCGTTCTTCAAGGCCACGCGCCTGATCGTCTATGGCCGCGACGATCCCAAGCCGGGCAACTTCGCGCCGCGCTACGCTGGCACCAAGGACTTCATCAAGATCGTCAACGACGTGACCGGCAAGGACTACGGCTGGTTCTTCGACGTCTATCTGTATGAGGCCGCGCCGCCCGAACTGGTCGAGACCCGCGACGGCGGTGATCTGCTGTTGCGCTGGAAGACGCCCAAGAACAAGCCGTTCCCCATGCCGGTCGAGGTCTCGGTCGGCGGCAAGGTCACCGTCTTGCCCATGGCCAAGGGCGAGGGCCGGATCACCGTGGGCGACGCCGTGCCGGTGATCGTCGATCCAGCCTCGAAGGTGCTGCGCCGCCAGCCCTATGTCGAGGCGTTCCAGGCCTGGAAGAAGGCCAGGGACGACGCCGCCAAGGCCGAGGCCGACGCCAAGAAGAAGGCCGAGGAGGCCAAGGCCGCCAAACCCTGACGGCGCAAGGCCCGGTCATCTCTTGTTGACCGTGTTCGTTCACCAGATTTGCGTGACGCCCAAGCTATGGAAACGCTCCAGTCGAGAGTCGAACCATGCTGACGCCAAATCGTGTTGTGACCGGGGCCCGCGCCGTCCTGCTGATCGGATCGGTGGTCGCCGCCATCCTGATGTTGGGCCCGTTCCAGGGCATGGAGCGGATCTTCGACATGTCGGACAAGACCGCCCACGCCCTCGCGTTCGGCGCTCTGACGGCGATCTCGTTCCTGGCTTTCCCGCGGATGCGTCGCGCCGACTTGGCCCGGAGCGCCCTGATCCTGGGCGCGGCGGTCGAGGTCGTGCAGATCTTCGATCCGGGCCGGAGCGCCAGCTTGGCCGACTGGGCCGCCGACGCCGCGGGCATCCTGACCATCTATGGGGCCAGCCAGATCGAGATGCTGCGCAAGACGGCGCGCGAACATGGCGACATGTCGCTGGCCGCGCTGGCCGCAATGGATCGCCGCAAGACCCGCAAGCGGGTCAAGATCGTCATCGAGCCGGGCCAGGCCCTGCCGCGATCGGCGCGCTTCGCCGACCGCGCCTCGGCCCGCTTTCCGCGCGGCGCCGCCTGATCAGGTGATGCGCTTGACGCTGACCGGGTCGCTGCCCGGGAAGCTCTCTTCCAAGCCTTCGTCCAGCAGGGCTTCCTGACGGCTTTCCGAGCACTCGACCTTCTCGGCCAACTGATCGTGCTTTTCGCCGTCCTGCAGCGGCTCGACGATCCGCGCGTGCGGGGCGTCGAAATGCTTATCCTCGGGCCGAACCTTGGCTTCGGACGCCATGTCGGCGGTCGAGGCGCTGGTGCCATGGGTGAAATGTCGCTGTTCGGCGTCGTGATGGCCGCGGTTCATGGTCGTCTCCCGAGACGTTTCTTGTCCCTAGGAAACCCATGGCTAGACCGTTGGGTTGCATCCGCGCGGCCTGGACGTCGCACGCGCCAAGGCTGTCCGGCCGCTGAAAAGCCCCGGTCTACAGGCCTTCCGCGAGCGCGGGGGCCTCGATCGCCTCGGCGTCGTCGGGACGCGCGGCCTCGCACAGCTTGCGCAGCTGCTTGAGCATGCTGGGGCCGCTGATCTGGCTGGGGGCGTCGGAAAAGCCCTCCTGCTTCAACTGGCGGCGGATGTCGGAAATCGTGGAATACTCGCCGGAGCGCGCCAGTTGGAAGGCGCGTTCCAGGGTGGTTGGACGATTGGTCATGGGATGATCGTACAGGATACGGCGTCCAACAGCGAGGCTTGTTACGAACCGGAACAGGCTTGGCCAGCAAACGTTGGTGTGTCTCACCGAGAGGACACGACCATGATGGATGCCAACACGAAGCACGACGGCTCGAGCCCGGGCGTTCTCGGCGACGAGTCCCAGGCCCAGGATCTGGGCCAGCCGGGCCACCCGGAGAACCGCGTCACCGAGAGCGACGTCAAGGAAGCCTTCCAGAACGAGAACACGCCGGCCACCAAGTTCGTCGAGCCCACGCCGGAAGGCGAAAAGCACGACCAGTTGGCCGACCATGTCGAGCTGGCGGAGGATCGCCAGGAAGCCCTGATCGACGAGAGCCTCGACGAGAGCTTCCCGGCCAGCGATCCGCCCAGCGCCAAGCGCATTACCTGACGCTAGACGTCGCCTTCACGCCTCCAGTTCGATGTCCCAGTAGAGGTAGTCGAGCCAGCTGGCGTGGAGGTGGCCCGGCGGGAACCGGCGGCCGCGATCCTGCAACTCATGCATGCTGGGGCGGCGCGCCGTATGAAACGGCTGCATGCCCGCCTCACGCGGCGTGCGGCCGCCCTTGTGCAGATTGCAGGGCGCGCAGGCCGTGACGATGTTTTCCCACGTCGTGCGACCGCCGCGCGAACGCGGGATCACGTGATCGAAGGTCAGGTCATCGGGCGCGCCGCAGTACTGGCACGTGAAACCATCGCGCAGGAACAGGTTGAAGCGGGTGAAGGCCGGCGGCCGGTCCTGAGGGACATACTGCTTCAGCGACACGACGCTGGGCAGCTTCATCTCGAACGATGGCGAGTGGACGACGTGGTCATAGGTGGAGACCACCTCGACGCGTTCCAGGAACACCGCCTTGATCACCTCCTGCCAGGGCCAGAGGGACAGCGGATAATAGCTGAGGGGCCGGAAGTCGGCATTGAGCACCAGAGCCGGCATGCCGGATGGCGGACGGGAGAGAACCTGCATCAGGACCTCCCTTGGGAGCCGGACAGGCCCCTATGAAGCGGATACGCGATCGGACTGAAGACGGGCCTCCTTCCTACGCATTCAAAGGGAATCGCCATTCATTCCCGAACGCATTCGAAGGATGATCCAACTCCGCGACGGAACCAAGACATCTGTCTACAAGCGATCAGAATGGTGGAATTTCGCCCGTCTTGACCGCGCCGTAGCATCGCCAGAGCAAATGGGCCGCGACGCCGCGATAGGGCTTCCAGGCCTCGGCGCGCAGATAGGCCTGCTTTTCGTTGGGTCGGACCTGCGCGCGATCGGCCCAGCGCATGGCTTCCTGCAGGGCGACATCGCCGCCCGGGAAGACATCCAGTCGCCCTTCGCAGAACATCAGATAGGTCTCGGCCGTCCAACGGCCGATCCCCTTGACCGCCATCAGGGCCGCAGAGGCTTCGTCGTCGGTCATGTGGCGCAGAGCGTCGAGGTCGCAGAGACCCGAGACATGGGCCTCGGCGATGGCGCGGGCGTAGCGGACCTTGGGGCGCGACAGGCCCAGGCCCTGCAGGTCGACATCCTCAAGCGCCAGAACGGCGGCCGGTGCCACCTCTCCCAGCCCGGCCTCGACCCGCGCCCAGATGGCGGCGGCCGAGGCCAAGGACACCTGTTGATAGACGATCAGCCTCAGCAGGCCGGCGAAACCCGGCTGGGCCGCGCGCCATGGAAACTCCGGCGTCACCGCTTCGATCGCCGCGAGGGCGGGATCGATCGCGGCGAGATGGGCGCGGGCGTGCCGAATCTGGTCGGCGCTGGGCGAACGGTCCGTGGTCACGGCGCGACCTGACCATCGCCCAGCGAGGTCGGCAACCCGATCCTTGCTAGTCGATGGCGACGATCTCGACTTCGCCGCCGGCCACCATCGCGGTATCGCCGATCGTCTTGCCCAGCAGGGCCCGGGCCAGGGGCGAGACATAGGACACCGAACCCTCGGCGGGATCGGCCTCGTCCTCGCCGACGATGCGGAAGGTCTGGCGACGGCCGTCCTCGCGATCGAAGGTCACGGCCTGACCGAAGTGGACGATGTCTTCGGGACCGGTCGGCTCGGTCAGCTGGGCGCTGGCGCGGCGGGCGGAGTAATAGCGCAGGTCGCGGGTTGCCCGCGCCATGGCGGTGCGATCCTCGGCGACGCCCCCGGTGGCCTGAGCGGCGCTGTAGGCCGCGCGCGCCTCGGCCAGCCAGGTCTCGAGCTGTTCGAGCCCACGGGCGGTCACGAGATTAGGATTGGGCGAGATGGGCCGGTCGAGCAGGTCGGCGGCGAAGGCCTCGCTGTCGCCTTCCTTGGTGAAGGCGACGCTCATCGGCGGAAGTCTGGAGTGAAATTACGCATGGGCTGGAAATCCGGAGAGCAGCGAGACGTTCCCCACTCGGGTCTCGGTTTCCTCGTGCTACCGCCCGGCGCGAACAGGTTCAAGCGCGGCGGCGAACGCGACGGCGGAGCGGGATGCCAACTCCGCCGTTCGCGGACAAATCGAAGCTTACAGAACCACGCTGATCAGGGCGCCGGCGACGGCCAGGGCGAGAACGACGAAATAGCCGCCGGCCATGCGGTCGAAGGCGGTTTCAAAAGCGGTGAGCGAACGAAGCATGACGAAGATCCCTCTTTGGTATGCGCCCCGCCGTTGGTTCGGTCGTGGGCTTGCCCGATCTGGACGGTGTTTAGATAACACCAATCTGAACGCCGTCAAGATGATCTTTACAGCGTTTGGATGAAATTTTAGAAAGGAAGGGCTAGAGTGAGGCCGATGACCAGCGCAGCCACAGAATCCCGCCCCTATCACCACGGCGATCTCAGCCGCGCCCTCGTCGACGCCGCGCGTCGAATCCTCGAGAGCGAAGGTCCCGCCGCCCTGTCGCTCCGCGCCGTCGCCCGCGAGGCCGGCGTCAGCCCGGCGGCGCCCTACCACCACTTCAAGGACAAGGGCGAACTGCTGGACGCCGTCGCCCACGAAGGCTGGGTGGCGCTCGACAGCGCCCTGACCGAAGTCCGCGCCAAGGCGACCGACGCGCGCGACCGGATGACCAGCATCGGTGTGACCTATGTGCGTTTCGCCCGAGACAACCCTGCGCTGTACCGAGTTATGTACGATTGCTCGCGAGACAAGGACGCCCTTCCAGAGAAAATGAAGGAAGAAGGCGCCTACTGCCAGGTGCGCAACACCATCTCCGAACAGTCGGGCGGCGGCGTCGCCGATATCGATCTGGAACTGGCGACCATCGCCGCATGGTGCGCGGGCCATGGCCTAGCCGAGATGATCAGCTTCAAGCAGTTCGCACCGCTGAAGGAGCTGCTGGGCGGCGAGGAAGCGTTCCTGCGCGCCGTGTTCGAGCACCTGGGCATGTTCGCGAAGTTCGACCAGGCCTGATCCCTTGGTCTTCGCCACCCGGTTCGCGCCGTCGCCGACGGGCTATCTGCATCGCGGCCACGCCTTTTCCGCCCTCTCCGCCTTCGAGGCCGCCCACGCCGCAAGCGGCCGGTTCGTGCTGAGGATCGAGGACATCGACGCCACCCGCAGCCGGCCGGAATACGAGGCCGCGATCCTGGACGACCTGGCCTGGCTCGGCCTGGACTGGGAGAAGCCCGTCCGCCGGCAGTCCGACCACCTGGCCGACTATCACGCCGCCATCGAGGCGCTGCGCCAGCGCGGCCTGGTCTATCGCTGCTTCAAGACCCGCAAGGAGCTCGATATCGGCCGCGCGCCGCATGAGCCGCAGACGCCGTTCGTCGGCGCTCCCCTGCCCGCCGACGAGGAAGCCGCGCGCCTGGCGCAGGGCGAGGCCTTCGCCTGGCGGCTGTCGCTGGCGGCGGCGCGAGAGGCGCTGGGCGGGTTCGAGGGCTTGAGCTTCGTCGAGGACGGCGCCGGGCCGGCTGGTGAAACTGGCCTTATCGCCGCTCGTCCCGAAACCGCCGGCGACATCGTGCTGGCTCGCAAGGACGTCGGCGTGGCCTATCATCTGGCCGTGGTGCTGGACGACGCCCTGCAGGACATCACCCATGTGATCCGGGGCGAGGACCTGTTCGAGGCCGCGCATATCCAGCGTCTGCTGCAAGCCCTGCTGGACCTGCCCACGCCGACCTATCGCCACCATCGTCTGCTGACCGGACCGGACGGCAAGCGCTACGCCAAGCGCGACAAGGCCCAGACCCTGCGTGAGTTGCGGGCCGAGGGGATGACGCCGGAGGCCCTACGGACTGAAATGGGCTTCGCCTAGGGTTTCACCCAATAGCGATAGTTATAGGCCGGGCGAAATCCCTCGATCTCGTAGAGCGCGATGGCCGGCGTGTTGTCGGCCTCGACCTGCAGATAGGCCTGGGACGCGCCCAGCGCGGCGGCTTCGGCCAGCAGCGCCTTCAGAATACGGCGCGCCAGGCCCTTGCGGCGATGGTCGGGCGCGGTGCGCATGCCGAAGACGCCCGCCCAGTCGCCCTCGACGGCAGACGCCCCGATGGCCGCCGGCGCGCTGCCGACATCCAATCGGGCGAAGCGAGCGGGCGACGCGATGCGGGCCAGGGTCTCCAGCCGCTCCCGGGCGTCGGCGAGATTGCCGCCCGCCGAGGCGGTGAACACGGCCTCGAAACTGGGATCGGGCGCGGCGAACAGGGTCACATCCGGATCGGCGCGACCCAGCGCCGGCCCGATCATCACCAGGGTCTTCTTGCAGTCGACATAGCTGCGGCGGGCCAACCGCTCGGCAAGGTCGTCGGGCGCCATGGCGCCGTCGGTCAGCTTGAAGCGCGGCGGCAGGCCCCGCGCGATCAGCCAGGCCTCGGCTGCGTCGATCGCCGTCTCGACGTCGCGGTCCGGCGCGGACAGCGGCCAGCAGGCGTTGGAGCGCATCGACCAACCGTCCGCCGCGTTCAGCCGCCAGCCACCTAGTGCAGCCCGTTCGCGCGCCGGCCAGGCGCGGTCGGCGATCGGCTCCAGGACGGCGGGATCGATCACCCCTATTTCTCGGCCAGCAGCTTCTCGACCAGGCCGCGCGCCTCGGGGCTGGACCAGTCGGCGTCGCCGGACAGGCGAGCGCGTTCGCGGCCCTGCTTGTCGTAGATCACCGTGGTCGGATAGCCCGCCGCGCGGGGATCCAGGTCGAACGACAGCTTGTAGGACGGGTCGCGATAGATCTTCAGCGGCGGGTTGGCCGCCATCTCCGCCTGGACGAGGTTGAGGTCCGAGTCGCGATCGACGCTGATGGGCAGCACCTTCACCGGCTGGGCGGCGTAGGCGCCGGCCAGCTTGGCCAGGGTCGGCATCTCTTTCTTGCAGGGGGCGCACCAGGTGGCCCAGAGGTTCATCACCACGACCTGGCCCTTGAAATCGGCAAGGGTTGTCGACTTTCCGGCCTCGTCGAAGAAGGTCGTGCCCGGCGCGGCGCGCGGCGTGGCGGGCACATCCAGCTTCGCCAGCGAGGCGCGCTTGAATTCGTTGAGGTCGGCGGGACCTGAGGGTTTGAACGAAGCGGCGGCGATGACGTATAGAACCGCCGCGGCGCCGACGAGCATGACGGCGCCGATCGCCCATTTCAGGACGTCGCGCTTCGGCGCGGTCGTTCCGTTATCACCCGACTGGACTTCGCTCATATGACCGACAACGCCTCCAAGAAACCCGACGCCGCCACGGGCGGAGAGGGTCAAGCCATGTGGGGCGGCAGGTTCTCGGCCAAACCGGCGGAGCTGATGCAGGCGATCAATGTCAGCATCGGCTTCGACAAGCGCCTGTGGGCGCAGGATCTGGCGGGCTCCCGCGCCCACGCCGGGATGTTGATCAGCCAAGGCGTCATTGCAAGCGAAGACGGCGCGAAAATCCTCGAAGGCCTCGCGACCATCGAGGGCGAGATCACGTCCGGGACCTTCCCGTTCCGCGACGAGTACGAAGACATCCACATGAACATCGAGGCGCGGTTGCGCGAGCTGATCGGCCCGACGGCCGGCCGGCTGCACACCGCCCGGTCGCGCAACGACCAGGTGGCCGTCGACTTCCGCCTGTGGGTTCGCGAGGCCTGCGACCGCTCGGCCGCCCAGCTCGACGCCCTGCAGCGCGCGCTGCTGGCCCAGGCTGAGCAGTATGCCGACGACCTGATGCCGGGCTTCACCCACCTCCAGCCGGCCCAGCCGGTGACCTTCGGCCACCACCTGATGGCCTATGTCGAGATGTTCGGCCGCGACGCCTCCCGCTTCCGCGACGCCCGGGCACGAATGAACGAGTGCCCGCTGGGCGCGGCCGCCCTGGCCGGTTCGCCCTTCCCCATCGACCGCCACGCCACGGCCAAGGCCCTGGGCTTCGATCGCCCGACCGCCAATTCGCTGGACAGCGTCTCTGCCCGCGACTTCGCGCTGGAGTCCCTGTCGGCGGCCTCGATCACCGCCACGCACCTGTCGCGCCTGGCCGAGGAGATCGTGCTGTGGACGACGCCGATGTTCGGCTTCATCAAGCTGACCGACGCCTTCACGACCGGCAGCTCGATCATGCCGCAGAAGAAAAACCCGGACGCCGCCGAGCTGATCCGCGCCAAGGTCGGCCGCATCCTGGGCAGCCTGACGACCCTGACCGTGGTCATGAAGGGCCTGCCGCTGGCCTATTCCAAGGACATGCAGGAAGACAAGGTCCCGACCTTCGAGGCCTTCGACGCCCTCGAACTCAGCCTTCTGGCCATGGCCGGCATGGTGTCGGACCTGACGCCCAACACCGACAAGATGGCCCAAGCGGCCGGCGCGGGGTTCTCGACCGCCACCGATCTGGCCGATTGGCTGGTGCGGACGCTGAACATGCCTTTCCGCGACGCCCACCACGTGACAGGTTCGGCCGTGAAGACGGCCGAGGGCCTAGGCGTGGATCTGGCGGATCTCTCCCTGGAGCAATTCCAGGCGATCGAGCCGAAGATCACCGCCGAGGTCTATGCCGTCCTCACCCCGGCCGCCTCGGCGGCTAGCCGCATCAGCTACGGCGGGACCGCTCCCGCCCAGGTCCGCGCCCAGATCGCGCGTTGGAAGGAACTGCTCGGATGACCCTGCGCCCCCTCGCTCTTCTGACCCTCGCCGCGCTCAGCCTCGCCGCCTGTGGCAAGCAGGCCGCGCTGGAGCGCCCCGCGCCGATGTGGGACGCCCAGAAAAAGGCCGCCTATGAAGCCGAGCGCCGCGCGGCGTCCGGCACGGCCAACAAGCCGGCCCGCATCGGCGGCACGCAGGAAATCATGGATCCGGCGTCCAGCAACCGCACCGTCCGCGCCGCGCCGCTGGCCGGCACGGCCCCGAACCCGTTCGGCGGC
Organism: Caulobacter sp. GW821-FHT10F06; assembly: GCF_058809215.1. Lineage (NCBI taxonomy): Bacteria > Pseudomonadati > Pseudomonadota > Alphaproteobacteria > Caulobacterales > Caulobacteraceae > Caulobacter > Caulobacter sp. GW821-FHT10F06. The sequence continues at coordinate 484,980 of NZ_JBXASK010000002.1, read as the reverse complement.
GTCTCGGCGGCGGGCTTCCCCGGCGCGACCCCCAACTAGGCTTTGATGTGAACCACTTCGAATACGGCCCCGAGGGCCTGGCCTGTGAAGGCGTCCCCCTGGCGCGCATCGCGGCCGATGTCGGCACGCCGGTCTATGTCTATTCCCGCGCCACGCTGGAGCGGCACTTCACGGTGTTCCGCGACGCGCTGGCCTCGGCCGGCGTCGTCGATCCGCTGATCGCCTATGCGGTGAAGGCCAATTCCAACGTCGCCGTGCTGAAGGTGCTGGGCGACCTGGGCGCCGGGGCCGACACGGTCTCCGAAGGCGAGGTCCGCCGCGCCCTGGCCGCCGGCATCCCCGCCGATCGCATCGTCTTCTCGGGCGTCGGCAAGGCCCGCCGCGAGATCGAATTCGCGCTGAAGGCCGGCGTCGCCGAGATCAATGTCGAGTCCGAGCCCGAGCTGAACCTGATCGCTGACGTCGCGGCCAGCCTGGGCCTGAGGGCGAAAGTCGCCTTCCGGGTCAATCCCGATGTCGCGGCCGGCGGTCACGCCAAGATCGCCACGGGCAAGGCCGAGAACAAGTTCGGCGTCTCGTTCGCCGAGGCCGCGCGCCTCTACGCCAACGCCAGCAACAACGCCAATCTCGAGCCGATCGGCGTGGCCTGTCATATCGGCAGCCAGATCACCGACCTGGCCCCCATGCGCGCCGCCTTCACCAAGATGCGCGGCCTGGTCGAACAGCTGCTGGGCGAAGGCCTGTCGGTGGAACGCCTCGACCTGGGCGGCGGCCTGGGCGTGCCCTATTTCAACATGCCGACACCGCCCTCGCCCGCCGACTTCGCGGCCATGGTCGGCGAGGTCGTCAAGGGCCTGCCCGTCAAGCTGGCCTTCGAGCCGGGCCGGGTGATCGCCGCCAACGCCGGCGTGCTGGTCAGCGAGGTGATCCACGTCCACGGGCGGCCCGAGGGCAAGCGCTTCCTGGTCATCGACGCGGCCATGAACGACCTGATCCGCCCGGCCATGTACGACGCCTTCCACGACATCCGCCCGCTCATCAAGCGCGACGGCGAAGCGGTCTATGACGTGGTCGGCCCGATCTGCGAGACCGGCGACACCTTTACCCGCGATCGCCAGATGCAGTCGCTGGCGGCGGGCGAGCTGGTGGCCTTCATGTCGGCGGGCGCCTACGGCGCGGCGATGGCCAGCGAGTACAACACCCGCCCGCTGGTGCCCGAGGTGCTGGTCGACGGGGACAGGTTCGCGGTCATTCGCGCACGACCGTCCTACGACGAGATGCTGGCCCGCGACCTGGTCCCCGACTGGGTCTGAGGCCGGACACGACTTCGCGGCTTCATGCGGTCGACCCGCTGAAGGTTAGAGGGAGGCGGCGGAGCGTCCGGGCCAGGCCCGGATGAGTGGGTGTAGAGGAGTACCGTTTCGGCCTAGGCCGGAGCGCTCCGCGCGATCGATTTTCCGGTGAGCCTTCGAGACGCGGGGTTTTAACCCGCTCCCGATTTCAGCCCCCGACGGGCGGAAGGGAAGCGACCCTTCCGGACCGCGCGAGCGATTTCAGCTCGCGCCTGGAGCGCTCACCGCCGTCGCCGGGCTTTCCACGGGCGGGTTACTGATCGATTTGCCCGGCGAGACCCTCTCGGGAATTACACACCTCGAACCGATCCCCGCTCGGGACTGCATCGACGACGGTCAGGCGAGCGCGACCCGCTCGACCGCCCCCGCCACCCGTCAGGTCGCCAGCTGGACGGCCTCCCCAGTGGCGGGGCGAGGAGAAGTCTACGGGCGATTTTGGCCGTGAGGCGTCGATTTTAGATCGTGACGCCAAGTGGTCGACCTAGGACGTTGAATTTGTTGGGCCGAAGGGGCGGCAATGCTCGCGGTAGCGCGGGAATAGCCGCAGCGCCGGTCCAGACCGGTGATCGGCCACGGCGGCGCACAGCCCCGCCGCGGCCTTTCTCTTACCGGCGACTACGCCGCCGGCTCCGCGATACCGATGGGCTCAACGCTGTCGGGGTTTTGCGGCGCGTCGAAGCGGTCGGCGTTCATCACCTTGGTCCAGGCGCTGACGAAGTCTCGGACGAACTTCTTCTCATGGCCCGCCTCGGCATAGACCTCCGCGACCGCGCGCAACTGGCTGTTGGAGCCGAAGATCAGGTCGGTGCGGGTGGCCCGCCACTTCTCGTGGTCGCCGCCGCGGTCATAACCGATGAAGGCCTCGTCGGCGCTCGTATCGACCACCTTCCAGAAGGTGGCGTTGTCGAGCAGGTTGACGAAGAAGTCGTTGGTCAGCTGGCCCTTGCGGTTGGTGAACACCCCCTCCGGCGCGTCCTTATGGTTGGCGCCCAGCACGCGCAGCCCGCCCAGCAGAACCGTCATCTCCGGGACCGACAGGCCCAGTAGCGACGCCCTGTCGAGGAGCAGCTCCTCGGTCTTCACGGTGTGCTTGGTCTTGAGGTAGTTGCGGAAGCCGTCCGCGACCGGCTCCATCACCGCGAAGCTCTCGGCGTCGGTCCAATCGGGCGTCGCATCGCCGCGCCCACCCGTGAACGGGACCTCGACGTCGAAGCCGGCGTCGCGCGCCGCCTTCTCGACCGCCGCCGAGCCCGCCAGAACGATCGCGTCGGCGATCGAAAGCGAACCGCGCAGCGCATCGATCCTGGCCAGGACCTGACCAAGCTCTTCCGGCTCGTTGACGGCCCAGGTCCGCTGCGGATCGAGCCTGATGCGCGCGCCATTGGCGCCGCCGCGGTGATCCGAGCGCCGATAGGTCGAGGCCGACGCCCAGGCCGTCTTCACCAGCTGACCGACGCTGAAGCCGGCATCGAGGATCTTGGCCTTGAACGCCGCCACCTCGGCGTCGGACGGCGTGGCGCCGGCCGGAACGGGGTCCTGCCAGATCAGGTCTTCCTGCGGCACTTCCGGGCCGAGGTAGCGAACCTTGGGTCCCATGTCTCGGTGGGTGAGCTTGAACCAGGCCCGCGCGAAGGCGTCCTTGAACGCCTCATGGTCGTTGCGGAACCGCTCGGAGATGGCGCGGAACTCGGGATCGACCTTCAGCGCCATGTCGGCCGTGGTCATCATGGTCGGGACCTTCTTGCCCGGAACGTGAGCGTCCGGCGCCATGTCCTCTTCGCGCTGGTTGATCGGCTGCCACTGCTGGGCGCCCGCCGGGCTGCGCACCAGCTCGTACTCGTAGTCGAACAGCAGCCGGAAATAGTTCGCCGACCACTCCGTCGGCGTGTTCACCCAGGTGCCTTCGATGCCGCTGGTCGTCGTGTGCTCGCCGAAGCCGCTCTCGTGAGCGTTCGACCAGCCCAGCCCCTGCAGCGCGATATCGGCGCCCTCCGGAGCCGCGCCGACCAGGCTCGGGTCGCCCGCGCCGTGGGCCTTGCCGAAGGTGTGGCCGCCGGCCGTCAGCGCGACGGTCTCTTCATGGTTCATCGCCATGCGCTCGAACGTGGCCTTGATGTCGCGCGCCGACTGCAGGGCGTCGGGCACGCCGCCCGGCCCCTCGGGATTGACGTAGATGAGGCCCATCTGGATCGCCGCCAGCGGCTGCTCCAGTTCAAGCTGCTCTTCGGGCAGGATGCGGGTCTTGTTGTCCGGGTGCCCAACGAACTGCTCCTCGGATCCCCAATAGATGTCGCGCTCGGGCTCGAACACGTCGCGGCGTCCGCCGCCGAACCCGAAGACCGGGCCGCCCATGGATTCGATCGCGACGTTGCCGGCCAGGATGAAGAGGTCGGCCCAGCTGATGTGCTTGCCGTACTTGCGCTTGATCGGCCACAGCAGGCGCCGCGCCTTGTCGAGATTGCCGTTGTCCGGCCAGGAATTGAGCGGCGCGAAACGCTGCTGGCCGCTGTTGGCGCCGCCCCGCCCGTCGGCGGTGCGATAGGTGCCGGCGGCGTGCCACGCCATGCGAATGAAAAGCCCGCCGTAGTTGCCGTAGTCGGCCGGCCACCAGGGCTGGCTGTCGGTCATCAGCGCGGTGAGATCGGCCTTCAGCGCCTGATAGTCGAGCGCGTTGAAGGCGGCCGCGTAGTCGAAGTCGTCGCCCATCGGGTCGGACGAAAGTCCGCCCTGGTTGAGGACGTCCAGCGGCAGGGCCTCGGGCCACCAATCCTTGTTCTGCCTGCCGAGCAGAGAGCGGACCGTCGACGGCTTTTGCACTGGGCAGCCGCCAGCAACATCACCAGCTTTGGCGTCCATGTCTTCCTCCTGCGCGTTTGATCGCGCCCAAAAACTAGGCGCGATGAGATAGCGAAGGAAGAGGCGAAACTTGGTCGAAGTTCTCGAGGACGCGATCATCCGGCGGCCACGCGGCCGCCGGAGCGCCGGCTTGCCGCTCGATCAGTCCAGCGCGCCGATGTACGGCAGGCCGCGGCTCTTGCCCTCGTCGTCCAGGCCGTAGCCGACCAGGTAGCGCGCCGGGGCTTCCCAGGCGACGAAGTCGGGCTCCATGCCGCGATCGGTGGGCCAGGGCTTGCGGGCGAAGACGGCGGTGAGGACTTCGCTGGCGCCGGCGTCCTTCACGAGGCGCGAGGCCTCGCTGAGCGACAGGCCGCTGTCGAAGACGTCGTCCACCACCAGGGCGCGGCGACCGACCAGCGGGCGTTGCAGGTCGGCGCGAACCTCGCAGCGGCCGGTGCTCTTGCGCTCGTCATGGTAGGAGGCCAGCCACAGGGCGTCGAAGCGGACATTGCGTCCGGCCTTCCACAGGGCCCGGGTCAGGTCGGCGGCGAACCACAGGCCGCCGGTCAGCAGGCAGACAGCGACGGTGTCGTCGTCGATGCGCGGGGCGATGGCGTTGGCGAGGGCCTGGACGCGCTCGGCGATCTCGGCTTCCGAAATCAGGACTTCGGGGTGGGTCAGGTCATTCATGATGCGCGGGTTCGTGAGAGTCGGTGGGAGGGGCTTCCTCCGATCCGGTCTCATGTCCCGGGGGTTCATGTCCAGCCGCTTCGCCTTCGGCGGCGGCTTCCTGTGCTCCGCGAAGGGCCAATTCGGGTTCGGCGCCGTGGGCGGCCGGGGTTTTCAGGGCGGCTTTCACCGCCTTGGCGGCGCCGGGCTCCAACGCGAAGTCGATGACCAGGTCCTTGGCGGTGCGCGGCGGATCCAGGATCGTGATCGAGAAGTGGCGGATCTCGCTGGGCGGGATCTTGGGATCGGCGGCGGCGGCGATGCGGCCGGCCACGCGCTTGTCCTTGCCGTTGCGCAGCTCCACCCGCAGCGGCGGGGCGATCACGGCGTGCTCGGTGATGTTGCGCATGACGCCCGTGATGGTGACGGCCGCGTGGCCATCCTCCAGCGACGGCTCGGCCTTGATGTTCTCGATGACCAGGCCGACGGTGTTCACCGGCAGGCCGACGCTGGCGTAGGCTCCCGCCGTGGTGGGCCATAGGCGCACCACGTCGATGCGGAAGATCAGGGCCCCGACCACCATCACCGCCATGGCGGCGGCCATGCCGGCCCAGACCACGCCCGTGGTGGTGGCTTCGCGCAAGCGGCGCTCGGCGTCGGCGCGGGCGCGGAACACCTTTGGCAGCTCCTCGCCCGGCAGGGCGCTGACCGGCGGTTCGGGTTCGGAATCGCCGGCCGAGGCGGTCGCCGCGGCGACCCCGCTGGCGTCCAGCGCGGTCAGGGCCGCTTCGCCGGCCGAGGCGGCGGCGGAAGGCTCTTCGAAGAGGTCGAGGGCGTCCTCGTTACGGGCGGTCCACCGGTTCCCGCACGAGGCGCAACGCACGACGCGACCCGCCGACCCGACCTTGGAGTCGTCGACGAAATAGCGGCTGGCGCACTCCGGACAGGTTAGTATCATGGCCTCGAATCGTACGCCCCTCGCGTTAACAAATGGGGTCGCCGATTTTGCCCCTGATGTCCAGAAAGCCCGGCGGGACCTCCTTGCGGATCGACGCAGAACAGGGCGACGACGCCCTTCCCGTGGTCCGCTTCGAAGGCGTGTCGATGCGCTACGGTCGAGCGCCGGAAACCCTAAGGGACATTGGGTTTTCGCTGGCTCCCGGCTCCTTCCATTTCCTGACCGGCGCCTCGGGCGCGGGCAAGAGTTCCCTGCTCAAGCTGATCTATCTGGCCCACCGTGCGTCACGGGGTCGCGTGGAGCTTTTCGGCCGCGATGTAAGCCTGGTGGCGAGCTCGGACCTGCCGTTCCTGCGTCGCCGGATCGGCGTGGTTTTCCAGGAATTCCGGCTGCTGGAGCACCTGTCGGTGTTTGACAACGCCGCCCTGCCGCTGCGCATCCTGCAGCGCAAACCCGCCACCTATCGCGACGACGTCGCCGAGCTGCTGACCTGGGTCGGACTGGGTGAACGCATGCACGCCCTGCCCGCCACCCTGTCGGGCGGCGAGAAGCAGCGCCTGGCCATCGCCCGCGCCGTGGTCGACCGCCCGGACGTGCTGCTGGCCGACGAGCCGACCGGCAATGTCGATCCGGCCATGTCGCTGCGGCTGCTGCGGCTGTTCGTCGAGCTCAATCGCCTGGGCACCACGGTGCTGATCGCCACCCATGACGAGGAGCTGGTCGCGCGAGCCGCCCGCCCGACCCTGCATCTCGAACACGGCCGCCTGGTGGATACGGGAGACGGGCGATGAGCGAGGTGTTCCAGGTCGACCGCTGGCGGCCCGGCCCGCTGCTGCCGCCGCGCGACGCCCGGGACGGCTCGCTTGTGTTCGTGGTCGCGGTGCTGTGCTTCCTGGCCTGCCTGACCGCCCTGGCCGCCCTGGCCGCCAACCGCGCCGCCGAGGGCTGGACCAACCAGCTGACCGGCTCGGCCACCGTGGTGGTCCGCGCGCGCTCCGGCGAGACGCCCGACAGCGCCGCCGCCCGCGCCGCCGAGGCCCTGGCCGGGGTCCGCGGCGTCAGCGAGGCCCGGGCCATGACCCGCGACAAGGCCGAGGCGCTGCTGGCTCCCTGGATCGGCAAGGACGCCCTGGTCGAGGACCTGCCCACCCCGCGCCTGGTGACCCTGGATCTCGACCCGAAGGCGCCGGCCTCCGCCGCCGCCCTGAGCCAGGCGCTGAAGGCGGCCGGGGTCGACGCCGTCGTCGACGATCACAGCCAGTGGATCGCCGACATCGAGCGCAGCGCCGCCCTGGCCCGCTGGGCCGCCGTCGGGGTCTTCGCCCTGATCGCGGCGGCGGCGGCGGCGGTGATCGCCTTCGCCACCCGCGCCGGCCTGGCCTCGCGCCACGACGTGATCGAGGTGCTGCACTTCTCCGGCGCCGAGGCGGGCTTCATCGCCGGCCTGTTCCAGGGCCGTTTCGCGGCCATGGCGGCGCTGGCGGGCTTGCTGGGCGGCGCGGGCGCGGCCATCATCGGCGCGGGTGCGCGCTATCTGGGGGGCGGCGCGGGCCTGGCGCCGGTCCTGCCCTTGGCCTGGATCGACCTGCTGGCGCCGCTGCCCTGCCCGCTGATCGCCGCCCTGGTCGCCGGCTTCACCGCCCGGATGGCCGCGCTTCGCCTGCTCAGGAGCATGCCGTGAAAAGCCTTGCCGCCCTTCTGATCGTCGCCATGGTCTGGGCCCTGGGCCTGCTGGCCTTCTCCGGTCGGGTCGAGCAGTCGACCCCGGCCAAGGAGCCGCCGATTGCCGACGCCGTGGTGGTGCTGACCGGCGCCTCGAACATCCGGCTGGAGGCGGCCACAAAGCTGCTGGAGGCCGGCAAGGGCAAGCGCCTGCTGATCAGCGGCGTCAATCGCGAAGCCACCCGCGCCGATGTGCTGAACGTCACCAAGGCCGTCAAGCCGATCTATGACTGCTGCGTCGACCTGGGCTTCGCCGCCGCCAACACCCTGGGCAACGCCAAGGAGACCTCGGAGTGGGCCAAGGCCAAGGGCTATGACAGCCTCATTATCGTCACGGCCGACTATCACATGCCCCGCTCGATGCTCGAGCTGCACGCCGCCATGCCCAGGACCACGCTCTACGCCTATCCGGTGGTCACCGAGGGCCTGGACGTTCATCACTGGTGGAAGACCAACATCACCGCGCGGCGGATGATCGTGGAATACTGCAAGTACCTGGCGATCCTGGGACGCGAGACGTTCCTGAGCCTGGGACCCAAGGAGAAAGCCGGGCAACCGGCGGAGAAGACGTCTTGATCCAACTGCGTTCGTTTCTGTTCCAGGTCTATTTCTGGATCTGGTCAGCCTTCACGGCGATCTGGATGCTGCTGCTGCTGCCCCTGCCGCGCGCCCTGAACACCGCCGCGCTGTCCTTCTGGTCGAAAGGGCTCTTCTTCGGTCTGCGCTGGATTTCGGGCATCAAGGTCGAGGTGCGGGGCCGCGAGAACCTGCCCACCGGTCCGGCCCTGGTCGCCGCCAAGCACCAGTCGATGTTCGACGTGTTCAGCCAGTTCGGCCTGCTGCCCGACGCCTGCTTCGTGATGAAGAAGGAGCTGCTGAACGTGCCGCTGTTCGGCTGGCACGGCCTGAAGGCCGGCATGATCGTCGTCGACCGCGCCGGCCATTCCACGGCGCTGAAGAAGCTGGTGCGCGACACGCTGGACCGGATGAAGGAGGTCCGGCAGGTGGTGATCTTCCCCGAAGGCACCCGCGGCGACGTCGGCGTTCCGGGCGACTACAAGCCCGGCATTGCGGCCCTCTATCGCGAGCTGGACATGCCGGTCACGCCCCTGGCCCTGAACTGCGGCGTCCACTGGCCCAAGGGCTTCCTGCGTCCGCCGGGCACGATCGTCTTCCATTATCTGGAGCCGATCCCCGCCGGCCTGAAGCGCGGCGAGTTCATGCGCGAGCTGCAGACCCGGATCGACACCGCGACCAAGGCGCTGGAGGACGAGGGGGTTTGAGGATCCCTCTCTCTATGAGAGAGGGAAACTAAGCGGCCGTCTCCCGCGCCTGCACCAGCGTCAGCAGCGCTTCCATCGACTGGTCGCGCACGCCGTCCTCGCGCAGGTGGCCGACAAGGTCGCTGAGATAGTCGATGTTGCGCCCCGACAGCCCCTTGGCGCCGGCGATCAGGTCGGCCTGCTGCTCCAGGGTCAGGGCTCCCGCCCACTGACTGTGCTTCATGTCCGACAGGAAGACCAGGGCCTGCGCCTTGCCGTTCCCATCGATCTTCACCTCGCTCCAGGCTTCGAAATAGGTCTCGGTCGGCTGCTCGCGTTCGCGCAGATAGGCGTAGACCTCTTCCCAGGCCGTGGCCGCCACGCGGTAGGCCACGCCCCGCACCGCGCCGCCGGGGGCCAGGCCCAGGACCAGGCCGGGACGCTCGTAGGTGCCCCGGTGATGCACCGAATAGATGCAGAAGGCCCGGCGCCGACCGTGGAGCACGGCCGTTCTTCGGTCTATGAACGGGAACCCGGGACGCCACATGAGCGATCCGTATCCGAAGACCCAGCGATCGCCGCCTTCTACGCTCATAACCAATCCCGACTGGACGCGCCCACTTCATGACCCATAACGACGCCGCCCCGTCCCGCAAAGCCCGCCGTCGCGGCCTGCTCACGCCTTTTCTCATCGCGCTGGCGTTTGCATCAGCCTGGTGCGTCGGCTGGTTCTGGCTGCGCGGCCAGGCCGAGCAGCGCATGGACGCGGCCTCGGCCTCGCTGAAGGCGCGCGGCTATGACCTGTCGTGGAGCGCCCGCACCTTTTCGGGCTTTCCGTTCCGGCTGGACGTGACCCTGGCCGACGCCCGGGTGGCCGAGCCGTCGGGCTGGGCGCTGAAGATCCCCGAGCTGAAGGGCGAGGCGATGATCTACGGCCTGGATCACTGGGTGGCGACCGCTCCGCGCGGCGCCCTGCTGACCCGTCCGGACGGCGGCGACGTGGCCATTGCCGGCCAGGTGCTGCGCGCCAGCATCGCCGGCCTCGACGAACGCCCGCCGCGCATCTCGATCGAGGGGGTCAAGCTGGTGTTCTCGACCTCGCCCCAGGCCCGTCCGTTCCCGCTGAGTTCGGCCGAGTCGATGCAGCTGCACCTGCGGCCCGGTCCCGACGACCAGGGCGCGATCCTGTTCAAGGCCGGCGGCGCGCGCGTCAATTTCACGGGCCTGCTGGGCCGCATCGCCCAGGAGAACCTGGCCGACATGACCCTGGACGCGCGCCTGACCCGGGTCTCGTACCTGAAGGGCGACAACTGGGCCGATGCGGTGCGCGACTGGACCGCCGCCGGCGGCAACATCACCATGCACGACGCCAAGATCACCGCTGGCGAAGCCGAGGGCGCGGCCAAGTCCGGGGCGCTGAGCGTCGACTCCGACGGTCGCCTGCAAGGCTCGCTGGAGGTGGCCCTGAAGGAACGCGTCGATGCCAACACCAAGATCCGCACGCCCGAGCAGGCCGCCGCCGCAGTCGCCCAGGCCCTGGGTCGCGAGCCTGTGATCGAGGCCAGCCTGATGTTCCAAGAGGGCCGCACGCGCCTTGGCACGATCGACACTGGCCCCTCGCCGCGCGTCTACTGAGCGGCTCACCGCGCAAGTTTCTTCCCGGGAATACCGGCTATTGCGCCGGCGGCGGCAAGGACTATGGTCCGGCCTCCAATTTCGGGGATAAACATGGGTACCGACGCGGCCGACGCGCCTTTGTCGCTGGACGAGGTCCGATGGCGACTCGACGCCATTGATGGCGAACTTCTGAAGCTGCTGGACGAGCGGGCCGCCCTGGCCAGTTCGGTGGCGGCGGCCAAGCGCGCGGCGGGCGACACCGGCTTTGGCCTGCGCCCCGGCCGCGAGGCGATGATCGTCCGCAAGCTCCTGGCCATGCCGCGCAAGGCGGCCAACAACGCCCTGGTCATCCGCATCTGGCGCGAGGTGATGAGCGACAACCTAGCCCGCCAGGGCCCCTATCACCTGTCGGTCTGGGGCGGGAAGGACACCGCCCGCGCCGTCGAGCTGACCCGGCTGCGCTTCGGAACCGCGCCGCGCATGCAGGTCCTGGCCGAGCCCAAGGACGTGCTGGCCGCGGCCAAGACGCCCTGGGGCGTCGGCGTGCTGGCCCTGACGCCCGACAGCGCCTGGTGGGGCCGCCTGCTGGCCGAACCGAAACTCAAGATCTTCGCCGCCCTCCCCTGCTTGAGCGCCTGGGGTCCGCAGGCCGCGCTGGCGGTTGCGGAAGTCGAGGTCGAGCCCACCGGCGGCGACCAGACCTTCTGGGTGACCGACTCGCCCAAGAGCGCCAACGCCATCGTCGAGGCCCTGGGCCAGGACGGCGTCGCCGCCGAGCCCCTGGCCGAGGCCGGCGGGCTGAAGCTGTTCTCGCTGGTGGGTTTCTTCATGTCCGGCGACGAGCGCCTGGCCCGGGCTCCGGGCAAGCTGACAGGCGTGATCGGGGCTGCGCCGACACCCTTCGACGTGTAAGACGACCGCCAAGTTCCACCCGAGTAGCCGAGATGACCGCTCCGACCTCCGACCGCTTCGCCGCGCCGCGCCCCACCCCCAAGGCGGGCCTGATGGACATCCACGCCTATGTCGGCGGCAAGTCGAAGATCGAAGGCGTCGCCCATCCGGTGAAGCTGTCGAGCAACGAGAACGTTCTGGGCTGCAGCGACAAGGCCAAGGACGCCTATCGCAACGCCGTCGACCGCCTGCACATCTATCCCGACGGCAAGGCCAATATCCTGCGGACGGCCGTGGCCGCGCACTACGGCCTGGAGGCCGAACGCCTGACCTTCGGCGACGGCAGCGACGAGATCTTCGCCCTGCTGTGCCAGGTGTATCTGGAGCCCGGCGACAATGTGGTGCAGGGCGAGCACGGCTTCGCCGCCTACGCCATCGGCGCCCGCGCCTGCCAGGCCGAGGTCCGCTTCGCCAAGGAGCCGAACCAGCGCATCGACGCCGATGAGGTGGTGAAATGCGTCGATGAGCGCACGCGCCTGGTGTTCATCGCCAACCCCGCCAACCCGACCGGCACCTGGCTGACGGGCGAGGAAATCCGCGCCCTGCACGCGGCCCTGCCGCCGTCGGTGCTACTGGTGCTGGACGGCGCCTATGCCGAGTTCGCCACCGATCCGCGCTTCGAGGACGGCCTCGACCTGGCCCGCACGGCCGAGAACGTCATCGTCACCCGCACCTTCAGCAAGATCCACGGCCTAGCCGCCCTGCGCGTCGGCTGGGGCTACGCGGCGCCGGGGATCATCGAACCGATCGAGCGTATCCGTCCGCCGTTCAACACCTCGATTCCCGGCCAGGAAGCCGCTGTCGCCGCCCTGGCCGATGTCGAATTCCAGGCCCGCTCGGTGGCGCTGGTCGAGCAATGGCGGCCGTTCCTGACCCAACAGCTGGGCGGGCTTGGCCTCGAGGTAACGCCGTCGGCGGCCAACTTCGTGCTGGTCAACTTCCCCAAGGTCCCGGGCAAGACCGCGCCGGAGGCCGAGGCGTTCCTGGCGTCCAAGGGCTATCTGGTCCGCGCCGTCGGCAACTACGGCCTGCCCGACGCGATCCGCATCACTATCGGCCAGGAAGAGCACAACCGCGCCGTGGTGGACCTGCTGGCCGAGTTCGTGGGTCGCTGATGTCCCCCTCATTCGCTCATCCCCGCGAAAGCCGGGACCCAAGCCGAGCTTGGGGTTTCGCTCAGAACCAGACCGGCCAATCCAGCTTGGGTCCCCGCCTTCGCGGGGATGAGCGGTTGTTGGGGGCGGGATTAAAAACGGTCTGTAACCATGTCTAATCCCGGCATCCTCTATCCCAAGATGACCGTGATCGGCTGTGGCCTGATCGGCGGTTCGGTGATCCGCGCGGCGCGCGCCCAGGGCGTGGTCGGCGAGGTCACCGTCGCCGACGCCAGCGAGGCGCACCGCGCCCGCGTTGTCGAGCTGGGCATCGCAGAGCACGTCACCGGGGACATCGCCGAGGCCGTGAAGGACGCTGACCTGGTGGTCATCGCCACGCCGGTGCTGTCGGTCCCCGAACTGGCCAGCCTGGTGATCCCGGCCATGAAGCCCGGCGCCACCCTGACCGACGTCGGCTCGACCAAGGCCAATGTCGCCGAGGCCTTCCGCGCCCAGGACATCTCGAAGATCTTCGCCATTCCCGGCCACCCGATCGCCGGCACCGAGCAGTCGGGCCCCGACGCCGGCTTCGCCGAGCTGTTCGAGAACCGCTGGACGATCCTGACCCCGTTCGAGAGCGACGACGAGCACTACGCCGCCGCCGTCGCCAAGCTGTCAGCCTTCTGGCGGTCCTTCGGGGCCCAGGTCGAGCTGATGGAGGAAAAGCACCACGATCTGGTGCTGGCCGTCGTCAGCCACCTGCCCCACCTGATCGCCTACACCATCGTCGGCAGCGCGGCCGATCTGGAGAACGTCACCGAGAGCGAGGTCATCAAGTTCTCGGCCTCGGGCTTCCGCGACTTCACCCGCATCGCCGCCAGCGACCCGACCATGTGGCGCGACATCTTCGTGGCCAACAAGGACGCGGTGCTGGAGATGCTGGGCCGGTTCACCGAAGACCTGCAGGCCATGAGCCGCGCTATCCGCTGGGGCGACGCCGACACCCTGCACAGCCACTTCACCCGCACCCGCGCCATCCGCCGGGGGATCGTCGCCGCTGGCCAGGAAAGCGCCGAGCCGAACTTCGGACGCGATCGCGGGAAGCACTAGCGATGGACCGCCAGCGCGCGCTCGCCCTGTTGCTGGCGGCCGTCGCGCTGGGCTTGATCGCCTGGGGTCTGGCCGTCGCCTTCAAGGTCCAGGTCAAGATCGACTTCCCCCCCTTCGAACCGGCCTCGTCCCCAAGGAGCGCGCCATGAACGGCTATGCCTGGCTCGCCGTCGCCATCGTCGCCGAGGTGATCGCCACCTCGGCCCTGAAGGCGGCCGAGGGCTTCACCCGTCCGCTGCCGTCAATCATCACCGCGGTCGGCTACGGCTTGGCCTTCTACGCCCTGTCGCACACGCTGAAGTTCGTGCCCGTCGGGATCGCCTACGCCATCTGGTCGGGGATCGGCATCGTTCTGGTCACCGGCATCGCCTGGGTGATGTACCGCCAGCGCCTGGACGCGGCCGCCCTGGTCGGGATCGCGCTGATCCTGGCGGGCGTGCTGGTGATCAACCTGTTTTCAAAGAGCCACTAGAGCTCTTTGACGGGCCGATGCATGGCACGCGGCCGCGCCGCGTATCGCCGTAATATCGCCGCAACAAATCGGGCAGATCACGCTGGACGGGACATCAAGTCGGAAGGACACCCCCACATGCGTCGCCACATCATCGCCGCCGCCCTGGCCTCGATCACCACCCTCGCCGCCGGCGCGGCCATGGCCCAGATGCCGTCGCCGGAAACCATCATCAAGGCCTGGGACAAGAACGCCGACGGCGGCGTCGACAAGGCCGAGTGGGTCGCCGCGGGCCGCAAGGAAGAGCGGTTCACGACGGCGGACGCCGACGGCGACGGCAAGATCACGGTCGAGGAACTCAAGGCCGGCATGGCCAAGATGCGCGCCGCCCGCCAGCAAGGCGCCGGCAAGGACGCTCCCCCGCCCGCGCCGCCGGCCGAAACCCCGCACTAAGCGGCTTCGTCAGACCTGAAGGACGCCGTCCGGTCCTCGTCGACCGGGCGGCGTTCGTCGTTCAGGGGCGCGCGAAAATACAACGACAGCTTGCATAACGTCGGTTTCTGAAGGATGGTAAATCCCTGTCTTTCAGGGGGTTGACCATGAACGCAGCACTCGACCTCGTGAAGGGGTCCTACGCCTTCTTCGAAAACGGCCAGATCGACAAGGTGCTCGACGCCCTGTCCGACGACGTGAGCTGGACGGCCGTTGGCCCGGCCAACCTGCTGTCGCTGTTCGGCTCGCGCACGGGCCGCGAGGGCGTGGCCGAGTATTTCACCCTGCTGGACCAGCATCTGGAACGGCTGGACAGCACGCAGTCCAGCTTTATCGCCCAGGGCGATACGGTGGTGGTGCAGGGCAACGTCAAGGGCCGCGTGCGAGCCACCGGCCAGCTGGTCGACTCCGATTGGGTGCACATCCTGACCGTCCGGGACGGCAAGATCAGCGCCTACAAGGAATTCATCGACAGCGCCCAGATCATCGACGCCAGTCGGCCCCTAGACGCCTAGAAGCCGACCGCGCAGGGTCGCCAGCGGCAAGGTTCCGGGCGTCAGCACCGCGTCGTGGAAGGCGCGGATGTCGAAGCTGGTTCCCTTTGCCTTGCGGACCTGCGCGCGCAGGCGGGCCAGTTCCAGCCAGGCCAGGCCCTGCCCCGCCACGCCGCCGGGGCCGATGGCGGCGCGCTCGACATCCTGGGCGATCGGCGCGAACACCGGCGGCGGCCCCTGCAGGTCGGCGAAGACGGCCTCGGCCTTGGCGCGCGTCCAGCCCTGGGTGTGCATGCCAGTGTCGACCAGCAGCCGGCCGACCCGGAACAGCATCCACTGCACATAGCCCAGCTGGGACAACGGATCGGCCGCGAAGGCGCCCTCCTCGTCGGCCAGCTGCTCGGCATAGATCGCCCAGCCCTCGACGAAGCCTGGACAGGCCAGGCGGACGCGCAGTGGGTGGGCGCCGGACACCTCTTCCAGCGGGATCTGCACCATGTGGCCGGGGATGGCCTCGTGGTGGGCGACGCTGCCCAGGGTCCAGCTGGCCCGGGTGCGGATGGCCTTCAGGTCGACATAGTAGACCCCGGCCTTGGCGCCGTCGAAGCTGGGCGCGTCGCGATAGCCCTGGCGGCCGGCGGCCTCGTCGGCGCGGGTCATGCGGCTGACGCGGGCGTTGCGCGAGCCCGGCGCGAGGGTCCCGAACGACACCGGCAGGCGGGCGATCGACCGGTCCAGCCAAGCGTTCATGTCGGCCACGGCGCGGTCGCGGCCGGCGTCGTCGTCGCTGTAGAGATAGCGCGGGTCCTGGCTGAGCGCGGTCAGGCGCTGGCCGACCGAGCCCTTGCTGAGACCCTGCTTCTTCAGCAGCGCGTCGGCGCGGGCGGTCAGGGCCTTGGCGACCTGCAGGCCTCGGGCGTGGGCGTCCTTCGGCGCGATGGTCATGCCGAGGTTCAGTTTGAGCATCAGGGCGTAATAGGCGTCGTGGTCCTTGAAGCGCAGGCCGCCGGACTCGCCAGCCTTGGCCCGCACGGCTTGCAGGGCGTCGCGCTGGCGGCCCAGGGCGGCGGCGATCTCGGGCGAGGCCGATGCGGCGCCGGCGGTCGCGGTCAGGCCGGTTAACACCTTGTCGATCACGAAGGCCGGCGCGATCACGCCCTGAGCGGCGTCGGCGGCGATCTGGGCGGTCTCGGCGTCGAGCTTCCTGGCCGAGGCGGCGGCCGCGTCGCCGCCGGCCTTGGCCGCCTCGCCCGCCTTCAGCCAGGTCCCGCCGCGCGTGGTGACGACATAGGGCGCGCCCGGGCCGGCGCCGAACGGGAAGCGGCGGACCAGTTCGGCCTCGGTCTCGATCGACCCCAGCACCGCGTCGTAGTCGAGCCGCGCGCCGGGCGAGAGGTTCAGTGGCTGCAGGCCCTTGAGCATGGCCAGACGCTCGGCGGCCGGCCCGCCTTTGGCGAGCTTGTCCAGGGTGGTCTTGAGCAGCGCGTCGTCGGTCGCGGCCGCCGCGCTCGCGCCGCCCGCCGAAAGTAGGGTCGCGCCGCCGCCGGCCACGACCAGGGCTCCGCCCATCACCTCGCGCCGGCTGATCATCACGCGTCTCCCATGACCTTGGTTCTTGCCCGAAGTCGTAGGTGATTTGACACCGGTGTCCAAGGCCAACGACCGTTTGGCGCGCTTGATCCGCCGGTCGCGGTCATTAGTATGTGCCGCAAACAATCTCGCCAGCCCGCCTCGAAGCGGAGCGGCCTTGAGCAGGAGTTCCCCTTGGCCGAAGCCTTCATCTGCGACGCCGTCCGCACCCCGATCGGCCGCTATGCGGGCGCGCTGTCGTCGGTCCGCGCCGACGACCTGGCCGCCATTCCGCTGAAGGCCCTGGCCGCGCGCAACGCCGGCGTCGACTGGAGCCTGGTGGACGACGTGGTGCTGGGCTGCGCCAACCAGGCCGGCGAGGACAACCGCAACGTCGCGCGCATGGCCGCCCTGCTGGCGGGCCTGGGGACCGAGGTCTCGGGCTCGACCGTCAACCGCCTGTGCGGCTCGGGACTGGACGCCGTGGGCGTGGCCGCCCGCGCCATCAAGTCCGGCGAGGCCCAACTGATGATCGCCGGCGGCGTCGAGAGCATGAGCCGCGCGCCGTTCGTGATGGGCAAGGCCGACAGCGCCTTCTCGCGCGCCGCCGAGATCTTCGACACCACCATCGGCTGGCGCTTCGTCAACCCGGCCATGCGCAAGGCCTATGGCGTCGACTCCATGCCCGAGACCGCCGAGAACGTCGCCGACGACCATGGCGTGAGCCGCGCCGACCAGGACGCCTTCGCCCTGCGCAGCCAGGCCCGCGCCGCAGCCGCGCAAGCCAGCGGTCGCTTCGACGCCGAGATCGTCCCGGTCACCATCCCCCAGCGCAAGGGCGACCCGGTGGTGGTCAGCAAGGACGAGCATCCGCGCGCCACCACGATCGAGGCCCTGTCGGCCCTGAAGCCCATCGTCCGCCCCGACGGCACGATCACCGCCGGCAACGCCTCGGGCGTCAATGACGGCGCGGCGGCGCTGATCATCGCCTCGGAAGAGGCGATCAAGCGCCATGGCCTGACGCCGCGCGCCCGCATCGTCGGCTCCGGCGCGGCCGGCGTGCCGCCCCGCGTTATGGGCATCGGCCCGGCCCCCTCGACCCAGAAGCTGCTGGCGCGCCTGGGCCTCTCCATCAACCAGATGGACGTGGTCGAGCTGAACGAGGCTTTCGCGGCCCAGGGCCTGGCGGTGCTGCGCCAGCTGGGCCTGCGCGACGACGGCGAGCACGTGAACCCCAACGGCGGCGCCATCGCCTTGGGCCACCCCCTAGGCATGAGCGGCGCCCGCCTGGCCCTGACGGCCGTCGAGGAGCTGCACCGCCGCCAGGGCCGCTACGCGCTGGCGACCATGTGCATCGGCGTGGGCCAGGGGATTTCGATGGTGGTCGAGCGGGTGTGATCCCAAAAATAGTTCTCATCCCGGAAGCCTCGCAGAGGCTGTCCGGGACCCAGGGGCCGGCGCACTGCGGTCACCGTGGGTCCCGGCTCTCCGCTTCGCTGCGGCCGGGATGACAGCTTGCGGGCGTGACAACCTCGCTCGCCCCTGCTCATCTGGGCGCTCGCAACAGAAGAGCCCCTGCATGGTCCGTCGCGTCGCCCTCCTCGTCCTGGCCCTCGGCGCGCTCGCGAGCGCCGGACACGCCCAGCAGGTCACCGGCGGCCGGCTGGCGCCGCCCACGGCCGACGCCTTCGGGATCAGGGCCTACAAGGGCGTGCCCTACGCCGCCCCGCCGGTCGGCGACCTGCGCTGGAAACCGCCCGCGCCCGTGGTCGCCTGGAGCGGCCAGCGCCCGACCGATCGCTTCGCCGCCAACTGCGTGCAGCCCAAGCGCTATGCGGACCTCGACCCCTTCACCCCGGGCATGTCGGAGGACTGCCTCTATCTGAACGTCTGGAGCGGGGCCAAGCCGGGCCAGACGCTGCCGGTGCTGTTCTGGATCCATGGCGGCGGCTATGGCGCGGGCTCCGGCGCCGAGCCGCGCCACGACGGCGTCGCCCTGGCCAGGAAGGGCGTCGTGGTGGTGACCATCAACTACCGCCTTGGCCCGTTCGGCTTCTTTTCCCATCCGGAGCTGACGGCGGAATCGCCGCGCAAGGCCAGCGGCAACCAGGCCCTGGCCGACATGATCGCGGCCCTGCGCTGGACGCGCGACAACATCGCGGCCCTGGGCGGCGATCCCGACAAGGTGACCATCGTCGGCGAGTCGGCCGGCTCGGATGCGGTCAGCCGACTGATGGGCTCGCCGGAGGCCAAGGGCCTGTTCCGGGGCGTGATCGGCCAGAGCGGCTCGGGCTTCGGCATGATGGGCGCCGACGCGCCGCTGGCCGCGCGCGAGGCCGAGGGCGTCGCCTTCGGCAAGGCGTTCGGCAGCCCCAGCCTGGCCGCCCTGCGGGCTCGCTCGGCCACCGAGATTCTGGCCATGTGGACCGCGCCGGACAGCAAGTTCGCCTTCTCGCCCGTCATCGACGGCTGGATCATGCCGACCGGCACGGCGGACGCGTTCAAGGCCGGCCGGCAGAACGACGTCCCCCTGCTGACCGGCTGGACCCATGACGAGGGCGCGTTCCTGGAGAGCGGCCTCTTCGCCAACGCCAGTCTGGCGGACGTGATCAAGAGCCGGTTCGGGGCCCGCGCCGCCGAGGCGGCCCCGTTCTATCCGTCCGATCCTGCCCACGAGGCCCGCTCGCGCCGCGATCTGGCCGGCGACATCTGGATGGGCCTGCCCACCTGGTCGTGGGCGGCGACCCAGACCCGCACGGGCAAGGCGCCGGTCTATCTCTATCGCTTCGACCAGGTGGCCAAGACGCCGGAGGGCTGGTTTGGCGCCAGCAACGCCGGCAAGTCGTTCGGCGCGTTCCACTCGTCGGACATCCCCTTCGCCTTCGGCCATCCGGAGGTGATGCCCGGCTGGCGGGTCGAGGCCGATGAAGCCAAGGTGGCCGACCAGATGTCGTCCTACTGGGCCAACTTCACCAAGACCGGCGATCCCAACGGGCCCGGCCTGCCCGCTTGGCCGACCTATGCGCCGGACGGCGACGCGCGGAAACTGCTGATCGGACCGCAGACCGGGGCGGTGGCCGATCCGGACGTGGCGCGGTTGAAACTGATGGCCGGAGTCCAATAGCGCGCATCGATCTTTGGCGTGGTTCATGCCCTCGCAACTTGGCGGACCCGCGCCGATATCGCCGCGAAAGCTTCTGAGACGCGCGCGAAAAACGACGCGATCAAACTCGCCGCCGGATTGAGCCGGGGCGGTTTTGGGCATGGACTTCCAGGAACAGGCGCGTTTGCACGCCGAACTTCGCGAAACCCTGCAGACCGCGATCTCGCAGGAGCGCCCCGTCGACCTCGCTGCGCTCAAGTCCGACCGTGCGTGCGCGACGGGATGCTGGCTGCATGGCGAAGGCCGAAAGCGCTGGGCCGGCAATCACGCGTTCCTGGGTCTGCTGGAGGCGCACCGCGACTTTCACGCCGTCGCTGGCAAGATCGCCGAACAGATCAACGCCCAGCAATATGCCGAGGCCCGGCGCGGACTGCGCACTGACGCCCCGCTCGCCCAGGCCCTCGCCAACCTGAACGCGGCCTTCCGTCGAATGCGCGCGGCCTGGGACAGCGTCGTCGTGTGATCCGCGCCGAGGCGGGGCGCTGAGACACTCGAGCCTGGCCGAGACGTTTTGTCAGTGACAACGCTGTCAGGTTACCGCTAACTTGTCGTCGACGGCGCGCGAGCATGACGCGCCGCGATGGCAGGAAGCGCGCATGAAACTCCGCCCCGCGATGATGGTCGCCGCCCTGGTCCTGACGCTGTCCGGGACCGCGAGCGCCGAGGAGGCGGCCCGCGCCATTCGCCTGAACCAGCTGGGCGTCGAGGCCGCGGGGCCCAAACGCGCCATGCTGGCCGATCCCTCGACCGCGCCCCTGCCCTGGACCTTGCGCGACGCCAAGGGCGCGGTCGTGGCCAGCGGCGAGACCAAGGTGTTCGGCGACGACGCCGCGTCCGGCGAGCACGTCCACCAGATCGATTTCAGCGACTTCAAGGGCGCGGGCGACGGCTATCGCCTGGTCGTCGGCGCGGTCGAGAGCCGTCCCTTTGCGATCGGCGGGCGGCTCTACGGCGCGCTGAAGGCCGACGCCCTGGGCTTCTTCTACCAGAACCGCAGCGGCGTCCCGATCGAGGCCCGCTTCGTCCAGCGGCCGGATCTGGCCCGCCCTGCCGGTCACGCGCCCGACAAGGCGACCTGCTTCGACAAGGCCGACGAGCGCGGCCAAGTCTGGGCCGGCTGCGCCTACACGCTGGACGCCAGCCACGGCTGGTACGACGCCGGCGACCAGGGCAAGTACGTGGTCAATGGCGGCATCGCCGTCTGGACCCTGCAGAACGCCTATGAGCGCGCCGCCGTGCTGGGCAAGGCCTCGACCCTGGCCGCCTTCGCCGACGGCAAGGGCAAGATCCCCGAGAACGCCAACGGCGTCTCCGACCTGCTGGACGAGGCGCGCTGGGAGATGGACTTCCTGCTGGCCATGCAGGTTCCGGCGGGCGTGACGATGGACCTGCCGGTCGGCCCGCAGCGCGTCGGTCCCACCGGTCGGCTGGCCCTGACCGCCGTCGACGCCTCGGGCATGGCGCACCAGCGGCTGGCCGACGAGCACTGGACCGCCCTGCCCACGGCCCCGGCCGACGACAGGGAGACGCGCTATCTCTACCATCCAACCACGGCGGCGACGCTGAACCTGGCCGCCACGGCCGCCCAGGCCGCGCGGCTGTGGAAGACGATCGATCCAGCCTTCTCGGCTCGCTGCCTGCAAGCCGCGCGGCGCGCCTTCGCCGCCGCCGCGCGCAATCCCGACATCCAGGCCCTGGGCGCCTTCACCGGCAGCGGCGGCTATGGCGACGCCAATCTGGGCGACGAGTTCTACTGGGCGGCCGCCGAGCTCTACGCCACGACCGGCGCGGCGGGCTACGAGGCGATCCTGCGGGCCTCGCCGCTGTTCCTGGCCGGCCCCTCTGCAACAGGATTGGCGGCGGGGACGACGCCGACCGGCGACATCGGCTGGCCCTCGGTCGGGGCCCTGGGGACGATCACCCTGGCCTTGGCGCCCAACAAGCTGAAGCCCGACGAGATCGCCAAGGCCCGCGCCAACCTGGTCGCCAGCGCCGACCGCTATCTCGCTGACGAAACCACGCAAGGCTACGCCCTGCCCTATGCGCCCAAGGGCTATCCGTGGGGCTCGACCTCGTCGGTTCTGAACCGGGCCATGGTGCTGGGCCTGGCCCACGACTTCACCGGCAAGGCCGCCTATCGCGACGGCGCGGTCGACGCGATGGACTTCATCCTGGGCCGCAACCCGCTAGACCGCTCGTTCGTCACCGGCCACGGCGCGCGGCCGATGCGCAATCCGCACCACCGCTTCTGGGCCCAGCAGGCCAATGCGCGCTATCCCGCCCCGCCGCCGGGCGTGATCTCGGGCGGGCCCAACTCGACCAGCATGGGCGATCCGGTGGCCAAGGACATGAAGGGCAAGTGCGCGCCCCAGACCTGCTGGACCGACGACTACCGCGCCTTCACCCAGAACGAGGTGGCCATCAACTGGAACGCCCCGCTGTTCTGGGTGGCGACCTGGCTGGACGAGCCCTAGCGCGCCGAAGGTTGACCCCGGCGACGATCGTCCGTCTCATGGAGACGCTTGTTCCTGGTACGGAGTCTGGACTGATGCGTCGTTTCGCTGTCGTGGCCGTCGTGTTGCTGAGCCTGGCCCTGAGCGCCTGCAAGCCCAAGACCTTCGAGGCGCTGCCGGACGACATGGTCCTGGGCGACAAGAGCGCCAAGATCACGGTGGTGGAATACGCCTCGGTCGGCTGCCCGATCTGCGCGGCCTGGCAACAGGAGGTCTATCCGGCCTTCAAGGCCAAATATGTCGACACCGGCAAGGTTCGCTATGTCTTCCGCGAGATGCTGGTGGGCGACGGCTCGGAGGTCACCGTCGCGTCGGCGGGCTTCCTGCTGGCCCGCTGCGCCGGCAAGGACAAGTATTTCGCGGTCAATGACGCCATCTTCGCCCAGCAACGCGCCGCCTTCATCACCCCGCGCGAGACCCTGCTGGAGATCGCCAAGTCGGCCGGCCTGAACGAAGACCAGTTCAACAAGTGCGTCACCGACGAAACCCAGATCAAGGCGCTGAACGCGCGGGTCGAACGCAACGCCAGCGAAAACAAGGTCGACGCTACCCCGACCTTCGAGATCAACGGCCGCAAGATGGAGCCCGGCTTCCACTCGCTGGCCGATATCGACGCGGCGATCGCGGCGGCGTCGTAGAGCGCTTGAGGTCGGCGGGCGGACCCGCTAAGGAACGGCCAACGCCTCGCGGGCGTAGCTCAGAGGTAGAGCGTCTGCTTCCCAAGCAGAATGTCGGGGGTTCGATTCCCCCCGCCCGCTCCAGGCGCTTCCACCCTTTCTAGCGGTCCAGTTCGATCCACGCCGGCGCGTGGTCGCTGCAGTGGTCCTCGCCGCGCGTCCAGCGGTCGACGCCGGCGTCGGTCAGCTGGTCGGCGAGGTCGGGGGTCAGCAGCAGGTGGTCCAGGCGCAGGCCCTTGTCGTTGGGCCAGCGCATTCGCTTGTAGTCCCAGAAGGTCCAGAGCGGCCCCTGCGGATGGACGGCGCGCAGGGCGTCGGTCCAGCCGGCGTCGAGCAGCGTCCGATACGCCGCGCGGCTCTCGGGCTGCAACAGCGCGTCGTCGGCCCAGGAGTGGTTGGGATAGATGTCGGCCTCGGTCGGCACCACATTGTAATCACCCGCCAGCACCACCGGCGCGCCGGTAGCCCGCAAGGCCTCGGCGTGGGCGATCAAGCGGGCGAACCAGGCCAGCTTGTAGTCGAACTTGGGGCCGGGCCTGGGATTACCGTTGGGAAGGTAGATCGAGGCGACCAGCACCCCGTTCACCGCCGCCTCGATGTAGCGGGACTGCGTGTCGGCGGGATCGCCCGGCAGGCTGGTGCGGGTGAGGACCGGCTCGCCGTCACGCGCCAGGATGGCCACGCCGTTCCAGGTGCGCTGGCCCTTCCAGACCGCGCCGTAGCCCAGCTGCTCCAGGGTCTCGGCCGGGAAGGCGCCCTGCTCGGCCTTCAGCTCCTGCAGGCAGACGACATCAGGCTGCGCCTGGTCCAGCCAGTCGATCAGGTTGTCGAGCCGGGCGTTGATATTGTTGATGTTGAAGGTGGCGATCTTCATCGCAGAGGAAGGTTCGCCGTCGATGAGCGGTTCCGTTGACGGCGCTGTGCTTCGGGCGCACGATCCTTCAAACAGACGTTCGGAGGAAACGCGCCATGGCTGACGGGGAAGATCATCCGCGCGCCAAGTTCCACGCCATGGTCGACGGCACGGCCGAAGACTGGGGGATCATCGCCAACGCCTCGATGGAGTTCGGGCGCGAGCTGCCGACCCGGCTGATGACGCACCTGAAGCTGCTGCAGGGCGACTGCGGCGGGTTCGCGGTGGACCGGCTGGAGCACAGCCTGCAGACCGCCACCAAGGCCCATCAGGACGGCCGCGACGAGGAATATGTCGTCTGCGCTCTGCTGCACGACATCGGCGACATCCTGGGCCCGCGCAATCACGCCGACATCGCCGCGGCGATCGTCCAGCCCTTCGTGTCGGAGCGGAACCACTGGATGGTGGCCAACCACGCCATCTTCCAGGGCTATTACTTCTTCGACTATCTGGGTCTGGACCGCGACATGCGCGAGCAGTTCCGCGGCCATCCGGACTTCGAATACACCGCCCAGTTCGGGCACCTGTACGACCAGGACGCCTTCGATCCGAACTTCAAGTCGATGCCGCTGGAGGCCTTCGAGCCCATGCTGCACCGGGTGATGAGCGTGCCCAAGCGCTCGATCTATCTACGCAAGCCGGCGGTGGAGGCGGCGGAGTAACTCCGTTTGCGGATAGGACGGCAAACGCCGGACGCCCCCTCCGTCACGATGCGTATTCGCATCGCGCCACCTCCCCCGCTTCGCATGGGAGGAGGAGAGCAGCGGCCTTCCTCCTCACCCGTGAAACGGGGGAGGTGGCGCGGCGCCGATAGGCGACGTGACGGAGGGGGCGCTGCTGACTCTGACGTCGATCAGTTCACCCGCTCGGCCTTGACGCCCAGCTTGGCCAGTTGCGCTTGCACGCTGTCGGGCCCCACCAGGTGGCCCGCGCCGACGGCGACGAAGCTGACGCCCTTGCCGGCCAGCTTGGTCTTCAGTTGCTGGGCCCACACCGCGTTGCGGTCGATGATCAGCACGTCATAGACGTCGGCATAGTCCTTCTTCATCTCGGTGACGAACTCGGTCTCCAGCGCCTTGGTGTCGCCCGAGGCCCAGGCCGAGACCATCTTGTCGATCTTGGCGGGACCTTCCTCGGCGTCGTCGAGGGTGGACTTGAGCATCTCGACCTCGACCTTCTGAGGCATGTCGGCGAAGAAGCGGATCTGCTGTTCCAGCGTCTCCAGCGAGGCCGCCGGCTTGCCCGTGGCCTTCATCTGGGCCTGGATCACCTGCTCGACGCCGCTCTTGGGATCGTAGCCGGCCTTGATGATCGGCAGCATGGCCAGCGAGATCGAGGCCAGCCAGGGGCGCATGACCTCCAGCGCCTGGGGCGGCACGCCCGCGCCCTGGGCCAGGGTCTGAATACGCTTGAGGTCTTCCGGGTTCAGCTTCTTGGACAGCGGCGTGGCTTGGTCGACGCCGTACTTCAGCACCAGGGGCTGCATGGCGGCCGGGTCGTCGGCGCCCAGCACCTCGACCGTGAGGTCGCCGCTGTCGTTCAGCGCCTTGTCGATCTTGGTCGAGCGCCATTGGGTGGTCGGCTTCAGCACGTGGATGGTGCCGAACAGATAGATGGTCGAGTCCTTGTCCTTGATCGCCCACAGGGCGGGCTCGGCCATGGCCGGAACGGCAGCGCTGAGCGCGGCCACGGCGGCGACGCCGGCGAGCAGGCGGCGGGCGGTCTTGGAGAGCGTATGAAGCATGTGAGTCCTCGGCTGGTGCGATAGTCTTAAGGGGAAGACACGCCGAACGCGATACGGCGCAGCGAAAAGCGCTAGTTCAGGAACCGGTCGACCGCCTGGGCGAAGGCCGCCGGCTGGTCGAGCATGATGAAGTGGAAGGCCCCGTCGACGCGCTCCAGCTTGACGCCCTTGAGGGCCGCGTAGGCGTCGCCATAGGTCTTGTCGATCGCGGCCTGGGGCGCGCCCATCATCGGGTCGTACGGATAGAGCAGCGTGGTCGGGGTGGTCACCGCGGCCAGTTCGCCGCGCAGGTCGGTGGTCAGGACGTCGTACATCGCGCGGGCGATCACCGACTGGGACGAGGCCGCCGACCAGGCCAGGGCGGCCTTCAGGCCCTCGGGCGACTTGACCAGCCGGGGCATGGTCAGGGCCTGCTGGCCGGCGAAGGCTTCGGGCGACAGGGCGATCATGCCGTCCCGCAGGGCCACGGCCTGCGGCTTGACCGCCTCGACCGTGGCGGCGGGCGAAAACAGCACCGGATAGAACGGCAGGCTGTCGACGATCATCAGGCGGCTGACGTCCTCGGGGTGGCGGCGCGCCAGGATCAGGCCGGTCAGGCCGCCCATCGAGTGGCCGATCACCGCCGGCGACTTCAGCTTGGCCGACTTGATGTAGCCGTCGATCGCCTCGACCAGCGGCTCCAGCACCGGGCCCTCGGCGTTGCCGCCGACCGGCGCGCCGGCGAAACCGGCGACCTGGACGACGTGAATGCGATGGCGGCCCGACAGCTGCTTGACGGTGGCGTCCCACACCGCGCCGGACGAGGCCAGGCCGGGGATCAGGATCACGTCGGGCCCCTGTCCGGTCACGAAGACCGAGATGCGGTCCGAGGCCAGGGGCGCGGAATGCGCGTGGTTGCCGCCGAACACGCCGATCGCGGCGAGGATGGCCAGCAGGATGATCGGGAAGCGAGGGTGAGGCGATTTCATCGGCGAGTCCTTTAGGTTGGCGCGCGCGGAAGGCTCCGGCGGCGCGCCGGTGAAGATCTGGGCGCGGCGGCGGGCGCCGCGCCGATGGACGGTGTCTTGAAGGGCTAGGCGGCCAGGCCGCGACGCCAGATGACGACCCCGGCGATCAGCAGGTAGGCGGTCATCATCACGCTGACGGCGTCCCACAGGGTCAGGGTCGGCAACAGATCCAGCTTCTCGCCGGCCGCCCACAGGAACAGCGCGCCCTGCAGGATCACGAAGGTCAGCGCCGAGATCTCGGCGGTCGCACGGCGCATCAGTTCGTCGCTGCGCATCCAGACCGAGATGTTGCCGACGGTCTGGACGAGGAACAGAGCCACGAGGCCGGCCATGGCCGCCGAAGCGATCAGCGGCGGCACGGGGTCGAACGCGGCGCGGACGACGACTGGCGCGGCCATCATCACACCGGCCAGGGCCAGCACCACGCCATTCTGGGCGTAGAGGGACGCCTGGGCCCAGGTCGCGGGGCGGCCGCCTTCCGGATCGATCTGGCGGCCCAGGATCTTGCGGCTGGCGCTGACGATCAGGGTGATCACGCCGACACTCACCAGCAGGAAGGCCAGCAGGATGGCGAGGGCGTCGGACCAGCCAAGGTCCGGCGCGGTCCAGACGCCCGCGTCCTCCAGCCCGGCCAAGCATTTGCCGACCAGATAGCCGAGCGGCGCGCCGATGGCGGCGTAGACCAGGACCCGGACAGCGGGGTTCTTGGGGAGTTTCGAAGCAAGCGTCATGTCAGGCCTCGTCTTGGAAGATGGATTCGATGGGTTGGCCGAAGAGGCGGGCGATCTTGAAGGCCAGCGGCAGGCTGGGATCGTACTTGCCCGTCTCCAGGGCGTTGATGGTCTGGCGCGAGACCTCGAGCCGTTCGGCCAGATCGGCCTGACTCCAGTCGCGCTCAGCGCGGAGGACCTTCAGGCGGTTCTTCACCGGTACCTCCTGCGCACGAAGGGCTGGGCCAGGCCCATGCCGCCGCAGAAGATCGGGAACACCAGATAGGCCGGCAGGTGCGGGACCAGCTCGACGTTCTCCAGGAAGCCCCAGCCGGTGCAGACCACCATCACCAGTCCGATGCCCCACAGCATCGACTGAACCAGGACGGCGCGCAGGAACTCGTCGGTCTCCTCGACCAGATAGAGGCCCATGGCGGCTATCGCGCCGACGATCGGCAAGGCCGGCGCGACGGCCAGGATCCACAGCAGAGCGCCCTGCGGGTGCAGGTGGCGGATGCTCCACAGCGACCCGAACAGCACCAGCACATAGGCGAACATCGCCGGCATCAGCCGCCACAGATAGCGCCGCATGGGCGAGGTCATCGGCCCGCAGTCGCTGACGCGGCGCAGCAGCAAGGCCACGGCGGTGGAGACGGCGAAGATCAGCACGGCGCCTACCAGGGTCAGCCAGCCGCCATCGCCGTGCCGGATGGCGATGAAGGACGCGGGAAAGCCGACCGCGGCGATCCCGGCCGCCAGGATCCTGCTCTGGGCGCGCGACGGCGCGGGAGACGCTTGCGACATCTGAGACTCTCCAAGGATGCGGGGCGCGCTCAACGCTGGCGGACCAGCCACCAGCCGGCCCAGGCCAGGCCGTAGCCGATGATCTGGAGGGTCAGCAGCGCGAACGACCCGATCCGAACCCAGTGGGCGGCGTCGCCCGGGCCGAACAGGGCCTCCAGCTTGGCGGTGTCGGTCAGGATCAGGAGCGGCAGGGACAGCAACAGGGCGCCGGACCCGCCCCAGAACCAGGCGAACTTGTGCGCCTCGCGGGCGGCCTCATCGATGTTGCGCCAGTAGATCACCGTCGCCCAGCCGATGGCGGCCACCACCAGCAAGGATCCCAACGCCAGCAGCGGGGTCGGCACGGCGATCTCAAGCTTGTCGAACAGGTACCAGCCCGCTCCGCTCACGCCGCCGAACGCACCGCAACCCAGAAGGATCTTCTGGGCCAGCGCTTCGCGCGCGCCCTGCTTCGAAACCTTGGAATCCATGACAAGCAACCCCGCCTAAATGACAAGGGTGTTTGTCATATATGCCCGACATCATGTCAAGCATGCTTTGCATTTTGTATGGGAGAGACGACATCAACCCGGCGGATGGCCTGGCGCGACCTCAGCCCGGAGGACGCGCCGCGCCGCCGATCGACGTAAAGCCATGCGCCTGGGCCAAGGTGGCTTCACCCGCCGCGATCCGCGCGAGGGGATTGGGCCTGGGCTCGGCGACCTTGGTCAGGGTGTTGCGGTCGACATGGCGGAAAGGCGCGGTCCGGCCACGGACCTGGAGCATGGTGGTGGAGACGTATGACCAGCCGCCGTCGGCCTCGAAGCGCACGTCCAGCGCGTAGGAGTCGGTGCGGAACGCCCATTCCAGGAAGTCGGTCGAGCAGATCCCATAGCCAGGACCGCCCCGCTCGGCCCGGACCACAAGACCTGAGCCATCCGGCGCGGCGCGGCCGCTGGCCAGCGCCACCTGTCCGCGCGGCAGGGCCAGGGTCTGCTGGATCAGCCCGGTGGCGGGCTCCCACAGCCAGTAGCCGATCTGGTCGTGAAACGTCGTCTCCTCGTCCGAGGCGACGATGTGGACGTGATAGCGCAGGCCGTAGAACAGCTGCGGACCGTTGGCCTGGGGATCGATGGGCTGCATCTCGATGCGTTCGAGAAAGTCGCGCCGCTCGGGCCCCTCGGCCTTCGGGTTCAGGTCGACGCCCTTCTGCCCCTCCCAGACGCCGGCCAGCCGGCGCAGCGGTCCCAGATTGGCCAGGGTGTCGGGATCGACATCCGAGGGTTCGGTGAAGATATCATCCGGAAAATTGTTCATCGCGCCCCGGCCTCGGTGAAGCTTGGCACTGCCTCTATCGAGACGCCGCTCCCGTCAAGCTCGGCGTCGTCGACAGGCGCGCGATCTCGGACTTGGCTCGCGCATCGGACACTGGAGAGGCGGTCAGGCCGCCTTGGGCAGGTCGAAGACGTGGTGGGCTTCGTCGCCGAGCACGCCGCGCCAGTGGAGGGCCTCGGTGGTGTGGCGCTTGAGGGCGCGACCCAGCAGGCCGAGGCTGGGACGCTCGCGCATCTCCCAGCCGTAGCGCGAGAAGCGGTCGCCGAAATCGGCCCAGCGGATCACCCGTCCGGCGGCGTCCTGGCGCCAGATCGCCTTGTCGCAACCCGGGATCCGGGCGCACGCCTCCCACGCCCGCACGCGGGTCTGGAGGATCGAAAAAGGGTCGGTGTTCAGACGGGCCATGACGCGCCCTCCATGGACTTGGATGGTGTCGAAAGTGAGTCGCCGAAACGACTCTCCCGACACAAACCTTCTACCACTTGTGTAAGAGCCATTCGCGCCCACCAGATGTGGTGTGACGCAATGCCGCGACGGTCGCGCTTCATGCTATTGGACCCGACGGACGGCATAGCCGCGCTGGCGCATCAGCTCGGGCAGGCCGTCGTCGCCGGCCA
This sequence comes from Caulobacter sp. GW821-FHT10F06, assembly GCF_058809215.1. Taxonomy (NCBI): domain Bacteria; kingdom Pseudomonadati; phylum Pseudomonadota; class Alphaproteobacteria; order Caulobacterales; family Caulobacteraceae; genus Caulobacter; species Caulobacter sp. GW821-FHT10F06. The sequence continues at coordinate 454,939 of NZ_JBXASK010000002.1, read as the reverse complement.
TGTGCAGGGCCCCGACCACGACCAATTGGACGCCCGATCCGCGCATCTCCTGATCCAGCTTCTGCGCCCAGGCCAGATTGCGCCTGTGCAGCAGGGCGTCGTGCAACGCCGGGCGGTCGTGACGCAGGTGATCGACCAGCAGAGGCCCCAGCCGGTTCATGTCGCCATGCAGCCAGGCGGCCTGCAGGTCGACGCCGTTGCGCGGCGGGCTGAGCTGCTCGCGCACCACGTCGTCCAGATATTCCAGCTCCACCGGCTCGGGGAGGTCGGCGAAGATCTTCAGCTGCTCTTCCAGGGTCTCGAACACCGCCACCGGCTTGTCGGCCGCCTTGGCGCGGGTGGTGACGGTGGCGTCGGCGCCGCTGGCGACGCTGGCGCCGGCCTGGGCCATCGGCAGCACCGACAGCATCATCGCCGCCGCCCAGGGCCGCAGGCGATCCACCCGCTCCAGCGGCACGCCGCGCTGGTCCAGCAAGGGGCGGAGGGAGGCCACCGACACCGGCGGCAGCTTCTCGGTCAGCGAGCGGTTGGCGTCGACGCCGTAGCGGTCGACCAAGGCCTTGATCTCGGCGGGGCCGGCGTCGGCGCGGGTCTCGAACCAGACCTTGTCGGCGGCGGCGTAGGCGCGGTCGAAGGTGCGGGTGCGCCACTTCACGCCCGGCGACAGCACGTGCATCGATCCGAACAGAAAGATGCGGGAGTCCGCGTCGCGCACTTCCCACATGGCCGGCGCCGCCTGGGCCACAGCCCCCGCGCACCACACCGTCGCCGCTGTCAGGACAGAGGCGAAAAACCGCCCTCGCCCGTTCTTGAACTCACGCACCATACGCCTTGGCCCGACCGAAAATTCGTGAGCCTGAGCTAAGCGTGAGTCGGCTTAAGGTGGGGCTTAAGCGAGGCGCGACCTAACGCCCCAGGGACAGGTTGACTCAGGTCCAGGCCTTGAAGTGCTTGGACAATTTCAGGCCCTGGCGCTGGTAGTGCGACCCGCCCTCGCCGTACAGCCGCACCGGCCGGGCGGTCAGCGGCTCATAGACCAGCCGGGCGACGGTCTGGCCGTCCTCCAGCAGGAACGGCGTCTCGTGGCTGCGCACTTCCAGCACGCCCTTGGAGCCGACGGCGGCGGCTTCTTCCGTGCCGAAGCCCGGGTCGAAGAAGCCGGCATAGTGGACGCGGAACTCGCCGACCGACGGATCGATCGGGGTCATCTCCGCGGCTTCCAGCACCGGGATCTCGATGTCGTCCTTGGAGGCCAGGATGTAGAACTCGCCCGGGTCCAGCAGCAGCTCGCCATGGCGGGTCTCCAGCGGCTCCCAGAAGTCGCGCGGATCGTGGCCGTCCTCGTGGTCCAGGTCGACGACGCCGGCGTGGCGACGGCCGCGGAACCCGACGATGCCGCCCATGCCCGGCGACAGGTCGACGCCGACACTGCGAATGGAAAGTTTGGCCGGCTCGCCGCGCTTCAGGCGCAGCTGGTTCAGGCGCGTGCCCGTGCGCACCAGCACCGAGAAGGTCTGCGGCGCGATCTCCATATAGAGCGGACCCTCATAGCCGGCGTCGACATCGTCGAAGGCGCGGCTGTGATTGGTCAGCAGGCGAACGAACACGTCCACCCGGCCGGTCGAGCTCTTGGGATTGCCGCGCGCCGAGATATTGGCCGGCAGGGCCAGGCTCTCCTGCAGCTCGGCGATATAGACGCAGCCCTTTTCCAGCACCGCGCCCTTGGTCAGGTCCAGCTCGTGCATGGCCACGTCTTTGAGACGCTCGGTCACCTTGCGGCCAAGGCCCGGCAGGAACGAGGCTCGCACCCGCCAGGCGCGCGCGCCCAGGCGCAGGTCCAGGCTGGCGGGCTGCACCTGGTCGACGTCGAACGGCGTCTGGGAGGTGATCGCCTCCTGGGCGATGAGGTCTTCGATGTTTTGGCAGGGCAGAATCCCTGCGGAATGGGCGTCGGTCATCGGGGCGACAGTCGCTAAAGCTCGCCTGGAAGGCAAGGCTGGAGCGAGCCCGGCTCGCCTCAAGCAATTCTGATGTTGAAATCAGGCCTCCGCGCCTTGACCCTGCGCGCCGCTGAACCCCTTATGCCGGCCTTTCCGCGCCGAAGAAGGAACGCCCCGTGGCCGAGGACCCCAAAGACTGGGACATCGCGACCAAGCTGATCCGCGGGGGGCTGGCGCGGTCGCAATATATGGAGACCGCCGAGGCGCTCTATCTGACCCAGGGCTTCACCTATGACAGCGCCGAGGGCGCCGACCGTCGGTTCTCCGGCGAGGAGCCCGGCTTCGTCTATTCGCGGTTCAACAACCCGACCGTGAAGATGTTCGAGGACCGCCTGGCGCTGCTGGAAGGCGCGGAAGTCTGCCGCGCCCAAGCCACGGGCATGGCCTCGATCCACGCCGCCCTGATGGGCCTGGTGCGGGCCGGCGACCACGTCGTGGCCGGCCGCGCGCTCTTCGGTTCGTGCCGCTGGCTGATCGCCGAATGGCTGCCGCGCATGGGTGTCGAGACCACCTTCGTCGACGCCACCGACCCCAAGGCCTGGGAAGCGGCCATGCGGCCCAACACCAAGGCCGTGCTGATCGAGACCCCGTCCAACCCGGTGCTGGAGATCACCGACATCCGCGCGGTGTCGGACATCGCCCACGCGGTCGGCGCCAAGGTCATCGTCGACAACGTCTTCGCCACCCCGATCTTCCAGCAGCCGCTGAAGCTGGGCGCCGACGTCGTGGTCTATTCGGCCACCAAGCACATCGACGGCCAGGGCCGGGTGCTGGGCGGGGCGATCCTCACCACCGAGGCGATCAACGAAGAGTTCTATCGCGACATGCTGCGCCACACCGGCCCATCGCTGTCGCCGTTCAACGCCTGGGTGCTGCTGAAGGGCCTGGAAACCCTGGACCTGCGCGTCCGCCGCCAGACCGACACCGCCTTCGCCCTGGCCAATGTGATGGCCGAGCACAAGAAGACCCAGAAGGTGCTCTATCCCTTCCGCCACGACCATCCGGGCCACAACGTCGCCAAGATGCAGATGACCGGCGGCGGCACCGTGGTGGCGCTGGACCTGGGCTCGCGCGAAGCGGCGTTCAAGTTCCTGAACGCGCTGGAGATCGTCGACATCTCCAACAACCTCGGCGACGCCAAGTCGATGGCCACCCACCCGCCGACCACCACCCACCGCTCGGTGCCCGAAGCCGAACGCCCGCTGCTGGGCGTCACCGAAGGCGGCGTGCGCCTGTCGGTCGGCCTCGAAAGCCTCGACGATCTGACGCGAGATGTGACCCGTGCGCTCGACCAGGCGTGAGACCTCTCCCCCGCTGCAGCGGATTCGTCGGCGTCGCGGCGCCGACGGCGGCATCTATGAAGCCCGCACACGCGACATCGTCGTGCGCGTGGCGCCGGTTTACCAGCCCGAGGACTCCTCCCCTGACGACGGCCTCTATCTGTGGTCCTACACGGTGGAGATCGAGAACCACGGCGCCGAGACCGTGCATCTGGTCGCGCGCCGCTGGGCGATCACAGACGCCTTCAACCGCTGCAACGAGGTCGAGGGTTCGGGCGTGGTCGGCGAGCAGCCGGAACTGAAGCCGCGCGAGGCCTTCCGTTACGTCTCCAACTGCCCCCTGCCGACGCCGTCTGGCGCCATGCGCGGCAGCTACCAGATGATGACGGCGGACGGCGAGGTGTTCGACGCCGAGATCCCCGAGTTCTCGCTGCACCTGCCTGGCGCGGCGCGGCGGTATAACTAGGTCGACACACGCCTTCGGCGCGCAATTTTCATTGACACACCCATCGGTAAGGCAAAGTCTCGACAGATCGAAGCTTTGCTTGCAACCATGAGGTCGCCGATGACGCGCGGAATATCCTTCATGGCTCTGATGATGGTTGTGGTCGCCGCCTCAAGCGTCGCGGTGGCGTCTCAGGCCAACGCCCAGCGGCGGATCATTCCGACTCAAAATGATCCTCATGCCAGCATGTCCCGCCCTCGGCTCGCAGCCAGCCAGGGCCCGATCGACCTGCGCGCCACCTATACCCAGCGCAGGGCCCTGATGGCCTTGCCGAAGGTTCAGAAGGTGGTGAGCAGCGCCCTGGCCAATCCGGACAGCGCATCCTTCACCGACCTGCGGGTGGGTGACTACCGCCAGGCCGTGGTGATCTGCGGCACGGTCAGCAGCCGAAACGCAGATGGTGAGGCCGACAGCCGGCGCTTCATCGCCCGGTCAAACATCGCCACGCTGGAAAGCGCCGAAAACCACGACGCCTTCAGGGCCGGCTGGCGTCAGACCGGCTGCGGAATCTGATCGCTCCGGGCTCGTCGGCCAGAGACCAGACGCCGGCCTCCCTTCCCGGGGCGCCGGCGTCGTTGTATCAGACGGCGGCCAGGTCCAGCGCATAGACCCGCGAGCAATATTCGCAGGTCACGCGGATCTTGCCGTCGGGCTCGACCATCTCGGCCTTCTCTTCGTCGGTGAACGACTGGATGACCACGCCAATGCGGTCTTCCGAGCAGCGGCAGAAGGCGCGCAGCGGCTTTTCGTCCAGCAGGCGCACGCCGTCCTCGTGGAACAGGCGCCACAACAGGGTCGGCGTGGTCAGGGTGGGATCGATCAGCTCGTCTTCGCCCGTGGTCTCGAACAAGGCCCGCACGTGGGTCCAGGCCTCCTGGGTCTCGCCGCGCGTCTCGTCGCCCGCGATCGACTGGATCAGGATGCCGCCCGCGCGCCACTTGGGGCCCTCGCCGGTGTCGGCTTGGCCGACGGCCAGGCGCACGCGCGTCGGGGTCTGTTCCGACTGGTCGAAATACTGCTCGGCGCACAGGGCCAGGGTCTCGCCCTCGATCGGGGTGACACCCTGATAGCGGTCCATGTCCGGGCCCTGGTCCAGGGTCATGATGAACACGCCGCCGCCCAGCAGGGTCTTGGCGCCCGGCCGCACGAAGCCTTCGGAGACCTTGGCCACTTCCTCCGGATCGAACCGGCAATAGCCGCGCAGGCCGCCGCTGGTGTCGTAGTCGACCACGACATAGCGCACGGGGCCGTCGCCCTGGGCCTGGATGATCAGCCGGCCCTCGAACTTGAGGCTGGAGCCGACCAGGGCGGCGAGCGCACAGGCCTCGCCCAGCAGGTTGGCGACGGGCTCGGGATAGTCGTGGCGGGTCAGCACCTCGTCGACGGCGGCGCCCAGGCGCACGACGCGGCCACGCACGGGCAGGCCTTCGATCTGGAACGACGAAACGACGTCGTCGAGGACGGTGTTGGGGGCGATGTCGGTCATGGGGAGGCTAGATAGGGGGTGAAGATCGGAATTGCGAGGGCATCTGCTCACCTGCTCAAATTAACCCCGTCATCCCGGGCCTTGTGCCCGGGACCCCTGTGTCGGCTCGCACGGGAAATTCTCCAGAGCACCCGAACCTCACCGCTTCACCGTCCGCGCACCTGCGACGGACAGCGGGGTCCCGGGCACAAGGCCCGGGATGACGAAGTAAATTTATGCGTGTATTTTTATACAATGGTCGGAAGAGGTGCAGACATCGCCGTCTACATGATGGCCGATCATTATCGCGGCACGATCTACATCGGCGTCACGAGCCAATTCCAAACCCGCATCGTCCAACATCGGGACGGCCTGATCCCAGGCTTCACCAAGCGCTACGGCCTGAAGCGCCTGGTGTGGTTCGAGACCCACGAGCTGATGACCGCCGCCATCCAGCGCGAGCGATCGCTGAAGGAGTGGCGGCGGGACTGGAAGATCAACTTGATCGAACGAGACAACCCGCGCTGGGACGATCTCTACGCGGGAGTGTTCGAATGGACACCCGTACCGCGCCAAGTCTGAGCTACCCGATCGCCCCAAACGCCCAGGCCAGGACCGACTTCTGGGCGTGGATGCGGTTCTCGGCCTCGTCCCAGGCCAGGGAGCGCGGGCCGTCGAGCACGCTGTCGGTGACTTCCTCGCCGCGGTGGGCCGGCAGGCAGTGGAGGAAGACGCCGTCGGGCTTGGCGAGATCCATCAGGGCGTCGTCGACCTGATAGGGCTCCAAGGCCGCCAGGCGCTCGTCGTGATCGGTGTCGCCCATCGAGACCCACGTGTCGGCCACGACCACGTCGGCGCCGCGCACGGCCTCCTTGGGATCGTCGGTCATGGTCACCTGGCCGTTCAGTTCGGCCGAGCGCGCCAGATCCACCAGGTCGGGGTGATAGACCGCCGGGCAGGCGATCTTCAGCTTGAAGCCCAGCAGCGGCGCGGCGTGGATGAAGCTGGAGCAGACGTTGTTGCCGTCGCCGACCCAGGCGATGGTCTTGCCGCCCACGTCGCCGCGATGCTCCTCGATGGTCAGCAGGTCGGCCATGATCTGGCACGGGTGGCTCTTGTCGGTCAGGCCGTTGATCACCGACACGGTCGAGACCTGGGCGAAACGCTCGACGTCGGCGTGACTGTTGGCGCGGATCATCACCGCGTCGACCATGCGCGACAGAACCTTGGCGGTGTCCTCAATGGTCTCGCCGCGACCCAGCTGCATGTCGTTGGAGGTCGAGATGATGCCGCTGCCGCCCAACTGGCGGATCGCCGCATCGAACGAGAAGCGGGTGCGGGTCGAGTTTTTCTGGAAGATCATCGCCAGAACGCGGCCGTCGGCGGGCGCGTCGGCGTCGACCTTGCCCTTGCCCCAGCCGGCGCGGGCCGTCTTGCGGGCCTTGGCGTCTTCCAGCATCAGGCGCAGCGTGGCGCCGTCCAGCTTCCACAGGTCGATGAAGTGCCGGGGGGTGGTCATCTTGGGCCACGTTTCGAGATGCCGCCCTCGTCCTTCGACGGGCTCAGGATGAGGGCGAATGACAGTCCAAATTTCCTCGCCCTGAGCTTGTCGAAGGGCGAGGAAACGGTTGCGGATATCCTCTAGGCGGCGGCCTTGGCGCGCGCGACTTCACAAGCTTTTTCGAGCTTGGAGATCGCCTCGCTGGCTTCCTCGACGGTCAGGTTCAGCGGCGGCAGCAGCCGAATGCAGTTGTCGCCGCCCCCGGCGATCAGCAGCTTCTGGTCGCGGGCCATGACCATGAAGTCACGGTTGTTCGGGACCAGCTTGACGCCGATCAGCATGCCCTTGCCGCGGATGTCGACGATGACGTCCGGGAAGCGATCCTTCAGCCCGTTCAGCTGCTGGACGAAGTAGCCGGCCACCGTCTTGACGTTGTCGAGGAGCTCGTCGGTGTTGATCGCGTCGAACGCCGCCTTGCCCACGGCCATGGCCAGCGGGTTGCCGCCGTAGGTCGAGCCATGCGTGCCCGGCTGCATGCCGCGCGCCGCCTCGTTGGTGGCCAGGCACGCGCCGACCGGGAAACCGCCGCCCAGGGCCTTGGCCACGCACATGATGTCCGGCGCGGCGTCGACGCCGGCCCACTCATAGGCGAACAGCTTGCCGGTCCGGCCCATGCCGCACTGAACCTCGTCGAGGATCAGCAGCACGCCGGCCTCGCGGGTCATCAGGCGCAGTTCGATCAGCTGGGCTTCGGTCAGCGACCGCGCCCCGCCCTCGCCCTGCACGGGCTCGATGATCACGGCGGCCGTGGTCGGGGTCAGGGCGGCCTTCAGAGCGGCCATGTCGCCGAACGGCAGCTGGCTGTAGCCCGGCAGGCGCGGACCGAAGCCGTCCAGATAGCCGGCGTTGCCCGAGGCGTTGACCGCCGCGTACGAGCGGCCGTGGAACGAGCCGTCGAAGCCGATGATGTCCACGCGCTCGGCCTGGCCATTGACCACGTGATAGCGGCGGGCGGCCTTCAGGGCGCACTCGATCGCCTCGGTGCCCGAGTTGGTGAAGAACACCACGTCGGCGAAGGTGTGGGCGCACAGCTTGTCGGCCAGCGCTTCCTGCTCGGGGATCGTATAGATGTTGGAGACGTGCCAGAGCTTCTCGCCCTGGGTCTTCAGCGCGTCGACCAGGGTCGGGTGGGCGTGGCCCAGGCCGCAGGTGGCGATGCCGGCCACGCAGTCCAGGTACTCTTCGCCGGTCGTCGAGAACAGGCGCGCGCCTCGGCCTCGCTCGAACGCCAGCGGGGCGCGGTTGTAGACGCCCATGATGTGGTGTTGCGAGGAATTCGACGACGACGTCTGGGTGCTCAAGACGACCTCCCAAAAAGGAAAGAAGCCCCCGCGCTTTCGCACGGGGACCGGAAGGCCGCAGGTTGTCGCCGTGGAACGACAGTCTGTCAATGAAAGTACGGTGAATTTAGCGGCTTGGGTCGCCCCGGACACACCGCCTCAGGTCTTGAGGCGGTAACCCGTGCGGAACAGATGCCAGCACCACAGGAAGAGCCCGACGGTCAGGCCGGCCGTGGCCAGCACGCCGATCAGGATCGAGCCGTCGGCATGGCCGATGAAGCCGTAGCGGAAGCCGTCGATCAGATAGAAGAACGGGTTGAAGTGGCTGGCCGAACGGAACGGCTCGGGCAGCTTGTCGACCAGGTAGAAGGTGCCCGACAGGAAGGTCATGGGCATGATCAGGAAGTTGGTCACGGCCGCCAGCTGGTCGAACTTCTCGGCCCACAGACCGGCCAGGATGCCGGCCAGACCCAGGATCAATGAGGCGGCGATCCCGAAATAGAGGATCGGCCAGATGTGGGCCACGCCCAGACCCGCGCCCGGCAGAACGCCGATGACGATGGCGGTGACCGCCCCGACCACCACGCCGCGCGTCGCCGCGCCCAGGGTGAAGGCCGAGACCTGCTCCAGCGGCGACAGCGGCGGGGTCAGGAAGTCTGGCGTCAGGCCCATCATCTTGGCCTGGATTAGCGACGAGGACGAATTGGCGAAGGCGTTGTTGAGGATGGCCATCATGATCAGGCCCGGGGCCACGAAGTGGCCGAAGCTGACCCCGTCCACGGCCTGGCGCGCGGGGCCGACGGCGACCACGAACACCAGCATGTAGAGCAGCGTGGTGACCACCGGCGCGGCCACGGTCTGGGTGCCCACTTTCCAGAAACGGCGGATCTCGCGCTGGTAGAGGGTGAAGAAACCGCTCCAGTTCCAGCCGTGATAGTCGCGCGGCTGCGGCGGAATGACGCTGTCTGCCATGTCTCTCATAAGCTCGGATCCCGTATTCACCTTGGCCATGTGCGCCCGCACCGGTCGGGACGCAAGGTTAAGCAAATGCGAATCTACATCTAGTTTCTGTGGACAGACCACATGGCGCCTATTGTGCGCTTTAACACATTCTTTACGATATCTGGTAGGACGACCGCCGGCGGGGCGGTCACAGCACCAGATATGGGGTCCATGGCTTGGGGAAGCCAGGAACCCATAGGATGGCGGGAGATGGGTATGAGCTGGACCGACGAACGGGTCACGACCTTGAAGAAGCTCTGGCTGGATGGGCTTTCGGCCAGTCAGATCGCCAAACAACTCGGCGGCGTCACGCGCAACGCCGTGATCGGCAAGGTGCACCGCCTGGGCCTGTCGGGCCGCGCGGCGCCCTCGCAACCGGCGCGTCCGGCCTTCAAGGCCCCGCGTCCCGCCCGTCCCGCCGCGCAGACCATGCCGTCCGCGCCGCGCCGGGTGGTCACGCCTGAACAATCGGCCCCCGCGCCGATGGCCGCCGCGCCTTCGGTCGCGCCGCCGTCGCTGCCGGCCTATCGCAACGAAGAGCCGGGCTCGGCCACCGTGCTGACCCTGGGCGCGCATATGTGCAAGTGGCCGATCGGCGACCCCTCGTCGGACGGCTTCACCTTCTGCGGCCGTCGCTCCTCGGAAGGCCCCTACTGCGTCGAGCACGCCCGGGTCGCCTATCAGCCGCAACAATCCAAGAAGAAGGCCGGCCCGACCGAACTGGCCCGCTCGCTGCGCCGCTACATCTAGCGGCTGGCGAACACACAATAAGAACACGTCTCTCATGCGGCCCTCCCCGTTCGTCGGGGAGGGCCTTATGCTGTGCGGATGACCGACGTCGCCGCCTCTGATTCCAACGCGCCCGCCTATTCCGTCTCGGAACTGGCCTTCGCGCTGAAGCGCACGCTGGAGGACCGCTACAGCTTCGTGCGGCTGCGCGGCGAGCTCAGCAAGGTGACCCATCACGGCAACGGCCACGTCTACCTGACCATCAAGGACGACAAGGCCGCCATCGACGGCGTGGTCTGGAAGGGTTCCGTGCGCGGCCTGGGCGTGCGGCCCGAGCAGGGCCTCGAGGTCATCGTCACCGGCAAGATCACCACCTTCCCGGCCGGCTCGCGCTACCAGATCGTCATCGAGAGCATGGAGGCCGCCGGGGTCGGCGCGCTGCTGGCGCAGCTGGAGCGACTGAAGGCCAGGCTGCACGGCGAGGGTCTGTTCGAGGCGTCGCGCAAACGTCCCCTGCCCTCGATGCCTGCCGTGGTCGGGGTCATCACCAGCCCGACCGGCGCGGTGATCCGCGACATCCTGCACCGCATCCGCGACCGCTGGCCGTGCCATGTCCTGGTCTGGCCCGTCGTCGTGCAGGGCGAGCAGGCCGCCGTGCAGGTGGCGGGGGCCATTCGCGGCTTCAACGCCATCGCGCCGGGCGGACCCGTGCCGCGGCCCGACATCCTGATCGTCGCCCGGGGCGGCGGCTCGGTCGAGGACCTGTGGGCGTTCAACGACGAGACCCTGGCGCGCACCGTGGCGGCCAGCGACATCCCACTGATCTCGGCCGTCGGGCACGAGACCGACACCACCCTGATCGACTTCGTCTCCGACCGCCGCGCCCCGACGCCGACGGCCGCTGCCGAGATCGCCACGCCGGTGCTGGGCGAACTGCGCGCCCTGGTCTCGGACTACGACCGCCGCCTGAGCCGCAGCGGCGCGCGCCTGATCGAGGATCGCCGCACTCGACTGGTCGGCGCCGCGCGCGGCCTGCCCCGCCCGGCCGACCTGCTGGCCTTAGCCCAGCAGCGCTTCGACATCGCCGCGGGACGGCTCGACGCGGCTCTGGGCCGCAACACGGCCGTCCATGCGCAGGACCTGCTGAAGATCACCGCCCGCCTGTCGCCCGAGGCGCTGGAACGGCAGCGTCAGCTCAAGGCCAAGCGGCTCGAAGAGCTTGGCCTTCGACTGCAGGCTGGCGGAGGCCGCGTGTCTGATCGTGGCGGCGAGCGTTTGGCCAATCTCAGCAACCGCCTGAACGCCTGCGGCGCCCGCACCATCGATCGCGCCGAGGCCCACGCCCGCCTGCCGCTGCTTTGGACGCGCCTGCAGTCGGCGGGACAACGTCGCGTGCAGCGCGACGCCGACCGCCTGGCCAGCCTGGAAAAGCTGCGCCAGTCGCTCAATCCCGAACGGCCGCTGGAGCTGGGTTTCGCCTTGGTGCGCAAGGCCGACGGCTCGCTGGCGCGCTCGGCGTCCGACCTGGTGTCGGGTGAGCGGGTCAATCTGAAGTTCAAGAGCGGCGACCGCGACGCGGTCATCGGCGGCGAAGGCTCGACGCCCTACAGCCCGCCCATTCCCCCCGTGGCGACCCCGAAACCGGCCCGCCCCAAGCCGACAACACCAAAACCTGATCAGGGCAGCCTGTTCTGAGCCCCGACGCTGACGTAGAATGATCCGATGAACGCTTACGATCGCGACCTTGGAAAATCCGACGGCCCCGCCGTGCTGCACTATGGCGACGGCGAATTCGCCGTGATGTCGCCGGGCCGTTACGTGCTGTGCGCCATCACCGGCGCGAAGGTGTCGCTGGAGGCCCTGCGCTACTGGAGCCCCGAGCACCAGGAAGCCTATGCCGGCCCCGCCGAAGCCCTGAAGCGCTGGCAAGAGAAGAGCGCCTGAACCGTCGCGCGCTCCTGGCGGCCATGGCCCTGAGCGGCGCGGCCCCGGCGGCCTTCGCCGCCGCGCCGGGCCTGGCCTTGTCCGGAAAGTTCGTCCAGGGCGGCTACGCCATCGGCCGCACCGCGCCGCGCGCTTCGATCGACCTGGACGGCGAGGTCGTGGGCCAGGCCTCGGCGGACGGCTGGTTCGTGGTCGGCTTCGACCGCGACGCCCCGCCCCTGGTCCATATCACCGTGACCACCGCCAGCGGCTCGGCCACCCACGAGGCGCAGATCGCGCCGGGGACCTTCGATATCCAACGCATCGACGGCCTGCCCGCCGACCAGGTGACGCCCGAGGATCCGGTGCTGCTGGCGCGCCTGGTGGCCGAGGGCCAGCGCAAGGCCGTGGGCTTCGCCAGCCTCGCCGACCTCGACGCCTTCAAGGCCGGCTTCATCCTGCCGGTTGACGGCGCGCGCCGCTCGGCGCGGTTCGGCGGCCAGCGGATCCTCAACGGCGAGCCCAAGCGTCCCCATTTTGGGGTTGATCTGGCGGCTCCGATCGGGACCCCGGTGCGCGCGCCGGCCGCCGGCGTCGTGGCCTTCGCCGAGACCGGCCTGCATTACGAGGGCGGCCTGATCCTGATCGACCACGGCCAGGGATTGATCACCGCCTATCTGCACCTATCGAAAGTTGTTGTTTCCGCTGGGGAATCCGTGAGGCAGGGCCAACTGATCGGCGCCGTCGGCAAGGAGGGCCGGGCCACCGGTCCGCACCTGTGCTGGCGGATGAAGTGGCATGGCCGCAACCTCGATCCGTCGCTGCTCGTCGGAGCTGCGCCGCCTCGCCTGTAGCGCGAAAATAAACCAATCATTAGCCTTGATCTCAGTATGCAGAAGCTCTGCCGCGTGCTTAATCGCGCGCCACGGTTTCCGGGTCTGACGGGGAGACGACAACCGCATGTCGGCGGAGTTTGCGAACCTGCGCTTCCTTCTGGTGGACGATAACGACCATATGCGGTCGATCGTCGGCGCCATTCTGAAGGGCGTGGGCGTCAAGCATCTCCGCGAGGCCATGGACGGCGCGGAAGCGCTGCAGGCCATGCGCGAAGGCCCCGTCGACATCGCCATCGTCGACTTCAAGATGTCGCCGCTGGACGGCGTGCAGTTCACGCAACTGGTCCGCAACTCGGCCGACAGCGTCGACCCGTTCCTGCCGATCATCATGCTGACCGGCTTCGCCGAACGGAACCGCGTGTTCGAGGCCCGCGACGCCGGCGTGACCGAGATCGTGGTCAAGCCGGTGACGGCCCGCTCGCTGCTGGACCGGATCAATACGGTGATCTTCAAGCCTCGACCTTTCATCCGGTCGGAGGACTATTTCGGCCCGTGCCGTCGCCGTCGCGAGGAGGCCAACTACGAAGGTCCCTATCGCCGCAGCACCGACCCGAAGTTCCCGCCGGCCCAGCTCGACATCTAGGCCGTGCCGGACGCGTCCTTGGCGGCTTCGCGGGCGGCCAGCTCGGCATAGACCTCGTTGGGCCAGCGGCGGTGCACCCAGAACCACTCGGCGGGACGCTCGCGGATGCGCTCTTCCAGGAAGGCGTTGATCATCCTCACGCCCGCCTCGATATCGGCCTTGCGATCGCCGGTGTTAGGCGGGACGATCGGATCGTGCACCACGGCGCGGAACCGCGCGCCCTCCAGACGCTGCACGGACATCGGCTGCAGCACCGTGCCAAAACGGATCGCCATCCGCGTCGGCGCCGGCGCGGTGCGGGCGTCGTGGCCGAAGAACGGGGCGGCCACGCCGCCGTTGAACTTCTGATCGTTCATCAGGGCGACCGATCGCCCCTCCATCATGCCTCTCAGCATTTCGCGCGACCCGTCGCCGCCCTTGGGCGCGAACAGGCGCACGCCATAGCGGAAGCGACTGTCGCGGATGCGCTTGTCGACATAGGGGTTGTTGGCCGCGCGATAGGTCATTTCGCAGACCACGCCACTGTCGACGATGGCGGCCGGCATGACCTCCCAGTTCGACAGGTGGCCTGAAACGAAGACCACCGGGATCTTCTGCTCGGCGATCTCGGCAAGGCGCTCCTTGTTGACCACCTCGACCCGGCCGGTGGACGGCAAGATCTTGTCCATCAAGGGAAATTCGGCGAACGAGCGGCCCAGCCCGTCCCATTGCGCGACCAGCATCTCGGCCCGCCAGGCGGCGTCCTTTTCCGGGAAGGCCAGCTTCAGATTGCGCTCGGCCACCTTGTGGGCCCCGCTCATCGGACCAAAGGTGCGGCCCAGCCAACCGCCGAAGTCCGACGCCCGGTCCACGCCCATCAGGCGAACGGCTCCGATGAAGAGGTCAAAGCCCAGCGCTTCCAAGCGCCAAAGCAGGTCCTGGGCCCAAGGCCGACGCTTATCCGACATGGTGTCTTACTAGGCTGGCTTGCACGCACCGCGCAACGCTGCTTCGCCCGGCACGCGACTTGCGACCGTCAGTGCGGACCGTTCCGTTTCGGGACGCTCGATATCTAGCAGGGGGGCTTGGCTTCCATGGGTAACGACATCGACGTGCATCTGGGTAAGCGTCTGCGTCGTCGCCGCCGTCTTCTGGGTCTGACCCAGCAGCAACTGGCCGGCACGGTGGGCGTGCGTTTCCAACAAATCCAAAAGTATGAGTGCGGCGCCAATCGCATCTCGGCCGCTCGCCTCTGGCAGCTGTCCGAAGCGCTGGAAGTGCCGGTCGGCTACTTCTACGACGGCCTGTCCGACCAGGTGCGCCGCGAGACGGCTAGCGAAGCCGAGGGTGGCGAGATGTTCGCCCGCAAGGAGACGCTGGATTTGATCCGCGCCTACTACCTGCTGGGCGAGCGTCCGCGTCGTCGCCTGCTGGACCTGGCCAAGTCGCTGAACGGCGGCGAGCACGTCGACGCGTAACTCTCGGTGGCGTACCTGCGGCGAGGGCGTTAAACCCTCGCCCATGACGCTTTCCGCTGATCGGCTCGCGGCGCTCGACGCCTTCACCCTCGATCTCAACCGGGCTTCGGCGGCGGCGATCCTGCCGCTGTTCCGCGCCGATCATGGGCTCGAGGACAAGGGCGCGGGCAAGAACCTGCCTCGCGACAGCCACGCCGCCTTCGATCCGGTGACCGAGGCCGATCGCGGCGCCGAGGCGGCCATTCGCGCCCTGATCTCGGAACGCTATCCCGAACACGGCGTGATCGGCGAGGAGTATGGCGAGGATCGCCCGGACGCCGAGTTCGTCTGGGTGCTTGATCCGATCGACGGCACCCGCGCCTTCATTTCCGGCCTGCCGCTATGGACCACCCTGATCGGCCTGCGCCATCAGGGCCGCCCCGTGCTGGGCTCGATCGGCCAGCCCTATGTGGGTGAGGTGTTCATCGGCCACGCCGGCGGCTCGCGCCTGCTGTCGCGCGGCCAGAGCCATCCGATCCAGGTGCGCGAATGCGCGAACCTGACCGACGCCGTCATCGCCACCACCGACCCCGACGCCTGTTTCGACGGCGCCGAGCGCGGCGCCTGGCTGCAGGTGCGCGCCGCCGCCAAGCTGGCCCGCCTGGGCTGCGACGCCTACGCCTACGCCATGGTCGCCATGGGCAAGATGGACATGGTCATCGAGGCCGGCCTGAAGTCCTGGGACATCGAGGCCGCCATCCCCCTGATCGAAGGCGCCGGCGGCCTGGTCACCGACTGGCGCGGCCAGCCGATCGGCCAGAACGGCGGCCAGATGGTGATCTCGGGCGATCGCCGGCCGCTGGACGAGGCGCTGGTGTCGCTGCGACGGTCGGCGAAGTAGTCAGGCGCACGTCGCTAACCCGTCCGCCGTCTCGTCGAACGCCTTCCAGAACTGCGCGCGGCGCTCGTCGGTTTCGATCAGGATCTCGTGAAAGGCCCCCGGCACCTCCAGGTAGCGGCCGTTCGGAATGCGGCTGGCGATCGACTTGAGGTCGGCGTTCAGCACGCGGGTGTCCTCGCCGGCGCCGATGATGGTGACCGGGATGGTGATGGCCTCGACGCCGGGCGAGCGGCGCAGCCAGGCGCAGGCCGAGAAGGCGAAGTCCACCCAGCCCCACGTCGTGCCGCCCAAGGCGATGTCCGGGTCGCCGAGCAGCTGGGCGCGATAGCGCTCGTAGCGCGCCTGGTCGTGGGTCAGGGCGTCGCGCGCGAAGCTATGGGCGAACGGGTCGCCCTTGTCGCCCAGGGTGTAGTCGCCGGCCATGCCGGCGCGGGCGAAGATCCAGGCCAGGGCGCGCGCGGCGCGGGCCGGCTTGCCGCCGGTGTTGAGGCCCAGCATCGGCGCCGACAGCACGCAGGCGGAGAAGCGGCTCTCGCCGTGGGCCAGGGCCAGGGTCGTCAGGCACCCGCCCATCGAGTGTCCCATCGCGATCCAGGGCCTGGGCAGGCGGTCCTGGAAGGCGTCCAGCAGGGCCGCATAGTCGTTCAGGAAGGGCTTGAAGCCCTGGGCGTGGCCCTTGAGCCGATCCGGCAGGGCGCGGGCCGAGAGCCCCTGCCCTCGCCAGTCGTGGACGAGGACGGCGAAGCCGCGGTCCAGCAGGTCCTGGACAACCTCGTAGTACTTCTCGATCGGTTCGCTGCGACCGGGGCTGACGATCACCGAGCCGCGCGGCTTCCCCTCCGGGAAAAACGAAGCGGCGCGGAGGGTCGCCCCGTCCGCGCCGCTGAACCATTCGGCGGTTCCATGATCCGGAACAGGCGCCTCGGGAATCGAAACCAGAGGCGCGCGTTCCGGCATGGATCAGCGCATCTTCGCGAAGAGCGCCGCCATCTTGGACTGCAGCGCCATCGCCGCGCCCATGTCCGACAGCTTCAGCTTGCCGGTCATCACCGCCATGGTGGGGTCCAGCGAGCCGGCGCCGATGGCCAGCAGGTCGTCGATGCTGAGCGTCATGGTCAGGTCGGCGGGCAGGTCTTCGTTGGTGACCGAGCCTCCGTCGATGTGGATGACGCCGGCGTCCTTCAGATCGAACTTCAGGCTCTTGCCCAGGCCGCTGTCGTCGCCGACGGCGGTTTTGATGCGATCAGTGATTTCCTGGATGGTGGCCATGAGCGCGATCTCCCTCTGTGTTTCGCGTGGTGGTTGGCGTAGCTAGACCGGGCGGCGACGGCAAGTAAACACCGTTCAGACCCGAGACGATCTATTTCTTCCCGTCATAGAAGGCGACCTTAGTCGGGGACTTTGTCAACTTTACCCGTACGGCGCCCTTGAAGTCGGCGGGACGGAAATACGGCGCCTCGTTGGCTTCCGGCAGCGGTTGGGTGTGGCCGTCGGCGAAGACCACGACGCCGTCGCCGGCCTTGGGGAACCCCACGCCGGTCATCTTCGGGGCCAGCAGGGCCATGGGCCCGGCCGCCTTGCCGATGACGGCGTTGCCCTCGTTGACGGTCGCGGCCAGATCCTTGACGTCGTACTCGGTCGCCGGCTTCAGCGCCGTTTCGAACGACATCGTCACGCCCAGCTTGGCGTCAGCCGGCACGTCGAAGGCCACGGTGGCGCCGGCCTCCAGCTGCGCCAGGGTCGGCAGGCGCTGGAAGACGCCGTCGCCGTCCAGCGGCAGGGGCGAGCGCGCGCCGCCGGCCTCGACCAGCGTCGCCTTGACGCTCGGCGCGGGCTTGCCGTCGCGCTTGATAATATAGGCCAGCCTCAGGTGCGAGCGCTCCGCCGGCGGGACCTTCAGGAACTTGTCGAGGAACGGCAAGACCTTGCCGGCCGGCGCGGTCTTCTCGGCCAGGGCCGGGGTCGCGACGGCCAGGGCGGCGGCGGCCATCACGGCGATGCGGCGGCTCATTTGGGCTTCACAAACTTCAGGGTCATGCGGTCGCTTTCGCCGATGGCGTCGTACTTGGCGTGGTCGAAGCCCGGTTCGGCCGGCTCGCCGCGCGGCGACGACAGGCGGGTCGGCGGCAGGGTCCAGACGCCGAACGGGTGGTCCTTGGTGTCCTTGGGATTGGCGTTGATCTCGCTGGCGCCCATCGGGATGAAGCCAGCCTCCTTGGCCATCTGGACCACGTAAGCCTCCTGCACGTAGCCGTCGGCGGCCAGGACGTCCTGGATGCGCCCGGCCTCGCCGCGATGCTCCTCGATGCCCAGCACGCCGCCGGGCTTGAGGGCGGTCAGGGCGTCCTTGAAGGCCTTCTCGGCGATGCCGGCGGCCATCCAGTTGTGGAGGTTGCGCAGGAACAGCACGAGGTCGGCGCTGCCAGCCGGAGCCACGGGGCCGCTGGAGGGGCCAAAGCTGGTGATCTCGACCTTGCCGTAAAGCTTCTGCTTTTCGCTCAGCTTGCGCCGATAGGCCTCGACGATCTCGGCGGCGGCCGGATCGTTGGGGTCGGCCTCGAGCACGGCGGCGTAGAGCTTGCCGTTGGTGTCAGCCAGGAATGGGGCCAGGATCTCGGTGTACCAGCCCGCCCCGGGCCAGAACTCGACCACCGTCTGGCCAGGTTTCAACTCCCAGAACTTGAGGGTCTCGACCGGATGGCGCCAGATGTCGCGGGCCTTGTCGGCCGGCGAGCGCCAATTGCCGGCGACGGCGGCCTCGATGGTGTCGGCGCCCTTCTTGGCCGGCGCCTTGGGGTTTTCCTTGGCCTTCTTCTTTCCGCACGCGGTCAGGCCCGCCGCCGCGACGCCGACGATCAGGCCGCGCCTTGACCATGAAATCTCTGGAAGCATCGTCCCCCCGTCACTCTGCCGCCAGACTAGCGCCCGACCTTGGCCAAAAGGCGCCGTATCAAGCCGGTTTGCGGAAGCGCAGCGTCATGCGGTCGCTCTCGCCGATCGCGTCGTACTTGGTGCGATCGAAGGTCGGGTCGGCCGGCTGGCCGCTGGGCGCAGTCTGCTTGGTGGGCGGCAGGGTCCAGACGCCGAAGGGATGGTCCTTGGTGTCCTTGGGATTGGCGTTGATCTCGGACTTGGCGTCCAGCTTGAAGCCCGCCTTCTCGGCCAGGGCGACCACGGTGGCGGTGGCCAGATAGCCGCTGGAGCCGACCTCAGGCTTGGGATCGGCGCGGTGATCCTCGACCGCCAGAACGCCGCCTGGCTTCAGCACCGCGAAGAAATCGGCGAAGATCTTGTCGGCGACGCCAGGTTGCCCCGTCCAGTTATGGACGTTGCGGGCCGTCAGCACGAGGTCGGCCGAGCCCGGCGCGCCCAGAGGCCGGGAGACCGAACCGAAATTGACGTACTTGACCTTGCCGTAGCGGCTCTCGTCGGCGAAGCGGGCCTCGAAGGCCGCGCGGCCCTTCTTGGCGCCCTCGGAGATCTTCGGATTGGCCAGGTCGGCGACGCCGGCGATGTAGGTCCCGCCCGTGGCCTTGGCGTAGGGCGCCAGGATCTCGGTCCAGTAGCCGTTGCCCGGCACGACCTCGATCACCGTCTGATTGGGCTTGAGGCCCCAGAAGCTGAGGCTGTCATAGGGATGGCGGGCGCCGTCGCGGGCCACGTCCCCGGCCGGACGATGCGGCGCGGCCACCGCCGCCTTCAGGGCCGCGTCGGCGGCGAAGGCGGACGAGGCGGCCAGGCTCAAGGCGGCGGCGATCAGGAGGACTTGGCGACGGTGGGGCATCTGGGAGGTCTCTTCCGCGTCAGGTGCGGCGACCTTAACCGGGGGTTTGCGGCGATCAAGCCTTTCACCCGCAATGTTCGAAATGATCCCCTTGAAGTCGAAAACGGGCTTCCCACCTGTCTATCCGAAGGCGCTGGAAACCCGGGCCTTCCGGACCACGGGCGACGCCAATTCTGGGTCGCCAACGGTACGAACTTCAACACGCCTTGCTTTGAAAGAAGGATGTGACCATGCGTACGATCGACCTCTCGCCCCTGTACCGTTCGCTCGTCGGCTTCGACCGTCTGGCCGCGCAACTCGACGCCGCCGCCAACACCGAAACCGCCTCGGGCTACCCGCCCTACAACATCGAGCGGACCGACGAGAATTCCTACCGCATCGAGATCGCCGTCGCGGGCTTCAAGCCCGAGGAGCTCGGCATCGAGGTGAAGGAAAACCTCCTCACCGTCACCGGCCGCAAGCCGGCCAACGACGAAACCAAGCGCTACCTGCATCGCGGCCTGGCCGAGCGCAATTTCGAGCGCAAGTTCCAGCTGGCCGACTATGTGATCGTCACCGACGCCGCCCTCGCGGACGGCCTGCTGGCGATCTCGCTGAAGCGCGAACTGCCCGAAGCGTTGAAGCCGCGCACCATCGAGATCAACACCGCCTCCGCGCCGCTGATCGAAGGTGAAAAGGTCAAGGGCAACAAGGCCGCCTAATCGCGACCAGCCCTACGACCTTGTAGACCCCGCTTTGTAGACACCCCTCTCCGACTTCGGCGGCGCAGCGATGCGCCGCCTTTTTCGTTTGGGCCTAGTCCGACTAAGCCATGTGACTTGCTAGCCGACGGCGCGAGTGGAAGTCTGAAGGTCGAAGCTTGCGGAGAGCGCGGCCGATGCTGAGTGACTTTCTGAAACTCGTCGATCACAGCCTGCATGGCCGTTCTGGATCAGTATTCTATTCCGGCAAAGCCGCGTTATCGGAGCCGTCGGACGTCTACATTTTGGGCCTGAATCCTGGCGGCTGTCCCGTCCGACAATCAGCAGAAACTGTTGGCAAGCACGCAGCCGACGCATTGGCGCGCCCTTCGGATCACTGGTCAGAATATCTCGACGAGAGCTGGCACGGCCGTCAGCCGGGCTCATACAGAATGCAGCCGCGCATTCGGTATTTGCTTCAGCGCCTCGGCCGCCACCCGCACTCAACACCGGCAAGCAACGTCGTGTTCGTCCGCTCCAGTCGCGAAGCTGAACTCGCGAGCGAGAAAATCGATCTTCTGGCGAAATGCTGGCCGGTACATGAGGCCGTCATCGAGACTTTGGGCGTTCGCACCGTCATTTGCCTCGGCGGCACGGCAGGCGAATGGACACGCGCCATGCTCGCCGCTCACGCGCCGATCGGAACATTCGAGGAGAAGAACGCTCGACGCTGGAAGAGCGTCGCGCACGTAAATCCGTCGGGAATCGGCGTCACCACGCTCACTCACCCGAGCATTGCAAAGTGGGACGCGCCGCCAACTGATCCGTCGGACTTTGTCGCAAACATCTTGGCGAGGAGCTGATTTTACTCCGGCGCGGAGAGGTCCAGGCCCTGGGCTTGGGCGACGTCGCAGTCGCGGAAGCTGGCGCGGTGGGCGCGGGCGCCGGTGAAGTCTGCGCCGCGGAGGTCGGCGCCGTCCAGCACCGCTTCCGACAGGTCGGCCGTCTGGGCCATCACGTAGCGCAGGCGGGCCGAGGCGAGGTTGGTCTGGGTCTTGCGCTCTGGCCCCAGCGGCAGGGCGCAGAGGAAGGCCTGGCGCAGGTCGGCCTTGGTCAGGTTGGCGCCCGTGAGCTTGGCGCCGCGCAGGTCGGCCCCGCGCAGATTGGCTGCGCGTAGGTCGGCGTTCTGGAGATTGGCGCCCTGGAGCTGGGCTCCCGACAGGTCCAGCCCGACCATGCAGGCGCCCTTGGCGCTCATGGCGGTCAGGCGCAGGCCCTTCAGCCTGTCGCCGAGCGGCCGCAGGTCCTCGCCGTCGAGGCGCGCGCACTGGCCTTCCTTGCCGCCGGTCTGGCACCAGCGCTGGTTGTCGAGCGCGCGCTGATAGAGCTCCTGCGCCTTGGCCTGGGCCTGGGGCGTGACGGTGGTCAAGGCGCCGGTCATGCTGGCGCCCGCGGTCCGCGCGCTGGCGGTGTCGACGCCGGCCATCACCGAGCCCTGCAGGTTGGCGCCCTCGAGATTGGCGCCCTTGATGTCGGCGCCGTCGAGGATGGCCCCGGCCAGATTGGCTTCCTTCAGATTGGCGCCCGACAGCTTGGCGCCGCGCAGCGAGCAGTCGCTGAAGTCGGCCTTGAAGGCCGAGACGCCCTCGAACTGCGAGCCGTCCAGGGTGGCGCCCGAGAAGTTGACCTCGTCCACCTCGCCCTGGCGGGCCTCGTGGCGAAGGGTGTCCAGACCCTTGCGGGGATGCGGAATGGCGATCTGGCCTTCGCGGAAATCGGCCTGGGTCAGGTCGGCCTGGGCTAGGTTGGCGCCGCGCAGGCAGGCGCCGCGCAGATCGGCGCGGATCAGCACCGCCTGGCGCAGGTCGGCCTTGCGCAGGTCGCAACCGAACAGGTTGGCGCGATCCAGCTTGGTGCGGACCATGCGGCAGCCGTCGAGGACGGAGCCGGAGAAATCGGCGTCGACGAGGTTGCGGAAGGACAGGTCAAGACCGGACAGGTTGGTGAACTTCAGGGAGGCGCGCTTGCCGCCCTGCTTGCCGGTCACGAACTTCTCGTGAGCTCCCACGATCATGTCGAGCTCGGCTTGGCTGAGGCGTCGCCTGCCGGCCATGCTCTGCGCGGCGGTCATTCCAGTTATCTCCCCCCGGATCCAACGTCTTGAATCCGATCAACATGACAGCGAGCAACGAGCGAACGGTTAAGACCGCGCCAAATTGTCGCGTTCTCTAAATGACGTCGTCCAGCCCGCGCGCGCCCTGGCGTATGGCGCCGGTGACATCGACTTCCTTGAGCAGGGCGTTGGTGAAGTTGGCCCGCGACAGGTCGGCGCCCGCAAGGCAGGCCTGACGCAGGTCGGCCCGCGCCAGGTCGGCGTTCGTCAACAGCACGCCGGTCAGGTCGGAGGGCAGCAGGCGGTCACGGCCGATCAACAGCGGACCCAGCTGCGCGTCGCGCAAATCCGACCCCGACAGCTTGGCGCCCTTCAGCCGCGCGCCGCGCAGGTCGGCGTGGCGCAGGTTGCAGGCCCGCAGGTCGGCGCCTTCCAGCTGTGCGCCCTGAAGCTGCACGCCTTCCATGTCGAGGCCGTAGAACACCGCGCCCTTGGCCGAGAGGGCCGTCAGGTTGAAGCCGCGCACCGATTTCAGATTGCGCAGGTCGGCGCGGTCGAAGGCCGAGGGCTTGCCCTCCGCGCCGCCGGTCTCGCACCAGCGGGCGTGGTCGGCGATCATCTTCTCGTACGGCAGTTCGGAGATGTCGGTGCCCGAGGCCTTGTCGGTCAGGGCGCCTTCCATGTTGGTGTCGTTGACGTTCCACGACATCGTCTTGGCGCCGACCAGCACGGTGTTGCGCAGGTCCGCGCCGGCCAGATTCGCGCCCGAGAGATCGGCTCCGGCCAGGTTGGCGCCGTTGAAATTGGCTTGTTTCAGGTTGGCCCGGACCAGCTTGGCGTCCTTCAGGATCGCGTCGCTGAAGTCGGCCTTGGTCGCCACGATGCCCGACAGACGCGAGCGTTCCAGGTTGGCGCCGGCCAGCACCGCGCCGGTCGCATAGGCCTCGCGCTGGATGGGTTCGATGATGCGATAGCCTTCCTTGCGGTCGGCGGCCGCGATCGAGCCTTCGCGCAGGTCGGCTTCGAAAAGGTCGGCGCCCGTCAGGTTGGCGCCGCGCAGGCTCGAGCCGCGCAGGTCGGCGCGACGCATGGACGCATCGGTCAGATCGGCGCCCTGCATGTCCGCGCCATAGAGGTTGGCGTTGTCCAGCTTGGCCTTGCGCATGTCGCAGCCGACCAGCATGGCGCCGGTGAAGTCGGCGTCGCAGAGATTCCGGCCCGTCACCGACAGGCCGGAAAGGTCGCAAAAGGCGAATACGGCGCGCGCGCCACCCAGCCTAGCCGACCACAGGCGGTCGTGCTTGGCGCAGATGACGTCAACCTCGTATTGCGTCAGGCGCCGGTACTCTTGGCCTGCCGCCGCTGGGGCGCTCATGGTGTTCGCGATCGATCCCAAACCAGATAGATCGCGACCATGCCTGCTTCGGCATTAACGCAGCGTTTCCAAGGATTTCCGGCAGGGCTTAAGCGATGGGCGGCAGCTTCTCGGCCCGGCTCTCGTCCAGATAGCGCACGGCGACAGGCTTCAACCCGGCGTCCAGGTCGATGACCAGCGGGTTGCCGGTGGGAATCTCGACGTGAACGATGTCGCTGTCGGGCACCGAGAACAGGTGCTTGACGATGGCGCGCAGCGAATTGCCGTGCGCGGCGACCAGGACGGTTTCGCCCGCCGCCAGCTTCGGCGCGATGTCGGCTTCCCAGTACGGCAGCACGCGGACCAGGGTGGTGGCCAGGCTTTCCGTGGCCGGAAGATCCTTGCCGGCGTAGCGGCGGTCCTTGCTGAAATCGTACTCGCCGCCGGGCGCCAGTTCGGGCGGCGGGATATCGTACGACCGGCGCCAGATGGTGACCTGCTCCTCGCCGTGCTTGGCGGCGGTCTCGGCCTTGTTCAGACCCGTCAGGCCGCCGTAATGGCGCTCGTTCAGGCGCCAGTCCTTGGTCACCGGCACGAAGCTCTGCTTGGCGGCGTCCAGCGCCAGGTTGCAGGTGCGGATCGCGCGGGTCTGCACCGAGGTGAAGGCGTCGTCGATCTCGATGCCCGCGGCCTTGATCAGCTCGCCGCCCTTGCGCGCCTGGGCCTCGCCCTCGGCGGTCAGGTCCACGTCCACCCAGCCGGTGAAGCGGTTCTCGAGATTCCACTGGCTCTGGCCATGGCGAAGCAGGACGAGGGTCGGCATCGGGGCTCCTTGGGATTGTCACGGGCGGGCTAGGCCCACCGGAGAGCGACGTCAAGCGCTCCGCCGCCAACCGCCCCCTCCCCGTCCGCGCGACACATGCTATAGGCAGGCGCATGTCCGACCGCTTCTTCATGCCTCTCCTGGCGCTGATCGCCTTCGCCATGATCGCCCTGGCCATGGTCTGGCCGCAGGGCTACGGCGCGCGCTCGCCGGCCCCGTTCGGCCACACGCCGGTCCAGCAGACGCCGGAAATGAAACTGAAAATCCAGCGTGAGAAGGACGCCGCCCAGAAGCGCGCCGACGACGCCATCCGCGCGGTGAAGGCGGCCGGCGGCCAGGCCCAATGAGCGCCTTCGACGCCGTCGCGGTCGGCCAACGCGTGATCCTGGGCGAGGCCGACGCGCTTCGCAGCCTGTCGGAAAATCTCGGCGAGACCTTCGCCAAGGCCGTCGAGACCGTGTTCGACGCCAAGGGCCGGGTGGTCTGCACCGGCATGGGCAAGTCGGGGCACGTCGCGCGCAAGATCGCCGCCACCCTGGCCTCGACCGGCACCTCGGCGATGTTCGTCCACCCCGCCGAGGCCAGCCACGGCGACCTGGGCATGATCGGTCCCGACGATGTCGTGCTGGCCCTGTCCAAGTCGGGCGCCGGCCGCGAGCTGTCCGACACCCTGGCCTACGCCAAGCGCTTCTCGATCCCGCTGATCGCCATGACCGCCGTCGAGGGCAGCCAACTGGGCCAGGCCGCCGACATCCTGCTGCTCCTGCCCGACGCGCCCGAGGCGACGGCGGAGGTCAGCGCCCCGACCACCTCGACCACCTTGCAGATGGCCCTGGGCGACGCCCTGGCCGTGGCCCTGCTGGAACGCCGCGGCTTCACCGCCAGCGACTTCCGCGTCTTCCATCCCGGCGGCAAGCTGGGCGCGATGCTCAGCACCGTCGGCCACCTGATGCACGGCGAGGAAGAACTGCCCCTAGCCCACGCGGCCACGACGATGCGCGACGCCCTGCTGGTGATGAGCGAGAAGCGCTTCGGCGCCGTGGGCGTGCTGGACGACGCCGGCCATCTGATCGGCATGATCACCGACGGCGACCTGCGACGGCACATGGAAGGCCTGCTGGACCACCGCGCCGACGAAGTCATGACACGCGCGCCCCTGACCATCGGCCCCAACGCCCTGGCGGCCGAGGCCCTGAAGATCATGAACGAGAAGCGCATCACGGTGCTGTTCGTCGTCGACGGCGGGCGCCCGGTTGGCGTCCTACATGTCCACGATCTGCTCCGAGCGGGCATAATCTAGGCCGAAGTCACATTTCGACAATCGATGTCATGTGAGAACGCTAGCGGCCCGGCTTGATGGCGGCTAAAGCGACCTCTCAACTTTGATGCGAGCCCCGATGTTCTCTGCTCCCCGATCCGATCTCGTTCCCAACACCGCCGCCTACGAGAACGAGCCGCTGGTCAAGGCGACCGGCTTTCGCGAGTACGACGCGCGCTGGCTTTTCGGGCCCGACATCAACC
Source organism: Caulobacter sp. GW821-FHT10F06 (assembly GCF_058809215.1). Taxonomy (NCBI): domain Bacteria; kingdom Pseudomonadati; phylum Pseudomonadota; class Alphaproteobacteria; order Caulobacterales; family Caulobacteraceae; genus Caulobacter; species Caulobacter sp. GW821-FHT10F06. Next base: position 429,103 of record NZ_JBXASK010000002.1, on the reverse strand, counting down.
TGCTGGGCGTCCAGGCGCTGGGGCTGGGCCTGGGCACCTACATCCAGGAACTGGGCCTGTCGAAGATCGTGGTCGGCCACGATTTCCGCTCCTATTCGTCGTCGATCAAGAACGCGCTGATCCTGGGCCTGATCGGCGCGGGCTGCGAAGTGCACGACATCGGCCTGGCCCTGTCGCCCACCGCCTATTTCGCCCAGTTCGACCTGGACATTCCCTGCGTGGCCATGGTCACCGCCAGCCACAACGAGAACGGCTGGACCGGCGTGAAGATGGGCGCGCAAAAGCCCCTCACCTTCGGTCCCGACGAGATGGGCCGCCTGCGCGACATCGTGCTGGGCGGAGCTTTCGTCGAGCGTGACGGCGGCAAGCTGATCCGGGTCGAGGGCGAGGCCGAGCGCTTCATCGCCGACGTCGCCAAGCGCGCCAGCATCACCCGGCCCCTGAAGGTCATCGCCGCCTGCGGCAACGGCACGGCCGGCGCCTTCGCCGTCGACGCCCTGCAGCGCATGGGCGTGTCCGATGTCATCGGCATGGATGTCGAGCTCGACTACACCTTCCCGAAATACAATCCGAACCCGGAAGATGTCGAAATGCTGCACTCGATGGCCGCGGCCGTCCGGGAGCATGGCGCGGACCTGGCCTTCGGCTTTGACGGCGACGGCGACCGCTGCGGCGTGGTGGACGACGAGGGCGAAGAGATCTTCGCCGACAAGATCGGCCTGATGCTGGCCCGCGACCTGGCTCCGCTGAACCCAGGCGCGACCTTCGTGGTCGACGTCAAGTCGACCGGCCTCTACGCCACCGACGAGATCCTGGCTAAGCACGGCTGCAAGGTCGTCTACTGGAAGACGGGCCACAGCTACATCAAGCGCAAGAGCGCCGAGCTGGGCGCCTTGGCCGGCTTCGAGAAGAGCGGCCACTTCTTCATGAACGGCGACCTGGGCTACGGCTATGACTGCGGCCTGACCGCCGCCGCCGCCGTCCTGGCCATGCTGGACCGCAATCCCGGCGTGAAGCTGTCGGACATGCGCAAGGCCCTGCCGGGGGCCTTCACCTCGCTGACCATGAGCCCGCACTGCGGCGACGAGGTGAAGTACGGTGTCGTGGCCGACGTGGTGAAGGAATACGAGGACTTGTTCGCGGCCGGCGGCTCGATCCTGGGCCGCAAGATCACCGAAGTGATCACCGTCAACGGCGTGCGCGTGCACCTGGACGACGGCTCGTGGGTGCTGGTCCGCGCCTCCTCGAACAAGCCCGAGATCGTGGTCGTGGTCGAAAGCACCCAGTCCGAAGACGACATGCGCGCTCTCTTCCGCCAGGAAGTGAAGCCGCGCCTGGGCGATCGCGTCGGCAAGTATAACCAGGAGATCTAGGCGAGGTCGGCTGGCTCGGCCCTGGGCGACGGGGCCAGCCGCACCGCGCGCAGGCCGCTCTTGACGGTCCACCAGAATTCCCGGTCCGGGCGTGACAGCGCCAGCAGGATCGAGACCGGCCAGGCGCAAATTCCGATGACGCTCAGCGCACCCAGCATGGGCGCGTTGGGCTTGCGACCTTCGAGGCGCTCGACGCGATAACCCATCACGTACTGGCCCAACGTCTGGCGGCCGCGCGCCGGCGGCAGGTAGAAATAGGCGAACACGCCCGCGACGCCGCCGAGCACCAGAACGACGGCGAACAGGTGCTCCCACAGGTTGGGCCCATTGACCCTCACGCCCCACGAGAACGATCCCGAGGCCAGGGCCACATAGAGGATCATCGGCAGCGCCGACATCGGCCCGACAATCGAAAAGCCCGCCGCGATATCGATGAAGAAGGCCGCCAGCCGCGATCTCAGTCGAACCTTCTGGCCGGGCGCCGGGATCGACGGCAGCGGCCGGTACAGCGTCACGAGCGCCAGCCACAGGGCCGCCGAAACGATCCCCCAGGGCAGCGTCCGCGCCAGGATCACGCAGCTGCCGTTGACGCATTGGTCCGCGATGGTCGCGCCGCCTCCGAAGACCGCCTGCAGGACTAGCAGGCCTACGACGATGGCCAACACCCAACCGCGCTTCATGCTCTAGCTTCCCCCGAATGTCCGAGACCTGAAGCGATTGTCCAAGACCGTCAACCCAGGGGCGAGGCTTGACCGTTTGGGTCCGCCGCCGATTTCGGCTTAGCTCAGACGGTTCAACCCGCGAGTCGTCCATGCGCCGCCTTCTCACCGCCCTAGCCTTGATCCTCACCCCCATGGCGGCCAAGGCCGCTCAGCCGATCCTGCTCAAGCCCGCCCGCGTCTGGACGGCCGAGGACGCGGGCGCGCCGCACGAGGGCTGGGGCGTCCTCATAAAGGACAACAAGATCGCCGCCGTCGGTCCCGCCGCCGGGCTGGACGCGACCGGCGCCGAGGTGGTCGAGCTGCCGGGCGCGACGGTGATCCCCGGCCTGATGGACCTGCACAGCCACTTGCTGCTGCATCCCTACAACGAGGCGTCTTGGGACGATCAGGTGCTGAAGGAAGCGCCGGACTACCGGGTGATCCGCGCCACGGTCCAGGCCAGGGCGACGCTGGACGCCGGCTTCACCACGCTGCGCGAGCTGGGCACCGAGGGCGCGGGCGTCAGCGACGTCTCGCTCAAGCGCGCCATCAACGACAAGCTGATCCCCGGCCCGCGCCTGTTCGTGGCCACCCGGGCGATCGTCGCGACCGGGGCCTATGGACCGGCCCGCCGCAACTACAATCCCGACGCCGACCTGCCCCAGGGCGCGCAGGAGGCCAGCGGGATCGACGAAGCGGTCAGGGCCGTGCGCGAACAGGCCGGCGCAGGCGCGGACTGGATCAAGATCTACGCCGACTATCGCGTCGGCCCCGACGGCTCGACCCAGCCGACCTTCAGCCTCGAAGAGCTGAAGGCCATGGTCGAGGCGGCCCATTCCAGCGGCCGGCCTGTGGCCGTGCACGCCTCCAGCGACGAGGGCATGCGCCGGTCGATCCTGGCTGGCGTCGACACCATCGAGCACGGCTATGGCGGCTCCGAAGCCACCTTCAAGCTGATGACCGAGAAGGGCGTGGCCTATTTCCCGACCCTGACGGCCAGCGAAAGCACCTCGACCTATTTCGGCGGCTATGTCGCCGGCAAGACCCCGCCGACGCCGGCCATGCAGGCCGCCGAGCGGGCCTTCAAGCTGGCGATGAAGAGCGGCGTGACCATCGGCATGGGCAGCGACGTCGGGGTGTTCCGCCACGGCGACAACGCCCGCGAGCTGGTCTGGATGGTCCGCCACGGCATGACCGCCACCCAGGCCCTGCTGGCCGCCACCGCCGTCGACGCCAAGGTGCTGCGCAAGCAGGACAGCCTGGGTCAGATCAAGCCCGGCTACCTGGCTGACATCGTCGCCGTGTCCGGCGACCCGACCCAGGACATCGCGGCGACCAAGGCGGTGATCTTCGTGATGAAGGACGGCGCGATCCATCGTCGTCCCTGATCCCTCTTGCGCGAAGCCGCGAAGCCGGGCGATCTCAAGGCCATGCGTCGCTCGTTCCTACCCGTCCTGATCTCCGCCGCCGTGCTGGCCGGCCCCGCCTTGGCGGCCGATCCCGGCACGATGCAGGAGCGCGACACCCTGCGCGACGCCGTCGCCGCGCCGCTGGAGGACCTGAACCTCAAGCAGAAGGGCATTCCGCCGGTCCTGAGCCGCGCCGTCGCCAATCCCTATGACGTCGAGGGCCTGACGCGCTGCGAGCCGATCGCCGCCGAGATCGGCCGGCTGGACGCCGCCCTAGGCCCGGATCTCGACGAGGCGCCGCCGCCGGACGAGCGCTCGCGCGGCAGGAAGGTCGCCGACGGAGCCTGGAAAGCAGGCGTGGCCGAGGTGCGCGACCAGACCACCCATGTGCTGCCCTTCCGGGGCTGGATCCGCAAGCTGACCGGCGCGGCCAGGCACGACGCGGCGGTGCAGGCTGCGATCCGCTCGGGCGGTGTCCGGCGCGGCTATCTGAAGGGTCTGGGCATGCAGAAGAACTGCGCGCCGCCGGCCGCGCCCAGCTGGTTCGTGCCCGCGCCGCCGCCTCCCCCGCCGTCGGCCAGGCCGGTCGAGGTCGCCGCCACCGGCTTCTTCACGCTGTGGAACAACTTCCTGGCCTGGATCCGCGAACTGATCGGCGGCTAGATCAGCAGGCCCCGCACGCGCTCGACCAGCTGGGCGGGCTCAAACGGTTTCATCACATAGCCGGCCGCGCCCAGTTGCATCGCCTGGACGATGCGGTCCAGACGCCCGTCGCCGGTCAGCATCAACACCGGGATCACGCCGCCGCCGGGCGTTTCCTTGATCGCCTTGAGGGCGTCCAGGCCGCTCTGGCCGGGCATGCGGACATCCAGCAGCGCCACGGCGGGCGGACGCAGGGCCAGGGCCGCCACGAGCGCCTCGGCCTCGGCGAAGCCGACGACCTCGAAGCCGCTGCGGGAGAGCACGATGACGATCAGGTCCAGGATCGTGGCGTCGTCGTCCGCGACATAGATCAGGGGCTTGGTTCCGGTCATGCCGTCAGGCCCGGCTCGCCGCGAGGGCGCGCGATACGGTCTCGACCAGTCCCAGCGCCGACAGGGGCTTGGGGATCTGGCCGTCGAAGACCTCGTCGATGGTCAGGGTCGAGGCGTCGGCCGAGAAGGCCAGGATCGGCGTCTTGGCGTTGGCCCCGCCCTGGCGGATGCGGGCGGCGGCGGCGCGACCGTCGACCCGCGGCATGCGCAGGTCCATCAGGATCAGATCGAACGGCGTGCCATGGGCGCTGGTGATGGCCTCGTCGCCGTCGCTTGCGTCGGTCATGTCGGCACCGAACGGCGTCAGGATCGCTCGGACAAGCTCGCGATTGGCCATGTTATCGTCGACGATCAGGATGCGGCAGTTGTCGGGCAACTCCAGCATCTCGCCGGTCTCGGCCTGGCGCTCCTCGTCCTGGTCGACCGGCGTGGCCGGCACCGAGAACCAGAAGCGCGAGCCACGGCCTTCGTGGCTCTCGACGCCGATCTCGCCGCCCATGGCCTCGGCCAGGCCCTTGCAGATCGCCAGGCCCAGGCCCGTGCCGCCGTACTTGCGCGTCGACGAGCCGTCGACCTGCGAGAAGCGCTGGAAGAGCTGGCCGACGCGGTCGGCGGGCATGCCCGGACCGTGGTCGGTGACCGAGAAGGCCAGGCAGCCGCTCTCAGGATCGAAGTCGGCGGCGACCTCGACCCCGCCCTCCTCGGTGAACTTTACGGCGTTGCCGATCAGGTTCAGCAGGATCTGGCGCAGCCGGTCGGGATCGACCAGCAGCTGCGGCGGCAGGTCATCCAGGCCTTCGGTGGTGAGGCGCACGCCCTTGCCGCAGGCCTGGGCTTCGAACAGCTCCACCGCCTCGCGGGTCAGCACGGCGGCCGAGACGGCGCGCGGCTTGATCTCGACTTGGCCGGCCTCGAGCTTGGAGAAGTCGAGGATGTCGTTGACCGTCGCCCTCAGCGCCTTGCCGGCGTTCGACACCCGCTCGACATAGCCGCGCGTCTCGGCGCTCAGTTCGGGCTGCTCCTCGACCAGCTTGGTGAAGCCCAGCACCGCCGTCAGCGGCGTGCGCAGCTCGTGGCTCATATTGGCCAGGAACTCACCCTTCACCGCGGCGGCTTCCTCGGCGTCGGCCCGGGCCTGGCGCAGCTCGACCTCCAGCGCCTTGCGGCGGGAGATGTCGCGGACCATGTCGGTGACGCCGTTGATCTCGCCCGTGGTCGGGTCGAAGGCCAAGGTCGGCCGGGCCTCGAACCAGATGTAGCGGCCGTCCTTGTGGCGGGCGCGGTACTCCACGCGGACCGGGGGCGCGGCGCCGGCGCCCGCCAGCTGGGCCTGGATGACCTCCTGCACCGCCTGGACGTCGTCGGGATGGATCAGATCGAGGGTCGACACCCCGACCAGTTCGTCGGGGCGGTAGCCCATGCGATGTTCGACCGACGGCGAGACGTAGATGAAGCGTCCGTCCATGCCCGAATGGGTCAGCACATCGCTGCCGTTCTCGGTCAGCAGGCGGAAACGCGCCTCGCTTTCGGTGATGGCCATCTCGGCCCGCTGCTGGGCAGTGATGTCCATGACCACGCCGAACAGCACGACGGGACGGCCCTCGGCGTCGCGCTCGACGATGAAATTGGCCCGCGTGTAGCGGATCTCGCCGTCCGGCCGGCGCAGACGCGTCACCGAGTTGGCGCGCGGGGCCTCCGAGGTCATGGCGGCGTCGTAGCGCTTGAGCACGATCTCGCGGTCGTCGGGATGGACGCCTTCCAGATAGTCGGCGGGCATGCCGTCGGCGGGGTCGCGACCCATGATCAGATACATCTGGTCCGACCAGGTCATCACGCCGGTGGCCACGTGCAGGCGCCAGTAGCCGACGCCGGCCAGCCCCTCGGCCATCTCGGCCCAGCGCTTCTGTTCCTGGGCGACATCGCGCAGGCGCCGGCGCTGGGTGTTGACGGTCGCCAGCGGCAGGGCCGCGAAGATCGAGACGACCAGGAACACCTGCAGGAACAGGGCGCGGTCGGACATGTCCTGGGACAGGCGCGCGATCGGGCCGATGTCGAGGACGGTGAAGCCGATGGCCAGCCCGGCCAGCACCAGGATGCCGACCGCCGCACCCAGCATTTCCAGCTCCAGGGCCACGAAGGCCAGGGCTGGCGGGATCAGGAACAGCATCGGATAGCGAGTGCGGTAGAAGACCAGCACCACCACGCCGATCAGCCCGGCCAGCGAGATGAGCCCCGCCTTGGTGATCGGCCGCTCGGCCAGCAGCGTCTTGGCTTGGCGGAAGGCGATGAAGCTGGGCGTGACCAGCATCAGGCCCAGGGCGTTGGACAGGCCCCAGCTGATCATGATGGGCGCGAAAGGGGCGTGGCGCGCCAGGTGGAAGACCGAGGCGGCCATCAGCGACGACAGCAGCGGCGCGCAGACGCCGCACATCACCGCCAGCCAGATCAGGTGGCGCGGCTGGCTGACGTCGATGTCCGCGCCGAGAATCCGCCGCAGCACGGCGGCGCAGAACACGTATTCGACGACGTTGGCGGCGCTCAGCCCAAGGACGATGTTGAGATGTCCGCCGGCGTGCAGGCTGGCCAGAATGTTGCCCGCCACCGCGCAGACGATCAGCAGCGGCCACCGCTTAGGCTCGGCGCGCAGCAGGACCGACAGCACCACGGCGTTGGCCAACCAGATCGGCGTGACCTGGCCCAGATCGCGCGGCAGCTCCATGCAGACATAGGCCAGCAGCGCCACAACCAGGCCCAGGCCGACGGCGAAGGCCAGTCGCGAAGCGAGGACGGACCAGGAACTGAGGCGCACGGTCTGGATCATGTTCGCCTGGGCGGCGTCCCGGTTAAAGTACCGCTCAATAGGCGCGGATTCGGCTTTCGCCGCCATCGATCGCCTTCCGATTGTCGGCCAGGACGGGCTTGTGGCTCACGATCGGTCAGCGGGGCGGCGATTGGCGGCGCCGGGGCGCTCGGCTATGGGCTGGACGCTCCGGCCGTGGTGATCTGGCGCGAATTACAAGGAGTTCCCATGCGTCCGATCGCGCTGTTGCTGGCCGCCTTCATCGTCTCGATCGCGCCCGCCGCGTGGGCCCAGCGCCTGGACGGCACACCGCGCATCGCGGTGATGTCGGCCTTCCCGCCTGAACTGGTCGCCCTTGAGGCGGCCACCAAGGACCCCAAGCGCTACGACGTGCACGGCTTCTCGTTCGTCACCGGCACGATGGAGGGCAAGCCGATCGTGCTGTTCCTCAGCGGCGTCAGTATGGTCAACGCGGCCATGACCACCCAGATGGCGCTGGATCGGTTCGACATCACCCGCATCGTGTTCTCGGGCATCGCCGGCGGCGTCGACGAAAGCCTCGACATCGGCGACGTGCTGGTGGCCGACCAGTGGACGCAAAGCCTGGAGACGGCCTTCGCCCGTGAGACCGACAAGGGCTTCGAGCTGTCGCCCTCGGTGCGCAACGACGACCTGGCCAACTACGGCATGATGTTCCCGCGCGCGATCCTGTTGCCGCGGCCGGACGGTTCGGTGGAGAAGCGCCGCTGGTTCCCGGCCGATCCGGCCATGCTGGCCCTGGCCAAGACGGTCGCCGCCTCGGCCAGCCTGCAGCGCTGCGTGGCCGACCAGTGTCTGGTCCACTCGCCCAAGGTGGTGGTGGGCGGCAACGGCGTCTCGGCCCCGGTGTTCCTCGACAACGCCGCCTACCGCAAATATCTCAGCGCCACCTTCGGGGCCCGGGTGGCCGACATGGAAAGCGCTGCGGTGGCCCACGTGGCCTATGTCAACGGCAAGCCGTTCATCGCCTTCCGCAGCCTGTCGGACCTGGCTGGCGGCGGCGCGGCGGCCAACGAAATGCACACCTTCATGAGCCTGGCGTCGGAGAATTCCGCGACGGTGGTGAAGGCGTTCGTGAAGGCGTTGCCTTAGGCGGCTTTCACCGTGCGTCCTTCGAGGCCCGCTGCGCGGGCGCCTCAGGACGAGGAATTCATTGCAATAACAACCTCATCCTGAGGTGCGCGCTCCTGAGCGCGCCTCGAAGGACGCACGACGTTTGACGCCAGGTTCCTACCGCGTCCCGAACGTCCGGTCCCCGGCGTCCCCGAGCCCCGGCACGATGTAGCCGTGGTCGTTGAGCTCCGCGTCGATCGCCGCCGTCCAGATCGGGACGTCGGGGTGCGCCGCGCGCAGATTGTCGACGCCGACCTGGGCGGCCAGCAGGCAGACGAACCGCAGGTCGGTGACGCCCGCCGCCTTGAGCCGCGTCACGGCGGCGATGGCCGAGTGGCCGGTGGCCAGCATCGGGTCGACGACAATGACCAGGCGGCCGGCGATGTCCTGAGGGGCCTTGAAGTAGTATTCGACCGCCTCCAGCGACTCCGGATCGCGGTAGAGGCCGACATGGGCGACGCGCGCCGAGGGCACCAGGTCCAGCATGCCGTCGGCCATGCCCAGGCCGGCCCGAAGGATCGGCGCGAAGACCAGCTTCTTGCCGGCGATCTCCTTGGCGGCGGTCGGGGCGACCGGGGTCTCGATCTGGACCTCGTCCATCGGCAGGTCGCGCGTGACCTCGTAGCAGATCAGCGTCGCCGTCTCGCGCATCAGGGCGCGGAAGGTCTTCGTGGACGTGGTCTTGTCCCGCATCTTGGTCAGCTTGTGCTGGACGAGCGGGTGGCTGACGACGGTGACCTGGGACATGACGAGACCTTGCTAGGAGCGGCCTTCGCTCCTAGCAGGCGGCGCCCCGTCAGGCCAGTTGATCGCCGATCGGCAGGGTGCGGATGCGCTTTCCGGTGGCGGCGAAGATGGCGTTGCACAGGGCCGGCGGGGTCGGCGGATAGGCCGGCTCGCCCAGGCCCGTGGGCCGGTTGTCGCTGAGCTTGAAATGCACCTCGACGGGCGGAGCCTCGGCGATGCGCAGCAGCGGGAAGTCGCCGAAGTTGGACTGGGTCGCCGCGCCGTTCTCGAAGGTGACCTCCTGGCGCAGGGCCGAACCGATGGCGTCCAGGATCGAGCCCTGCACCTGCTGCTCGGCGCCGCTGGGATTGACGATCTGCGAGCCGCAGTCGACGGCGGCCCAGACCTTGTGGACCTTCAGCTCGCCCTTGGTCACCGAGACCTGGATGACCACCGCCACATAGCCCAGGTGGCTATAGTGGCAGGCCACACCCAGGCCCGTTCCCTTGGGAACCTTGCGGCCCCAGCCGGACTTTTCGGCCACGAGATCGAGCACCCCACGCATGCGGCCGGTGTGGAAGGCGTCGCCCTGCCCCGCTTCGCCCAGCAGGCGCGGCTCGCCCAGCAGCTTGCGGCGGAAGGCGACGGGATCCTGGCCCGAGGCCACGGCCAGCTCGTCGGTGAAGCTCTGGATCACGAAGCCGAAGGCGTTGTTGCCCGGCGCGCGCAGGAAGCCGGTCGGGAAGCCCAGGGGCATGACCGAGATGTCGTGGCGGTAGTTGGCCACGGCGCGCCCGGGGAACTGGGTGGAGTTCATGCCGGCCGAGGTGGCGAACTGCTCGCCCTCGCCGAAGGTCACGAAGTGGTCGCGCCAGGCGACGAGATCGCCCTTGGCGTCCAGGCCCGCGCTGAAATTGTGCCAGCCGGCGGGGCGGTAGAAGTCGTGCTGGATGTCGTCCTGCCGCGTCCACAGCAGCTTGACCGGCGCGCCGGCCATTTTCGAGATGACGGCGGCTTCGACCATGTAGTCGTTCATCAGTCGCCGGCCGAAGCCGCCGCCGATGCGGGTCAGGTGGATCGTGATGTCGGCTTCGGTGATCCCTAGGGCCGCGGCGACCAGCTTGCGGCCGCTCTCGGGGTTCTGGGTCGGTGCCCAGATCTCGACCTTGCCGTCCTTGAAGCTGGCCGTGCAGTTTTGCGGTTCGAGATTGGCGTGGGCGAGGAATGGATAGGCGTACTGGGCGGTGACGACCTTGGCCGCGCCTTTCAGGGCCGCGTCGACGTCGCCATCTGACCGCGCCGTGCGATGCGGCGGTGCCTCGGAAAGCTCGGCGGCCTTGGCGGCGAAGCCTGCGGTGCTCTGGGCGCGGGTCGGATGCTCGGCCCATTTGATGTCCAGCGCCATGCGCCCCTTGCGCGCCTGCCACCAGCTGTCGGCGACCACGGCGACGCCGGGCATGATGCTTTGCAGATTGGTCCCGCCCTCGACCACGAAAGCGTCGCGAACGCCGGGCACGGCCTTGGCCGGGGCGAGGTCGACGCTGGCCACCTTGGCGGCATAGGTCGGGGCCTTGGCGAAGGTCGCGTACAGCATGCCCGGCACGCGCACGTCGATGCCGTACAGCGGCTGGCCGGTGGTGATGGCGTCCAGGTCGCGGCTCTTCTGGCTCTTGCCGACGATGCGGAAAGTCTTGGGATCCTTTAGCGTCAGGCTCTTGGGATCGGGCGGCGTCAGCAGGGCGGCGGCCTCGGCCAGCTCGCCATAGGCCAGCTTGCGATTGCTGGCGGCGTGGACCACCAAACCCGGCTCGGTGGCGCAGCTGTCGGCCGGCACGCCCCAGCGGGCGGCGGCGGCGGCGATCAGCAGCGCTCGCCCCGTCGCGCCCACACGGCGCAGGCCGTCATATTCCAGCGTCGTGGCCTGGCTGCCGCCAGCGACCTGCCGGCCAAACACCTTGGCGTCGGCGATGGCCTGCTCAATGCTGACGGCCGACCACTCGACGTCCAACTCCTCGGCGATCAGCATCGGAAGCGAGGTCTTGATGCCCTGCCCCACCTCGGGGACCTTGGAGACGATGGTCACCCTGCCGTCCGGCGCGATGCGGACATAGGCGTTCAGCTTGCCGTCGCCCGCCGCACGGCCTTCGCCCGACAGGCTGAACGACAGCATCAGGCCGCCGCCGACGGCCGCGCCGGTCTGCAGGAACAGGCGACGCGTCGGGTCGCGCAGGGTTTCACCGTCCATGCTCAAGCCTCCTGGCCAGAGGCGGTCTTGATCGCCTTCTTGATGCGCACATAGGTGGCGCAGCGGCACAGGTTGCCATTCATGGCCGCGTCGATGTCGGCGTCGGTCGGCTTGGGCTTGGCGGTTAGCAGCGCAGTGGCGGACATGATCTGGCCGGCCTGGCAGTAGCCGCACTGGGGCACGTCGATGGCCTTCCAGGCCTCCTGAACCTTGGCCCCGACCGGGTCCTTGCCCACGCCCTCGATGGTGACGACCTTCTTGCCGTCTACGCGCTTGACCTGGGTGATGCAGGACCGCACCGGCGCGCCGTCGACATGCACGGTGCAGGCGCCGCACTGGGCCAGGCCGCAGCCGAACTTGGTCCCGACCATGCCGAGCGTGTCGCGCAGCACCCACAGCAGGGGCGTGTCGCCCTCGACCTCGACCGAGCGGGTCTCCCCGTTGATGGTGAGCGTGAACGCCATGCCCGACTCCTGCCCCAAGACTTCGGCGTCGATACTGCCTCAACCGGACGTCGCGGACGAGAGGCCAAGACTGTCACATAAGTTTCACAGATAGGATTTGACGCCCCATTCCTTCCGTGGTTCGGGTGCGCCGCGCGATGCTCCGCCTACGGAATGGCGGCTTGGCGCATGAAATCAGCCGGCCAATAGGCGCGAAGGAAAGACGTGATGCTGGGCTTGTTCAGGGCTGTGATGCCGAAGGAAGACAAGTTCTTCGACCTGTTCTCGGCCCACGCCAGGACGCTGGTCGACGGCGCTGGCGCGCTGCGCGATCTGATGCAGGGCGGCGACGGCGTCGAGGCCGCCGGGGCGCGGGTCTATCAGCACGAGGAAGAGGCCGACGAGATCACCCGCCAGGTGATGCAGGCCGTCCGCCGCACCTTCATCACGCCGTTCGACCGCTCCGACATTCAGGACCTGACCACCTCGCTGGACGACGCCATCGACCAGATGCGCAAGACCGCCAAGGTTGTCAGCCTGTTCGAGGTCAAGAGCTTCGAGCCGCAGATGCAGGCGATGGCGCAGATCATCGTCCAGGCCGCCGAACTGACCGCCGAGGCCGTCGCCCTGCTGCCGAAGATGCGCCTGAACGCCGGCAAGCTCAGCGAGATCTCGGTGAAGATCACCCAGATCGAGGAGCAGTCGGACGTCATGTACGACGAGGGCCGCAAGGCGCTGTTCCTGGCCAGCCGTGACGGCGATCCGATGAAGTTCATCGTCGGCGTCGACATCTACAGCCACCTGGAAAAGGTCATGGACCGCTTCGAGGACGTGGCCAACCGCATCAGCGGCATCGTGGTCGAGCAGGTCTGAGACCCGTGGACGCCACGCTCATCATCCTGGTCTTCCTGGTCGTCGTCGCCCTGGCGTTCGATTTCCTGAACGGCCTGCACGACGCGGCCAACTCGATCGCGACCATCGTCTCGACGCGGGTGCTGTCGGCCAAGTGGGCCGTGCTGTGGGCGGCGTTCTTCAACTTCATCGCCTTCCTGTTCTTCGGCCTGCACGTGGCCAAGATGGTCGGCTCGGGCATCGTCGATCCGCACGTGATCAGCGACCGCCTGATCTTCGCGGCCCTGATGGGGGCGATCAGCTGGAACCTGCTGACCTGGTGGGCGGGCATCCCCTCCTCGAGTTCACACGCCCTAATCGGCGCCCTGGTCGGCGCGTCAGTGGCCAAGGTCGGCGGCTTCAACGCCGTGCAGTGGGCGGGCCTGGGCAAGACCGCGGCCGGGATCATCGTCTCGCCGACCCTGGGCTTCATCCTGGCGATCCTGCTGGTGCTGATTGTCTCCTGGACCTTCGTGAAGAGCTCGCCGTTCTTCGCAGACCGGGTGTTTCGCAAGCTGCAGTTCGTATCGGCCGCCCTCTACAGCCTGGGCCACGGCGGCAACGACGCGCAGAAGACCATGGGCATCATCGCCGCACTGCTGTTCGCGCACGGTGTCACGGACAAGGCGGGGACCATTCCCTTCTGGGTCGTCCTTGCCTGCCAGACGGCCATGGGCCTGGGCACGCTGTTCGGCGGATGGCGGATCGTTCACACCATGGGCAGCAAGATCACCCGCCTGACGCCGATGCAGGGCTTCTGCGCGGAAACCGGCGGGGCCATCACGCTGTTCTTAGCGACGCATATCGGCGTTCCGGTCTCGACGACTCACACGATTACAGGCGCTATTGTCGGCGTCGGCGCCTCGCGTCGCGTTTCGGCCGTACGCTGGGGCGTGGCCAAGGACATCGTCACCGCCTGGATCGTCACCCTGCCGGCGGCGGGGATCATGGCGATCGTGTTCTATTATCTCGGGTTCTGGATGAAGTGACGGATACGACGGGCAAGCAAGGCGGCGGCAAGGCCGGAGGGAAGCGACGCCAGGTCGCCGCCCTGCCCTGGCGCGGCCAGGGCGCGGCTCTGGAGATCCTGCTCGTTTCCTCGCGCGAGACCCGCCGCTGGGTGATCCCCAAGGGCTGGCCGATGAAGGACAAGGCCGACCACCAGGCGGCCGCCCAGGAAGCCTATGAAGAAGCCGGCCTCGACGGCGTGATCGTTGAGCAGCCCCTCGGCGACTACGAATACCTCAAGCGCCTGAAGAGCGGCGCGGCCAGACTGGTCAAGGTCGACGTCTTTCCGATGAAGATCACGGGCGAGCACGCCACCTGGCCCGAGAAGGGTCAGCGCACCTTGCAGTGGATGGCCCCCGTCGAGGCCGCCCTGGCGGTGCAGGAACCGCAACTGCGCGACCTGATCGCCCGCTTCGCCAATGTCGAACTGCCCGCCGAGGAGCGCCCCGCTCCCGCCGCCGCGCCGACGCCGGTCAAGGTGGCCCTCCAGCGTTTGCGGCGTCGCGTGACCTCGCTGTGGGGCCGCGCGCGACGCTAACAGCCTGTGGACAAGTTGCTCCGCCTCGCATAATGTTCTCATTATGTTCCATAGCGACGTTCCATGCAGCTGTCTCTAGGCCTTTCTCGCTCGCCGCTGGAAAGCGCGCGCGACACCCTGCTCTGCGAGTTCGGTCCGCAGCGGCCTGTGGCGCGGATGGATCCGATCTCGCAGCTGGTGAAGTCGTCGATCAGCGGCCGCACCCAGGACGCGGTCTCGTGGGCGGCGTTCCTGCGCCTGCGGGCCGAGTTCAAGAGCTGGGAAGACCTGGCCCAGGCCACAGACGCGCGCGTGCTGTCGATCATTGACGACGTGACCTATCCGCAGGACAAGGCCCGCCACCTGACCCACGCCCTGCGCCTGATCGAGCAGAAGGTCGGCTGGCTGTCGCTGAACCACCTGGCGTGCCGTCCCGTCGACGAGGCGCGGTGGGAGCTGCAGAGCCTGCCCGGCGTGGGTGTGAAGGTCGCCGCCAGCGTGCTGAACTTCTCGACCCTGGCCATGCGGGCCCTGGTGGTCGACACCCACGTCGATCGGGTCGCCAAGCGCATCGGCCTGGTGGGTCCAGGCGACACCACCCACACCTATCACGCCCTGATGGGTCTGGCGCCCGACAGCTGGACGGCCGACGACCTCTTCGAACTGCACTGGCTCATGAAGCGGGGCCTGGGCCAGATGCTGTGCCCGCACGACGCGCCCAAATGCGGGGCCTGTCCGCTAAAGCACGACTGCGCAAAGGTCGGCGTCGGTCACAGCGCCGACGTCCTGCCCTGGCGGCCGCGCGGTTGAACCAAGGCCGGCGCCATGCGCTGGCCTGTCATGGATATTCGCATCGGCACGGCCGGATGGAGTTTTCCCCGAGACCTCGACGACTTCCCGGCCGAGGGCACAGGGCTGGAGCGCTATACGGCGCGGTTCGATGCCGTCGAGATCAACTCGTCCTTCTATCGCCCGCACCAGCGCAAGACCTACGAGCGCTGGGCGGCGACCACGCCGGCGAGCTTCCGGTTCGCGCTAAAGGTCCCACAGACCATCACCCACGAGCGGCGGCTGGTCGGGATCGAGGACCTGCTGGCGCGGTTTCTCGACGAGACCGACGGATTGGGCGACAAGCGCGGACCCTTGCTAATCCAGCTGCCGCCAAGCCTGAAGTTCGAGGTCGAGCGCGTTGAGGCCTTCCTGAAGACCTGGCGCGACCGCACCGACGCCCTGACCGTGCTTGAGCCACGTCACGCGACCTGGTTCGAGACGGAGCCCGACGGCCTGCTCGCGGACTTCCAGATCGCCCGAGTCGCCGCCGATCCGGCCATCGTCCCTGCGGCGGCCGAGCCCGGCGGGTGGAGCGGCCTCACCTACCGCCGCCTGCACGGCTCGCCGGTGATGTATGAGAGCGCCTATGACGACAAGCTGTTGGCAGGGGTCGCGAAACAGCTTGGCGAGGAGGCTCGGACGGCGGCGGTCTGGTGCGTGTTCGACAACACCAAGTTCGGCGCGGCGACGAGGGATGCGTTGAAGATCATCGATCTCATCCACGCCTAAAACTGTTGTCATCCCGGAAGCCTCGCAGAGGCTGTCCGGGACCCAGGGCCAGCGCACTGCGGGCTCCCCTGGGTCCCGGCTCTCCGCTTCGCTGCGGCCGGGATGACAACATTAGGATCGCTCCGCCAACTGCGTGAACGTCGCCGTGCCGATGCCGTAGGCGCGCCAGTCGCCGTAGTCGAAGTGCCACCACTCCTCGGGATAGACCTCGAAGCCCTCGGCGACCATGGCGTCGCGCAGGATCTGGCGGCGGGCGCGTTGGGCTGACGTGCCGCCGATGAAGTCGGCGTAGGAGCGACCCGACATCTCGTCATAGCGGCTGGGCATCTCGACCGGCTGGCCGGTCTTGAGATCGTAGAGGGTCAGGTCCACCGCGCAGCCGCGATTGTGCCGTGAGCCCTTGGCGGGGTCGGCGACGAACATGTGGCTCGCGGGCGGCGTGGCCTCCCAGAACATCCAGGTCACGAACCAGGGCCGATAGGCGTCATGGATCAGCAGGCCATAGCCCTTGGTCCCCAGCGCCTTCTGAACCCGGCCCAGGGCCTGGGCGGCGGGTCGCTGCAGATAGGCGGCCGAACGGTCATAGAGCTTCAGGCCCATGAAGTTGTTGCGGCCGGCATAGGCGATGTCGAAACGGATGGCGGGGTCGATCGTGGCCAAATCGACGAGGTCGGCGGGCTTGCGCGGCGGCGCTTCGACCGGCGGCGTGGCCGCCAGGGCGCGGGCCCGTAGAGACTTGGGATCGGCGCGGACGGCCTTGCGAATGCCGGCCTGGACCTCGGCCCCGAAGTCGCGGCGCTTGAGCAGGACGCCGTCCACCTTCACGCCTCGCTTGGCGACAATGAGTTCGCCGCCACCGTCAATGCTGTAGCGCCCCTCGCTCTCGAGCGTCAGACGCGCGGTTGACCGCCCTGCCCCGTCGATCCACAGCGCGCCGTCCCGTTCCAAGAGGGTCAGCGGCGTGGCGGCCTCGCCGTATTGGCCGACCAGCGCCAGCTCGGCGGGAGTCGCCGCGACGGCGGCGCTGGCCGCCGCCAGGCCCATGGCGATCGCGAAGACGGCGGGAGAGGTCTTGATCATCGTTCCGCTCCGCCGCCCTCGCCTGGCCTATTTCATCGTCGGGATGACGAAGCTGCTGTCGCCGACTTCGCCTTCGGGCCACCTGGCGGTGATCGTCTTGACCTTGGTGTAGAACTTCACGCCTTCGACGCCGTGCTGATTGGTGTCACCAAACGCGCTGCGCTTCCAGCCGCCGAAGGTGTGATAGGCCACCGGCACCGGGATCGGCACGTTGATGCCCACCATCCCGACATTGACGCGGCTGGCGAACTCACGCGCCGCGCGGCCGTTGCGGGTGAAGATGGCGACGCCGTTGCCGTACTGGTGCTCGGACGGCAGGGCCAGGGCCTCCTCGAAGCTTTCAGCGCGGACCATCTGCAGGACGGGGCCGAAGATCTCTTCCTGATAGGTCTTCATGCCCTTCTTGACGCCGTCGAACAGCGACGGGCCGATGAAGAAGCCCTTCTCGAAGCCCTGCAGGCTGAAGTCGCGGCCGTCGACGACCAGTTCCGCGCCCTCTTCCACACCAATACGGATGTAATCCGCGATCTTGTCGCGATGCTGGGCGCTGACCACCGGGCCGTAGTGGGCGGCGGGATCGGTGGAGACGCCGACGCTCAGGCTCTCGATCTCGGCGACCATCCGCTCGCGCAGCTCGTCACCGGTCTTCTTGCCGACCGGCACCACCACCGGCAGGGCCATGCAGCGCTCGCCGGCCGAGCCGAAGGCCGCGCCGGAGAGATCCTTCACGACCTGATCGAGGTCGGCGTCGGGCAGGACGACGCCGTGGTTCTTGGCGCCGCCCATGGCCTGGACGCGTTTTCCGTGCGCGGTGCCGGTCTGGTAGACGTAGTGGGCGATGTCGGAGCTGCCGACGAAGCTGACGGCCTTGATGTCCGGATGGGTCAGGATGGCGTCGACGGCGCTCTTGTCGCCGTGGATGACGTTCAGCACGCCGGCCGGAGCGCCGGCCTCCATCATCAGCTCGGCCAGCCTCACCGGCACGGTCGGGTCCTTCTCCGACGGCTTGAGGATGAAGGTGTTGCCCACGGCGATCGAGATGCCGAACATCCACATCGGGATCATGGCCGGGAAGTTGAACGGCGTGATGCCGGCGCAGACGCCCAGCGGCTGGCGCATCGAATAGACGTCGATGCCGGGGCCGGCGCCCTCGGTGTATTCGCCCTTCAGGATGTGCGGGATGCCACAAGCAAATTCAATGACTTCCAGGCCGCGCTGAATGTCGCCCTTGCTGTCGGCGATGACCTTGCCATGCTCGGACGACAGGATCTCGGCCAGCGAATTCATGTCGCGCTCGATCAGGCGCTTGAACTCGAACATCACCCGAGCGCGGCGTTGCGGGTTTGTCTGGGCCCAGCCGACCTGCGCGGCGGCTGCGGCCTGGACGGCGGCGTCCAACTCGGCGTCGGTCGCCAGTTGCACCCGGGCCTGGATCTCACCGGTGTTGGGATTGAACACGTCGCCGAAGCGGCCGGAGGTTCCGACCAGGGTCTGACCGTTCACGAAATGGGCGATGTCTCGCATGATGCGCTCCCTAACGCTGTTTTGCGCGTCAATAGCATTCTACTGGGCGCTTACAGGCCCGAAAATTTCACCGCTAACGCCCTGCATCCTTCGAGGCCCGCTGCGCGGGCGCCTCAGGATGAGGCGCGTTCTGAATTCCTCATCCTGAGGTGCGAGCCGCAGGCCTCGAAGGACGCACAGCCTATTCGGCGTCCACATGAACCCGGCGGAACCGGCCCTGCAGATAGACCAGCGGCTCGTGGTCCGGATCGTAGCGCAGCTTGACCACCCGGCCGACATAGACGCGGTGATCGCCGGCGTCGAAAACCTGATGGGTCTCGCACTCGAAATTGGCCATGCAGCCCGACAGGATCGGCACGCCGGTGCGCCAGGTCTCGACCTCGACGCCCGCGAACCGGTCGACGTCCTTGCGCACGAAATTTCGGGCCAGTTCCTGGTGCTCGGCGTGCAGCACGTTTACGGCGAACACGCCGGCCGCGTCCAGCCACGGCAGGCTGGAGGACTTCAGGTCGACGCAGATCAGCGCCAGCGGCGGATTCAGCGACACCGAGGTGAAGGAATTGGCGGTCAGGCCCACCTTGCGGCCGTCCGCGCAAACGGTGGTGACCACCGTCACGCCGGTGGTGAAACACCCGAAGGCGTCGCGCAATGCGCGGGCGTCGTGTTCGGCGCCCTCGCCCAGTTCAATCGTAACGGCCTGACTCATCGGCCTAGCAGTGGGGCAAAGCGCGACTTCGGGCAAGACCATCCTCCCGCCGGGCGCGGCCTGCGCCCTGAGCAATCGGATAATGAAGTATTTTATTACTTGTTGCCCGTTCTTTCAGCGAAACGCCCCGTCAGGCGCGCTCGACCAGCACGCCCGGCTTGGCCGCGTCCAGGCCGAAGGTCACCGGCAGGTGGCGCACGTGCGGGGTCTGCAGCTTAAGCGCCTTGGCGCCGCGGGCCACGGCCAGCTTGCTCAGCGCGGTGGGGCCGAAGCCGTCCTGGATGCGCGGCTTGGCGCCCAGGCGACGGCGCAGCACGCCGTTGGCGTAGATCACGTTGGCGCGCATCAGGGCCGGCGGGGTCATGAACTCGATCGACAGCGAGACGTTCAGCATCGGGCCGTTCTCGATCCGGTGCGGGGCGTTCTGCTTCCAGGTGACCATCTTGCCCGGCGTCAGGTCGTACATCGCCGCGCCCTTGTCCCAGGCCGGATCGAAGGCGAACTGCTCGGCCGTTTCCTTCAGGACGATCTTCTCCAGATCCAGCTCGCCGACATAAGGGTCGGCGACGGGATAGACCCAGACCTTCTTCTGGCCGCGCAGCTGCCACAGCGAAACCAGCGGCACGTCCAGGTGGTAGAACACCTGGGCGTTCGCCGAGCTGATCAGCATGCCGAGATCTCGCTTGAAGGTGCGCAGGCCCGGGACGCGGGCCTCTTTCTCGGCGAAAATCTCGTCGCCCAGAGCGGCGTATTCGGGCACGTGGTCGTTGGTGTGACGCAGGTTCAGCCAGATGCGGCCGCTCTTGGCGGCGTCCAGCAGCTGGTCGCCGGAGAGGTTGCCCGCCGCGCCCTTGCGCCAGGTGGTCCAGGCCTTGGGGTCCTCGCCCATGGTGAAGACGCCCAGCTGGTCGCGAGGATAGAGGTCCAGCAGACGCGCCAGGCCCTCGTCGTCGAACATGGGGCGTTCGTGCAGGCTGTGTTCGAAGGCCAGGTTCTGCTGACCGAAGGCCTTGGACTTCTCGTCGGTCCAATCGGTGATCACGCTCATGCGGTCCTCCCGTAGAAATGGATCTTGAAGGGGCCCCACCACAGGGTCTTGCCCAGGCCGCGCGCGGCCTTGTCGAGCCAGTCGGCCCGGTCATTGGATCTGGTCAGCCACTTCAGGCCGGCCACGGCGCCGAACACCACGGCCTGCCCCACCCCGATCGCCATCCAGCGGACCACGCCCATGCGGTCGGGCGGGCTGGCGGCGGCGCAGTGGGCCGAGGGGCCCTGGCCGTAGGCGAAGGCGCGGGCGATCGTGTAGTCCAGGGTCAGGCGTTCGGGCACGGGGTCTTCCCAGACCCAGGCCGCCGGCTCCCAGGCGAAGACGGCGCCGGCCGCCTTCATCTGGCCGAACAGCATGTCGTCCTCGCCGCCGATCTGGTTGCGCTCGGTGGCGAACGGCGAGATCGGATCGGGCAAGGCCGCGCGGCGCAGCAGGCTGTCGCCGCAACCGTAATAGGTGTCGATCACGCCGGCCTGGGCGGGTCCCAAGCGCGAGAAGAAGCGCTCCAGATAGTCGCGATGCTCGACGACGCTGTCTGGCGCGCGGGCCCTCACCGGACCGAACACGACGTCGGCGTCATACTTGGCTTGCGCAGCCAGCAGCGCGTCCAGCCAGCCGGCCGGGGCTTCCTCGTCGTCGTCGAGGAAGGCGATCAGCTGACCCGAGGCCTTGGCCATGCCGGCGTTGCGGGCGTTGGCCACGCCGGCGCGCGGCTCGTGGACATAGTGGATCGGACAGGCCGCGTCGGCGGCGATGGCTTCGACGGTCGCGCGGGCCGAGTCGACCTGGTCGTTGTCGACGACGACGATCTCCAGGTCCGACAGCGCGACGCCCTGCTGGCCAAGAACCGACCGCACGGCGACGGCCAGGCCGCCAAGCCGTCTCTGGGTCGGGATCATGACCGTCAGGCGCGCCATCAGACCGTCTCGCGCGCTCCGACGTCGCCATGGCGACGCGATTGACCCGCGACGGCGTCGATCATGCCGCGCAGGCGGCCGCCGACGGTCAGCTCGACACTGGCGATGACCTCGCTGCGGCGGCGCAGGCGCGCCACCACGCCGTCGCCCCGCGCCCCGGCCAGGGTCCAGGCCTTCTCGACCGAGCTGGCCTTCAGGCCGGCGGTCACGGCGCCGTCGGCGACCGTGTGCTGGCTGAAGGCGTAGGCGCGCTTGTAGTGATCATGGCCGGGACCCAGATCGTAGCGGGTCAGGCCCAGCTCCGGCATGGCCGCGATGGCCCGCAGGAAGAACAGCTGGCCCGGCGACCAGGCGCCGAAGGCCGGGTTGGTCGAGGCGATCCACGGGTGGTAGACGCCGTTCTGGCGCACGCCGAAATGGCCCGCCACCAAGTGGTCGCCCGCATAGAGGCCGATCAGCAGGCCCTGGAAGTCGCCCGTCTGGCGCTGGAACAGGTCCAGCAGCAGGCCGCGCGTCCAGTCGGGCCGCAGGAAGTCGTGCAGGCCGGTGCGCTGCAGCTGCTCGCGCTTCCAGGCCAGGATCTGGTCGAAGGCCTCGCGCGAGGTGTCGGGAGCGACCAGGCGCACCTCGCCGATCTCGCGCGCCAGCTTGTGGTCCAGCCGGCGATAGTTCTTGATCTTCTTGGGGCTGGCCGAGCGCACCTGCTCCAGATAATCGTCCGCCGAACCTTGCGGGGCGATCACGAAGGCCTGGCTGGCCTCGCCCTCGCCGCCGAACACGCCGAACGGATCGACCAGGCCGGTGTAGCGGAACACGCCCAGATCGGCGGCGCGCAGCACGTCCTCGGCGCGAAATCCCGGATCGGGACGCGAGATGACGCCGTGGTAGTCGGACAGAGGCGAGCCGATGGCCCGGGCCAGGTTCCCCGGACGGCGATGATGCGGCAGGAAACCCACCGTCTCCCCGCCCCGGCGGATCACCGCGACCCGCGCGTCGTCACGGACGCGGCCGACGGCTCGCGCGAAATCGGGACCCAGCAAGGGGTTGGCGAAAGCCGGGTGAGCAGTCGCCATCTCGCGCCACGTCGCGACATCGGCGGTCGCGAGGCGGCTCGGGTGCAAGGTTTCGACGTCCAGCATGTCCATCCTGTCCTACTCCGAAGCGGTTAGGGAATGATGGAGAGGGGACTGCAACCTCGGGGCCAAGAGTCGGGGTCCCGACCTGGGCCGCCGGCTCTAGCCGAACGTGGCCTTCAGAATCGTCTCGAGACCTTGCTGGTCGATCACGTCGAAGCTGGCGGGTTTGTCGGAATCGACGTCGAACACCGCCAGGAGCTTGCCCGAGGCGTCGAACACGGGGACGACGATCTCACTTTCCGAGCGGCTGTCGCAGGCGATGTGGCCCGGAAAGGCGTGGACGTCGGGCACCAGCTGGGTTTGTCCGGTTTCGGCCGCCGCGCCGCAGACGCCGCGCCCGAAGGCGATGCGCAGGCAGCCCAGCGTGCCCTGATAGGGCCCGACGACCAGCTCGCGCTCCTTGGCGGGATCGACGACATAGAAGCCGGTCCAGAAGTAGTGGTCGAAGCTGTTGGCCAGCATCGAGGCCACCGTCGCCATGCGAGCGGTGAGATTGGGCTCGCCGTCCAGCACGGAGGCGATCTCGTCGGCCACCTCGGCGTAGCGGGCGGCCTTGTCGGCGGCGAGGGTCTTGTCGTTGAAAGCTTCAGCCATGGGCGGGGATATAGCGCGTTCGGGAGTGAATGCGAGACACGCGCCCGCGCATCTCCAATGCAAAATTCGTCATCGCCCGCTTCATGCGGGTGACCTAAGCCGCGCCGGCCAACATCGCCCGCCCCCGAAGACAGGAGTCCTAGAACTCTTCCCACGTCCCCGGCCGCGAGGACGGCGCCAGCTTCAGCGCATTCGCCCCCTGCACATAGCGCTGGCGGAAGCTCTCCCGGCTCGGCGCCGCCGTCGGGCGCGGCGCGGGCCGTGACGGCGCCTGGGGCCGCAGGTCATGGATTTGGGCCCCCACCTGGAAGCGGCCGACCAGGCGTTCCAGTTCGGCGGCCTCGGTGGCCAGGGCGTGGCTGGCGGCGGTGGACTGCTCGACCATGGCCGCGTTCTGCTGGGTGACCTGGTCCATCTGGTTCACCGCCTGATTGACCTCGGCCAGGCCCACGGCCTGCTCCTTGGACGAGGCGGCGATCTCACCGACCAGTTCGTTGATCTCGACCACCTGGCCCAGGATCTGGTCCAGGGTCTGGCCGGTCTCGCCGACCAGCTTCACGCCCTTGCCGACCTGTTCGGTCGAGGTGCGGATCAGAGCCTTGATCTCCTTGGCGGCGTCGGCCGAGCGCTGGGCGAGGGCCCGGACTTCCTGCGCCACGACGGCGAAGCCCCGGCCCGCGTCGCCGGCCCGGGCGGCCTCGACACCGGCGTTGAGGGCCAGGAGGTTGGTCTGGAAGGCGATCTCGTCGATCACCCCGATGATGTTGGTGATCTCGTGCGAGGACTTCTCGATGCCGCCCATGGCCTCGACGGCTTCCTTGACCACCACGCCGCTGCGCTCGGCGTTGGTCCTGGCGCTCAGCGTCACCTGGCGGGCGCGATTGGCGCCCTCGGCGCTGCGCTTGACGGTGGCGGTGATCTGGTCGAGCGCCGCGGCGGTCTGCTCCAGGCTGGCGGCCTGGCGCTCGGTGCGTTGGGCCAGGTCGTCCGAAGCATTGCTGATTTCGGCGCAGCCGTTGCGGATGCTGCGGGCGGCCGTGAGAATGCCGGCCATGGTCGCCTGCAGGCTCTCGACGGCGGCATTGAAGTCGCGCGGCATCTTGCGGGCGTCGGCGGCGAAGTCGTCCTCGCGCATGCGCCAGATCAGGTCGCCGTCGGCCAGCTTCTCCATGCCCTCGCCCAGCGCCGACACGGCGACGGCTTGAGCGTCTGCGAAGGCCTGCGCCTCCTTCTCGTGACGCAGACGGGCGGCCTCGGCGACGGCGCGTTCGGCCTCCTGTTCGGAGCGGCGGCGCTGGCCGTCGGCCAAGTCGTGGCGGAAGCCGTCCAGGGCGCGGGCGATGGCGCCGATCTCGTCGCCGCCGTCGATGCCCGACACCGGCTGATCGTAGCGGCCGGCGCTGAGGCTGTCGACCGAGCGGGTCAGGCCCGCCAGCGGCGCGCGCACCAGGGCCCGGCTGGCCAGGAACAGCGCGCCCAGCACGGCCAGGGTGATCAGAATGCCGCCGGCGAACAGGATCTTGGCCAGCCGGTCGGCCGGACCGGTGATGGCGGCCACCGGCACGTCCATGACTAGGGCCCAGGTGGTGTTCAGGGCCGGCATCGGCACGGCGCGGACGATGCGGGCCATCGGCACGCCGTCGGCGACCACGCCCGAGATCTCGCCGCCCTCGCCGCCCGCCAGGACCTCGCGGACCTTGTCGGTGCCGGCGTCGGCATAGGCGGTCATGCGCTTGGCGGCCTCGGGGTGCGAGACCCACTTGCCGTCCGCCGAGAGCAGCATCACGCGACCGCCGTCCAGCAGCTTCAGCGCGCCCAGGCGCTTGGACAGCTCGTCCAGGGCCATGTCCAGGCCGGCCACGCCGACGAACTGGCCGTGCGAAGTGACGGGATAGGCCACCGAGGTCATCAGCACCGACTTGCCGGCGACGTCATAGGGATAGGGCTCGACGATCGCCGCCTTGCCGGTCTTCTGCGCCACGGCGAAATAGGGCTGGGTGTAGTCGTCGGTGCTGTCCAGCGGCTGGAAGATCACCTTGCTGCCGTCGTGCACCCAATATGGCGAGAACGCGCCCTTGCTGTTGGAACCCAGGGCGGTCTGGCCGACCATCTCGGCGTCCTTGCCGTCGAAGCTGTTGGGCAGGGCGATGAACCAGCTGCCCAGCACGAAGTCCGAGCTCTCGGCGTTGGGCTTGAGCATGCCGACCACGGTGGCGCGGTCACGCAGGCCGGCCTCGTGCGCCGCGCCGATCGACACGGCCATCGAGCGGGTCGTCGACTGCACCTTGCCGATGTCGGCCTGCACCTGTTCGATCGCCTCGTTGGCCACCGCGCCGGCATACTGGTTGGTCAGACCCGAGACGATGGCGCTGGTGTGCGAGGACACCGCCACGGCCGCCGCGATCAGCAGCAGGCCGATCGCCAGGCCCGCCACCAGGATCAGCTTCCAGGCGATCGTCAGGCGACGGAAAGCGGACATGGGGCGACTCCGGGAAACGGGCAGGTTTCCCAGTCATCGGCCCCGATTCGTAAATCCGGCATTAACCATGGCGAGGTGCGACGTTTTGGCGTGGCGGAGAGCTCTGGGAAAGATGCTCCCCCCTTCGGGGGAGCTGTCGCGGAGCGGCTGAGGGGGTCCTCAACGGTTTAGGCCGGAGAGGACCCCCTCCGGCCCTCCGGGCCACCTCCCCCAAAGGGGGGAGGATCTGCCGGCTAGCGCCCGTACCTAACCTTCACCGGCTGGTAGCTGTCCCACACCACGCCGTCGGCCACCGAGCGCAGAAGCTTGATGTACTCCGCGTGCGACCAGGCGAGCGGCGTGGCGGAATCCGTGCCCTCGCCCCGCGTATAGCCGTGGGCGCTGGCCGCGCCGACGCCGTCCCAGACCTGTTCGGGGATCAGCAGGCCGTCATTGGCGAAGAGCTCCATCGCCTTGACATAGGTCTTGCGGATCGGCTCCAGCGCGCCGGGCGCGGGCTTTCCGTGCAGGGTGATCTTGGCCAGTTCGTAGTGACCGCGCTCGCCGGTGAAGATCGGCCAGACCCGGCCACGTTGGCCCGGGGCCATCTTGCCGTCCGCGCCATAGTTGGCGCCGGTCTGGGTGTCCTCGCCATAGCCGTCGACGCCGTAGCGCCGCCAGCCGGGGAACACGCCCTGCTCGCCCTTGAAGATGAAGGTGTAGCGGACGCGGTGGAGGTCTTCGATGTTCTCATCGTCCAGCTCCGGCAAGCTGGCCACGACGGCCGGATCGTCGGCGCGGCGCACGCCGTAGCGCACGAACTCCAGGAAGCCGGCGTCCAGCATCTTGTCTTCAGGCACGGCCTGCTGGCCGTTGCGTTCCTCGACCGGGCTCTTGTTGTCCGGGTCCTGGTCGCTATTGAGGCGCAGGAAATAGTGGCCGTCGCCCAGCGAGCCCTTGGTGGTGACCATCAGGCTGTCGACCTTGGCCGAATAGCCGTCGGCGGTCTTGCGATAGCGCTCGGCCGAGGCGTTGTCACCGGACGCCTCGGCGATGTCGCCGGCGACCACCAGCCCCGCGATCACCGCCGCCGTGGTCGAGGGCGAGTAGCCGCCCTGCTCTTCCCAGCGCTCCTGCTGGGTGAAGGGCGGCTTGATGGTCTCGTGGTTCCAGCCCAGGCCGACCTTGCCGCCGTCGACCAGGAAGTCGGCGGCCGGCTTGATCATCTTGCCGTAATAGGCCTTCAGCTCGGCCTCCGAGAGCCAGCCCTGCTTCCACAGCTTCCAGCCCAGCATGATCGGCATGGCCGTCTGGTCCAGCTGGACGCCGACCCATTCGGGCGTGCCGTCGACCTCGGACTTCTGGGCGAACCAGCCCCCCTTGCCCGTATTGCCCTTGGTGTGCGGGCCGACCTGCACGGTGGGCAGATAGCGAAACGCCGCCAGCGGGGTCTGGATGTCGCCCAGCGCCGCCAGGGCCATGGCGCACTGATAGAAGTCGCGCGGCCAGACGGCCTTGTAGCCGGTCGAGGGCTTGGACGCGTCGACCGTGTCGCCCCACGGATTGGACAGCGAGGCGATCAGGGCGCCGGCATAGGTGCGGTCCTCTTGCACCTTCAGCATCAGGGCGCTGGCCTGGACCAGCTTGCCGCCGTCGGTGGCCGCCACGCGCAAGCGGGGCAGCTCGTGCAGCGAGGCCAAGTAGCTTTCCCAGCCGCTGTTGTAGCCGGCCAGCACCTTGGCGTAGCCGGTCTTTAGCGTGCCGTCGGCCGCGGCGGCGCTGGCGGCGGCGGTGGGACCAAAGCCGATGGCGTAGTCGACGCTGATCTCGCCGCTGGTGGTCGGCAGCTGACCCGTCAGCATGATCGCGCCGCGGTCCTTGCCGGTGGAGGCGTAGAGCTTGTCGAGCTTGCCGCCCTTCTTCAGGTCGGTGAGGCCGTCAGACGTTCCGAGGAAGCCGGCGCT
The DNA here is from genome assembly GCF_058809215.1 of Caulobacter sp. GW821-FHT10F06. Classification (NCBI taxonomy): domain Bacteria; kingdom Pseudomonadati; phylum Pseudomonadota; class Alphaproteobacteria; order Caulobacterales; family Caulobacteraceae; genus Caulobacter; species Caulobacter sp. GW821-FHT10F06. The sequence goes on along the minus strand of NZ_JBXASK010000002.1, from coordinate 401,817 downwards.
GGCGGCGTCGAACGGCTTGGAGCCCTTCAGGGTCAGGAAGACATTGGCTTCGTTGGCGGTCAGGGCGGTCTTGGTCGCCGCACCGGCGTCGCCCGAACCGGTGTTGGCCATGTGCGGCTCAAGCAGCAGGTAAGGCGTCACCGGGCCCTTCAGCGCCTTGACCGTCACGCGCACCATCAGGCTCTGGCGGTCCGGATCGGTGAAGATCGCCTTCTCGATGACGAAGCGGCCCTGCTTGTCGGTGGTGGTGATCTTGTAGGCCGGCGACAGCGGACGGTCCTCGGCGTCGACGTGCAGGTATTCGGTTTTGGCGATGGTGTCGGGGCCTTCGACGGCGAGGCCGGTCGCGGTCTGGACCGCGACCCGCATCTGCTTGATCTGGGCCTGGTGGATCAGGCCGTACATGGTCTCGGTCAGCACGCCGTCGGCGATCGAGAACCAGACCTTGGAGATCACGCCCGTGCGGCCGCCATCCTTGTAGACGCCGTTGGTGTAGGCCTCGTAAGACGCGCCCACCCCGGTCTTGGCCGCATAGGCCCAGGTCGAGGGCGCGCCCGGAGCGCCGGGTGCGGTCTGCGCGGACGCGGCGCCGGCGATGGCGCAGACGGCGGTTGTGGTCAGGGCGAAGGTCTTGAGCATACGCATGGGAACGGCCTCTTGAAGGTCGGGAACGGTCAGGCGCGCGCGGGCGCCTCGTCGGGATCGGTGACGGCGAACACGGAGATCGCGGCGAGCACGAAGGCGACCGCGCCCAGGACCAGGGCCCAGATCGCCTGGCCGCCGAAGAAGGTCTTCAACAGCAGGCCCAGCACGGTGGCGGCCAGCAGCTGCGGAATGACGATGAAGAAATTGAAGATGCCCATATAGACGCCCATCTTCCGGGCCGGCAGGGCTCCGGCCAGGATCGAATACGGGGCCGACAGAATCGAGCTCCAGGCAAAGCCGACGCCGATCATCGAAATCCACAGCAGGCTCGGATCCTTGATCAGAGGGATCGACAGCAGGCCCGCCGCGCCCAGGACCAGACACGCCGCGTGGCTGATGCGGCGGTTGGTCAGCCGCACCATGGTCGGGATCAGCAGGGCCGCCAGGGCCGCGACGCCGTTATAGACGGCGAACAGCACGCCCACCCAGTCGGCGCCTTCGTTATAGGCCTTCGAGGCGGCATCGACCGCGTGGAAGTGCCAAGCCGAGACGGCGGGCGTGGTGTAGATCCACATGGCGAACAGGCCAAACCACGAGAAGAACTGCACCACCGCCAGCTGGCGCATGGTGACCGGCATCAGGAAGGCGTCTTCCAGCACTTCGGAGAAGCCGTTCTGCGTGTTGCTGCTGCGCTTCAACCGCGCGCCCACGATCCCCGCGACGCCGAACACGGCCAGCAGGCCAGCCAGCACGTAGAGCTCCTTTTCCAGCCGGGCGGTCCAGACCAAGAGGGCCAGGACCAGCCCGCTCAGCAGGCCGCCGAAGCCCAGGCCGTGATAGGAGGCCATCGAGGGGTCTGAGCGCTTGCGATCGTCGTTGGCGTCCTGGATCTGGTCGGCGCGCTCGGCCCGCTCGAAGGCGGCCAGTTCGTCGGGGCTGTATTCCTTGGTCGTGAACACCGTCCACATCACCGCCAGCAGCAGGCCCGCGCCGCCGGTGTAGAAGGCGATGCGCACCGAGTCCGGGATCTGGCCGGCCGGGGCGGTGTTGGCGACGTCGAGCCAATTGGTCAGCATCCACGGCAGGGCCGAAGCCAGCACCGCGCCCAGGCCGATGAAGAAGCTCTGCATCGCATAGCCGGTCGAGCGCTGCTCCTGCGCCAGGTTGTCGCCGACGAAGGCCCGGAACGGCTCCATGGTGATGTTAATCGAAGCGTCCATCACCCAGAGCGCGGCCGCGGCGATCCACAGGCTGGGCGAATTGGGCATGACCAGCAGCGCCGCCGTGGTCAGGATCGCGCCCCAGAAGAAGTAGGGTCGCCGGCGGCCCAGACGGCCCCAGGTCTTGTCGCTGAAATGGCCGATGATCGGCTGGACCAGCAGGCCGGTGGCCGGCGCGGCGATCCACAGGATCGCCAGGTGGTTCACATCGACGCCCAAGGTCTGGAAGATGCGGCTGGTGTTGGCGTTCTGCAGGCCGAAACCGATCTGGATCCCGAAGAACCCAAAGCACATGTTCCAGATCTGGAAGAGATTCAGCCGGGCCTTGGTCATCCGCTTCCCCCGATCGCCCGCCGGTTCATGCCGGCGATGCGCAAGCTTTTTCAGAGCGCTTCGTGGGGCGCATCTGCGCATGTGAATGGCGTCGGCGCAATCCAGCTTTCAAAAATTTGCATCAATTTTCATGATCCTTAGCATTCGAAATCGAATACTTTATGCTGAAATATCGTAACTTTTTGACCCGATATCGAAATTGGACGTCGCTGAAATTCCCTGTTTTTGCAATCCGTTTGGCATAGACGCGCCGCCCGCGCTCCACTCAGGCTTGCCAAGCCTTGCGACCGATGCCTTAAGGAAACCAATGAAAACTTTTGCGGCAAATTTTGCAGCCGCGCGACGATGGGACGGAAACACGCGTGAGCAAGGGCGTCACCCGGCTTGAAGACCTGGCCAAGATGGCTGGCGTGTCGATCTCGACCGCCTCGCGGGCGCTCAATGACAGCCCCGCCGTCAACATGCGCACCAAGCAGACGATCTGGAAGCTGGCGCGCGAGATGGACTATCCGTTCCGCCGCTACATGCCCGCCGGCCCGATCGGCGCCGAGGCGACGATCGCCATCGTCACGCCTCGCCCGCAAGGTCGCGACAGCGGCATGTCGGACCCCTTCTTCCTCGAGCTGCTGGCCGGGGTCGGCGAGGCCGCCAGCGAGCGCGGCTGCGACATCCTGCTCAGCCACATCTCGCCGGCCACCTATGAAGACCTGTCGGTAGCCATGACCACCAGCCGGGCCGAAGGGGTGATCTTCCTGGGCCAAAGCTCGCTGCACGCGGCATTCAACCGGTTGTCGGAAACCGAAGGCCGCTTCGTGGTCTGGGGCGCGCAACTGCCGGACCAGAACTATTGCTCGATCGGCTCAGACAACCCGCAGGGCGGGCGGCGGGCGACGCTTCACCTGGCGCGCCTGGGCCGCAAGCGCATCGTCTTCCTGGGCGACACCGAGGCGCCGGAAGCGATGCAGCGCCATCGCGGCTACCTTGACGCGCTGGAGCAGCAGAAGCTGGGCGTCGATCCGGAGCTGATCGTTCCGGCCCACTTCGAGGTCGAGTCGGCCGAGGCAGCGATCGATTCGCTGATTCATCGCGGCGTGAAATTCGACGGTGTCGTGGCGGCGTCGGACCTCATAGCCCTGGGCGCCATCCGCGCCTTGAAGCATGCAGGTCTGACGGTGCCGGGCGACGTCTCGGTGGTGGGCTTCGATAACGTGCCCTTCGCGCGCTATTCCAGCCCGGCGCTGAGCACCATCTCGCAGGATACGGCCAAGGCCGGGCGGCTGATGGTGTCCAAGCTGCTGGACAGCGGGGATCGAGTCAGCCGGTCGGAGCGGATCCCGACGGATCTGATTATCCGCGAGAGTTGCGGGGGGTAGCCGCCCCGATCGGAGCGTGGCCCTCGTCCTTCGACGAGCTCAGGATGAGGACCATTTCATAGGCCCGAACAGTAGAAAACCTCATCCTGAGCTTGTCGAAGGACGAGGTTTTCGCCTGTGCTCAGACCCGCCGCGCCATCAGCCCCGCGCAAGGCGGCATCACACCCTCACCGCCCAGGTTCACGCTCTCCGCCAGCACCCAGCCCTCCGGCAGCACCCAGGCCACGGCCTCGTGCCCGAGGTTGAACGCGAACAACAACGCGTCCGCCCCCTCCCCACGCTCGAAGATCAGCAGCGGCGTGTTGGTCTCGACGAAATGGACCTTGCCCGTCCGCAGCACGGCATACTGCCGACGCAGCGCGATCAGCCTTCGCGCGACATGCAGGGTCGAGGCCGGGTCGGCCTCTTGGGCGTCCACGGCCAGCGGCAGGTGCTCGGGATCGACCGGCAGCCAGGGCTCGACCGCCGAGAAGCCGGCGTTGGGCGCGGTCGCCACCCAGGGGATCGGCGTGCGGGCGCCGTCGCGCCCCAGGGTCTGGGGCCAGTTGGCGATGGCTTCGGGATCGACCAGGCGCTCGAACGGCACATGGGCCTGGGGCAGGCCCAGCTCCTCGCCCTGATAGACGAAGACATTGCCGCGCAGGGCCATCAGCAGCAGCAGCGCCATCTCGGCGAAGGCCTTGCGGTCGCGCCCCTCGGCCCAGCGCGACACCGCGCGCGGCGCGTCGTGGTTGGAGAAGGTCCACGAGGGCCAGCCCTCCCCCTCCTCGCCCATCCACATGGCCGCGCCCTGCGGGACCATGTCGGCGGTCAGCTTGTCGGCATAGAGGTAGAGGAAACCGTAGGCGCTGTTGAGGCGGTCCTCGCCTTGCGTGAACAGCTTCATCTCGCGGTCGGCGTAGTCGCCGCCCACTTCGGCCACCGAGAACCGGCCGCCGTTGGCGTCGGTCAGCGCGCGGATGCGGGCCAGGAACGCCGGGATGTCGGCGTGGCTCTGGTTGTGGATCTTGTCCTGGAAGTCGAACGGCCGGGTGCGCTTGCCGCCCGGCGGCAGGGGCGGATTGTCGGTGAAGGCCGGGTCGTGCATCGAGAAGTTGATGGCGTCGAAGCGGAAGCCGTCCACGCCCCGGTCGATCCAGAACTTGGCGGTGGCCAGAAGGGCGTCCTGCACGGCCGGCGCGTGCACGTTCAGCTGTGGCTGCGAGACCAGGAAGTTGTGCATGTAGTACTGGCCGCGCCGGGCGTCCCAGGTCCAGGCCGGACCGCCGAACACCGACTGCCAGTTGCTGGGCGGGCTGCCGTCCGGCTTGGCGTCGGCCCAGACGAACCAGTCGGCCTTGGGATTGGTGCGATCCTGGCGGCTTTCCTCGAACCACGGGTGCTCGTCGGAGGTGTGCGAGAACACCTGGTCGATGATGATCTTCAGGCCCAGCTCGTGAGCGCGGGCGATCAGGCGGTCGAAGTCGTCCAGCGTGCCGAAGATCGGATCGACGTCTAGATAATCGGAAACGTCATAGCCGAAGTCCTTCATCGGCGACTTGAAGAACGGGGACAGCCAGACGGCGTCGACGCCCAGGGACGCGATGTGCTCCAGCCGCGCGGTGATGCCCGGCAGGTCGCCGACGCCGTCGTCGTTGGAGTCGGCGAAGCTGCGCGGATAGACCTGATAGATCACCGCGCCCCGCCACCACTCGGCGTCCATCGCGGGCTCCACAGCCTGGCGGGAAAGAACCTTGACCGTCACTGTAGACCCTCGGAAACGCAAATCTTGTAGTCCAGCGGGCCGACCTCGACCCGGTAGCTAGCCGGCGCGGTCGACGCGTCGGCGCAGGATCCATGCACGGACCGCCAGACGCGCGAGGTCGGCTCGACCTCGACATTGGCGGTGATCGGCGCAGAACCCGTATTGTAGACGACGAGATACTCAACCTGCCCCGCCATGCGGGAGAAGGCCAGCAGGCCCGGCTTGTCGCCGGCGGCGCGCAAGACTTGGCGGCCAGACCGCAAGGCGGCGCGCTGGCTGCGGATCTTGGCCATCTGCGCGATGGCGCGATAGAGCGGCCCATCGGTCCTGAAGTGGTCGCCGGTCGCGCCGCCGCCGCCGACCAGGCGGTTGTCGCTGTAGGACGCGACCTGGCTGGCGAACATGTCCTCGCGGCTGTCGGCATAGTCGCCGTCGCCGGTGAAGCCCTGCTCGTCGCCGTAATAGATCGTCGGGACACCGCGCGAGAACATCATCAGGGCGTGGCCTAGGGTGACCCGCGCAAGCAGTTCTCCGTCGGAAATGGCCGGATTGGCCTTCAGCACGAAGTGGCCGAACCGGCCCATGTCGTGGTTGCCCAGGAAGGTCGGCAGCTGCAGCGCCGTCTCCGCGCCGCCTTCGTAGAGGACGTCGCCGGCCAGCACCCGCGCCAGGCGGTCCGTTCCCGCTCTGCCCGCCACCATGTCGGTGATCGCCGACTGCACCGCGAAGTCCAGCACCGCCGGAAATTTGTCGACGCGGGTGTGGCGCGCCAGGGCGGCGACGTCGGTATCGAACACCTCGCCGAAGATGTGGAAGTTCTCGATGCCCCTGGCCTTGGCCCGCGCCGTCATGGCCGGGATGAACACCTGCCAAAACTCGGGGTTCACATGGCGGGCGGTGTCGATGCGATAACCGTCGATCCCGAAGTCATCGATCCACTGGCCGTAGATGTCGATGAAGCCCTGCACGACGCGCGGGTTCTCGGTGAAGAGGTCGTCCAGCCCGGCGAAGTCGCCCAGCCGCGAGCTCTCGCCCGCGAACGTGCTCTCGCCGCGGTTATGATAGTAGATCGGATCGTTCAGCCAGGCGGGCTTCTTGACGCTCGCCTCGCCCGCCGGGACATACGGCGTATAGGCGTAGTCCGGACGCTTGAGCTTGCCGAAATCCTTGCCGTCGAAGCCGTCGTTGATCGCCTCGCCCTTCACGCCGCCGCGCGTCACATAGGGGTAGTCGGCTTTGCTCCGATAGGCGCAGCCGCGCTCGCCGCACTCGCGATACTGGATCACGTCGGCGGTGTGGTTGGCGATGATGTCCATATAGACCTTCATCCCCCGGGCGTGGGCGGCGTCGACGAAGGCCTTGAAGTCGGCGCGCGTGCCGAAGTGCGGATCGACGTCTGTGAAGTCGGTGATCCAGTAGCCATGGTGCGCGGCGGATTCGTGACCCGGTGGGCCCTGCACGGCCTTGTTCTTGAAGATCGGCCCCAGCCACACCGCCGTCGCGCCCAGACCTTGGATGTAGTCGAGCCGCGCGGTCAGGCCCTTGAGGTCGCCGCCGTGGTAGAAGCCGGCCCGCGCCGGATCGAATCCCGTGGTCAGCGGACCACCCGGCAAACCGCCGCGATCATTGGCCGCGTCGCCGTTCGCGAAGCGGTCGGGCAAGACGAAATAGATCACCTCGTCCTGGGGCTTGCGCTGCAGATAGGGCGCGGCGGCGCCGGCGGCGAAGGCGTTCGCGCCTGCCGTCGTCAAGGCGCTCGCGGCCGTCATGGCCAGCAGCGCGCGTCGCCAGGAGTCCCAGGCCGGCATCGTTTCCCCCTGCGGCGTCGTCGATCTCGAAAGCCGGATCGCTTCACTGCAATAATTTGCATAAATTTGCAGACGACCCGTATGCCTGTCAATCACGAGAACAGCGACATCTCGGCCACACGGGCCGCAACACCAAGGCTGATAAGGGGAAAATTCCGTTACAGGCCTGCCCAAAAAGCGCCGCGAGCGACATCCGCCAGGTGGCTACGCGATTTTTTGAGTTGATTACGGCCAGTTAATTTGCAGTAATTTGCGACAACGGCTTCCAGAGCAGCGTCAGAAACGCAGGGAGCCGACGCAGGGAGGGTGAGACCATGACCACGAGACACCAGCGCAGCCGTGCGCTTCTGATGAGCGGAGCCGCCACCAGCTTGGCGCTGAGCTTCGCCGCCGCCGGAACGGCGAACGCCCAACAAACCACCGCCGCCGCCGACGACAAGGCCGTCGTCGAAGAGATCGTGGTCACGGGCATCCGTCGCGGCATCGAAGGCGCGATCACCCTCAAGAAGGATTCCAGCTCGATCGTCGAGGCCGTGTCGGCCGAAGACATCGGCAAGCTGCCGGACGTGTCGATCGCCGAGTCGATCGCCCGCCTCCCCGGCCTGACCGCCCAGCGCCTCGACGGCCGCGGCCAGGTGATCTCGATCCGCGGCCTGGCGCCGGACTTCACCACCGCCCTGCTGAATGGCCGCGAGCAGGTCTCGACCGGCGACAACCGGGGCGTCGAGTTCGACCAGTATCCGTCGGAACTGCTGAGCGCCGTGGTGGTCTACAAGACCCCCGACGCTGGCCTGATCGGCCAGGGCCTGGCCGGCACCGCCGACCTGCGCACCGTGCGCCCGCTGGCCTTCGGCAAGCGCGCCCTGGCCGTCGGCGCTCGCTACGAGTGGAACGACATCGGCGCGCTGAACGCGGGCACCAAGGCCCACGGCAACCGCTTCAACGTCTCGTACATCGACCAATTCCTCGACAACAAGCTGGGCGTCGCCATCGGCTACGCCCACATGGAGTCGCCCTATCAGGCCGAGCGCTGGAACTCGTGGGGCTATCCCACCGACGCCTCGGGCAACCTGGTGATCGGCGGCGCCAAGCCGTACGTACAGTCGAGCATGCTCAAGCGTGACGGCGTCATCGGCGTGCTGGAATACGCGCCGACCGATAACTACTCGACCTCGCTCGACGTGTTCTACTCGGAGTTCAAGAACCACCAGATCCAGCGCGGCATCGAGTTGCCCCTGGTCTGGGGCGGCATCCCGCTGACCAACGCCACGGCCAAGGACGGCTTCGTCACCGCCGGCACGTTCAACGGCGTCAAGGGCGTGGTCCGCAACGACGGCAACGATCGCGACTCGACGATCAAGGCGATCGGCTGGAACAACAAGTTCCTGGTCGGCGACAACTGGACCCTGACCAGCGACGTCAGCTGGTCGAAGGTCGAACGCACCGACATGATCCTGGAGACCTACGCCGGCACCGGCCGTAGCGGCACGGGCGCCACCGACAACATGACGTTCAAGATGAACGACGACGGCGTGGCGATCTTCACCTCGACCCTGAACTACGCCGACCCGAACCTGATCAAGCTGACGAGTTCGCAAGGCTGGGGCAGCGACATCATCGCCGGCGGCCAGGACGGCTATCTGAACAAGCCCAAGGTCGAGGACGAACTGAAGGCCCTGCGCCTGGACGCCAAGCGCGCCCTGGACGACGGCCTGTCCAGCATCGAGTTCGGCGTCAATTACAGCGAGCGCTCCAAGGCGCTGGTCAATGACGAGTTCTTCCTGCGCGTGAAGGGCTCGCCCGCCAGCGTCACGATCCCGGCCAGCGCCCTGGTCGGCACCACCTCGCTGGCCTTCATCGGCATCGCCGGCATGGTCAGCTACGACCCGTTCGCCCTGATCAATTCGGGCGTCTACGACCTGGTCCGCAACCCGAACGCCGACGTCCTGGTCAAGAGCTGGGATGTCGAGGAAAAGGTCACCGTCGGCTATCTGAAGGCCAATATCGACGCGGCCCTGGCCGGCGTTCCGGTCACCGGCAACTTCGGCTTCCAGCTGGTCAACACCGACCAGAGCTCGACCGCCCTGGGCGCCAGCGGCACCGGCGCGGGCGTCACGCGCGCCAACCTGTCGGGCGGCAAGAGCTATGTCGACTTCCTGCCCAGCGTGAACCTGCAGTTCCGCTTCGCCAACGAGCAGTCGCTGCGCTTCGCCGTCGCCCGCACCCTGGCCCGTCCGCGGATGGACCAGATGCGCGCCTCCAAGACCTTCAGCTACGATCCGGCCAAGGCGACCTCGACCAATATCAACACCTCGCCCTGGAGCGGCAGCGGCGGCAATCCGGAGCTGGAGCCCTGGCGCGCCGACTCCATCGACGTGTCGTACGAGAAGTACTTCGGTCGTCAGGCCTATGTGTCGCTGGCCGCCTTCTACAAGGACCTGAAGAGCTACGTGTACGACCAGAGCGTCGTGTTCGACTTCACGGGCTTCCCCACCAATGGCAACCCCGAGCCCGCCTCGCGCAAGGGCCTGGTCACCACGCCGCAGAACGGCAAGGGCGGCTCGATCAAGGGCGTCGAATTCGCCGCCTCGATCCCGGGCAGCCTGATCCATCCGGTCCTGGACGGCTTCGGCGCCCAGTTCAGCGCCTCGCAGACCAAGAGCTCGATCCAGCCGAACGCCGGCGACCCGACCCAAGAAATCCCGGGCCTGTCCAAGACCGTGGCCAACCTGACGGTCTATTACGAGAAGAACGGCTTCTCGGCCCGGATCAGCGAGCGCTATCGCTCCAAGTTCCTGGGTGAGGTGTCGGGCTTCGGCAACGGCCGCAACTATCGGATGGTCAAGGGCGAGAGCGTCGTCGACGGTCAGCTGGGCTACAGCTTCACCGACGGTCCGCTGGACGGCCTCTCGGCGCTGTTCCAGGTCAACAACCTGACCGACGAGCCCTTCACCACCTACCAGAACGACGAGCGCCAGGTCATCGACTACCAGCGCTACGGCCGGACCTACCTGGTGGGCCTCAGCTACAAGTTCTAACCGACCTTTCGATCCCCAAAGCCTCGAACCCTCGCCGGACCTGCCCGGCGGGGGTTCTTTTTATGACGGACGCGATAACGTCCGCATGGGAGGTCGGCGATGAGCGATCAACGCATCAGCCAGGTGGTGATCGTCGGCGGCGGCACGGCCGGATGGATGGCGGCCGCCACCCTGGCCAAGACGCTCGGACCCTCCGTCGCCATCCGCCTGGTCGAGTCCGACGAGATCGCCACCGTCGGCGTCGGCGAAGCCACCATCCCGCAGATCAAGCTCTTCAACGGCGTGCTGGGACTGGACGAGGACGAGTTCCTCCGCGAGACGCAGGGCACGTTCAAGCTGGGAATCGAGTTCGTCGACTGGGGCAAGCTGGGCGACCGCTACCTGCACGCTTTCGGCGCCATCGGCCACGACCTGGGCCAGATTCCCTTCCATCACCACTGGCTGCGTCACAGGCAGGCCGGCGGCGACACCCGCCTGTGGGACTACTCCCTCAACGACATCGCCGCCCACGCGGGCCGCTTTGGCCGCCTGGCCACGGTGGGGCAGAGCAAGCTGCCGGGCCTGGCCTACGCCTTCCATTTCGACGCCGCGCTCTATGCCAAGCACCTGCGCAAATACGCCGAGCAGCGGGGCGTGGTCCGCACCGAGGGCAAGATCCGCGAGGTCGCCCTGCGCGAGCCCGACGGCTTCGTGGCGTCGGTGACGTTGGAGAGCGGCGAAACGATCGACGGCGATCTCTTCATCGACTGCTCCGGCTTTCGCGGCCTGCTGATCGAGGGCGCGCTGAAGACCGGCTATGAGGACTGGTCGCACTGGCTGCCTTGCGACCGCGCCCTGGCCGTGCCTTGCGCCCGCACCGCGCCCCTCCTGCCCTACACCCGCGCCACGGCCCGCACGGCCGGCTGGCAGTGGAGGATCCCGCTGCAGCACCGCACCGGCAACGGTATGGTCTATTGCAGCCGCCACCTCAGCGACGACGAGGCGGCCGCCACCCTGCTGGCCAATCTCGACGGCGAGGCCCTGGCTGAACCGCGCCCGCTGAAGTTCGTCACCGGCCGTCGCAGGAAGTTCTGGAACCGCAACGTCGTGGCGCTGGGCCTGTCGAGCGGCTTCATGGAGCCGCTGGAGAGCACCAGCATCCACCTGATCCAGTCGGGCCTGTCGCGGCTGCTGAGCCTGTTTCCCGACAAGCGCTTCGCCCAGGTCGACATCGACGAATACAATCGCCAGGCCGGGGTCGAGTTCGAGCGCATCCGCGACTTCCTGGTGCTGCACTACAAGGCCACCACCCGCACCGACGCGCCGTTCTGGCGCGAGTGCGCGGCCATGGACATTCCCGACACCCTGGCCCGCAAGATCGGCGTCTTCGCCAACGCCGGCCGGCTGTACCGCGAGGACGAGGACCTGTTCGCCGAGGTCAGCTGGCTGCAGGTGCTGCTGGGCCAGGGCATCGATCCGGCGACGCACCATCCGCTGGCGGACACCCTGCCCGACGAACAGCTGGCGGGCTTCCTGTCCGACCTGCGCCAGATCTTCGACGGCGCCGCCCGAGGCCTGCCCGCCCACGCCGACTTCATCGCCGCCCACTGCCGCGCCAAGGTGGGCTGAAAGCTCGCGGCGCTCCCCGCGCGGTCTTCAAGCCGCCAACCCATTTGCGTCCGACGCCCTCGCACCGCATATGAGCACCATGGAAGACGCGCGCATCGTGCTGGACGAACGCCAGGTGAATCTGATCGCCAAGGCCCTGGCGGAGCCGCGCCGGCGTCAGATCCTCAAGGAGATCGGTGCGGCCAGCGAACCCACACCCTGCGGCGCGGTCGCTCAGCATGTGGCGGTCAGCGCCGCCACCTTCTCGCACCACATGAAGGAACTGGAGACCGCCGGCCTGATCCAGATCTGCCGGCAGGGCAGGTTCGCGTTCCTGGTGCTGCAGCGCGACGTCCTGAACGCCTATCTGGCCCAGTTGGCGGAAATCTGAAGCCGCCTTCCAGAAAATCACGCGACCTCGCTCATTGAATCACTTCGATGCATATCTAAGTATCGAACTGTTCGCCGATGAAGGCGATCGGAGAGAGATCATGAGCAAGCTTTCAGGCAAGACCGCAGTCGTCACCGGCGCTTCCAAGGGCATCGGAGCGGCCATCGCCAAGGCCCTGGCCGCCGAGGGCGCCGCGGTGGCGGTCAACTACGCCTCCAGTCGCGAAGGAGCCGACAAGGTCGTGGCCGAGATCACCGCCGCCGGCGGCAAGGCCATCGCCGTCCAGGGTTCGGTGGCCAAGAGCGACGATGTCACGCGGCTGTTCGACGAAACCCAGAAGGCGTTCGGCGGCGTGGACATCCTCGTCAACAACGCCGGCGTCTATGCCTTCGCGCCAATCGAGGACGTGACCGAGGCCGAGTATCGGCGTCAGTTTGACACCAACGTCCTGGGCCTGCTGCTGGCCACCAGCGAGGCGGCCAAGCGCTTCGGTCCCGACGGCGGCAGCGTGATCAACATCAGCTCGGCGGCCACCACCGTCGATATCCCGACCGCCTCGGTCTACACCGCCACCAAGGCCGCCGTGGACTCGATCACCCGCGTGCTGGCCAAGGAGCTTGGCCCGCGCAAGATCCGCGTCAACGCGATCGCGCCCGGCGCCGTCGAGACCGAAGGCACCCACACCATGGGCATCATCGGCTCGGATCTGGAGGTCGAGATGGTCGCCCAGACGCCGCTCGGCCGCCTCGGTCAGCCATCGGACATCGCTCCCGTGGCCACCTTCCTCGCCTCGCCCGACAGCGCCTGGATCACGGGTGAGATCATCGCCGTGGCCGGCGGCAACCGCTAGCCCCCCCCGATAACGCCGCGCCGAGCGTCGCAGGACGGCTCTCGGCGCGGCGCGCCTCGCGCTGAAGACGGCGCCGTCGCGCAATGGCCCATTAAGGTTGTCACGGCATGCTCTCCCCCGACTTTGGAGAGCCACGATGGTTACGACGGCCAAGTTCCTGAACGCGTCGCTGGCGATGGCCGGCGCGGCGCTGGCCCTGAGCGCCTGCGCCAGCCATGACGAGGTGCGCGCGCTGCGCCAGCCCCCGATGCCGCCAGTGGGCGTCGCCAAGGCCAACCCCGCCAAGCCGTTCTTCCGCAACGTCGTTGTGCAAGAGGTCCAGGGCGCTCCCGAGTTCCGCTGGTTCGACGGCGGCGCGATCATCACCACGCGTCCGACCCGCGTGCAGGTCGTCGACAGCCTCAACGCCCACCTGCAGCGCGCCGACATGCTGGCGCCCAGCCGGCTGGACGCCGAATACATGCTCTATACGCAGTTCGAAGAGCTGCGCGGTCCCGACGTCTGGCTGGGGACCGACAAGCTGGCCTCGGCCCGCATCACCTTCCGCCTGGTGCGCTGGCGCACGGGCGAGGTGGTGAAGGAAGAGACCGTCGAAGCCAGCTATCGCGCCATGTGGACCGGCTTCACCCCGGAAATGACCCGTGTGGCCCTGGCTGGCCCGATCGGCGTCTCCAAGGACCGGGTGATCGCGCCGCTCGGCGGCGCGCTGTGGGGCGTGGCCCTGGGCTACTACGTCAATCAGAACCTGATCGTCTCGATCGCCGACGCGCCCTATGCCGGCGTGCTGGGCGCGGCGGAAGCCGCCCAGATCGGCGGCCCCAACCAGGCGCCCCTGGGCTTTGCCTCATCGTTCGCCACCGCCGTCGCGGTGGGCGGCGCCAGCGGGCGCTTCCAGGACCTTGAGGCCATGCTGGCGGGCGGCGCGATCAACGCCGCCGGCGCCGCCGCAGGTCCTACGCCCGTCGGACGCTCCGTCGCCGACGGTGAGATCACCACGGCCTTCGCCGGCCGCGCCCGCCGTCTGGCCGCCACGCGCGGCCTGATGGACCTGGCCTTCGACCAGTTCATGGCCGAGCTCAGCGTCGACGGCTCGGTCAAGTACAAGACCGCCGTCTCGTGCCGGGCCCTGAACGGCGACGTCAATCGCGGCCCTTATCTGCGCGAGACCACCCACGCCTATGCGGTGGACTGTCCAGGGGCCAGCTACAACAACAGCAAGACCGCCCAGGCCTATCCGTCGCGGTTCTAGCCGGCTATCCGAAAGGCCTCAGCCGATCGGAAGCCTCATGAGCGATCACACCACCCTTCGCGCCGCCAATCTCGCCCGCCAGGCCGAGTGGGACAGCGACGGCCAGATCACGCTGTCCTATCGCGGCAACGAACTCGCCGGCGAGGTGGGCGAGGCCTGCAACATCATCAAGAAGCTGGAACGCGAGCGGATGGGCATCCGCGGCTCGCGCGCCAGCCTGGCAGAACTGGCCGAAGAGCTGGCCGACGTCATCATCTGCACCGACCTGATCGCGATGCAGCTGGGCATCGACCTGGACCGCGCCGTCGCCGAGAAGTTCAACAAGACCTCTGAAAAGGTGGGCCTGGCGACGCGACTGGTGGCACCGAACAAGCGCGAAGACACGGCCTAAGTCGACAACGGCGCAATTAGGCCGCGAAACGCTCTTCGGCGTCATCTGAAACGTCATCAGCGATTGCCAAACCCGCGCGCAACTCCCACAAAATGAAATACAGTGTCGCATAATAGACATATCGGCAATTTGCCGATGCAAAATGCACACTAAGGACTCGCGCCTTTTTACGATGCGGCTATCATCACCTTCATAAGGTGGGATAAAATTCCACATTGTGAGAATTTTGGCCTGATTGGGTGACGATGGCCAAAAATGGTCGTCGATCCTTCGCCAGCGCCGAGCTCCCGATGATGGAACCAGGGTTGGGACCTGGGCTCCCCCAATAAGACGCGCCGCCCGGCAAAGGGCGGCCGGGATGGAAACAGCAAGGTCGCGCCTGCGGACGCGGCCCATCAGGGAGAGACCGATGTCAGCCTTTCAGGTCATGAGTCGTGGCGTCTTGCGTACGAGTTGTTCGGCAATAGCCCTGTCGTTGGGCGCGTCCCTGATGGCGGCCGCGGCGGCCTCGGCCCAGACCGCGCCGGTCAGCGACGCCACCGTCGACGAGGTGGTGGTCACCGGCTTCAAGGCCAGCCTGACCAGCGCCATCAACACCAAGCGCCGCTCGGACAACATCGTCGACGTCATCAAGGCCGACGATATGGCCAGCTTCCCCGACGCCAACCTAGCCGAGTCTATCCAGCGCATTCCCGGCGTCTCGATCACCCGCGACGGCGGCGAAGGTCGCAACATCACCGTGCGCGGCCTGGGCGGCGACTTCGTGCGCACCACCCTCAACGGCATCGAGGCCTATTCGGCCACCACCGGCTCGACCCTGGGCGTCACCGCCGGCATCAACCGCTCGCGTGGCTTCGACTTCTCGACCTTCGCCTCGGAGCTGTTCAACAGCGTCACGGTCAGCAAGTCGCAGTCGGCCGACATGGACGAAGGGTCGCTGGCCGCCACCGTCGACCTGCAAACCGCCCGCCCCTTCGATAAGGCCGGCTTCCGCGCCGCCGCCTCGGCCCAGGCCGCCTACTACGACAACAACAAGACCACCTCGCCGCGCTTCGCGGGCCTGATCAGCGACACCTGGGGCAATTTCGGCGCCCTGTTCTCGCTGGCCTATAGCGAGCGCCTGCAACAGGAAGACGGCTACAGCGACACCTCGCAGTCGGACTATTCGGACGCCAACAACGGCTTCTGCGGCACGGCGGTCGACATCGCGTCACAGGCCGGCAGCCAGGTGGTCAACACCGCCATTCCGTACGTCAACGCGCTGTCGGGCGCGGGCAACCGTCCGGCCGGCCAGTGCTTCTCGGGCCTGCCGTCCGATCCAACCGCCTATGCGGCGATCAACCAGCCCAACGTCTTCCTGCCCCGCAATCCGGGCCTGGGCCGCTTCACCCTGGACCAGAAGCGCCTGGGCATGACCGGCGCCCTGCAGTGGCGGCCGACCGACAAGACCGACGTGACCCTGGACATCGTCTATTCGAAGTTCGACCAGGATCGCGCCGACTACGCGCTCTCCAACGCTTCGTTGAACCGCAACGTCAACGGCGCCAGCGCGGCCTTCCCGCTGTTCGCCGGTCGGGTCGACGCCCAGATCATGGACGTGCACGTGCTGCCCAGCGGCCAGGTCGACTACATGAAGATCAACAATGTCGACATCAAGCACATCGAGGAACGCAGCCAGACCACGACCAAGACCCACCAGATCGGCCTGAACTTCGAGCACACCTTCAACGACCGGCTGAGCGGCAACGTGAAATTCGGCCACTCGGGCTCGGACTTCGACCAGCCCTGGGACGTGCTGATGTCGTATGACGGCTTCAACAAGGCCGGCTACATTTGGGACGCTCGCACCGATCCGCGCCGGCCCTACATCAACTACGGCTACGACGTCACCAACCCGGCCAATGTCACCTTCACCAACGCCGGCACCGGCCTGACCCCCGACATCCGCGTCGTGAAGGCCAGCGTCTTCAACACGCTTTCGACCGTGGAGGGGAACCTCAAGTACAAGCTGACCGACGTCTTCACCTTAAAGGGCGGCGTGTCGCTGAAGTCGTTCGACTTCAAGTCCAAGCAGGTCCAGCGCCTCTATCCCAACAACGGCGCGACGGGCGTGACGGCCACGGGCACCATCCCGTTCAACTTCGCCCAGTTCGCCGCCGACTTCCCAGGCAGCGCGCCGCTCAGCGAGACGATCACCGGCTTTGGCAAGCAGCTGGACCTGCCCGCCGGTCCGGTGACCAGCTGGGTCGTGCCCGACGTCATGGCCTACATCGACAAGCTGGGCCTGCTCTGCAACTGCTCCAACAAGTATGGCGACTTCACCCTGGCCATCAATTCGGCGCTGGGGAACAACCGCGCGGTCAAGGAAGACGACACCGCCGGCTATCTGCAGCTGAACTTCGACGCCGACGTGCTGGGCGGGCGCCGCCTGCGCGGCAACGCCGGGGTGCGCTACGTCAAGACCGACCTGGCGGCCACCGGCTACACGTCGCTGACCTCGCAGATCACCGTCAACCACAAGTACCATGACTGGCTGCCGTCGCTGAACCTGGCGCTGGACGTCATGCCGGACCTGGTGGCCCGCTTCGCCTATGCCGGCGTGATGGCCCGGCCCAGCTTCGGAAACCTGACCCCGGGCGGCTCGGTCAACACCACCTTCGGCGCTCAGACCGCCTCGATCGGCAACCCGTTCCTGGATCCCTATCGCGCCAAGAACTATGACGTCAGCCTGGAATGGTACCCGGCCGGCGGCACGATCCTGTCGGCGACGTTCTTCGACAAGGAGATCGAGAGCTCGATCCAGACCATCGCCACCACCGAGCCCTACGGCGGGACCGGCCTGCCCCTGGCCCTGCTGCCCGCCGGCCAGGACGCCAGCACGCCCTATCTGGTCACCCGCTCGCGCAACACCCAGGGCGGCTATATCCGCGGCGTCGAGCTCAGCTGGCAGCAGCCCTTCACCTTCCTGCCAGGCCTGCTGGCCAACACCGGCACGATGGTCAACTACACCTATGTCGACAGCTCGGTGCTCTACTACCTGTCGACCGGCACGGCCACGACGCCGGCCACCCAGATCCACGACCAGTTCCTGAACGTCTCGCCGCACTCGGTCAACGCGACGGTCTATTACGAGGACAGCAAGTTCTCGGCCCGCGTCTCGGTGGCCTATCGCGACGAGTACCTGACCGCCCTGCCCTTCAAGTCCGAAGTGCCGGACGCCAATGGCAGCTACGCGACGACCAATGTGGACGCCACGATCTCCTACCAGGTGACCCCGCACTTCAAGCTGACGGCCGACGCCCTGAACATCACCAACCAGGAGGCCGACCAGTGGAGCGGCAAGCAACGCCGCTCGCAGCGGGTGTTCAGCACCACCGGCCGGCAGTTCTTCTTCGGCGGCTCCTACGTGTTCTAGAGCCGCAACGATCCTTCTCTTCTAGGCGTCCCCCTCGCGCCGGCCCTCGTGGCCGGCGCTTTTCTTTGCCAGTTATCCACAGCCCGCCGCGCCGGGCGCATGTGGGCGAGGCCGCGCGGCGGCGTCTAACAATCAAGGCTGACGGTTAGGTCCCCACCGACTATCAGCCTGCCGGCCGGGGATCTGTGGATTTTCCCCGGCCGGGCCTCGCTTCTTCGAACATTCACGATAAGCAAACGCCCA
Organism: Caulobacter sp. GW821-FHT10F06; assembly: GCF_058809215.1. NCBI lineage: Bacteria > Pseudomonadati > Pseudomonadota > Alphaproteobacteria > Caulobacterales > Caulobacteraceae > Caulobacter > Caulobacter sp. GW821-FHT10F06. The sequence continues at coordinate 383,530 of NZ_JBXASK010000002.1, read as the reverse complement.
ATCGGCGCAACGCGCGCTCGTGCTTCCGAAGCGATTGATATCGTTTGAATTTCAGGAAGTGGTGGTAGGCCCGGAGGGACTCGAACCCCCAACCAGACCGTTATGAGCGGTCGGCTCTAACCATTGAGCTACAGGCCCCTGGGATGCGGTTGCGCGTCCGGAGGAAGGGCCGATTAGCATGGGCCGAACGCGGCTTAAAGCTCCCGTTCAGGTTCAAAGTTTCATCAAGGAGCCACAGAGGGTCGGCAAAGCTTTTTGAGACCGCCCCCAGGAGACCCGTGATGACCGCCTTCGCCGCCCGTATCGCTTCGGCCGCTCTGATCCCCGCCGCCCTGGGAGGCGTGTTCGCCCTTACGGCCGCGCCCGCCATGGCGCAGGACGCGGCGTTCCCCGCCTCGACCTTCAACCTGTCCGCCTATGGCGAAACCCGCGTCGCGCCCGACATGGCCACCATCACCCTGGGCGTGCAGAACGAGGAGACGACCGCCGCCGGCGCGCTGAAGACCAATGCGACGCGGATGAACCAGGTGATCGCCGCCCTTAAGAAGGCCGGGATCGCCGAGCGCGACATCCAGACCTCGAACCTCATCGTCAATCCGCAGTACGTCTACGAGCAGAACCAGCCGCCGAAGTTCACCGGCTACCAGGTCAGCAACCAGGTCACGATCGTGGTGCGCGACCTCTCCCGTCTCGGCCAAGCGGTGGACGCGACGGTCTCGGCCGGCGCCAACACCGTGGGCGGCATCAGCTTTGGCCTGCAGAACCCCGAAGCGGCCGAGAACGCCGCGCGGGTCGAGGCGGTCAAGGCGCTGCAGGCCAAGGCCGACCTCTACGCCAAGGCCACCGGCTACAAGGTGGTGCGAATGGTCAGCCTGGGCGAAGGCGGCGGCTACACGCCCGCCCCGCCGCCGATGCCGATGTACGCCATGGCCAAGATGGAGCGCTCGGACTCCAGCCCCGTGGCCGCTGGCGAACTGAAGGTGCGGATCGACGTCTCGGCGACCTACGAGGTCGCCCGCTAGGAACGACCGGCGCTCCTCGCCTTGGCGGGGAGCGCCTTTCGCGCTTGGCCTAGAACCCGGCCTTGGCGAAGGCGCGTTCGACACGCTCTTGGACCTCACGGCCCGGCAGGGCGCGCTCGCCCTCCATCACCGCTACATAGCTGAGGCCGTTGGGCGACTTGCCCTCGCCGACCGGCACCGGGCCCGTGGCCCAACCCACCGTATTGGCCCCGCCCGAGGCGCTGGGGCAGCTGAGGAAGCGCGCGGGCTTGCCAAGCGAGGCCTTCAGCACCGCCTCCGCGGTGACGTCGGCGCCGCCCTCGCAGCTGGGCAGGTTGCGCGCGCAGGTGATGTAGCCGCCGCCGCGCCAGATCATCTTGCTGGCCGCGTCGCTGACGATCACGCAGGTCGAGGGCGAGCCGATGGCCCGCCCGACCGCCGTCGACAACCGCTCGCTATCGACGCCGTCGGGAAGCTTGGGCGCGCAGCCCGTCAGGACGACGCCGCCGGCGACCAGGGCAGCGAGAGCGAGACCGGCCGTGCGCGTCATGGTCAGGCGGCTTTCTTGATGATGTTGCCTTCGTCCAGCAGGACGACGGTGGGGGCGTAGTTGCGCGCTTCCTCTGCCGGCAGCTGGCAGTAGGTGACGACGATCACCGTGTCGTTCTTCTGCACCAGGCGCGCCGCCGCGCCGTTGACGCCGATCACCTTGGAGCCGCGCGGGGCCTCGATGGCATAGGTGGTGAACCGCGCGCCGGTGGTGATGTTGAGCACGTCGACCTGCTCGTTGGGCAGGATGCCCGAGGCGTCCAGCAGGTCGCGGTCGATGGCGATGGAGCCCTCGTAATCGAGGTCGGCCTGGGTCACCGTGGCGCGGTGAAGCTTGGCCTTCATCATGGTCAGCAGCATGGCGAACTCTTATCCCCTTGAAACTCATGGGCTTTGTCGGGGCCGCCACACACATGGCCCTGGAACAGTCGGGCCATATAGACACGAACAGGCGTGGGTTCAATCTCGCGCCCGGCGCGAAAGGGTTAACACTCCCGCCGATCCGCGCTAGGGTTGAACGAACGCGGTTATGTGGTGGGGGCCATGCGCAACGGACGATGGATAGTCGCGGCGGCCGTGGTCGTCGCCACCGTGGGGGTCGGGGTCGCCGTCGGCTCCCGCGTCACCGCCCAGACCCGGGTCGATCCGGCCACCGGCGCGGCTGTTCCGGGCGCGGCTCCGGCCACCCGGGCTCCGCCCGTCATCAACCGCGTCCCGCCGACCGCGACCACCGTCCCCTCGCGCACGCGCGGCCGGGTCGACTGGCAGGGCGCGGTGGGCGGCCTGCGGCAGAGCGGCGGCGCATCGGACACGCTCTCGGCCAATCTCGACAAGGCGGAGGTGGACGCCACCAAGGTTCCGATCCTGCTGCCCAACGACGCCAAGCTGACTGCCGGCGCACGGATCTACAGCTTCGGCGACTACTACACGATCACCGCCGATGCCCCCGGCGCCGGCATCTCGCTGAGCGGCACGACGGCGATCATCCCCCTGCCCGCGACCAAGCCGCTCAAGATCGATCCGGTCGGACCGGAAAGCCTGACGGTGCAGCGCACGGTCGACGGGCAACTGGCCAGCTTCATCCGCTACGGCGTGCTCTACACGGTGGAGATCCGCTGCGAGAAGGCGGGCGACCTGCGCTGCACCGACGACAACTACGTGCTGGGCCTGGTGGGCAAGACCACCACCGTGGTGCTGGGCGCGGCCGCCCGCGCCGAAGCCGGTCTGGGAGGCTGAGGCGATGAGCAAGCCGATGTCCCTCGCCCTGGCCCTGGTCGCCGCGCTGGCCCTGACGGCCTGTGACGACAAGACCAAGCCCGCTGCTCCGGCCGCGCCAAAGCCGGTGTCGACCGAGCCGGGCCCGCCACAATCCGACGACGCACCGTCCGAGGGCGGTGCCGAGCAGGAGGCGTCCGAGCCGCTGCCGCCCAGCCCCGAGCCGCCGGTGCAGCCCGACGCTCCACCCGCGCCCTCGCCGGCGAACTTCGCCCACAATGCGCCAGGAACCCTGCCGACCGGCCAGGGGTCGGGCTATTTGGACCGCACCGTCTGGTCGCCGTCCATGTGCTGGCCGCTGCAGGAGGCAGGCTTCGCCAATTCGCAGGTCTACGGGGCCGGCGGCGGCATGGCGCCTCCGGGCAAGACCAGCCAGTGCGACAGCATGAACTACACCCTGCCCTGGCGGGACAATTTCTGCGAGGCGCGCTCGCGGACCAGCCCGCTGTGCGGTTCGGGCACGGGTCACCAGGGCCAGGACATCCGCCCGGCCACCTGCAAAAAGAACGAGCACTGGGCCGTGGCCACCGAGGCCGGCACCATCACCGACATCGGGACCTACACCGTGACCCTGGTAGCCAAGGCCGCCCCGCACTTCACCTATCGCTACCTGCACATGCAGATGGCGACCCTGGCGGTGAAGGAAGGCGACAAGGTCACGCCGGGCCAGAAGCTGGGCAAGGTGTCCAACGATTTCGGCGGCACGCCCACCACCATTCACCTGCACTTCGAGATGCGGGCGGGCGTGGCCGGCAGCACCACCGACGGCAAGCCGGTGGTCGTCAGCACCTTCATCCCGCCCTATCTGAGCCTGGTCGAGGCCTATCAGCGCAAGCTGAACGGCGGGACCTGCGGCTAGCCGAGATTGGCCTTCAGAAAGGCCGTCATGTCGCCCAGCACCGGCGACTTGCCGCGGAACGGCCGTGACAGGGCCAACACCGTGTCGGCGTGGTTGAGACCGGCGTAGTGGCGCTCCTCGACCTTGACCCCGGCCGCGCGGAGGGCGGCGGCCAGCTTGCGGGTGTTGCGGGGATAGACCGTGGTGTCGGCCTCTCCCGTCGCCAGGAACGCCGGCGGCGAGCTGGCCGTGACGAAGGGGACCGGCTGGGTGGACGGCAGGTCCGCCGCCGCGCCGAAGGTCTGCCGGGTGATCGGGCCGTCCAGGGGCAGGAAGTCATAGGGGCCAGACAGGCCGGCGAAGGCCCGGATCGCCTTGGGATCCACGCCCACCGCCCGCAGGTAACGATGATCCAGCGCCAGCATGGCGGCGTTGTAGGCGCCCGCCGAGTGGCCGATCAGGACCATGCGGGACGGATCGCCGCCCAGCCCGGTCGCGTGATCGACCGCCCAGCGGACGGCCGCTGCGCAATCGGTCAGGAAGTCGGGAAAGCGCACCTCGGGATAGAGGCGATAGTCCGGCACCACGGTCAGGAAGCCTTGCGCCGCCAGAGCCCGTCCGGCCCAGGCGTAGTCGCCGCGCCGGCCCGAGTCCCACGACCCGCCATAGAAGAACACCGCCACCGGTTCGGCGCCGACGGCGTTGGGCGGCGCGAAGACGTCCAGCCTGCGGCGTGGACCATCGCCATAGGCGGCGCCGCGCAGCGGAGCCTTGGCGGCGTCCTTGGGCGTCAGGGTGGCGAACATCGACAGCGGCGAGCAGGCCGACACCAGGGCGCCGCCGAGGGCCGTCAGGCCAATGCGACGCGTCATCGAACTCTCCGCCACACCCGTCTCCGTCTTCGTGATCCCGCGAAGATACGAGCAACACGCGGCTCTGGACGAGGTTGCTTCAGCGTCCGTCGACCAGCTTGCCGATGGCGTCGAGATAGATGCCGAAGGCGGTGCGGCCCGCATCGGTCAGCGTCACTCGTGTCAATGGCTTGCGACCGACGAAGCTCTTCTCGATGCCCACATAGCCGGCGTCCTCGAGCTTGCGCAGATGGACCGACAGGTTGCCGTCGGTGACCGACAGCTTGGCCTTCAGGGCGTTGAAGTCGGACGTCTCGGCGCCCGACAGATAGGCCATGATCCCGAGGCGCACGCGTCCGTGGATGACCTCGTCGATGTGATCGATTTCGAAATCGTCCATCACCCAGCCCCTCAGACGATATCGGAGGGTTCCTGGCGCATCAGCACCAGGCCCGGGACCATCGCCAGCAGATAGAGGGCGGCGGCGTAGGCCAGCCAGATCCAGGTGCTGCCCATCAGGACGGCGATCAGGACCGCCCCGACGAAGGACGCGACCGCCACGATCTTCAGCCACGCCGCGCGGGACATCGCCGCGGCCACCGACCAGGCCGCGCCGTACAGCGCCAGCACGATCGACGGCGAGAAGTTGATCAGGTTGATGTCGCGCGTCTTCCAGCTGGCCACGCCCAAGGCGAAGAAGATGACGAAACAGCCCCAGCCAACGCCCATCCAGGCGTTGCGCATGGCGCGGTTACCCGACGAGCCCGCTCCCGGCCGGGCGCTCATGCCGCGCTTGAGCACGGTGATCAGGATCATGTGCGCGGCGAAGGCGATGATCCACATGATCATCAGCGAGACGGGCGGCAATTGCAGGACCCTGGCCAGGATCGCCCACTGGAAGACACTGGCGGTGCCGTAGACCGCGCCGGACGCGACCAGCATGGAGCCCCCGAGCAGCGGGGCCTGACGCCCCTCTTCCGCCAAGGCCCGCATGAAGGCGATGTCGTCGCGGATGGCCTTCATGTCTTCAGTCACGACGCAGCTCCTGGTCGATGTTCGATCATCGATCCGTACCGCTCCAACTTTGTGATGTAAAGTTCTTTTTCTAAAGCTTGAAGCCGCCTGCCAGGATCTTGGCGTGCACCGTCTTGGTGATCTTCACGTAGCCCTTGGCCGGATCGCGGAAATAGAGCGGGTCCTTGACCAGGGCCGGGTCGAAGCCCTCCGTCACCAGATCGATCTTGCGGTACTTGAAGGTGCCGGTGGTCTCGATCTCGCGCTGCAGGCGCACGAAGATCGGCCGGGCATAGGCCGGGATCTCGCGATCGACATATTCAGCCAGGGCTCCGATGTCGAACTCCGGGCCCACGACCAGCGAGGCCATGCCGGCCTTGCCGTCCAGGTCGCCGACCTTGACGCCATAGACGTTGGTCTCCAGCACGCCAGGCACGCCGGCCAGACGCTCGGACACCTCGCTGGTGGCGACGTTCTCCCCCTTCCAGCGGAAGGTGTCGCCGATGCGATCGACGAAATAGATGTAGCCGTCGCTGTCGGTGCGCATCAGGTCGCCGGTGCGGAACCAGGCGTCGCCCTTGGCGAAGACGTCGTGCAGCACCTTCTTTTCGGTCGCGGCCTTGTCGGCATAACCGGTGAAATTCGAGCGGGCGTCGTTGGCGATATGGCCCACGCACTCGCCGACCTCGCCGGGCGCCACCTCGATGCAGCAGCCGTCGGGGCCGCGGATCGGCATCTCGGTCTCGACGTCGAACTTGACGATCCGGATGTTGAACTTCTTCTTCAGATAGCCGGGAATGCGCCCGATGGCGCCGCGACGGCCGTCGAAGTTGAACAGCGACACGTTGCCTTCGGTCGCGCCGTAGAACTCCAGCACACCGCCAATCTTGAAGCGGTCCATCATGTCGTCCCAGACGTCGGGACGCAGGCCGTTGCCGAAGATCAGGCGGATCTTGTGGTTGCGGTCCTCGTCGCTGGGCGGCTGGTTGGCCAGATAGCGGCACAGCTCGCCGATGTAGACGAACATCGTGCAGTTCTCGGTGCGTATGTCGCTCCAGAAGTGCGTGGCCGAGAACTTCTTACGCAGCACGATCGAGCCGCCGTTCAGCAGGCCCGCACCCATGGCGCAGAGGCCGCCGGTGGCGTGGTACAGCGGCAGGGTCACGTAGATGCGGTCGGTGTGGCGCGAGTCCGTCGAGCCGGCGAAGCCGCGCATGTAGAGCTGGGCGCGCATGTGGGTGATGCGCGCGGCCTTGGGCAGGCCGGTGGTGCCGCTGGTGAAGATGTAGAGGGCGGTGTCCTTGGCGGTGATTCCGCCGCGCGCCGTCTCGCGGTCGGGGCGCAGCTGACTGCAGCTCTTCAAGGCGTTGGCCAAGTCGCGCTGGTCGCCATGTGCGCCGCCCAGCACCCATTGCTGGACGTGCCGGCCCAGGCTGTCCTTAACCTGCTCGAAGCACGGCGAGGTCTCGGCGTCGACGATGCAATGCAGGGCCTGGGAGATGTTCAGGCAGTGGGCCAGCGCCGGACCGGTCAGCTGGTTGTTGATCAGGGCCGTGGCCACGCCGACCTTCGACAGGCCATACCAGATGGCCAGATATTCGAGGCGGTTGGGCATGAACAGCGCCACCGTCTGGCCGCGCGTGATGCTCTGGCCCTTGGCCCAGTGCGCATAGCGGTTGGCCATGGCGTCCAGCTCGCCATAGGTGATCGTCTTGCCTTCGAAGGTGATGGCGCGGCTGGCCGACCACTGGTCGACCGCCGCTTCGAGGTCGTCGCAGATGAGGTTGACGCTATCGGGAGCGATGGACTTCACGCGCTTCAGCGTTCGGGTCAGCCCCTTCAGGAACCGCCACTCACGCTTCAACCTGGCCTGCAGACGCATAAACACCCTCCGTTCAAACAACCATTGGAGAGCGCCGCGCGGCGGGTCAAGACGCGGCGTGCTGCATCGCACGCGTTTACGCTGGGGCCTATCCGCCCCAGTGGGTCACCCGCGATCGGAGACCCGGAAGCGCACTTCGCCACGCTTGAAATCAAGCGCAACAGTCTCGAACTTCTGGAGAACATCCGAGCCGATCAGGATGGCCGGCTTGTCGCCCATGCCCCAATAATCGAAGGTATGAACATGGCCGACCACAATCGGCACGTTGCGCAACGTCATGCTGCCCAGGGTCAGGCGACTGAGAACCGCAAGCCGGCAGGCCAGCACTTGGCCCGTGACGCTGTTGAGCCCGACCTCGACCACATCGCCGACGATGGCGTTGTCGCGCCGTGCGGCCTCCAGCAGCGCCAGGTTTCCCACGGTGGTGGTCGAGCCGCTGTCCAGGAACGCCAGCAGCCGCGCGCCGGGCATGGTCGCGTCGATCAGGGTCAGGCCGCCGGTCTTGGTGCGCGCCTTGACGATCACGGTCTGGGAATCGGGCAACGGCAGGGCCGCGCCGACATGCATTCGGCGGCCCTCGTAGTCGAGCATCAGGCTGTTGTCGCCCAGCCATTCCAGGCCCAGCAGTCCGGCTGCGCCCAGGTTCTCGCGCGGGACCACCGACATCAACATGCCGCCCCGCGCGCGGCGGCCGACCTTGAGCGCGTCGAGCCGCACGGTCGAGACGGTCTGGGCGCCGGCTAGGCCGTGCAGCTCGACGCTGCCTTGGCGGATAAGGCCCAACTGGTCGGCAAGCTCGGCGGAGATCGCCGAACCGCTGGCCCCCGTGTCGACGAGGAAGGAGAAAGGCCCCTGCCCGTTGACCATCGCCTGGACGGTCAGCCGTCGCGAGGCGTCCAGATAGCGCAGGGTGTCGCTGGTGGTCGCCGAGGGCTGCTCTACATTGCGGGCGCTGGCCAGGGACGGCGCCAACGCAAGCGCCGCCAGGCCCGCGAGCCCTCTGCGAGAGAGGGTTGAACCCATCATATCGCGTCGCCTCCTCCACTGAGGAAGGAGGCTATACCTGCGCGATAAGCGACGCCAGAGCTTCGACGACCAGCGTTATCCGGCCGCCAGGCGGCGCTGGTCGTCGCGATCGGACTTCAGCTTCTCGGCCACCAGGAACGCCAGTTCCAGGGCCTGCTCGCCGTTCAGACGGGGATCGCAGTGGGTGTGGTAGCGATCGGCCAGGTCGGTTTCCGACACGGCGCGGGCGCCGCCCAGGCATTCGGTGACATTCTGGCCGGTCATTTCCAGGTGGACGCCGCCGGGATGCACGCCTTCCGAATGGGCGATCTCCACGAACGACTTCACTTCCGACAGGATGCGGTCGAACGGCCGGGTCTTGTAGCCGGTCGAGGCCTTCAGCGTGTTGCCGTGCATAGGGTCGGTGGCCCAGACCACCGAACGGCCGGCGGCCTTGGTCGCCTTCATCAGGCGCGGCAGGCGGTCGGCGATCTTGTCCGAACCAAAGCGGCCGTACAGCGTCAGGCGGCCCGGCTCGTTGTGCGGGTTCAGCACGTCGATCAGGCGCAGCAGGTCGTCGCCTTCCATGGTCGGACCGCACTTCAGGCCGATCGGGTTCTTCACGCCGCGCATGAACTCGATGTGCGCGCCGTCCAGCTGACGGGTGCGCTCGCCGATCCACAGCAGGTGGGCGCTGGTGTCGTACCAGTCGCCCGAGGTGCTATCGACGCGGGTCATGGCTTCCTCGAAGCCCAGCAGCAGGGCCTCATGGCTGGTGAAGAACTCCACCTGATGCATGCCCGGGTGGCTCTGCGGCGTCACGCCGATGGCGGCCATGAAGGCCAGGCTTTCGCTGATCTTGTCGCTGAGCTCGCGATAGCGCGCGCCCTGCGGGCTGTCGCCGACGAAGCCCAGGGTCCAGCGGTGGATGTTGTGCAGGTCGGCGTAGCCGCCGTTGGCGAAGGCGCGCAGCAGGTTCAGGGTCGAGGCCGACTGGCCATAGGCCTTTAGCAGGCGATCCGGATCCGGGGCGCGCTCTTCAGCCGTGAAGTCCATGCCGTTGATGTTGTCGCCCCGGTAGGACGGCAGGGTCACGTCGCCGATCGTCTCGATCGGTTCCGAGCGCGGCTTGGCGAACTGGCCGGCGATACGGCCCACCTTCACCACCGGCTTGCCGCCGGCGAAGGTCAGCACCACCGCCATCTGCAGGATCAGACGGAAGGTGTCGCGGATGTTGTCCGCATGAAATTCCTTGAAGCTCTCGGCGCAGTCGCCGCCCTGCAGCAGGAACGCGCGGCCCTCGGCCACGTCGCCCAGCAGGCTCTTCAGACGACGCGCCTCGCCCGCAAAGACCAGCGGCGGCATCTGGCGAAGCGTCTGCTCGACCCGTTCCACAGCGCCCGCGTCCGGATAGTCCGACGGGATGTGCTTTGCGGGTTTTGCTCTCCAGGTGGCGGGGGTCCAACGCGAGGTCATGACAGGCTCTACAGCTTCAAAGGGAGCGGCTTTTAGCGTAACCGCGAGGAAAAGGCAAAATTCATGCGAACCGGGGCCGCATTTTAACGGAGGCGAGAAAAATTCGCCCTTAGCGGCGACGGGGCGCAGTCTTCAGACCGCGCGCGACGCCGCAGCAGATGACGGTCAGCGCGCCGAGAGCCAGCCACCATTCCTGCCAGACCCCGAAGCTCAGACCGCCGATGACAAGATAGGTGACCAAGGCTCCGGCCGCCATGGCGCCGTCCTCGCGAGCCTCGCCGGTCACCGCGACGATGCGATAGGCCACCCAGCTGAAGAACACCCCGCCCAGGGCCGCGCCGACCGCCCCCAGCTCCAGCCACAGCTGCATGGCGGCGTTGTGGGTGTGCAGCGGAATGGCCGGACCGAAGGTGCGGCTGGCGTCCAGGCCCCAGCCGCGAATGGCGTGCGCCTGGACCTGGTTGGCGGTGAAGGCCCAGATGTTCAGGCGGGCGTCCCACGAGTTGGGCACGTGCTCATGCAGCCAGGCGACGAAGCCCGACCGCAGCCCGAAGACCAGCAGAACCGGCCCCAGCACGAACGGCGCGGCGACCGCCGCCACCAGCAGGCGCGCCACCGGCTTGCCGACGACCCGCACGCCCAGCCAGACGATCCCGCCGGCGAACAAGGCGGCCCAGCTGGCGTCGGCGCTGGTCGACACGGCGGCCACGACGATGGCGACCAGCAGCACGAAGATGGCCGGCGTCCAGCCGCGGCTGCTCATGATCCGCGCCACGGGCCAGAACAGCAGGGCCAGGACGTAGGTCGACATCGAGACCTTGATGACCGCGAAGTCGGCCCGCTCGGGATCGTGGATCAGGACCCGCAGCCACTTGTAGAAGGCCGCCGCGCTGATCCCGTCCAGCGCCACCAGCAGCGCCAGCGCCAGGGCGCAGACGACCATCACCGTGCCGACGCGGGTCCTGGAGCTCTCCGACAGCTGACCCATCGCCGCGACCGCCGAGCCATAGAAGGCCAGCTCGAACAACAGCTTCAGGGCCGTGAAGGTCTCCATGTCGCCGGAGTCCTTGAGGTCGGCGACATGCGGGGCGGCCGGGCTCCAGGCCATGCTGATCAAGCCCCACAGCACCAGGACGACCAACGCCATCATCGGCGGCGACGCCGGGCGCGAGCGCACCAACCCCGGCAGGGAAAGCAGCCCGGTCAGGGCGAGCAACGAAGCAAAGCCCAGATAGGCGAGATAGCCGACGAACGGCACCATCACGATGGTGAACACCGCGACGCCGCCGAGCCATTTCGTGGACCGCTCCGCCCCCGCGAGAGACCTCATCCGACTCCGCCTACCTCGGCCGGAACGTACTTCTCGCGCATCGTCACCAGTTCCTCGGCCAGCGTCGGGTGCACCGCGCAGGTCGAGTCCCATTGCGGCTTGGTGACGCCCATCTTCACCGCTATGGCGGCCATCTGGATGATCTCCGGGGAGTCTGGCCCAACCACATGGACGCCCACGACCTTCTGGTCATCCTGCTTGACGACGAGTTTGATCAGACACCGGTCCTGGCCGCCATAGAAGGTCACCTTCATCGGCCGGAAGACCGAGCGATAGATGTCGACCTTGCCGAAGGCGTGACGGGCTTCGGCCTCGGTCATGCCCACCACGCCGACCGGCGGCTGCGAGAACACGGCCGAGGCGACCATGTCGTGGTCGAAGCTGGTCGGATTGCCGTAGAACTCGGTCTGGGCGAAGGCCGCGCCTTCGCGGATGGCCACCGGCGTCAGGTTGATGCGGTCGGTGACGTCGCCCACGGCCCAGATCCCGTCGACATTGGTCTTGGAGTGCTTGTCGACCGCGATCGCGCCGCGTTCGTTCAGCTTCACGCCGGCCTTGTCCAGGCCCAGGCCCTCGACATAGGGTTCGCGGCCGGTGGCGAACATCACCACGTCGGTCTCGAAGGTCAGGTTGTTGTTGAGGGTGCTCAGCAGGCCGCTCTCGGTCTGCTCGAGGGTCTCGTGCGAGCAGCCCAGCACCACCTTAACGCCGCGCTTCTCGAGTTCTTCGGCCAGGTGCGAACGCACGTCGTCGTCGAAGCCGCGCAGCACGTTGGCGCCGCGATAAAGCAGTGTCGTCTCCACGCCCAGGCCGTTGAAGATGCCGGCGAACTCCACGGCGATATAGCCGCCGCCCACCACCATCACGCGCTTGGGCAGGGTCGGCAGGTGGAAGGCCTCGTCCGAGGTGATGCCCAGTTCCGCGCCAGGGAAATCCGGCTTCACGGGGCGACCGCCGGTGGCGATCAGGATCTTGCGGGCGGTGTAGCGGCCGGCGTCCTTGCCCACGACCTCGACGGTATGGGCGTCGAGCAGCTTGGCCTTGCCGTGCAGCAGATGCGCGCCGGCCTTCTGCAGATTCGTGACATAAATCCCAGACAGGCGCGCGATCTCGACGTCCTTGTCGTGCAGGAAGGCCTTCCAATCGAACCTGGCCTCGCTGACCGACCAGCCGTAGCCCTTGGCGGTCTTCAGCTGGCTCGAGACCTCGCTGGCGTACACCATGAACTTCTTGGGCACGCAGCCGCGGATCACGCAGGTGCCGCCGACCCGGTATTCCTCGGCCACCGCGACCTTGGCGCCCGACAGGGCCGCCAGACGCGCGGCGCGCACGCCGCCCGAACCGGCGCCGATGACGAAGAGGTCGAAATCGTAGTCAGCCATAGAAGGCTCCAGCAAGCTTGAGAACGGGTCGGCGCTTTATCTAGTCATTCAGGGGACCAGGCGCACCACGCCGTCGTCCGTGCCCAGCAGCGCTTCGTCGGCCAGATCGAGGAAGAGGCCATGATCGACGACGCCTGTCACGGCCTTCAGCGCCGAAGCCAGGGCGGCCGGCTCGTCGATCTTGCCCGAGGCCATGTCGTAGATCAGGTTGCCGCCGTCGGTGACGACCACGCCACGATCGGCCATGCGCAGGCGCGGCGGCGGCAGGTCGAACTCGGCGGCGATGTCGGCCAGGCGCTGGCCGGTGTGAACGTGGCCAAAGCGCACGACCTCGATCGGCAGCGGAAACTTGCCCAGGGCCTTCACGTTCTTGGCCGCGTCGGCGATGACCACGCAGCGCTTGGAGGCTTCCCACACCAGTTTCTCGCGCAGCAGAGCCGCGCCGCCGCCCTTGATCAGGCTGAGGCCCGGGCCGATCTCGTCGGCGCCGTCGACGGTCAGGTCGACCGCCTTGACGTCATCCAGCGCCGCCAGGGCGATGCCCAGCTCGCGGGCGAGGTTGGCGGTGGCGTCCGAGGTCGGCACGCCCCGGATGTCGAGCTTACGCGCGGCCAGGGCCTTGACGAACCAGGCGGCGGTCGAGCCGGTGCCCAGGCCCACGACCATGCCGTTCTCGACCAGCTCGGCGGCCGCTTCGCCCGACAGGCGCTTTTGATCGTCGGCGCTCATTTCTTTTCCTTTTTGGCCTGCTTGAGGGCGCGGAACTTGGTCGCCCAGCTCGGCTTGTCCTGCTGCGGCGCGCGGGAAAGGGCCAAAGCGCCCTCCTCGACGTCCTTGGTGATCACCGAGCCCGAGCCGGTCATCGCGCCGTCGCCTATCCGCACCGGCGCGACCAAGGCGCTGTTGGAGCCGATGAAGGCGCCGTTGCCGACATGGGTCTCGAACTTGTCGAAGCCGTCGTAGTTACAGAAGATCGTGCCGGCCCCGATATTGGCCTTCTCGCCCACCGTGCCGTCGCCCAGATAGCTGAGGTGGTTGGCCTTGGCGCCCGCGCCGACCTTGACCTTCTTGACCTCGACGAAGTTGCCGATGTGCGCGTCGGGGCCGATCTCGGCGCCGGGTCTCAGGCGGGCGTAGGGGCCGATCAGCGCCCCCTCGCCCACGGTCGCGCCCTCCAGGTGGCTGAAGGCCTTGATGACCGCGCCGGTCGCGACACTGACGCCGGGCGCGAAGACCACGAACTGCTCGACCGTGACCCCGGCCGCGATCTGGGTGTCCCAGGCCAGGTGCACCGTCTCCGGCGCGGGCATGGTGACACCCTCGATCATCAGGGCAGAGCGGCGACGTTTCTGCCAGACGGCCTCAGCGGCGGCCAGTTCGGCCTGCGAGTTGACGCCCTGCACCGAGGCTTCCGGCGCGAAGGCCGCGCGGGTCGACAGGCCCCGTCCATGGGCGATGCCCACCACATCAGTCAGATAGTACTCGCCGTTGGCGTTGTCGTTGCCGACGGTGTCGAGAATGTCGAACAAGGTCGCGCGATCGGCGGCCAAGACGCCTGAATTGCAGTGCTTGACCTGCTTGACGCTGTCGTCGGCGTCCTTGGCCTCGACAATGCGCAGCAGCACGTGGTGCGGGGCCAGGATCAGGCGGCCATAGGCGCCCGGGTCGGCGGCCTCGAAACCCAGCACGGCGACATCGGCGCCTGCGGCGCGCAGGTCGAACAGCGGCGCGATCGTCGGGGCGCTCAGCAGCGGGCAGTCGGCGAAGGTGACCACCACGTCGCCGTCGAAATCGGCGAGCGCAGCCTTGGCCGCCAAGACGGCGTGGCCGGTGCCCAGCGGCGGATCCTGGATCACCACCGCCGACTCGCCCAGACGCTTGCGGGCGTGGACGCCGACGGCGGGGCTGTGGGTCCCGACGACCACGATGATCCGCGCGCAGCCCAGGGCCTCGGCGGCGTCGATGGCGTGGTCCAGCAGGGCCCGGCCGGCGATCTTGTGCAGCACCTTGGGGGTTGGCGACTTCATGCGCGTGCCCTGGCCCGCGGCGAGGATCACGGCGGCCCGGGGGCGGCCTGAGGCGGCGATGCTCATGATGCTGGCGACTCCCTGCGAACCGGATGACGTTGCATTAGCCGGCCGTTTAGCCGAAAGGCCAGATCAATGCATGACCTTCAAGCCCTGAACGGCGCCACGATCGCCTTCGACCTCGACGGGACCCTCGTCGACACCGCGCCCGACCTGGTCGGCGCGCTGAACATGATCCTCGCCGAAGAAGGCCTGCCGCCCCTGCCCTTCGACGAGGTGCGCCTGATGGTGGGCCGTGGCGCCAGGGCCTTGCTGGAGCGGGGTTTCGCCGCCGCTGGTCATCCATTGGACGCCCTGACCGCGCCCAAGCTCGTAGAGCGCTTCATCGCCATCTATCTGGAGCGCATCGCCCACGAGAGCGCGCCCTTCCCCGGCGTGGTCGAGGTTCTGGCCCAACTGCGCGCCGCCGGCTGCAAGCTGGTGGTCTGCACCAACAAGCTGACCAACCTGTCGGTAGCCCTGCTGGACGCCCTGGACCTGTCACGCGCCTTCGACGCCGTGATCGGCGCGGACCTGTCGCCCGCCGCCAAGCCCGATCCGATCCACGTATTGACCGCGATCAAAGCCGTGGGCGGCGATCCGCATCGCGCGGTGATGGTCGGCGACAGCATCAACGACGCCTTGGCCGCCGTGCGCGCCAACGTCCCGGCCCTGCTGGTCAGCTTCGGCTACACAGAGGAGCCGGTCGAGACCCTGGGCGGCGATCTGGTCATCCACAGCTTTTTGGACGTGCCCCAGGCCTGTATCGACCTCTTGGCCTCTTGCCCCCGGCCAAACACCGGGCTATAGGCCCCCTCCTCTCGCGGATCGGTCCTCACCGACCGGCCCCACAAGGCGGATGCGTAGCTCAGCGGGAGAGCACCTCGTTCACACCGAGGGGGTCACAGGTTCAATCCCTGTCGCATCCACCATTCTCTTTTCCTCTCAAATCGAAGACTTGCGGGCGATTTCTCACCCGCGATCTTGGCTTGGACCCGGGTCAGGAACACGCTCATCCGCTCCCCTCGTCGGAAGCGTCGCGCCAGCCTGGCTTTGGACGCGAAAATATTTCGACGAGCATGCGGCGCGCCGTCACGTGTCTGCGCTGACCACGCACGCAGGAACCCAGTCGCGTGGGAAATTCCCATCCCCCCAATTAACGCTCGATCTGAGGACCGCCGGAGGGCCGCGCCCTTGGAGTAAGGCAGAGCCCGCTTAGTCTTTGGGCGCCGGCGAACTCCGACAGGAAAGCGAGGAGTCGAGACTTGTATGCTGTCTTATTGTCATACAACTTAGCCGGCGACCTTCAATCTGGATTTCTCCATGCGCGCTCGGCAATTGCTCAATCGGCTCGCGAGACGCCTGGCCTTTGGCGGCCTTGCTGTCCTCGTCGCGTCAGTTTCATTGGTGACGGGAGCCACGGCTCAAACCGCCGCGAAAGCCCCCGTCGACGCCAGGCTGGCGGCCCCGACGCCGTGCGAGAGCGTGATGGGCTGGGACCTCTCTCGACTTGAAGGCGCGCCGACCTCGATCACCTCGGCCAAGCTGGTTCCCGCCAGCGGCGCGACGCCGGAATATTGCGACATCACAGGCTATGTGCAGCCGCAGATCCAGTTCCAGCTGCGCCTGCCGACCAAGACCTGGAACGGACGCTATTTCCAGGTCGGCTGCGGCGGGTTCTGCGGCGGGGTGAATATCCAGAACTGCGGCGACGTGCTGGCCAAGGATTTCGCGGTCTCGGCCAACAACATGGGCCACGTCGGCAATTTCCTGAAGGATCCGCTGTGGGGCGACAGCGCCGACGCGCGCCGCGACTACGGCCGCCGCGCGACCCACGTCTCGGCGGTGGCCTCGAAGGCCATCGTCGCGCGCTTCTATGGCGCGTTGGCGGCCTATTCCTATTTCCGGGGCTGCTCGACGGGCGGCCGCGAGGGGCTGATGGAGGCCCAGCACTATCCGGGCGACTTCGACGGGATCATCGCGGGCGATCCTGCCTTCGCCGGCCGGCTGGGCGCGATCGCCAACACCTGGGACGCCCAGAAAATGCTGAAGCCCGACAACACTCCTGTGATGTCGGACGCCACGCTGGAGGTGCTGCACAAGGCGGTAATCACAGCGTGCGACGGACTGGACGGCGTCAAGGACGGGATCATCATGGATCCGCGCGCCTGCAAGTTCGACGTCGCCAGCGTGCGGTGCAAGGACGGCGGCGAAGGCTCAGACTGCCTGAGCGCCGCTCAGGTGGCCGCCGCCCTGGCCGTCTACGACGGTCCGCGCAACAGCAAGGGCCAGCGCCTGTTTCCCGGCGGCGAGGTGTTCGGCAGCGAAGGCGCCTGGAAGGGCGACGACCGCCTGACCTTGGCCGATGGCGCCCAGCGCTTCCTGAACTTCACGCCCAACCCGCCGGTCGGCTTCACCTATCGCGACTTCAACTTCGACACCGACATCGACAAGATCAAGGACGCCCTGACCCGCTACGACCCCGTCGCACCGGACACCGCGCCCGATCTGACCGCCTTCGAGGCCAAGGGCGGCAAGCTGATCCTCTATCACGGCTGGGCCGACCAGGGCGTCTCGCCGCTGAACACGCTGGACTATTACGCCCAGGTTCACACGCGCCAGGGTGGGATCGACAAGGTGCGCGGCTGGTTCCGGCTGTTCATGGTGCCGGGCATGTTCCACTGCCGGGGCGGCGACGCGCCCAACAGCTTCGACTTCATGCCGGCGATCATGGCCTGGGTCGAAAAGGGCGAGGCGCCCGACGGCGTGGTCGCCACCCAGAAGGGCCCTGACGGCGCGATCAAGCGCCAGCGCCCGCTCTACGCCTATCCGCGCTTTGCCGCCTATTCCGGCAAGGGCGATGTCAACGCCGCCGACAGCTGGAAGCCGGCCTTGCCCAAGAAGCCG
The DNA here is from genome assembly GCF_058809215.1 of Caulobacter sp. GW821-FHT10F06. Taxonomy (NCBI): domain Bacteria; kingdom Pseudomonadati; phylum Pseudomonadota; class Alphaproteobacteria; order Caulobacterales; family Caulobacteraceae; genus Caulobacter; species Caulobacter sp. GW821-FHT10F06. The sequence goes on along the minus strand of NZ_JBXASK010000002.1, from coordinate 365,954 downwards.
ACGGACGACCGCATCGACTGGATCTTCGGCCCAAAGACGGGAGCCCAATGATGAGCGTCAGACCTCTCATCGTCGGCATCGGCGGCACCACCCGCCCAGGCTCGACCACCGAACTGGCCCTGAAGGTCAGCCTGGCCGCCGCCGAGGCCGCCGGTGCGGAGGTCCGCCTGTTCGACGGAGCCTTCCTGGCCGGCCTGCCCCACTATGATCCTGCCGCGCCGCGCACAGCGGCCGAGGCCGAGTTCGTGGCCGCTTCAAGAGCCGCCGACGGCTTCATCATCGCCAGCCCCGGCTATCACGGCGGCGTCTCCGGCCTGGTCAAGAACGCCATCGACCTGATGGAGGAGATGCGAGCCGACAAGCGGGTCTATGTCGATGGCTGCGCGGTCGGCTGCATCGCCACCGCCTACGGTCCGCAAGGCGGAGGTCCGGTCCTGGCCGGGCTGCGCGCCATCATCCACGCCATGCGGGGCTGGCCCACGCCGTGCGGCGCCTTCGTGCAGAGCGCGCCGGGCCTGTTCGGTCCCGACGGCGCGTGCCTGGACGACAAGGTCCGCGAACAGCTGGAGCTGGTCGGCCGTCAGGTCGTGGCCTTCGCCCGCGTCGGCTCCTTGGCGGCCTGACCGCCCCGCCGCGTCCAGCTCAACAATCAGGCGCCCGGGCGACCTTCGGGGACCCGACGCAGCTTTGCCCCCAGTCACGGAAGGCCGATTTCCAGATGACACAGACCCGTAGCGGACGGATGCAAAAGCGCTTCCTGTCCGTCCTGCTCGCCGCCAGCGTACTGGGCGGCGCGGCGCAGGCCCAGGACGTGGTGATCCACGCCGGGCGACTGATCGACGGCGTTTCCGCCAAGCCGCGCGAACAGGTCTCGATCCTGGTGACCAAGGACCGCATCACCGGCGTCGAGGCGGGCTTCGTCACGCCGGCCGGGGCCAAGGTGGTGGACCTGTCCAAGGCCACCGTGCTGCCGGGCCTGATCGACGCCCATACGCATGTCACCTCGCTGAGCCGGACCGGCAACGGCATCGCCAAGAACATGACGAACTCGCCGCTCGACACCGTGCTGGCGGCGACGGTCAATGTCGGCAAGATCCTGCAGTCGGGCGTGACCACGGTGCGCGACCTGGGCGGGCTCTACGGAACCGACATCGCGCTGAAGAAGGCCATCGAGGCCGGTTCGGTGGCGGGTCCCCGCATGTGGGTGGCCGGCGAGGCCATCGGCCCGACAGGAGGCCATAACGACTGGAGCCACGGCTATGCCGAGGACGTGTCGCGCCGCGACTGGGGCGCGGGGCTGGCCGACGGTCCCGACGCGGTGATCAAGCTGGCGCGCACCGAGCACAAGCTGGGCGCCACGGTGATCAAGATCATGCCCAGCGGCGGCGTGGTCAGCCAGGGCGACGATCCCAAGGCCCAGCTGATGAGCGACGCGGAGATCAAGGCCGCGGTAGAGACCGCCCACGCCCTGGGCCTGAAGATCGCCGCCCATGGCCACGGCAAGGGCGCGATCGACGCGGCCGTCCGGGCCGGCGTCGACTCCATCGAGCACGGCACCTATGCCGACGCCGAGTCCTTCAAGCTGATGAAGGCCAACGGGACCTATTTCATCCCCACCCTGCTGACGACCGAAAAGCTGTACGACGCGGCGCGCAATCGCCCCGAGACACTGAACCCGTCGACCGTGGCCAAGGTGCTGGCCATGGGCTCCAGCCTGACCAAGCTGACCCGGGCGCACGACGCCGGCGTCAAGATCGCGCTGGGCAGCGACACCGGCCAGGGCGAGAACATCAAGGAAGCCGCCCTGATGGTGAAGGCGGGCCTGACCCCCGCCGAGGTGATCGCCGCAGCGACCACCAGCGCCGCCGACCTGATCGGCTCCAAGGAGATCGGCGCGGTCGAGGCCGGTCGCTATGCCGACATCGTCGCCGTCGAAGGCGATCCCCTGACCGACATCACCGAGCTGGAGCGCGTCCGGTTCGTGATGAAGGGCGGCAAGATCTACAAATCGGACGGTGTGCAAGTCCCCGTCGAACTGGTGAACCCATGAGCGTCGACGCCCTGCCCTCCACGGCCGAACGGCCGGCCCGCAAGCCCATTCCGGCGCGTGGCTGGCTGATCATCGGCATCTGCCTGATCGGCATCTCGACCGGCCCCGCCGCCTTCGGCCTGGCCTCGCTGGGCCTGGTGATCAACGCCTTCCAGGAGCAGTTCGGCTGGACCCGGGGCGAGGTCAGCGGCGCGGCATCGCTGATGATGCTGTGCACCGCCCTGTCGCTGCCGCTGGTCGGCAAGGTGGTCGACAAGTTCGGCGCGCGGCGGGTGCTGATCCCGTCGGTGATTGCCCTGGGCCTGTGCCTGCTGGCCATCCCGCTGGCGGTGACCAAGGTCTGGCAGTTCATGGCCGCCTATGTGCTGATCGGCACCATCGCGGCCGGGGCCAACAGCGTGCCCTACATGCGCATCCTGGCCTCGTGGTTCGACCGATCGCGCGGCCTAGCCATCGGCATCGCCGGCAGCGGCACCGGCCTGGGCTTCGCCTATGTGCCGCTGGTCGGCCAGGCGGCGATCAGCCACTTCGGCTGGAAGGGCTGCTATGTCGCCCTGGGCCTGATCATGCTGTGCGTGACCCTGCCGATGGTGCTGTTCCTGCTCAAGGAGAAGACCGCCGACCAGCCCAACGCCGACAGCGACTCGCTGGTCCCCGAGGCCAATCCCGCCGACGCCCTGGGCGATACGCTGAAACAGGCCATGGGCAAGCGCGACTTCTGGGTGCTGGCCTCGATCTTCGTCAGCCTGGCCTTCGTGCTGTACGGCCTGATCCCGCACATGGTCCCGCTGCTGACCGACCGGGGCATGACCCCGGAAGCGGCCGCCAGCATGGCCTCGATCTTCGGCTTCGCCACCTTCGGCGGGCGCATCCTGATCGGCTTCCTGGTCGACCGCTTCGACGCCCGGCGCATTGCGGTGATCTTCTTTGGCCTGTCGGCGCTGGGCATGGGCCTGCTGGCCGTGCCCCTGCCCGCCTGGGCGCTGATCTTCCCCGCCCTGCTGCTGGGCGGCAGCCTGGGGGCCGAGGTCGACATGCTGGCCTATCTGACCAGCCGCTATTTCGGCCTCAAGAGCTTCGCCCAGATCTTCGGGGTGCTGTTCTCGGCGGTGATGGTGGCCATGGGCCTGGGCCCCGTGGCCTTCGGCGGGGTCTATGACCTGACCGGCTCGTACCAGGTGATGCTGGCGATCGGCGCGCCGATCTGCATCCTGGCCGCCGGCCTGATGCTGGTGCTGCGGCCATTCGGCGAGCGTCGCCGGGGGGCGGCGGTGTCGGTGAGCTGATCGCCACGCCAGACAAAACAAAGGGCCGCGCCTCCTTCGAGGCGCGGCCCTTTCTATGCCTGTCATCCCGGGCGAAGCGCAGCGCAGACCCGGGACCAAGGCAAGCGCCGAGCTTCCTGCGGTCCCGGCTCGGCGCGCTTCGCGCTTGGCCGGGATGACAGTCTTTTACGCCGCGATCGTATAGGCGTCCGCCTGGCCCTCGACCTGCACCCGGAAGCCCGAGCGGACGTGCGGGTAGTAGTCCCAGATCGCCAGGTGCTGGGTGCAGCGGTTGTCCCAGAAGGCCACCGCGCCGGGGGTCCAGCGGAAGCGCATCTGGAAATAGGCGTTCTCGGCGTGCAGGTAGAGATACTGCAGCAGGGCGTTGCTCTCCTCGCGGCTGACGTCGTTGATGTGGCTGGTGAAGCCGCGATTGACGAACAGCACCTTCTTGCCGGTCACCGGATGGGTGCGGATCACCGGGTGGACGGCCTTGGGATACTTGCCGTCCGGATCGAAGCGGCCGAAGGCCAGCGCGCCGTCGTGGGTGGCCGTCAGGGTCTCCAGATGCGCCTTCATGCCCGGCGAAAGCGCGTCGTAGGCCGCGTACATGCTGGCGAAGATGGTGTCGCCGCCCTGGGGCGGCAGGGTGTGCATGTAGAGGATGCTGCCCATCGGCGGTACGGACAGGCACGACATATCGGTGTGCCATTCCTCGCCGGCCACGTGCTTGGAGGTCTCGTCGGCGTGCAGCTTGCGCACCTCGGGATGGTCCGGCAGCCCCTTCAGGGCGTGGGCCTGCAGCTCGCCGAAATACTGCCCCACCCGCTTCAACGAGGCCGGATCCAGCGTCTGGTCGCGGAAGAAGATCACCTGGTGGTCGGCGATGGCCTGGTTCAGGTCGTCCAGCTGGACCGCGCTCAGCGGCCGCGACAGGTCGATGCCGGCGATCTCTGCGCCGATGGTCGGGGTGATCGGCGCGGCGGTGATGGTCTTGTAGCTCACGAACGAGATCTCCTGGTCGGCTCGACCAGCCGCTCCGCCGGTCGTCGAAATGGAACAAGCGCCAGCCTCGAAGCCGACCCGGGCATTGAACCAGATCGAGCGTCGAAGCTCAATTTCTTTGTATACAGTATGCAGGACATAACGACCGATCGCTTCGTTTGCATACAGGATGCCGATTGCCCCGGTGCGAGCGATATCCTAGGCCAGGACAGGGATTGAGGGAGTCGTCGATGGCCAGGAAGCCTGGAGACATCGCACCGGGAGAGCGGCTGCGCGACCAGGTCTATCGCCGCATGCGCGAGGAGTTGCAGTCAGGCGCGCTGGAGCCCGGACGGCGCTTGGTCGAGACCCAGCTGGCCGACGCCTACGGCGTCTCGCGCACCCCGATCCGCGAGGTGTTGCTGCAGCTGTCGCGCGAAGGCGTGCTGACGCCGCAGGACCGTGGCTACCTGGTGCCTGTCGACACCCAGAAGGACATCCTGGACCGGCTGGAGGTGCGCCGCCTGCTCGACGCGCGCGTGGCCCGGCACGCCGCCGCAGAAGCCTCGGCCGACGAGATCCGCGCCCTGGCTAAGGCCCACGAGCGCCAGGAGAAGGCTCACGCCGCCGGCAAGGCCAAGGCCTTCGTCGAAGCCAACGCCGAGTTCCGGGTGCTGCTGCGCGACATGTGCCGCAACGCCCTGCTCAAGCGCTGCGCCGGCATGGTCGACGACGTCTTCCAGACGATGCGCGGCAAGATCCATGAGACCCCCGAAAATCGCGACCTGACCCTGGCCTGCGACGCCCAGATCCTGAAGGCTTTGCAGGACCGCGACCCCGACGCCGCCGAGGCGGCGGTGACGGGGTTCATCGATCGGCTGCTGGCCTATTTCACCGCGCGGGCGGCGGGCGACTAGATACGAGTTCGCACCCTCGCCGATTTTCACCGGCGAGATTTGGGGAGGCGGCGGAGCGTCCGGGCCAAGCCCGGATGAGTGTGTAGTGGAGTACCGTTTCGGCCTGAGCCCAGCGCTCCGCGCGATCGATTTTCCGGTGAGCCTTCGAGACGCGGGGTTTTAACCCGCTCTCGATTTCAGCCCCCGACGGGCGGAAGAGAAGCGACCCTTCCGGACCGCACGAGCGATTTCAGCCCGCGCCTGGAGCGCTGGCCGCCGTCGCCGAAGGGGGCTCCCGGATCGATAACGGTGTGAACCGCCAGCCTCCTTGGAAGCCGACTTCGCCATACCGATCCCGCCGGGACCGTCGAACAACAGCGACCGAACGCGACCCGCTCGACCGCCCCCACCACCCGTCAGGTCGCCAGCTGGACGGCCTCCCCAGTGGCGGGGCGAGGAGAAGTATGCGGACGTTTTGGAGAGGGATGCGTCGATTTTGGATCGTGACGCTGGTTTGGGCGGTTAGGGTGTTGATTTTATTGGGACGGACGAACGCGTTTGCTCGCGATAGCGCGGGGAGATCCTCCCCCTGGAGGGGGAGGCGGCCGAAGGCCGGTGGGGGAACACCGCAATGAGTCCGCAAGACTCCCCCCTCCGTCGCCTACGGCGACACCTCCCCCTTCAGGGGGAAGATCTGGTGTTGGCGAGCCAACAACGCATTGTCATCCCGGGCGAAGCGTAGCGCAGACCCGGGACCACGCATGCACATGCGCTTGCGGCGGTCCCGGCTCGGCGCGCTTCGCGCTTGGCCGGGATGATAGGGTTAGCGAGCCTTCGCCAAGTCCAGCGCCACGTCGGTGATCATGTCTTCCTGGCCGCCCACCATCCGTCGGCGCCCCAGCTCGATCAGCACAGCGCGGGTGTCGAGCCCATGGTCGGCGGCGGCCTTTTCGGCGTGGCGGAGGAAGGACGAATAGACGCCGGCATAGCCCAGGCTCAGGGTCTCGCGGTCGACGCGGACCGGACGGTCCTGCAGGGGCCGGACCAGATCCTCGGCGGCGTCCATCAGCTTGAAGAGGTCGCAGCCGTGCTTCCAGCCGTAGACGTCGGCGGCGGCGATGAACACTTCCAGCGGCGCATTGCCGGCGCCTGCGCCCATGCCGGCCAGCGAGGCGTCGACGCGGATCGCGCCGTTCTGGACGGCGGCGATCGAGTTGGCCACGCCCAGCGACAGGTTGTGGTGGGCGTGGATGCCGCGCTCGGTCTCGGGCTTGAGCACGCGATCATAGGCCTGAAGGCGCGCGGCCACGGCGTCCATGGTCATCGCGCCGCCGCTGTCGGTGACATAGACGCAATGCGCGCCGTAGGTCTCCATCAGCAGGGCCTGCTCGGCCAGGATCTCGGGCGGGCTCATGTGGCTCATCATCAGGAAGCCGGCCACGTCCATGCCCAGACCGCGGGCATATTCGATGTGCTGCCTGGAGACGTCGGCTTCGGTGCAGTGGGTGGCGATGCGCACCGAACGCACGCCCATGTCGTAGGCGCGCTTGAGGTCGTGCACGGTGCCGATGCCCGGCAGCAGCAGGGTGGTCAGCTTGGCGTGGGTGATCACCTCGGCCACCGCCTCGATCCAGTCCCAGTCGGTGCAGGCGCCGAAGCCGTAGTTGAACGACGAGCCCGACAGGCCGTCGCCGTGGGCGATCTCGATGGCGTCGACATTGGCCTCGTCCAGGGCTTTGGCGATCGCGCGGACATTGTCGAGGCTGTATTTGTGGCGGATGGCGTGCATGCCGTCGCGCAGGGTGACGTCCTGGATGTAGAGCTTGGACTTGGGCGTTGCTTGGACGGTCATCAGGCGGCCTTCCCACGGCGATGTTCGACGATGGCCTCGGCGGTCTTCAGCGCGGCCGAGGTCATGATGTCCAGGTTTCCGGCATAGGCCGGCAGGTAGTGGGCCGCGCCCTCGACCTCGAGGAAGATGGTCACCTTCAGGCCCGCGAAGGCGGCGTCCATCTCCGGGATGAACAGCGGGGCGTTGTCGCCCAAGCGCTCGAACTGCACCTTCTGCTTGAGGCGATAGCCGGGCACATAGGCCTGGACCTCGGCGACCATCGCCCCGATCGAGGCCTCGATGGCGGCGATGTCGGCGTCGTCGCAGAGGCAGTAGACGGTGTCGCGCATGATCAGCGGCGGCTCGGCCGGATTGAGCACGATGATCGCCTTGCCGCGCGTGGCCCCGCCCACCGTCTCGATGGCCCGCGAGGTGGTCTCGGTGAACTCGTCGATATTGGCGCGCGTGCCGGGGCCGGCCGACTTGCTGGCGATCGAGGCGACGATCTCGCCGTAGTGGACCTTGGCCACGCGGCCGACGGCGGCGACCATCGGGATCGTCGCCTGGCCGCCGCAGGTGATCATGTTGATGTTGGGCGAGTCCAAGTGGGCCGAGCCGTTGATCGGCGGGGCCACATAGGGGCCGATCGCGGCGGGGGTCAGGTCGATCACCTGCTTGCCGTGGGCTCGCAGCACCGCGTCGTGATGCCTGTGCGCGCCGGCGCTGGTGGCGTCGAAGACGATGGCGATGTCGGCGAAGCCCGGCAGGGCCACCAGGCCATCGACGCCGCCGGCCGTGATCGGCACGCCCAGGCGCTCGGCGCGCTTGAGACCGTCCGATTCCGGATCGATGCCGACGAAGGCGCCCATCTCCAGCGTCCTGGACAGCCGCATGACCTTGATCATCAGGTCGGTGCCGATATTGCCCGATCCGATGATCGCGACCTTGGTCTTCTGGGCTTCTGGCGCCTGACTGTTCATCACTTACCGATCCGAGGGCCGCGCCCTGTTGCCTGTCGAGACTTTGTCATACGATATTATCTTCTACGCGCAAGTCGGAGAGCATGATGACGACCCCCAAACGCCTGACCCTGATCGGATACGGGGCAATCGGCCAGGAAATCGTCCAGACGCTGGAGCGGCTGGGCGAGAACGCCGGCCTGGTCGCGGTGCTGGTGCGGCCGGGCCGCACGGCGGGACCGGCGCCGGCCGTGCACGACCTGGCAGGCCTGCTGGCCGCCAAGCCGGACATCGTGCTGGAATGCGCCGGCCACCAGTCTGTCCGCGACTACGGCGCGGGCGTGCTGGCGGCGGGCGTCGACCTGCTGGTCTCGTCCGTGGGCGTGCTGGCCGACGAGGCTATGGTCGCCGAGCTGATGGCCGCCGAGGCCAAGGGCGGCGGCCGCGTGCTGCTGCCGGCCGGCGCGATCGCCGGCCTGGACGGCTTGTCGGCCGCGCGCCTGGCGGGGCTGAGCAGCGTCACCTACACATCGCACAAGCCGGCCCACGCCTGGCGCGGCACGCCGGCCGAGCAGCTGATCGACCTGGATCACGCCGAGGATGAGGTGGTGTTCTTCGAGGGCTCGGCCCGCGAGGCCGCCCTCGCCTATCCCAAGAACGCCAACGTCTCGATCGCCGTGTCGCTGGCGGGCGTCGGCCTGGACGACACCCGGGTGCGGCTGGTCTCGTCGCGCAAGGTCACCGATCCGCTGGGCGTCATCGAGGCGCAGGGCGCGTTCGGCCGCTTCCTGTTCGAGATCTTCGGCAAGGCGTCGGCCAGCAATCCCAAGACCTCGGCCCTGACCGCCTACAGTCTGCTGCAAAGCGCGCGTTTGGACATCGCCCTGCCCGCCTTGCGACTAATTCGCGAAGACGCTCGAAGATTGTGATCTTAGGACTAGGACAGATAACCAGAGTCTTTGTAGTATGAGCAGACAAACTTTGGCCTCGACGCCACGCTCTCAAATCCCGAGGAAGCCTTGGAATACGAAGACCTTCGCATCATCGAGACGCCGTCCCTGGTCCGCGACCACACGCTCGATAAACTGCGCAACGCGATCAGCACCGGCCTTTATCCGCCCGGCACGCGCCTGGTCGAACGCGAACTGTGCGAAGCCCTCGGCGTCAGCCGCACCTCGGTGCGCGAGGCCCTGCGCCAGCTCCAGTCCGAAAACCTCGTCGAGGTGGGCAAGCGCCGCAACATCAATGTGACGGTGATCACCTCGAAAGACGCCGAAGACATCTATCAGATCCGCGAAATGCTCGAGACGATGGCGATCCGCCGCTTTGTCGCGCTGGCCGACGACAAGGAGATCAAGGCGCTGGTGCGGATTCACAAGACCATCGCCAAGACCGCCAACAAGGGCTCTCCGCGCCAGCTGGCCGCCACGGCCGGCGAGTTCTACGACACCATTCTGCAAGGCGCGCGCAGCCGGGTGATCATGGAAGTCGCCCGCCCCCTGCTGGCCCGGGTCAACTATCTGCGCGCCCGCTCGATGTCCGAACCCGGACGTCTGGACGGCGGCCTGCGCGAATGGGACGCCATGGTCGAGGCCGTGCTGGCGCGCGACCCCGACAAGGCGGCCAAGGCGATGTCGCAGCACCTCAACAACGCCCGCGTCGCCATCGTCGCGCGCTTGCAGGCTGACGAAAACGAGGCCGAGCGGGTCGCTTCTTAGGCAATCGCGGCGGGGCTTCGCGCCCCATCGACTTATATGATTGTCATACAAAGATTCGCTGACTAGCGTCGCTTCGTTGAACGGAGTGCGCCCATGGGTTCGTCGCGTAAAATCATCATCGTCGGGGCGGGGCCCGTGGGCGCCGTCCTGGCCCACGCCCTGCGCCGCAGGGGCCTGCCGATCGTGCTGGTCGAGGCCCTGGCCGAGCCCGAGATCGACTGCCGCGCCGCTTCGTGCCATCCGCCCACCGTGGCGATGCTGGAAGACCTGGGGCTTCTCGACGACGGCCTGGAGCAGGGCCTGGTCTCGCCGGTCTTCCACTATCTGGACCGTCCGACCGGCGAGCTGATCGCGCGCTTCGACATCCGCGAGATGGTCGAGGTTCCCCGCCACCCCTATGTGCTGCAGTGGGAGCAGTACAAGATCGTCAAGACCATCGTCCCGCGCCTGCAGGCCGACGACGGCGCCGAGGTGCGGATGAGCACGCGCCTGCTGGACATCGAGCAGACCGCCGACGGCGTCCGCGCCCGCGTCCAGACGCAGGGTCAGGACGAGGAGATCATCGAGGGCGCCTATCTGGTCGGCTGCGACGGCGCCCGCAGCACGGTGCGCAAGCTGACCGGCTTCGAGTTCGAGGGCTTCACCTGGCCCGAGCGCTTCCTGAAGATCGACACCCACTTCGACTTCACGACGCTGCGGTCCGAGATCGACAACCGCAACTACTTCGCCGACCCCGACGAGTGGCTGAACCTGTTCAAGGCGCGCGGTCCGGACGGCGGCGGCCAGTGGCGCGCCGTGGGCCCCACCCTGCCCGAGCAGACCGAGGAAGAGCTGCTCGACCCCGACTTCATCGAGGCCCGGCTACAGAAGTTCTGCCCCAAGCCCGGCCGCTACGAGATCGCCACCGTGGCCACCTATCGCGTGCACCAGCGCGTGGCCGCCAGCTTCAACCAGGGCCGCGTGCTGCTGGCCGGCGACGCCGCCCACGTCAACAATCCGGTCGGCGGCATGGGCATGAACGGCGGCATCCACGACGCGGTGAACCTGACCGACAAGCTGGCCGCGATCCTGCTGGAGGGCGAGGACGCGCAACCCCTGCTCGACCGCTACACCCGCCAGCGTCGCAAGGCCCAGACCGACTTCGTCCAGGCCCAGAGCATCCAGAACAAGAAGACCCTGGGCGAGACCGATCCCGCCGCCCGGGCCGCCGGCCTGGACGCCATCCGCAAGGCCGGGGTCACGCCCGAGCTGCACGACGCCTTCATTCGCCGCGCCTGCATGATCGACGCCGTCAAGGTCGCCGACGCGGTTCTCTAAGACCCCCACACCGAAGGGAAACCCCATGGCCGTAGCCCGCCACCCCCGCCTGCCCGCCCTCGTCGACGCCTCGCTCGAGGACATCATGGACCGCTATGTCGCGCGGTTCGACGACCGCACCCCCGACTGGAACGCCTTCTCGGACGCCAATATCGAGGGCTATCGCCGCGCCCAGCACCGCTTCATCGGGGCCGGCGCCTCAGGCAAGCACGACGCGGCGGGCATCATCCCGGCCGAGAACTTCACCCTGTCGATCATGCTGGTCCCCCCCGGCCAGGGCAACGCGCCCCACACCCACGAGGTCGAGGAGGTGTTCTTCATCCTCAAGGGCCGCTGCGTGGTGTTCATCGACGACGAGGACGGCCGCCGCCTCTCCAAGGAACTCGGCCCGTGGGAATGCATCTCCTGTCCGGCCGGCGTGATCCACGGCTATGTCAATGAGACGGACGAGGACGTCTATCTGCAGGTGGTCCTCGGCCGCGGCCGGCCGGAGGTGGCGGGGTTCGCGGATCAGAAGTTGTTCGAGAACCGGGATGGGCATTTGAAGGGGTAGAAATCTGTCATCCCAGGCGAAGCGCAGCGAAGACCCGGGACCACAAGAGGCTCAGAATATCCGGCGGTCCCGGATCGGCGCGCTGCGCGCTTGTCCGGATGACAGGCAAAAGGAAGGCGCCGACTTGGGGGTCAGCGCCTTTTATCTGCGCCCTGCGCGGACGAGCGCGTCGTGGACTAATGGCGATAGCGCAGCGCTTCCACGAGCAGCGTGAACGCGCGCCCCGGCTGACGCCGCTTGGGATAATAAAGATGATAGCCGGGCGATGCTGGCGTCCAGTCGGCAAGCACACGGATCATCCGCCCCTCCGCGATGGCGGCTTCGACAAAATCCTCCGGCAGATAGGCCAACCCAAGGCCGGACAAGGCGGCCTCACGGCTCATCATGATCGTGTTGAACGCCAACGGCCCGTCGGCCCGAACCTTCAGGTCGCGCCCGTCCTTCGTGAAGGGCCACGACCATAGGCCGCCTGACGAAGGCAGACGCAGATTGATGCAGGCGTGGTCAGTCAGGTCATGCGGGGTCCGTGGCCGACCACGACGTTCGAAGTACGAAGGCGATCCGACGACGGCCATCTGAAAGTCCGGGCCGATCGGCACGGCGACCATGTCCTGATCCACCTGCTCACCCAGGCGAACACCGGCGTCGAAACGCTCGGCCACGATGTCGACCAGACGATAATCGTCGATGACTTCCACCCGGAGGTCGGGATAGTCCGGCAGCAGCCTGGCCAAGGTGGGCGCCAGGATCGTGATCGACGCATGTTCGACAGAGGTGATGCGGAAGCTTCCAGCGGGCGTGCCCCGCAGATCACTCAGCGAGGCCAGGCTGGCGTCCAGGCTCTGGAGCGCGGGCGATAAGGTCTGCAACAGGCGCTCGCCAGCTTCGGTCGGTGCGACGCTGCGAGTCGTGCGGGTCAGCAGCGGCAGACCCAGGCCGGCCTCCAGACGGCGAACGATCTGGCTTAGCGCCGATTGCGACATACCCAGTTTCGCCGCCGCTCGCGTGAAGCTGCGCTCCTCGGCGACCGCCACGAAGGCGGTCAGATCAGCCATCTCCTCGCGCTTCATTTATCACCTCAGCTTCTAAGCTCATGCGGAACTCAGCGTCTAATCTCTAGGCCTCGTCAGCGCTAGGGTCCTTTCAAGGCGGCGAATGAGCCCCCGGCGACGAAGGCGAGTGATGATGCGTATGGAAAAGACGGACCTCTCCGCGATCGGCCTGCCGCGCCGGCGCATGCTGGCGGCGGTATCGCTGGTCGCCGCCTCGGCCGCCTTGCCGAGCCTGGCCAGCGCCGCCGGTCTTCAGTCGAACCCAGACACGGCGGGAAGCCCAAACATGAGACGTGTCGCGTTTCCCAACAACGCCATCACCATGGCGGGCAATCTTCACCTGCCGAAAGGCTTCAGCGAGGACGGCAAGTACGCGGCCATCGTTTCGGTCCACCCCGGCGGCGGGGTGAAGGAGCAAACCGCGGGCCTGTACGCTCGGAAGCTGGCCGAACAGGGCTTCGTCGTGCTGGCGTTCGACGCCTCGCACCAGGGCGCCAGCGGCGGCGCGCCTCGCTTCCTGGACGATCCGATGAAGCGGGTCGGCGACATCTACAGCGCGGTCGATTACCTCGTCACGCTGCCTTACATCGACAGCGCCCGCATCGGCGTGCTCGGCGTTTGCGCAGGCAGCGGCCACGCCATCAAGGCCACGACGACGGATCGGCGGATCAAGGCCGTGGCGACCGTCAGCGCCGTGGATGTGGGTGCGGCGTCGCGCAAGGGCTGGGACGGCAAAGCCTCCGAAGCCGAGCAGATCGCAACCCTCGACGCCGTCGCCAGACAGCGCTCCGCCGAGGCGGCCGGCGCCGCGCCGATCTATGCGCCCTATGTCCCCAATGTTGGCGACAAGACCGCCCCGCTCGATCTGCAGGAGGCGGCCGACTACTATCTGACGCCGCGCGGTCAGCATCCGAACGCGCCCAACAAGATGCTGCTGACCAGCGCCAGCTACATGATCTCCTACACCGGGTTCGACCGGGTCGAGACCTTCCTGACACAGCCGGTGATGATCATCGCGGGCAGCAAGGCCGGCTCGCTGTGGCACAGCCAGGAGCTGCACGCCAAGGCGCCCGGGCCGAAGGAACTCTTTATCGTCGAGGGGGCCACCCACATGGACCTCTATGATGGCGACGGCGCTGTCACGGCCATGGCCAAGCTGGCCCCTTTCTTCACCCGCTACCTCTGACCCCTCCCCAGACGTGAGACTGATGATGAGCAAGATTTGGTTCGTGACCGGCGCTGGCCGAGGACTGGGCGTCGATATCGCACGCAAGGCGCTGGCGGCGGGGCACTGCGTTGTCGCGACGGGCCGCGACCCTGACGCCGTCCTGAAGGCGATCGGCGAGCACGAAAACCTGCTGACGGTCGCTCTGGACATCACCCTTCCGGAGACTGCGGTCGCCGCTGCTCAAGCCGCCGTGCAGCGCTTCGGCCGCATCGACGTGCTGGTCAACAATGCCGGCAACTTCTACGCGGGCTATTTCGAGACGATCAGCGCCGACGATTTCCGGGCGCAGATGGAGACCAATTTCTTCGGCCCCCTGAACGTCACGCGGGCAGTCCTGCCGATCATGCGGGCCCAGCGCGCCGGCCAGATCATCACGGTCAGTTCGCTCGCCGGCCTGATCGGTCAGGAATTCGTCGTCGCCTATGCCGCTTCCAAGTTCGCGCTCGAGGGATGGATGGAGTCGCTTCGGTTCGACGTAGCCCCCTTCGGCATCCAGACCATGCTGGTCGAACCCGGCTTCTTCCGCACCGAGTTGCTGGTCGAGGGCGCTTCGACGATCTGGCCGAAGTTGAGGGTCGAAGACTATGCGCAGCGCACCGACCAGACGGTCGCGGCCTGGTCGGGCATGAACGGGCTGCAAGGCGGCGACCCCGCCAAGCTCGCCGCCGCCATGGTGACCTTGTCAGACGCCGACGAACTCCCGCTGCGCTTCATCGCGGGCGCGGACGCCATGGCCGCTGTAGAGGCCAATCTCCAAACCATCCAGGCTCAGATCGACGCGCACCGCGACCTGTCCGCATCGCTCGTCATCGACCCGAGCCAGTAACAATCGTTCGTCCATGATGGAGAGGCGGTCTTCAAGGTGAGGGCCGTTTCGACCGACTACCGCGCAGCGTTGACCTCAAACCGCCAACGCCACCCCGCCCATGCCGCTCGCCCACGACGGCAGCGACTCGTAATAAATCACCTCCCCCCGCGCCCCCGGAACCGCGCCGGCCATGGCGATCCACGCGGCCACTTCCAGGCCGCCGTTGCCGGCCGCTTCAAGGATCTCGGCGTTGGTGAGGTGGGTCAGTTCCTCGCCGTGGCCGCTGACCAGCGTGCCCATGAACCAGCGGTCCCAGGGCTCGTTGACGCGGCCCTCTTGCGGCACGGCCAGCCAGTGGGACAGTCCGCCGCCGGCCAGCAGCACGACGCGCTCGTCGGCGGGACGCGACTGCTCGACGAAGCGCTTGAGCAAGGCGCCCGCCGTCCAGCACTGGTCGGGCGACGGCGAGGGATCCAGCACCGAATTGACGTAGAACAGCGCCGTCGGCAGCACCCGGTCGGGGTCGCAGATGGCGTGCGGGATCATCACGCCGTGGTCGGGCCGCACGCCGCTCAGCGCGCTGACGCCAAAGCCGTGCTCGGCGAAGAAGGCCGCGAGATCCAGGGTGAAGTCCGGCGCGCCCTGGATCGGGTCGGTGGGCAGGCCCATGTCGCCATAGGGCGTCATGACCGCGTCGGTGGCCACGGCGAACGGCGCGGGAATGTCGACGTGGAAGTTGTTGAGGTGGTCGCTGGTCAGCACCACCACGACGTCGGGTTTCAGCGCCCTCAGGCGAGCGCCGATCTCGCGCATGCCCTGGAAGACGCGCTCGGCCTGATCCTCGACACCGTCGGGGGCGCCCAGAACGTGCGATGTGGCGAAGGCGCCGACGATCTTGCCCACGTCTATCTCCGGTCGAAATAATAGCTGATCGAGAAGCCCTTGATGGTGATCCGGCCCGACCAGATCAGCCACTTCATGATCAGGTTCGGGTGAATGCCCAGGGCGTGGAGGTCGTCACGGTAGCCGGCGTGCAGCACCGGCCGCACCTCGGCGGGAACGCCGAAGCAATCGAACAGCGCCTCGTCGTCCTCCTTCACCAGACGCCGGTCGGCCGGCGCCTGGATCAGGTGGTGGATCATGGCGTGGACGCCCGGCGGCGGCCCGACCTTGGACGAGTCCGGCGCGCCCACGGTCAGGCCTTGGTGCGGGTCAGGAAGCCCTCGACGGCCGCGCAGAAGTCATCCTTCCGCTCGATCATCGCCCAGTGCCCGCAATGGGGGACGATATAACCCCAGCTGTTCTCCAGCAGCTCCAGGAAGCGATAGGCGCGCGGCAGGATCGAGACCCCGTCCTTCTTGCCATTGACCACCAGCACCGGGTGCTTGATCTGGCGGATCGCGTCCTCGGGATAGTTCAGGGTGCCCGTCTTGGTCAGGGCGTTGATGGCCTGCAGCGCCGCCTTGATCTCCGGGTCTTCGCAGAGGTCGTAGCGGTACTGGATCATGGCGTCGGACGGCTTGAAGTCCGGTCCGGTAAGGCCGCCGACCACGCGGCGCATGCCCTCGACCGTGAAGTCGTATTGCAGGTTGTGCAGCAGATGGGCCGAGGGCCGCTCGGGGATCGGCAGACCAGCGCTGCCCATCAGCACCAGCTGGCCGACCAGATGCGGCTTGTCGATCGCCACGCCGATTGAGGCCGCGCCGCCCATCGAGTTGCCGACCAGGCCCACGCCCGACAGGCCCATGGCCTCCAGGAAGTCGGCCAGGTGCTTGTTGCGGCCCGGCTGGTCGTAGCGATAGACGTCCGGCGAAGGCTTGTCGGTGTAGCCGAAGCCGATCATGTCGGGCGCGATCACCCGATACGACTTGGCGAACACCTGGATGCAGTCGAGCCAGTTGCCATAGGCGTCGGCGCCCGCGCCGCCGCCGTGGACCAGGACCAGGGGCTCGCCCTGCCCCTTCTCCAGATAGTGGGTGCGCACGCCGGCCGCGTCGATGAAGTTGGACGTGACGCCCGTGCCGGTCAGGTCGGGAACGTTCATCGCAGGTGCTCCGGCGTCTGGATGCCTCGGTTGCAGCGGCTGGCCAGGCGGCGCCAGGCCAGCAGGGTGACGTCGGGCTCGCACAGCATCTCGTCGACCCAGCCGTAGTCGTCCTTGTAGAAGGGCTCGGTGACCTCGCGGGCCCAGATGTCGTCGGCGTTGAAGCCGTCCAGGCCGTGCGGCTTCCAGATGGTCTCGAAGTCGTTGGCGAACTTCATCCGCTCCTCGTCATTGCTGACGTGGCCGCCGATGGTCTGGAAGTAGATGTGGCTCTCGCCGTCGATCGGCACGTACCACTCGTATTGGTCCATGCCCTTGTTGGGGAACGAGTCGACCTTCAGCACGCCAGGCAGCCAGCACGACGTCTTCATCGCCGCCGAGGTGCCCTGGACGGTCGCCGTGCGGGGGCCGGTGACGACCACCTCGCCGTCGATGGTGCCTTCCCACATCGGCTTGTGCAGGGCGAAGTCGTCGATGACGCCCTTGGGGCCGTCCGGCTCCTCCACCGTCACCACGGCGCCCGGCAGCGGGGTGTGGCCGATCGGGAAGTTGAAGGTGCGGTAGTGGCGGAGCGTGGTGTCCTTGTGGATGAAGATGTGCAGGGCGTCGAAGCCGTTCTCGGCCCCCAGGCGCCAGTTGGAGTTCACCACCCGGTGCTTGCCCAGCACCATGACGTTGTCGTCCAGGAAACCCGGCGGCACGTCGTGCGCCAGGGGCGGCGGCGGGCCGTCCTCGGTGTCGCCGATGAACACGAAGATCACGCCCTTGGCCTCTTCGACCGGGAAGGTGACGATCTTGCGCCGGCCAATCAAGCGACTGTCGGGCACGGCCAGGATGTTGACCAGCTCGCCCGTCTGCACCCGGTAGGTGTAGCCGTGATACCAGCAGGTGATGGTGTCCTTGGTGTAGCAGTCCAGCTTCTTGGACAGCGGCACGCCGCGGTGCAGGCAGCGGTCGCGGATGGCCCAGACCTTGCCGTCGATGCGCTTGAGGATCAGCGCCTCGCCCAGCATCTTGACGGTGATGGCCTCGCCCTCGGCGATCTCCTTGGAAAAGCGAACCGGGTACCAGTGGTTACGAAAGCCGAGCTTGGCCTCCACATAGCCCTTCCAGTCGCCGACCGCGTTGGCGACCTCGGGATTGACGAAATGCTGCTCGCTCATGCTGCCCTTACTCGGTAGGTCGATGGGGCGAACCCATCTTTGTATGACGATATGACGTTATTAGCTTGAACCGCACGGAGGCAATCGGCGCGACCGGCTGCCGGGTCCGCGACGGTCAGGCGCCCAGGTTTGAGGCGCCCTGACCAAATCCGAGGCTGACCGATCCCAGACCATCGATGACGGCCTCGACCTGGTCGCCGGGCTGGACCGCCGCCATCGGACCCAGGGCGCCGGTCAGGATCAGCTCGCCGGCCCGCAGCGGATAGCCCAGCGCGGCGCAGCGCCGGGCCAGCCAGACAGCGGCGTTCAGCGGGTGGCCCAGGCAGTCGCTGCCCTTGCCGCGCGAGACGATCTGGCCGTTGACCGACAAGGTCATGGCGCAGTCGACCAGGTCCAGCCCGTCGGGCCGCCGGGCCGGACCGCCCAGCACCACCAGGCCGGACGAGGCGTTGTCGGCCACGGTGTCGACGATGTTGATCTTCCAGTCGGCGATCCGGCTGCTGACGATCTCGATGGCGGGCGTCACGCTGGCCGTGGCGGCGAGAATCCCGGCGGCGTCGACCTGGGGGTCGTCGATGTCATGGGCCAGGATCAGGGCGATCTCGGCCTCGACCTTGGGCTGCTGCAGACGCTCATAGGGCAGGACAGCGCCGGTCTCGAACACCATGTCGGCGAACAGGTGACCGAAGTCCGGCTCGCCCACGCCCAGCTGGCGCTGCACAGCTTCCGAGGTCAGGCCGATCTTGCGCCCCGCCATCCGCCGGCCCGCCGTGCGCCAGCGGCGCACCTGGGCCATCTGCACCGCATAGGCGGACTCGACATCGCCCACCGCGAAAGCCGGGCTGACGGGAGGCAACAACGCTCCCTCATAGGCGCCCAGCAGTCTTTCCGCCGTTTCTTCGATCAGTGCGTCGGCCGCCATGCGCGATCCCCGGAATTTGTTTGAATTGTTGTATGACGAACTGGCAATCAGACCTAGCAGCGCGCCAGATCGGCGCCAATCCTTGTTTGCGCAATTTTTTGTATTATTGTCATACAAGATTTCAGCGCAATTCGGATTCCCCGGCCATGCACTCCGCCCACTTCAGGTTCGCCGACGGCAAGGCCCTGACCCTGCCCGTCGCCCCGGGACAGACCGTGCTGGAAGCGGCCATGGAGATCGACGCGCCGCTGCGCTACGACTGCGCCTCGGGCTCCTGCGGGGCCTGCGTGGCCCAGCTCTGCGCGGGCGAGACGCAGTTCGACGCCGACGGCCCCTCGCCCCTGTCGAAGGCCGAGGCCGCCGCCGGCCTGCGCCCCACCTGCATGACCCGCCTGAACGGCGACGCGACGTTCGACCTGCCCTACGCCCTGGAGCCCCTGCCCTCAGCGCCGTCGCGGCGGTCGGCGCGGGTTGTCAGCGTCGATCGCGCCGCGGCCAACGTCCACCGCCTGGTGCTGCGACTGGAGGGCGACGACGATTTCGCGTTCCAGAGCGGACAATATGTGCGCATGCGGCCGCCGGGCGCGAAGCAGGCGCGGGCCTATTCGATCGCCTCGGCCCCGGCCCATACCGGCCAGCTGGAATTCCTGATCCGCCACGTGCCCGACGGCATGATGTCCACCTGGCTGGCGACCAGCGCCAAGGCGGGCGACAAGGTGGCGCTGCAAGGCCCGCTGGGCGCCTTCGCCCACGATCCGCGCGCGACGCGGCACGTGTTCCTGGCTGGCGGCACGGGCCTGGCGCCGGCGGTGTCGATCCTGCGCGCGCTGGGCCCCGACTCGGGCCCGGCCCTGCTGTGCTTCGGCTGCGCCACGCCCGAGGACCTGTTCTACGAAGCCGAACTGGCCGAGTTGGCGACCTTCAATCTTGACCTGGAGGTCCGGCTGGCGGTGATGGGCGGCGAGCCCGGCGACCGCGCGAAGATCGGCACGGCCCTGTCGCTGCTCGATCCCAAGGACCTGTCGCCCGACACCGCCTATTACCTGTGCGGCCCGCCGCAGATGATCGAGGCCAGCCAGGCCTGGCTCACGGCCCAAGGCGTCGCCCACGGCGCCATCCGCTGCGAGCGCTACATCCCTGGCGGCTGATCGATCCAGGCCCGGAAGGCTTTTGCGGCTGCCTCGCCCGAGTTGTGCTCGGCCAACAGCAGCGAAAGCAGGATCCGCGACTGGCTGGCGCCCAGCTTGCCGCCGAAGATCGCGCCGGCCCGCTCCAGGGCCAGGCCGGTGGCGTAGTCGGGCGCGCTCGAACCCTCCTGGCAGCGCGAGGCGATCACCACCACCAGCCCCGCCGCGATCGCCGCCTTCACGGCCTGCAGCACCGCCGGGCCGACATTGCCGCGTCCCAGCGCGCACAGCACCAGGCCGCGCAGCCCCATGGCGGCGGCGGCGTGGATCAGGGCTCCGTTCGCGCCGGCGCCCAGGCCGATCAGCTCCACGCCGCCGACCGGCGCGCGCAACGGCAGCGGCTGAAACGCAGGGCCGGCCGGCGGCGCGGTCACCGCCCAGCCGCGCACGCGCCCCTCCCCGCCGTCGCGCGCGCGAAAGGCCCGCGCCTCGCTGGTGTGGACCTTGGCGGCCTGCCAGGCCGGGATCAGCCGCCCGGCGAAGGCGATCACCACGCCGGCGCGCGCCAAGGCCGGCGAGGCGGCCGCAACGACGGCGTCGTGCAGGTTGCGCGGCCCGTCGAAGCGCGACTGGCTGGCCGCTCGCTGCGCGCCGGTGAACACCACGGGCTTGCCGCGCGCCAGCGTCAGGTCGGCGAAGAAGGCCGTCTCCTCCATGATGTCCGTCCCATGGGCGACGACGACGCCGTCGACCTCGGGATCGGCCATGCCCTCGGCCGCCGCCTCGACGATCCGGGCCATGTCGGCAAAGCTCATCTCCTCGCTGAGGCCGCTATAGACCTGACGGACGCGCACCTCCCACACGCCACGCGGCGCCATGCTCGCCAGCCGCTCGGTCGCCTGGCCGGCCGTCAGAGCCCCGCCGTCGCCGAGCTCTGAGCTGATCGTTCCACCCGCATCGAGCAGCAAGATGTGGCCCATGCCCAAACTCCAGTCAGCGACCGACAAAACGCGATCCGATTCCGACGTCGCTTGCCGGAATTTCTGTATGACAATATGACATAAATCAGCGTCCGTCGCGACGCTTCGCCAATGACAGGGACCTTCGCCAGACCATGCCTTCCGACGCCGCCATCCGCCTTTGCGCCGCCGACGACCTCGCCGACGGCGACCTGAAGCGCTTCGAGATCGACGGCCTCGATCCGGTCCTGCTGTGCAAGGTCGACGGGGAATTCCACGCTGTCGACGATGAGTGCACCCACGCCATCGCCTCGCTGTCGGAAGGTCGGCTGGAGGGCGACGTGATCTTCTGCCCGCTGCACGGCGGCAGCTTCAACGTCCGCTCGGGCAAGGCCTGCACCCTGCCCTGCAAGCAAAAGCTGAGGACCTATCCCGTCGAGATCGCCGACGGCGGGGTGTGGATCAGCGCTTAGGGCGCCACGAAAACCTCGTCCTTCGACAAGCTCAGGATGAGGTTTTCGAATGCGACGCCAGCAATGGTCCTCATCCTGAGCCTGTCGAAGGACGAGGACCACGCACAGGGCTGAACGCTTGCCCTACCGCCCCACCGCATAGGCCTGCATCAGCCGGGGCGTTGCCGCCGCGCTGAGCAGGCCGTCGGCCCGCCGCTCGGCCGCCGTCAGACGGCCCGCCGACCAGGTTGGAGCGACCTGCAGGTCGTGCCCTCGGGCGCACAGGTCGGCGATCACCGCCTCGCCCACGCTCTCCTCGATCACCGATACGCCGGGCAAGGCCTCGCGGGGATAGAATGACGACGGGAAGTGGACGGTGTGGAACAGCGGCAGGTCGATGGCCTCCTGCAGGCCTAGGCCGTGATGGATCCGGCGCAGCAGCAAGGCCAGCTGCCACTGGTCCTGCTGGTCGCCGCCGGGCGTGCCGCAGATCAGGGCCGGCCGGCCTTCGTGCAGGGCGAGCGTGGGCGTCAGGGTGGTGCGCGGACGCTTGCCCGGCGCGAGGGAGGATGGCAGGCCGGGCTCCAGCCAGAACATCTGCGCCCGGGTGTTGAGCGCGAAGCCCAACTCCGGAATGGTCGGCGACGACTGCGGCCAGCCGCCCGACGGCGTGGCCGAGACCATGTTGCCCCAGCGGTCGATGACATCGAGATGCACCGTGTCGCCCGGCTTCAGGGTCGGCTTCAAGTGCGACATGGTCGGCTCGCCGATGCCCAGCCCGCCAGCGGTGTCGCTGGCCGGACGAACCATGCCCAACGCGCGCGCCACCTGGTCCTCGAAACCCGGCAGGACGCCCGGGCGGATCTCGTCGGAAGACCGCTCGCCGATCAGCTTCCGGCGCTCGACGGCGTAGGCCTCGCTGAGCAGCGTGTCCAGCGGCACGTCGACGAAATCGGGGTCGCCGTAGTAGGCCTCGCGGTCGGCGAAGGCGAGCTTGGCGGCCTCGATCACGACGTGGGCGAAGTCCGCGCCGTTCGGATCCATGGCCGCGAGATCAAAGCCCTTCAGCAGCGACAGGGCCTGAAGCAGCACCGGCCCCTGCCCCCAGGCTTGCGTCTTGCAGATCGTCCAGCCGTGATAGTCGAAGGTGGTCGGCGCCTCGTACTTCGGCCGCCAACCGGCGATGTCGTCGGCGGTCAGCAGGCCGCGATGGCGGCGGCCGCTGGAGTCCATCAGCGGCTCGGCGCGGCAGAACCGGTCGATGGCCTCGGCCACGAAGCCCTCGTACCAAGCCGATAGGGCGCGCTCGATCTGCTGTTCGCGCGCCCCCTCGCCGGCCTCGTCGAGGATCCGCCGCCAAGTCGCCGCCAGGGTGGGATTGCAAAATAGCGACTGCGGCGCGGGCGCCTCGCCATGGGGCAGCCAGACGGCCGCCGAGGTCGGCCACTCGGTGTTGAAAGTGTCCTTCAGCTCGGCCAGGGCGCGCGATACGCCGGGCAGCACAGGATGGCCGTGCTCGGCATAGCCCAGGGCCGGCTCCAGCACATCGGCCAGACGCAGACGGCCATGGTCGCGCACCAGGGTCAGCCAGGCGCCGAAGGAGCCGGGCGTAACGGCCGCCAGCAGGCCCGAGCCCGGCACCGCGTCCAGGCCCAGGGCCTTGAACGCCTCGATCGTCGCGCCGGCCGGCGCATTGCCCTGGCCGCACAGCACCTCGACCCGACCCGTTTCGACCGAATGGAAGATGATCGGCACCTCGCCGGCCGGCCCGCACAGGTGCGGCTCGACGACCTGCAGGGCGAAGCCCACGGCGGCGGCGGCGTCGAAGGCGTTGCCGCCCTTTTCCAGCACCGACATGCCCACCGAGGAGGCGATCCAGTGGGTCGAGGCGACCACGCCGAACGTGCCTCGAATTTCCGGACGGGTGGTGAACATCGGGGCGCGCCTTCAAGCCTTGGAACGACCCGAGCTAGGCCCGGTCGAAAGGCGATCGTCAATATGATTGTATGACAAGAATCACGCGCCGGACGATTGACCCTCGTCGTGCGGATCGTATGACAAGGCTGCACAATTCATCACCGCCCGCGCGCCCGTGGCGACCGGCGGCAAGCCCGGAGCGGCCCTTGTCCAAAGCCCTGTCCTCCCTCGCCCGGCTGCGGCCGGACACCTTCACCCAGTGCCTGGTCGGCACGGTGATCCTGGCCTCGCTGCTGCCCTGTCAGGGCCTGGCGGCCAAGGTCATGGACGGCGTCACCGACATCGCCATCGCCCTGCTGTTCTTCCTGCATGGCGCCAAGCTGTCGCGCGAGGCGGTGCTGGCCGGGATCGGCCATTGGCGGCTGCACCTGATGGTGCTGGCCTCGACCTTCGTGCTGTTCCCGCTGATCGGCCTGACGTTCCGGATCGTTCCCGCCGGCCTGCTGAACCCGACCATCGCGGCGGGCCTGCTCTATCTGTGCATCCTGCCCTCGACGGTGCAGTCGTCGATCGCCTTCACCGCCATCGCGCGCGGCAATGTGCCGGCGGCGATCTGCGGGGCGTCGCTGTCGAACATCGTCGGCGTGGCTCTGACGCCGGTGCTGGCCGCCGTGCTGCTGGGCGCCAAGGGCCAGGGCGGCGACATGCTGGGCGCGGTGTGGTCGATCCTGCTGCAGCTGCTGGCGCCGTTCGTGGCCGGCCACCTGCTGCGCCCGTGGATCGGCGGCTTCGTCGACCGCCACAAGAAGGTGCTGACCCTCGTCGATCGCGGCTCGATCCTGCTGGTGGTCTACACCGCCTTCAGCGCCGCCGTGGTCGAGGGGCTGTGGCGCAAGATGGGGGCCGGCGACCTGACGACGATCCTGGTGCTGGACGCCGCGATCCTGGCCGTCGCCCTGCTGGCCACCAACCTGATCGCCCGCCGAGCGGGCCTGTCGAAGGCCGACGAGATCACCCTGGTGTTCTGCGGATCGAAGAAGAGCCTGGCCTCGGGCGTGCCGATGGCGGGTCTGCTGTTCCCGACCGCCGTGGTTGGGCCGATGATCGTGCCGCTGATGCTGTTCCACCAGATGCAGCTGATGGTCTGCGCGGTGCTGGCGCGGCGCTATGCGGCGCGGGCGGAGGACTAGCGTCGGCCACGCACAAATTTCAATAAGATCAGAGCCATAACACTTGTCATCCCGGAAGCCTCGCAGAGGCTATCCGGGACCCAGGACCGCCGCAGCGCGGTTGCCCCTGGGTCCCGGCTCTCCGCTGCGCTGCGGCCGGGATGACAAGCTTAAAGGCTTCGCCTGATTGAGTAAGACTCGAAGACAAACGAAAAACGGCGCGGCCCGCGAAGGCCGCGCCGTCTTTGCAGGACCATCGGAGATCAGGCGTATTCGCGCGAGGCGACGATGAACGCCGGACCCTTCTCGAGGAAGTGCCGGATCAGCCGCAGGCAGGCCGCCGGCTGGTCGACCTGGGCCGCGTGGGCCGCGTCGTAGATGTAGCTGAGGTTCACGTGCGGCAGCTTGGACGTCAGGGCCCAGCCCGTCTCCGGCGGGATGGTGACGTCCAGCGTCCCCATCAGCACCAGGGTGTGGGCCTCGATGCCCGGCAGCGCCTCGACCAGATCCTCGTCGACGAACACGCCGTCCATATAGGTCTGGAAAGCCTGGCCGTTGACGATCGCCGTCTCGCGGGTGGGCGCGAAGGCGGCGGCCTTTTCCGGATAGGCGAACAGGTTGGCGCGGGCGGCCTCGGGCGTCAGGCTGGAGGCGTCCATGCCGAAACGCAGGCCGGCCGGAGCCTCCAGCACCAGGCGGCCGACGCCCTTGGGATGCTTGACGGCCATCCACAGCGCGATCCAGCCGCCGAACGAGGCGCCCATCACGTCGGGGGCCTCGCCGATCACCAGGGCCGCGAACTCGGCGGCCAGGTGGGCCAGTTCGACGACGGTGTTGACGCCGTCATGGCGCGGCGTTCCGTCGAAGCCCGGCAGGATGGGCACATAGACCTTGCGGTACTTGGCCAGCCCCTGGACCACCTCGGTCAGCAGCGCGCCGCCGGCCGGGTGCAGGTACAGCAAGGGCTCGCCCTCGCCGGCGACGAGATAGGACAGCTCGCCCGTGTAGAGCGTGACTTGATGACGTTCAAAGGACATCGCTGAGGCTCCTAGAGGTCGCGGACGTGCGGCAGGACGCGGTCGCGGAACAGGTCCATGCCCTTGCGCACTACGGGGATCGGCAGGTCGCCGATCTGCATGCTCATGTTCAGGCGGCCCGCGCCCAGCTCGTCGCGGAAGCGCTTGATCTGCTTCACGACCGTCTCGGGGCTGCCGCAGATGATCGAGCCGGCGTCGATCATCTCCTGGATGGTCTTCTTGGCCGCGACCTTGTCGAGGCGGCTGTCATAGCTTGCGCCGGCCTTCTGCTTGTTGAAGTAGCCGGCCTGCAGGACCAGCTTCAGCGCATCGTAGGTCGGCTTCATCAGCGTGCCGTGGAAGTAGTCCAGGGCCGAGGCGAAGACCTCGTGGGCCTCTTCGTCGGTCTCGCAGATGCAGGTGCTGGCGCCCATCATCACGTGGTCGTCGGTGGCCGTCCAACCTTTGGACAGCGCCGTCTCGCGGAAGATGTCGACGTTGTTGCGGGCCACGGCCATGTCGGAGATCAGGCCCATGGCCATGATCGCCTTGCTCTCGGCGGCGAACACCGCCGATTCCTCGTTGGAGGCCGACATCAGGATGGTCGGATAGGGCTTCTGGATCGGCTTGGGCCAGATCGACACCGACTTGAACTGGAAGAACTCGCCTTCCCAGCCGAAGGGCTCCGGCTCGGTCCAGCACTTGATGATCAGCTGGGCGGCTTCCTTCTGGCGGGCGCGGCTTTCGCCGGGGGGCGAGTTGTAGGCGATGTATTCGTGCGGCACGCCGCGCATGAAGCCGGCGATCAGGCGACCGCCGCTCATCACGTCCAGCATGGCGTATTCCTCGGCCACGCGGATGGGGTTGGACAGCGGCAACAGGTTGCCGATCATCGCCAGCTTCGAGACCTTGGTCTCGCGCGTCAGAATCGAGCCGATCAGGTTGCAGTTGGGCATCAGACCGTAGGGGCTGAAGTGATGCTCGTTGCAGCCGATCCAGTCGAAGCCGCAGGCCTCGGCGTGGACCAGGAGGTCGATATAGTCGTGATAGAGCTTCTGACCCTTGATCGGATCATAGTCCTTGTTGGGCGTCGGGTAGACGCGCGGGGGCTCGGGATAGCCGGGCCACGGCATCAGGTTGAAAAAGCCGAACTTCACGCTGGATCCTTTCCGAACGGGCGCGGGGGCGCCGTCCTCAAGACTGACTGACAGGTTGGGTTGAGACAGCGGTCATGGCGCGGCGCAGCGGCTCGCGGCCAAGAGCGAAGGCGACCGCGCCGAGGATCGCGCCGATCACGCTGACGATGGCCATGGCCTCGCCGATGCGGGTGTCGTCGTGCAGCACGTAGTCGCCGATCAGGGCGACGGCCAGGATGGTGACGGCTTGGCCGATGACGTTCTGCATCAGGATGTAGAGGGCCGAGACCTGGCCGCGCAGGCGGTTGGGCGAGATCAGCGTGGCGACCGTGCCCTGGTGCCCCACCGAGGCGCAGACCAGGAACACGCTGACCGCCAGGCCGAAGATGCTCCAGCCCGCCGTCGGGGCCAGGGTGGTCAGGGCCGAGAACGGGATCAGCAAGATCGCGCAGACCAGGCCGGTCGAGAACGCCGCCGCGGTCGCCCCCTTGGAATAGCGCCAGTCGGTCCAGGCCGCGCCGGCCAGCTGGCCCAGGCACGCGGGGCCCAGGAAGATCATCCCCAGGCTGAGGCCGATCTCCTTGGGCGACAGGTGATAGTGGCGGCCCATGAAGGCCGGGCCCCAGGCCAGGAAGCAGGCGAAGGGCACGTTGGTCATGCCGTAGCCAAAGATATAGGCGCTGACGACGCCGGCCTTGGCATTTAGGAACGGCAGGAAGCGCTCGGCCGCGCCGTTGTCGGACACGCCGCTGTCGGAGCGGCGGCGCAGCGGCTCGGGCACCAGCAGCATGGCGCCGGCCACCAGCAGGCCGGGCAGGCCCACGGCGATGAAGATGAAGCGCCAGGGCGACACCGCGCCCAGCAGGGGAAGGTCGACCGCCGCGTGCTTGTTGGCGAAGGTGATCAGCAGGCCGCCGATCAGATAGGCCAGGCCCGAGCCCAGCGAGACGCCCATCGTATAGATGGCGATCGCCCGGCCGCGCGACTTGGGCGGGAAGTAGTCGGCGATCATAGAATAGGCGCCCGGCGACAAAGCCGCCTCGCCCACGCCCACGCCCATGCGCGCCATGAACAGGTGCGCGAAATTGTTGGCCAGGCCCGAGAGCGCGGTGACCAGGCTCCACAGGGCGATGCCGGCGGCGATGACGCCCTTGCGCGACACCCGATCGACCAGCCAGCCCAGCGGCAGGCCGATGGTCGCGTAGAACATCGAGAAGGCCAGGCCGTTGACCAGGGCGATCTGCGTGTCACTAAGACCCAGCTCGGCTTTGATCGGCCCGACCAGCATCGACAGGATGATCCGGTCGATAAAGGAAAAGACATAGGCGATCAGCAGCACGGTCAGGGCGAAGTAGGCCAGGCTCCGTTTGGGCCAGTCCATGCGTGAGGTTTCGGCCTTGTCTGTCACGCGGGACCTCCTGGTTCACGACCGCTTGGCCGTGCGAGCCCACGCTGTGAAGTTCGTCTGATTGTAATACAAGATTAGAAAGACGCGACACCCTCGCGCAAGCGGTGTTGCCGCCGTTTCAAGCGCCTGCCCTCACGAAGGCACAGCAATTGGGCGCCGCCCGAAAATCGCTTGAGACAGATCAACGCATTTTGGCGAGGCGTTGGCGGTTCAGGCCTCGCGGCGCGTCACCCGGAACGACGGCGAGACGCGATCGGCGCCCACGCCGCGAGCAAAAAGAGGCCTGCTGCGCTCACGGTTTCGGCGTCGGGACGAAAATCGCGGACCGCGATGTTGTAAGTTTGTCAGACAAAGTAAGTTTGTATGACGATCAACTTGTCAGACAATGTTCTGCGACGCCGCGCCGCATTTGCCGGCCGACGGAAAGATGTCGTTGAGGTCGTTCGCGCGGCCGCTTTCGCAAAATGTCCGTACGCCAAACGGCGGCGGGCCAAGGGGATCAAGATCATGTCGCAATCGTCTCGCGCCGCACAAAGGCCGACCATCCGAGCAGGCCGCAGCGCCCTGCTGCTGGCCTCGGCCAGCCTGGCGACCCTGCTGGCCGCCCAGGCCCAGGCCCAGACGGCGCCGGCCTCCGACGACGCCCTCTCCGAGATCGTCGTCACCGCCACTCGCCGCGGCGACGTGTCGGTGCAGAACACCCCTCTGGCGATTACCGCCTTCTCGGGCGCGACGCTCGAGAAGCAGGGCATCCAGACGATCCAGGATCTGACGAAGGCCGATCCCTCGCTGAACATCCAGAGCTACGGCGCGGCCCAGACCAAGGTGGTCATCCGCGGCATCGAGTCGAACGTCGGCGCCACCTCGGGCATCTATCTGGACGAAACCCCGCTGGTCGGCGGCGTCGCCGGCAACATCCTGGGCGACGGCAAGCCGGGCCTGCGCCTGCTCGACCTGGACCACGTCGAAGTGCTGAAGGGCCCGCAGGGCACCCTGTTCGGCTCCAGCTCGATGAGCGGCACGCTGCGGGTGATCACCAAGAAGCCCGAGCTCGACGAATTCGGCGGCCGCGTCTCGGCCAGCGCCGCCACCGTCAAGAGCGGCAACAACTTCTATGACGGCAACCTGACCCTAAACGTGCCGATCATCAAGGACAAGCTGGGCATCCGCGTCACCGGCTGGAGCGAGAGCGGCGGCGGCTTCGTCGACCAGACGGTCAACGGCAATCTCAAAGAGAACAACAACGACTCGCACGTGAAGGGCGGCCGGATCATCGGCCTGCTGCGCGCCACCGACGACCTGACCCTGACCGCCACCGTGGTCCACCAGGAAGTCGACGTCGACGGCACCCAGTCGTGGCTGAAGGCCCGCGGCCCCTACGCCAACAACTCGCCGACCGTCGAGTTCTACCGCGACAACTACAACCTCTATTCGCTGGCCGGCGACTACAACCTCGGCTTCGGCACCATCAGCGCCTCGACCTCCTACACCAACCAGCGGGTCATCAACCCCAAGGACAGCACGCCCACGGCCAACGGCTTCGGCCTGACCGGCTCGACCCTGTTCGTGCCGACCATGGTGTTCAAGGACTTCGTGTCGGAAGTGCGCTTCTCGTCGTCGTTCGACGGGCCGTTCCAGCTCGTCACCGGCGGCTATTACGAGAACAGCCAGAGCGTCTATCAAACCAACTCGGTGGTCGCCAACATCAACGGCGAAGCCATCTGCTACACCTACAGCGAATGCACGACCAAGGGCCTGCGCAAGCCCGGCCGCACCGCCGGCGTCCTCAACAGCCCGTATGAATTCGGCACCAACACCAAGCGCAGCGTCGGCCAGTACGCCCTCTACGCGCAAGGCGACTACAAGATCACCGACACCCTGACCGCGACCGTCGGCCTGCGCTACTTCAAGGCCGACATCCACGACATCATCACCAACCTGCAGACGGTCTATCCCGACTACATCTTCGGCGTCGTGACGGCGCCGACGAAGACCGGCGACAGCCGCGGCAGCAACGACAAGCCCAGCTACAACGTCGCGCTGCTGTGGAAAGCCACGCCCGACATCAGCGTCTATGCGCGCGCCGCCTCGGGCTTCCGCATCGGCGGCGTCAACACCGCCACCTCCCTGGCCCAGCAGGCCGGCGTGGTGTTCCCCGGCACCTACAACCCCGACAGCCTGTGGAACTACGAAGCCGGCGTGAAGTCGTACTGGCTGGAGCGCAAGCTGTTCGTCGACGCGGCCGTCTACCACATCGACTGGAACGACCAGCAGTTGTCGGCCCAGGCGCCCGGCGCCTTCGCCTACACGATCAACGCCGGCAAGACCGAGGTGAACGGCGTCGAGGTCAACACCACCTTCAAGCCGATCTCCGGCCTGAGCCTCAGCGGCAGCGTCAACTATGTCGACGCCAAGCTGGCCTCGGACCTGCCGGCCGACGTGATCGCGGCGGGCACCTACGGCTATGACGGTGACCGCGTGCCGCTCAGCGCCAAGTGGGCGTTCAACCTGCAGGGCGAATACGAGCACGAAGTGGCCGACGGCATGGACGGCTATGTCCAGGCCGGCCTGAACTATCGCGGCTCGTCGCACACCTCGTTCAACAGCCGCAACACCTACAACACCAAGCTGCCGGCCTACTACATGATCAGCGCCAAGCTGGGCGTGCGGAAGGACGCCTGGGACCTGGGCCTGTTCGCCGACAACCTGACCAACAAGGCCGCCTATCTGGGCGTGGTGGAATCCCTGGACGGCATCCGGGTGTTCTCGCCGCGTCCCCGGACGGTGGGCGTGCGGATCAGCAGCACCTTCTAGTCTGAACGCCTCAGGAAGCCCCCGATCTCCACGCGAGGTCGGGGGCTTTTTGCTGCCTGCCAGACCGAGCGGGAAGCAGCCCGCGCGCAGGATCGACGCGCGTTTGGGCGCCGGTTCGCCGTTCGTGACGACAACGATCCGCGCCGCGTGACCTTCAGACTGCGCTACCGCGGCTAGGTCGATCCTAGCCCGCCGGCGCGGCCACGCGTCGGCGGCAGGCCGCCAGCTTCGGCTCGTCCTTGGCCAGTTCGGCCTGGGCGCAGGCGAAGTCGGCCTGGAAGTCCGGCGTGGCCTTGACCCGTTCGTAGACCGCCGTGGCGACCAGGCGGCCGGCCTCGACGTCGGACGGGAAGTGCACGCCGCAGATCAGGCGGCTTTCGCCATAGTCCACGCCGCGCTTCAGGATCGCCTCGGCGTGATCGGGCGCCAGATCGGCCAGGGCCAAGGCCGCCGTCCAGCCATAGGCCGAGTGTCCCGATGGATAGGAGGTGCGCTTGGACTGGTCCGGATCGGGATCCGGCGCGCTGCGGCCGCACACCCGCGTCAGCTTCATCACCTGATAGGGCCGCGCCCGCTGATAGACGTCCTTGGCCGCGAACACCGGCCGGCCCACCGTGCGCTCCAGACGGTTCAGCAGGCGGATCGTGAACGGCAGGCTGGTCCGCTCCAGCGGCGCGCCGAAGGCCTGAGAGAAGCGCTCGTACAGCCGGTCGGCGTCGGCCTCGGCCAGCTTGAAGCGCTCGGGCGTGGTCTCTTTCTGGCGACGCAGAATGCCCATGGCGTCATCCAGCGCCACGGTCGAGCCGTCGGCCGGCGGACCGGCCAGCACGTGGAACACCAGCTCCTCGTCCTTCAGATAGGGCGCGAAGCTCTTGCGGTCCTTGGCCTCGGGGGTCTCCCACTCCGGCGAGGCGGCGAAGGCCAGGCTGGAGGCCGTCAACATCAAGCCCAGGCCGGCGGCCAGCATGCGCATCCGAAAGGCCACGGACATCTCCCTCATCGTCGGGTCAGGATAGAGGACGGTCGGCCGAAGCGTCCGCTCCGGCCGACCGTCGGCGTCAGAAGTCCAGCTGCACGCCCAGCGTGAAGCTGCGGCCCATCACGCCGTAGATCGAGCTGTAGTTATAGGCGTTTCCGCTGTCGGTGCCGTCCGGCAGGAACGGACCGTACTCGTCGAAGACGTTCTGCACGGCGCCGAAGATCCGCAACTTCGGATCGCGCAAGTCCGGCGTGTACTTGAAGCTGATGTCGTGGCGCCAGTAGGCGTCGACGTTCAGGTACAGCGGATCGGTGAAGCCCGCGGCTGCGGCGGCGGCCTTGCGCTCGTTGCTGTCGACGACCTTGCCGATATAGCGGGCCGACCACTGCAGGTTCAGGGCCTCGCCGCGCCAGGACAGGCTGCCCTTGGCCTCGTGCTTGGCCGTGCCGATCTCGCCGACTTCCTCGGAGACCTCGACGCTGGTGATGCCATTGTACTCGGTGCTCAGCTCCAGCCGGCGGCTGTAGTTCAGCTTGGCCGAGAACTTGCCGGGCACGCCCCAGTTCTGCAGGTCGAAGCGATAGCTGGCCGCCACGTCGACGCCGCGCGCGCGCATCTGATTGAGGTTCTGCTCCTGGTTCAGGATTTTCACCAGCTGGCCGGAGCTGTCGCGGGTGATGGTCGAGCAGAAGCTGTTGCTGGTCCCGGTCGGGTCGGAATAGCAGCCCAGCAGCAGCGCCGAGTTGCTCAGCGAAGCGATCACGTCGGCGACCTTGATGTCGTAGTAGTCGACGCTGGCCGTCAGGCCGGGAACGAACGACGGGCTGTAGACCACGCCGACCGTCAGGGTCTTGGCGGTTTCCTCGTGCAGGTTGGCGTTGCCGCCGTTGGGCGCCTTGATCGAGGTCGAGGTCTGCCGGAACGTGTGGTCGGCGTTGGCCGCGATCGCCGCGGCGATGGCCGGGTTGGCGCGGCAGTTGGTGGCGACCACGCCCGTGGTCGCAGCCGTCACGCCGCTGCAGACGTCGACCACGGTGTCGGCGTCGTCGCGCGGCGGCGAGTAGAGCTCGCTGGTGTCCGGCGCGCGCTGGGCGCGGGCGTATTCCGAGCGGAAGCGCAGGTCCTTGACCGGCGACCACTGGAGGCCCGCCCGATAGCTGGTCGTCGTGTCGACGGCGTCCAGATTGTACTTGGCTAAGCGCGCGGCGCCGTCGATGCTGAGGCGATAGGCGAACGGCGCGTCCTTGAAGATCGGCAGCGAGGCCTCGGCGAACACTTCGTCGGCCTTGATCACCCCGGAGTACTCCGGAATGTAGGACGAGCTGCCGAAACCGTTCTGGATCAGGGCGTCGGTCGTGGTGTGGGTCTTGTCGCGACGGCTCTCGAAGCCGAAGGCGGTCTCGACCGGGCCGGCCGGCAGGTTGAACGCCGTGCCGCTGACATAGCCCTCGATCGTGTCCTGGCGGTTCTGCGGGTGATACCAGACGTTGGCGCGGATGTAGTTGGCGGCTTCGGGGGTGATCGAGTTGACGCCGAAGATGTTGATCGGAACGCAACCGTCGGCGCGGGCCGCGGCGCTGCGGCACTGGATGACGCCGGCCGAGGTCTTCTCGGCGTCCAGGGCCCAGGACAGGCGCTGCAGGTTGACGGTGTTGCCGCGGATCTGGTGGCCGTCGAACTCGCCGTAGCCGTAGGTCAGCTTCCAGTCCCAGTCGGCGAAGGCGTGGCCTTCCAGGCCGAGCCAGCCGCGCAGGGTCTCGCGCTCGTTGTGGGTGTAGGTGTCGCCCAGCTCCACGAGACGGCGGCGAAAGTCGATGCCCGAACTGGACGAGGCGGCCTTGATCTCGGCTGGCGCGAACGGGTTCAGGGTGCGCGAGATGCGGCCCACCGAATACTCGTCATTGACGCCGAAGGTGGTCGAATAGCTGACTGAATAGGGCTCGCGCGAGGAGTCCGTCGTCACCTTCGAATACAGGAACTGACCCCAGAGCTTGAGGTTGTCGCTGAAGTCGTAGCTGAACTTGGCTGCGCCGTTCAGGGTGTCGCGCGGCGTGATCAGGGTGCCGCGCGTGCGGTCCTCGTATCCGTCGGTGGCGGTGACGAAGTTCTGATGCAGGCCGCTGTCGTTGTAGAACCACTTGCCGCTGATGAAACGGCCGCCGGCCGTGTAGGTCGACAGGTCCGGCGAGGTCACCGTGTTGGTCGCCGGTGCGTAGATCAGCGACTGGGTCGCGAAGTCGCGGTCGGTGGCCTTCAGCACGAACTGGCGGTCGAAAGTGGCGCCGGCCATCACATAGAGGCGGTCATCCAGGAAGCGCTTGCCGGCCCCGACCGAATATTCCAGCGACTCGCCGCCGCCGGCGTCGGTCGTGCCGCCCACCACGCGGGCGCGCAGGCCCTGAAACTTCTGCTCGGTGATGATGTTGACCACCCCGGCGATGGCGTCCGAGCCATAGACGGCCGAGGCGCCGCCGGTGGTGACTTCCACACGGTCGACGAAGAATTCGGGAATGGAGCTGAGGCTGACGGCGTTCTTGTTGCCGGCGTTCGACACCGTGCGGTGGCCGTCGATCAGCGTCAGGGTGCGGTTTTCGCCGAGCCCCCGCAGGCTGATGGTGCTGAGGCCGTTGGCCTGGGTGGCGGTCTGGTTGTTGGCGAGGCTGGAGGCCTGGACGACGCCAGGCATGTCTTCCAGCGCCTCGGCCAGGCCCATGTAACCCTGCTCGAGAATGTCGTCGCGATCGACGGCGACCACCGGGGTCGGGGCGTCGAACACGGTCGTCTTCAGGCGCGAGCCGGTGACCACCACCTCTTCGACCGTCGAAGCCTCGGGCGCCCCCGCGCCGTCGCTGGAGGTGCGGGTGGCGGCGCCTTCGCGCACGATGGCGATGGCGCCCGAGCGGTCGCGACGGACGCTCAGGCCCGTGCCGCCCAGGATCTTGCGCAGCGCGGCCTCGGAATCGAGCTTGCCATGGACGCCGGGCGTGCCGGCCCCGCGCACGTCGTCGGTGCGATAGACCAGCTGCGCGCCGGTCTGCTTGGCGTAGGCGTCCAGCGCCGCCTTCAGATCGCCCGCCGGAATGTTGAAGTCTCGGCTCTGCGCCGCTGCGGCGCTCGCCAGGATCATGGCGCAGGCTCCACCCGCCAGCGCCAGTTTCAGAAGTTTCGACGAAACCATACTCATGCCCCTCATGGGGCTCTTGTACGGCCCCATGGGGTTGCGACAATGGACCGACGAAAACCCGTAACAGCTCAGCTCGAAATCTTCACGCTGTCGCCGTCGTCCTCGACCTTCAGGCCATAGGCCTCCTGCAGCAGCCGCACGAACGCCTCGACGTTCTCGGCCTCGAAACTACCGCCGATGCGCATGGCGCCGGCCTGCGGATCGCCGATCACCAGCCGCTTGCGATTGTAGCGATTGAACTCCTCGGCCGCGTCGCTCAGCGTCGACTGGTCGAACGACAACAGGCCCTGGCGCCAGCTCAGCTCACTGGTCACCCGCTCGATCGAGGTCTCGGTCAGCAAGGTGCTGGCTCCGTCAGCGATCACCATGTCGCCGCGGGTCAGCAGGGCCGGCCGGGCCCTGGCCGAACCGCTGTCGGCCACCCGCACGCGGCCTTCGATCACCGCCACCTCGACCCGGTCGCCGTCGCGGCGGACCGAGAACTTGGTGCCCAGCACGGTCACGGTCTTGGGTCCCGCATGGACCACGAACGGCCGCGAGGCGTCGTGGGCCACCTCGAAATAGGCCTCGCCGCGATCCAGCCAGACCTCCCTGCCCTTCCTGGTCACGGCGGCGCGAAGCTTGGTCCGGGTGTTAAGCTCGATCCGGGTGCCGTCGGCCAGGGGCGCAGTGGCGCGGCCGCCGATCTCGGTGACATAGCTGTCACCGCCCAACAGGCCGGCGGCCGGCAGGATCAGCGCGGCCGCCGCCAGGCAGGCGGCGATCAAGGCGGCGGCGGCGACAGGCCGCCACAACGCCAGGGCCGGACGGCCAGCCGGACGCGGACCTTCCGGGCGGCGCAGGGACGCCAGGCGGTCGGCCTTTCGCCAACCGATTTCCAGGCGCCAGAACGCGACCTTGTGCTCGGGCGCGGCGTCCAGCCAAGCGTCGAGGCGCGCCTGATCGTCCGCCGACCAGTCGTCTTCCTCGCGGCGCAGCAGCCAACGGGCGGCGATCTCTTCGGTCTGCACGGCGCTGCTCATAGTTCGGTCGCCTTGGCGGCGCCCTTCTTGTTGGCTTGCGGGCGACGGATCTTGCCCGCCCCGCCCATCATGAAATCGACCAGGGCGCGCATGCCATGGACCATCTGCTGCTCGACCGTGTCGGACCCGACATTGAGGCGCAGGGCCACCTCCTTGGTGGACAGGCCCTCGATCTTTCTCAACATCACGACCTCCCGGCAGCGCGGCGGAAGCCGGTCCAGCCCGGCCTGCACGCGGCGCAACTCGTCCCGGGCCGTGAGGTGGCGATCGGGCGTCACGGTATCGACTGCGACAACCGAAGCCTCCAAATCCGCAACATGTTCGATCGAGACGATCTGGGCGCGTTTGGCCAGGTTGATCAGGTGGTTGCGAGCCGTGGTGAAGACGAACGGCTTGGCCTGCAGCGGCAGCCGTTCGCGCGCGGCGGCGTAGACCTTGGCGTAGACCTCCTGGCGCAGGTCGGCGACGTCGGAGTCATTGCGCCAGTTGCGCCGGATGTAGCGCGTCAGGGCCGGCTCCAGCGGGAAGACCTCGCGGAAGAACCAGGCCTTCAGTTTGGGATCGTCAATCATCTGTCGCCGGTTCGCATGCGCCCTGATCTAGCTGGGACAAGCGCGCGGCGAAAACCCTGAACACGAAAAAGCGCGACGAGACTTTTCTTCAGCCCTGCGCTCGCCGCGTCTTTTCCAGCTGGGCCATGGCGACAAAGATCAGAACGCTGGTCACCAGCAGCACGGCGGCCAGGGCCAGCATTGGCGCCAGATTGCTGCCCGTGGCGTCGCGCACCAGGGGCACCAGGTTCTGGGCGATGAAGCCGCCCAGATTGCCGATCGCGTTGATGGCCGCGATGCCCGCCGCCGCCCGGGGGCCGCTGAGGAAGCTGGGCGGCAGGCTCCAGAACACCGGCTGGGCCGCGAAGATGGCCGGGGCGGCGATGCACAGCATGGCGAACTTCAGCGCCGCGCCCGGCACGATGACGCTGAGGGTCAGGGCCAGGGCGCCCAGCAGGCAGGGTCCGGCGATGTGCCAGGCGCTGGCTCCGTGGCGGGCGGCGTGACGCGGCACGAACCAGAGGCCGGCGGCGACGAACATCCAGGGAATGACGTTGATGAAGCCGTTGACGCTGTTGGAGACTCCGAACGATTTGACGATCGTCGGCAGCCAGTAGCTGAGGCCGTAGGCGCCCAGCGGCATGCCGATATAGAGGCCCGCCAGCAGCAGCACGCGCGGATCGAAGATCGCCTTCCAGGCCCCGCGATGGTCGTCGGCCACCCCGCCCCGCTCGGTGTCCAGCACCTTGGCCAGCCAGGCCTTCTCGGCGTCGGGCAGCCAGCGGGCCTTGGTCGGACCGTCCGGCAGGCGCCACAGAACGTAGGGCGCCAGCAGCACGGCCGGAACGCCGGTGACCAGGAATACCCACTGCCAGCCGGCCAGGCCCAGGGTTCCGTCCAGGTCCAGCAGCAGTCCGCCCAGGGCCGCGCCGACGGCGTTGGCGACGGCGCTGGCGATCATGAACAGGCCGACCATCCGCGCCCGATGGGCCTGCGGATACCAGAGGGTCAGGACGTAGAGCACGCCCGGGAAGAACCCCGCCTCCGTCACCCCAAGCAGGAACCGCAGGACGTAGAACATCGTCGCGTTCTGGGTGAAGCCGAGCGCGAGCGTGACGAGGCCCCAGGTGAACATGATCCGCGCGAACCAGACCCGCGCGCCCACCCGGGCCAGGATCAGGTTCGACGGGGCCTCGAACAGGAAATAGCCTATGAAGAACAACGAAGCGCCCAGGCCGTAGGCCGCCTCGCTGAGGCCCAGGGCCTGGACCATGTCGAGCTTGGCGTAGGAGACGTTCTGCCGGTCGATATAGGCGATCAGGTACATCAGGCAGAACAGCGGCATCAGCCGCCGCGTCACCCGCCCGACGGTGGCGCGCTCCATATCCAGCGACGGATCAGGCATGCGAGGACCTCTCGTGGGTTTTCGCGCCCGCGATCGGGGAGACGCGTTTGGGCGGGGCGGTGGACTCGCGCTCGACCAGGGCGTGGTCGAGGACGTAATCGGCCGAGGTTTCGGGCGACGGCTCGGTGGAGCGCAGCACGCGCATCAGCCGATCCAGGGCCACGGCCGCCATCTGGCGGACCGGCTGGCGGACCGTCGTGAGGGGCGGCCAGAGCGTAGTGGCCACGGTGGTGTCGTCGAACCCGACCACGGTCAGATCGCGCGGCACGTCGAGGAGCCGGCGATGGGCCACCGACACGGCCGCGGCGGCCATGTCGTCATTGCTGGCGAAGATGGCGGTGGGCGGCGCGTCGGCGTCGAGCAGCTGCTCGGCGGCGCGCAGGCCGGAGGCATAGGTGAAGGCGCCCTGGGCCAGGACCAGTTCGGCGCCGTCGACGTCCGCGATCGCCGCCCGCGCGCCTTCGAGACGCTCGGCGCTGGCGCTCTGGTTGGGATTTCCGGCGATGAAGCCGATCCGCCGGTGACCACGATCCAGCAGATGCTGGGCCATGGCGCGGCTGGCCTGGCGGTCGTCGATGCGGACGCTGATCGCGTCGCTGGGCGGACGCCCGGCGGCGACCACCGCGACGGGCAGATGGGCGGCGCGCAGGATGTCGAGCACCACGGCGGACTCGCCCAGGGGCGGGGCCAGGACCACGCCGTGAACGCCGGACGCGATCAGTCCCCGCAGTTCGTGGACCGTCGGCGCCTGG
This sequence comes from Caulobacter sp. GW821-FHT10F06, assembly GCF_058809215.1. Taxonomy (NCBI): domain Bacteria; kingdom Pseudomonadati; phylum Pseudomonadota; class Alphaproteobacteria; order Caulobacterales; family Caulobacteraceae; genus Caulobacter; species Caulobacter sp. GW821-FHT10F06. The sequence goes on along the minus strand of NZ_JBXASK010000002.1, from coordinate 327,273 downwards.
CCGTTCTCGCCCTTCACCAGGATCAGCCGGGCGCCGGCGCTGGTGGCTTCCTCGAACACGCCGATCAGGAAATCGCTCATGAAGGCGGCGCTGGGGTTGGAATAGATCACCCCGATCCGCAGCTCGCCCGCCATGACTAGGTTGCGGGCCGCCAGGTTCGGCTCGTAGTTCAGCTCGCGGATCGCGGCCAGGACCGCCTCGCGCGTCTCTTCCCGCACCTTGGCGCGCTCGTGGATCACCCGCGACACCGTCATGCGCGAGACGCCGGCCCGCTGCGCGACATCGACAATGGTGGCGCCCCGGGGGCGGTCTGGCCTGCTCAATGGATAACCTTTGACCTCCGCCCACGACGGCGGCGTGTGAACGCGATGATCCGCCGCGTTCCGGCATTTGAGCCGAACCGCGGCGGATCGCCAGAGGCGCTAGAAGCTGTAGCGCAGACCGACGTGGTAGAAGCGTCCCAGCAGGTCGTACAGCGCCGGGTTGGCGTCGAGGCCCGTATTGGTCTGGGGCGACGGCGTCGGATCGCGGTTCAGCAGGTTGTCGACCTTGCCGTAGATCTGCAGACCCTTGCCGAACTTGTACGAGGCGCTGACGTCGACATAGGTCGCGCCGCTCATGTGGTTGTAGTCGATGGTCGGCCGGCTGGCGGTCGAGACCGGGCAGCTGCCGGCCGCGCACTGAACATAGTCGGTGGTCGTGCCGCCGAACCGACCATCGCTGAACCAGCGTTCCTGGACGCTCAAGGCGAAGTTGTCGTTGTCCCAGGATTGAATGGCCAGGAACTTCCAGTCCGGCGTAGCGCCGGAGTTCTGGCCGGCCGAGTCGATGGCGACGGCTCCGGGGATGCCGGGGTTGGTGACAAACTTGTGGGTGTTGGTGGCCAGGCCCCGCACCGTGAAGCGGCCAGGAACGCTGGGCAGTTCGAAGCGGTAGCTGCTTTCGATGTCGAAGCCGCTGGTCTTGATCGAAGCCAGGTTGAACGTCTGGGAGTTGACGAACGGCGTGCCCTGGGCGGGCGAGAAGTTGAAGGCGCTACAGAACTGCTGCAGGCCCGCAAAGCAGAAATTGACCACCTGCTGGGCGCCCAGGCTGGAGATCCCGCCGTTCAGAACGATGTTGTACCAGTCGACCGAGACGCTGAAGCCCGGCAGCCATTGCGGGTTCGACAGCACCGCGCCGATGGTCACGTTCTTGGCGATTTCCGGCTTCAGGTTGGGATTGCCCACCACGTTCTGCAGAACCGTCAGCGCGCCGCCGGTGAACGGGTTGGTGAAGTTCGGCAGCGTCGTCGTGACCGGCGCGGCGTACAGTTCCGAAAGGTTCGGAGCGCGGACGTCGCGCGAGGTCACGGCCCGCAGACGGACCCCGTCGACCGGCGTGTCCCAGGTGGCCCCGACCTTCCAGGTGTAGACCGTGCCCGAGGTGCTGTAGTCGGTCCAGCGACCGGCCATGTTGAGGTTGGCCTTGCCCGCCGCCTCCGAGTTGATCAGCGGGATGTTCACTTCGGCATAGGCTTCCTTCACCGAATACTGGCCGGCGCCGGAGTGGTAGTTGCCCGCGAACCAGTTGGCGCCCGACGCGGTGAGGACCGGGTCGGCCGGGTAGTCGGTGGTGTTGGGCGAATCCACGTTGCCGTCGCCGTAGGGGTCGCCTTGGACGTGGTACTGCTCCTTGCGGTACTCGCCGCCGACCGCCAGGGACACCGGGCCGGCCCACAGCGAAACGGGTTCGCCGCTGAAGTTCAGGCTGAAGACGTCCTGCTTCTGGACCGAGTGCTGGTACGGGCCGTTCTTGGGCGTGATGTAGGCCAGGGCCGCTTCGCTGGGCGGCTTACCCCCGAAGATGTTGATCGGCACGCAGCCGTTGGCGCGGGCGATCGGATCGGCGCAGACGATCTGGCCGCCGACCGTCGTGGCCTGAATGGCGGCGCGATAGCGCGGCATCAGCAGGATGTCGCGAACGTGGATGTTCGTCGTATTCTGGCCGTGGGTGAAATAGGCGTCGTAGCGCCACTCCTTGCCGAAGGCGTCGAACCGGCCGTCGGCTCCGACCACCGCCCGGACCTGGGTCCGGGTGGGATGGACCGAGATGTTGCGCGGCAGCAGGGCGTTGCTGGTGCCGAAGCTGAAGGTCGTGATGTTGTTGGTCGCACAGGCGGCCACGATCGAAGCCGGAAGATACGGGTTCGAGCACGACATCGTCAGATTGGTCGTGGCCGCGCCCGGATTAGGTTGGTTGCTGCTTTCGACGCGGGCGACGTTCAGGGTCGCGTAGATCTCGTTCTTGTCGTCCAGATCGTAGCCGATGCGGCCGTAGCTGTTCATCCGCTTGATCCGGGACTGCAGCGAGGTGCCGATGCCGACGTTGCCGGACAGGTCGCCGCCAACGCAGAAGCCGCCGTTCGTGTAACAGCCGCTGACCGCGCCGTTGGCCGCCTTGGACGGCGCCCCGCCGCCACCGTACTGGAACGTGAACGGGTTGCCGGCCTGATCGAAGGCCGTGCCTTGCAGCGGACCCGCGCTGATCAGGCCGTACTTGGTGTACTGATAGGCTTGGGCGTGCTCGCGGTAGAGGTACTGCGGCGAGCCGTCATTGGCGACGCCGCGATTGACCAGGGTGGCGGTCGTGTACCAGTCGCGGCTGCCGGGCGCGTCCTCGCCGAAGCCGCCGGCCGGGACGCCTTCCTCCCAGTCGTATTCGCCGCTGACCTGCACGTGCAGGCGGTCGTCCATGAAGTTCTGGCCGGCCGCGATCTGGGCCAGCCATTGGTGGTTGTCGCCATAGGTCGTCACGCCGGTCATGATGTTGGTCTTCAGACCCACGAACCGCTTGTTGGTGATGAAGTTGACGACGCCGCCGACCGCGTCCGAGCCGTAGGACGCCGAGGCGCCGCCGGTGACCACGTCGACCCGCTCGACCAGCAGCTGGGGGAACAGGCCGATGTCGGGAACGCCCGTGACGTTGGCCGGCACGACCCGCTGGCCGTCCAGCAGGGTCAGGGTGCGGATGGTGCCCAGGCCCCGCAGCGAGAACGAGCTCAGGCCCTGCTGGCCGCTCGATGTGCTGAAGGTGCCGGTGGTCGCGCCGCTGGATCCCTGCAGCGACGGCAGCTGGGTGATGGCGGTGAAGATGTTCGGCTGGGCGGCGCGCTCAAGGTCGGCCTGGCCCAGGACCTGGGTCGGCGTGGGCGCGGTGAAGCCGGTGGAGCGGATGCGCGTGCCGGTGACCACGATCTCGGTCAGGGCCGTGGCGGCGGGCTCGGCGGGCGCCGGCGCCGTCTGGGCGCTGGCCGCTCCGGCCGATGCGATCATCGCGACCGCGCTCGTCGCGAACAGAACGTTCAAAAGCGGCGATCCCCCTCGCCTCCGACCCAAAGCACTCATCTGGCAGCCTCCCGTTTTTCGTTGAGTCCATCTGCGATGGCCTGGGGCTGAAGCTGTCAGACTAGCGGGGCGCTAACCATTACGACCATGGTCGTAGGTCGAACGCGGTTCGCCGGCTCTAAGGCCGTCGCACCGCGTAGAGCGCGTGGTGGGTCAGCACGAACAGGGTCCGCTTATCGGGGCCGCCGAAGAGCAGTTGCAGGGGCCGCTCAGGCACGTCCAGGCGTCCCAGCGCGCGGCCGTCGGGGGCGTAGACGAACACCTGGCCGTTGGCGACATAGACGCGTCCCTCCCCGTCCGTGGCGACGCTCTCGCCGCCGCGATCGGCGAAGGGCTCGAGGTCGGTGATCGCCCCGCGCGGGCCGACAAGACCGCTGTAGGTCTTGTTCTCCGAGCTGTTGGTCACGAACACCCGCTGGCCTGGCCTGGCCGTGGTGAAGCCGTAGGTGTCGAGGGCGTCCGAGAACCGCATCGCCCGGTAGTCGGGCGGCCCCTGCTGTATGACGCGATAGGCCGGCAAGGCCAGGCTGCCGTCCGGCGAAACGTATTCCCGGGGCTTGGGCAGCGCCATGTCGCGGGCGAACATCTCCGTCAAGGTCGTGAACTGATAGGTCTTGAGGTCCAGCTGGTCCTGGAACTCGCCGTTGTTCCACCAGTTGACCGGCAGCACGCTGACCGCGCCGGGATGATCGGCCGCCGGGGTCGGCGCGATCACCGTGACCTCGGTGTCGTGACTGCCCGGCTTGAAGCTGTAGACAGACCCGTCGCGGCCGTCCGACGACAGCACCAGCAGATGGCCCGACGCATCGACCGCCAGGTTGATCGGGTCCAGCGTGTTGTCGCGCACGATCGACAGCTTGCGCGCCTCCGACCAACTGTAGATGCGCTGATGCTTGCGGTCGGCGAAGTAGAGCGTCCCGGCCGCATCGACCGCGCCGCCGCCCAGCGAATAGAACCCGTCGGCCAGCTTCTCCACGCTGGCGCCGGCGGGAAAGACCGAGGGCGCGACCGGCGGCGGATCGGCTGGCAGGTCCAGCACCGCGAACTGCCGCTCGCGCGCAAGCAGGCCGCTGGTGACGTCCTGGACGGCGTTGTCGTATGGGTACTTGCTCAGGCGCAGGAAAGTGGCGCAGCCGTTCTCGTCGCACAGGCCGACGCCGCTCTCGGAGTTCACCGCCACGTTGCGGAAGCGGATGTCGTGGGAATTATAGACCTTGGCCGCCGCCAGGGCCGGCTTGCGCGTTCGGGTGACGCGATAGGCGTGATAATTGGCCACCAGGATGTCGTGCGAGTCGCGGATCTCCAGCGAGACGGTGTCCTCGCCCTCACCGGCCTCCTCTTCGGTCTGCGGCGCCAGCAGCTCCCAGTGGGCGACGCGGTTGAGGCTGATCTCGCTACGCACATGGTGCTCGACCGAGGCCTGGTAGATATGGCCCGGCGTCTGGGTGTCCGAGATGTAGATGCCCGAATAGGCGTAGGTGCTGGGGCTCCAGAGATTGGCGAAGGTCCCGCCGCCGCCATTGGTCACCCACAGGCTGGGATACTGGCCCGCCCAGCGCTTGGCCGGATCGGCGTCGGCCGTGGCGTTGGCGTTGTAGGGATTGAACCGCGTCCCGTCGTAGAGATTGGTGCCGTGGCCGCCCTGGAACTTGACGTCATTGACCATCGAGGTCGCGCCGGCGGTCCACAGCAGGGCTGTGGCGCGGGGATTGATCCCGCCGGTGTTCAAACCCAGTCCCGAGACGATGGCGTCGCCCCCGGCCGCCGACGCGACCAGCGCCTTGGGCGCGCCGACGCCCTGATAGCTCGGCGTGCGATCGGGCAGGACGATCTGGGTCAGGCTGGGATGCAGGCCGATGAGCACGGTGTCGGGTCGCAGCTTCAGGGTGTCGGTGACGACGTAGAAGCCGGTCGGAAAATAGACGACACGGTGGGCGTCGATGGCCTTCTGGATCGCGGCGGTGTCGTCCGCCACGTTGTCGCCCTTGGCGCCCAGCATGCGGACATTGACCCATTCGGCCACAGGCGGCAGGGCCCGGATCGCCGGCGCGAGCGGCCCGGCCGGCGCCGCGACGGGCTCGGCTTTCATCAGCGTCTTGGTCTCGCCGACCTGGCCCAGGCCCGGAAGGGTCAGGCCGTGAGTGAAGGACGTGACGCGATAGGCGACGCCCTGGCCGGGCGTGGTCTTGCCGCTGTCGCGGAAGCGAGCGAACACCGGCGTGTTGACGGCCGTGGCGTTCTCGAAGCCGACCTGGGTGTAGACGCTGGCCTCGTTGGAGATCACGACCCCAGCCTTGGAGACGTTCTCGAACCGAACGTCCCTGCCCCACAGCCAGTCGCCATAGCCCCGGTCGATCTCGATCCCGACGGGCGTGTTCCGCATCGCCACATTGACCAGGGTCAGGCCGGCCTCGTGTTCGCGGATCGCCGCGTCGCGCTGGCCTTCGAACGTCGAGTCCAGCAGCACGAAACCCCAGGCCGGCGAGGTCTTCTCCGCCAGAATGCCGTAGCGGCCGCCCTTGAAGTGCAGATCCTCGGCCTCGTTGGCCACCTGGTGCAGACCCGCCAGGCCCGAGCCGAGGTCGAAGTTCATGTGGCTGAGATAGGCGTGCTGTGCGGCATGGAAGCGGATCACGGTCGCCGCCGGATTGCCCTCGCCGATCTTGAAGTCGATGTTGCTCATCGCCGAGTAGAAGGTGTTGGGGCTGGCGTCGGCGATGTCCTTGTTGAAGGGCACGCTGCCGGGCGGCGGGAACGGCACGCGCCGCGACGTATCGATCTTGGCCCCCGCGAAGATCACCATGTTGCCCAGGCCCTTCTGGAACCCGGGCGTCTTGTCGCCGAGCAGGATCAGCGGACGGGTCGCGCCCACGCCGAACACGCGCACCCCCGGCCACAGGAACAGGGTCTTGCTGATCCGATAGCGCCCCGACGGCAGGAAGACCAAGCCGCCGCCGTCCTTGGCCGCCGCCGCGTCGATCGCGCCTTGCAGGGCCGCGCTGTCGTCAGCCCGACCGTCGCCGACCCCCTTGACCGTCACCGCGCTGGGATCGTCAGGAGCCGTGGCGAAGGTGGAGACCGAAGTCGCCGCCGAAGCGCTGGCCGCCAGCAGCAGGACCACCGCCGCCATCCCCGTCGCCACCCAAGCACGCATCGCAAACCTCGTAAAAAAGAGTCCCGGCGCGAGGCCGGGACCAGTCAGGGGTGGAGACGGACGCCTCACGGGCCCTCGGGCCGGTCAGGGGAAGTGGAGCTCATCGGACGGCGCGCCTCAAGGCGTCACCGCATAGAGCGAGTGATGGGTCAGCACGAACAGCGTGCGCCGGTCGGGTCCGCCGAAGATCAGCTGCAGCGGCCGCTCGGGCAGGTCGATCCGTCCGGCCGGCTGGCCGTCGGCCGCGTATTTGAAGATCTGTCCGTTGGCGACGAACACCTGACCCTGGCCGTCGACCGCGACGCTCTCTCCGCCCCGGTTGGCGAACACCTTCAGGTCGGTCAGGACGCCGTCGGGACCGATCTTGCCGCTATAGGTCTTGCCCTCGGACTCGTTGGTGACGAACACCCGCTCGCCCTGCCCGGCCCCGATCAGGCCGTGGGCTTGCAGGCTGTCGGACCAGCGCCAGCCCACGTGATCGGGCGGCCCCTGCTCCCAGACCCGGAAGGCCGGCAGGACCAGGCTGCCGTCGGGCGAGACATATTCCTTGGCCTTGGGCGCGCCGACGTCGCGGGCGAACATCTCGGCCAGGGTGGTGAAGCGATCCGTCGACGGATCGTACTGATCTTTGAACTCGCCATTGTCCCACCAGTTGACCGGCAACAGGGTCCTGGCGTCCGGACGCGCCGCCGACGGGGTGGCCGCGATCATCGTCAACTGATCCTTGGGACCGTTCGGATCGATCGAATAGACGCTGCCCTCCGCGCCGTACGACGACAGCACCAGCAGCTTGCCGGAACGATCGACCGCCAGGTTTACCGGGTCGAGCGAATGGTCGCGGACCACCTCCAGCCCCTTGGCCTGCGTCCAGCGATAAATCCGCTGGAAGCGCTTCTCGACGAAGTAGAGCGCGCCGTCCGCGCCCACCGACGCGCCCGAGATCGACCAGAAGCCGGTCTCCAGCTTGCGCACGCCCGCGTTCGGCGCGGCGGCCGCCGCGGGGGCGTCGGCGACGTCCAGCACCGCGAACTCGCGCTCGCGAGCCTCCAGCTTGCGGGTCTTGTCCTGGATGGCGTTCTCGAACGGATACTTGCTGGCCCGCAGCGTCGTCCCGCAGCCCTCGGCGCCGCACAGGGCGATGCCGCTCTCGGCGTTGATGTGGACGTTGCGGAAGCGGATGTCCGACGAATTGAACAGCTTCGCCGCCGTCTCGGCCGGATGGTACGACCGCGTCACCCGGTAGGCGTGATAGTTGGCCAGCAGGATGTTGCGCGAGTTGCGGATCTCGAACGAGACCGCGTCCGGGCCGTCGCCGACCTCCTGCTCGGTCTGCGGGGCCAGGAACTCCCAGTTCTGGACGTTGTCGAGCACGAACTCGTTGCGCACGTGGTGCTCGACCGAGACCTCGTAGATGTGGCCCGGCGTCTTGGTGTCGGAGATGTAGAAGCCGGCCGAGGCGAAGGTGTTGGGGCTCCAGACATTAGCGAAGGTCCCGCCGCCGCCGTCGGTGACCCAGATGCTGGGATATTGCGCGTCCCAGCGGCCGTCGGCCACGGGGTCGCCGCTTCGGGCCTGGGCCGCGCCCAGCGGCTTGCCGTCCATGGTCGGCGTGCCGCCGCCGCCCATGATCTTGACGTCGGTGACCTGCGAGGCCTCGCCCGACCGCCACAGCAGCGCAGAGGCGCGCGGATTGACGCGACCGGTGAAGAGGCCGATCCCGGCCAGGACATTATCGCCGCCCTTGGGCGTCTCAATGATCGGCGTGACCGCCCCGACGCCAGCATGGCGCGGATTGCCGTCGGGAATGAACAGCTGGGTCGTCGCCGGGTGCAGGCCGATCAGCACGGTGTCGGGCCGCAGCTTCAGGGTGTCGGACACCTTGTAGAAGCCGGTCGGCAGATAGAGCACGCGGTGGCTGGCGATCGCTTTCTGCAAGGCGGCGGTGTCGTCGGTCTCGCTGTCGCCCTTCACGCCCAGGGTCTTGACGTTGGTCCACTCGGCCACCGGCGGCAGGGCCCGCAGCGCGGGCGGCGAAGCGGCGGGCAAGGCCGGCAGCGCCGCCTGGTCGACCATGGTCTTGTACTCGCCCATCTGGCCAAGACCCGGCAGGGTCAGGCCGTAGGTGAAGGACTTCACCCGATAGGCGCGGCCCTTGCCGGCCACGGTCTTGTCGCTGTCGCGGAAGCGGGCGAACACCGGGGTGTCGGAGGCCACCGCATTGTCGAAGCCCACCTGGGTGAAGACGTTGTCCTCGGCCGAGATGACGACGCCGGCCTTGGAGACGTTCTCGAAGCGAACGTTCTTGCCCCACAGGCTGTCGCTGTAGCCCTTGTCGATCTCGATGCCGACCGGCGTATTCTTGATCGCCACATTGACCAGGGTCAGGTCGACCTCGTGCTCGCGGATCGCCGCGTCGCGCTGGCCGTCGAAGGTCGAGTCCAGCAGCGTGAACTGCCAGGCCGGCGAGGTCTTCTCGGTGACAATGCCATAGCGGCCGCCGTGGAAGTGGACGTCCTCCATGACATTGCCCGCCTGGTAGACGCCGGCGAAGGCCGAGCCTAGGCGGAAGTCCATGTGGCTGAGGAACGCGTGCTGGGCCATGCGGAAGCGCACACCCGCCGCGGCCGGATTGCCGGCGCCGATCTCGATGTCGACATTGCTCAGCGCCGAATAGAAGGTGCCGGAATTGGCGTCGCGCACCTCTTCCTTGGCGCCGACCACGGTCGGAACCGGCACGGGGATGCGGCCGACGGCGTACTGATCGCCACCCGTGAACACGACCATCGTGCCCACGCCCTTCTGGAAGCCGGGGGTGTTGGCGCCGAGCACGAAGACCGGCCGTGTGGCTCCGACCCCGAAGATGCGCACGCCTGGGGGCACCAGGATGCTGCGGCTGAGGCGATAGCGGCCCGACGGCAGGAACACCAGGCCGTGGCCGGTCTTGTCGCGGGCGGCGTCGATGGCGCTCTGGACGGCGTCGGTGTCGTCGGCCCGGCCATCGCCGACGCCCTTGACGCGGACCGCGCGCGGATCATCGGGAGCCGTGAGAAGAACCGACGAGGTCGCGGCCAGGGCGGGCGACGCGGACGTCAGGATCACCGCCGCCAGTAGGATGACTCTCATGCCGCTTCCTTGCGTGTCTTAGACCACGGATACGGCGTCGCAAGCGGGCCGCCATCCACGACCATGGTCGTAGTTCTCGCCTGCCCAGCTTGGCTCTAAGACCTTGGCTTCCACCGCTCGGCTGGCCTGCCGACCGCCCGACGCCTTGTCGCCGATCAGCCCAAGGAAGCCGCTTGCAGCCGTCCCCTCCCCCCGCCGGACCCAAGCCCGTCGCCGTCATCATCATGGGGGTAAGCGGCAGCGGAAAGTCGACGCTGGGCGCGGTCCTGGCCCAGGCCCTGGGTTGTCCGTTCCTGGACGGCGACGATTTTCACGACGCGGCCGCCATCGCCAAGATGAGCGCCGGCGAGCCCCTGACCGACGACGATCGCTGGCCATGGCTGGATCGGCTGGGCTCGGCCTTGGGCCGGACCCTGGCGGCGGACGGGACGGCCGTCGCGGCCTGTTCGGCGTTACGGCGCAGCTATCGTGACCGCCTTCGAGCCGCCATCTCGGCGCCCACCCGGTTCGTGTTGCTCGACGCCGACGCGGACGAACTCCAGCGCCGGCTCGCCCTTCGGACCGGCCACTACATGCCCGTCAGCCTGCTGAGCAGTCAGCTGGCCACCCTGGAGCATCCGCAGGCGGACGAGGCGGCGACCCTGCTGGCCGCAAGCGCCTCGCCGCAGCAGCTGCGTGACGCGGCGCTGACCTGGCTGGAGGCCAGCGAAGGCCGCGCCTGGACCCTGTCAGGGCATTAGCCGCTTTCGGCCCTGCGATAGATGCCAGCGCATGGCCAGGGCGGCGCCGTCGCCGTCCTGCGCGCGGATCGCTTCGACGATCATCTCGTGCTCGCGCATCATCTCGCCGATGGCCTCCGGCGGTCGCGAGCGCGAGATGCCGACCCCGGCGCGCATGATCCGGTCGACATCCGACTGCAGCGCCTCGAACGCCATCAGGAAGGCCGGATTGGCGGTCGCCAGCACGATGCGGCGGTGCAACTCCATGTCCTCGACGTGGGCCGGATCGTTGGACAGCAGCGCGGCGCGCAGGTGCTGGAGGCCTTCTTCGATGCTGGCCATCTCCTCGTCCGACCGCCGCGCCGCCGCCAGCCGCGCGGCTTCGGCCTCGAGCACGAAGCGCACCTCGTAGCTGCCCAGCGTCGAGGGCAGTTCGGAGAGCGGCATGTAGGCGCCCAGCTTGTCGGACGGACGGTTCTTGATGAACGACCCCGCCCCACGCCGCGCCTCGGTGATGCCGTCGGCGGCCAGCCGGACCAGGGCCTCGCGCACGACGGTGCGCGACATGCCGAAGATCTCCGCCAGACGCGCCTCGGACGGCAGACGATCGCCAACCGCAAGGCCGTCGGCGTTGATCATCTCCACGATCCCCGTATACGCCCGGTCGGCCAAGCGGCCTTCGCTCATCCCCTCGTCTCCAGTCCAGCTGCGCGACCATCGCCCCGTTCGCCTCGCGGAGAAAGCGGCTGTCGATCGGCTGTGGGCCGACACGCAACGGAGTCATAGCCCAAATCGCCAAACCTGTATGACAGGTTTTAGCTTACCGACGAATGCGACACGATGTTCACGCTCACATCGTCAAAAACACTTGAACTTGTCCAACAGATAACGCTAACATCCGAACGAGCAACCCCTGATCGACCGACATGACCGGCCGACACAACAAGCGGGTGCCGCGCCATCTCGCGATGGCTGCGCAGGGATGAAATGAAGGGGGTCAGGAAATGACTACGACGGAAGTCCGCGTTATCGACCGGGATCTGAAGGCCGTGTTCGGCCTCACGCCCACCCAGATGAAGGTTCTCGAAGGCGTCAATTCAGGTCTGCTGAACAAGCAGATCGCCTTCGACCTCGGCATCGCCGAGGCCACGGTCAAGGCTCACATGACCGCGCTGATGCGCAAGCTCAACGTCCACAATCGCACCCAGGTCGCCATCGCGGCCCAAGCCGTCGCCCACGGGCCACGCTCAGCCGCCGGATAGGCGCGACCTGCGCCTCAGGCCGACGGCGGATCCAGTTCCGCCCAGAGGCGACGCTGGGCGGCGAAGCGGTCCGCGACGACTTCGCACTGCACGTCGATCACCATCGTGTGCCGGGTGCGCGTGTCGTAGGCGGGCCAAGCGGGTTGTCCCTGCGCGGTCGGACGTCCGGTGCGGGCGAAGTTGGCCCACATCCGACTCATGTTGCGGGCGGCCTCGGCGCGGTCCGCGCGGCTTCCGGCCAGGGTGTCGGGCGAGGCGACGTTGTTGAAGACCAAGGGAATGTCGCTGGCGTGCATCGCGCCCAATTCGCGGTCCGAGCCCGGCGCCTTGCGGTTCGAGCGGTACGAGAGATTGTAGTAGTAGACCGGCGCCCTGCCCTGCGCGGCCTTGCGCTCGGCGGTGACGATCGATCCGATCCCCATGCTGCGCACACTTTCGACGGCCAGATACACGTCGGTCGGCGTCGCGCCGGGACGATCGGTGCGGCAGGCGTCGATCATCCGCTGGGCGTTGGCGCCCAGCGTCTTCTCCAGGCGTGTCCGCAGCTGGGCTTCGTCGAGGCTGAAGGCGGCGGCATCGTTGGATTGCCAGGCGAAGAACGCCGCCTCGCTGTCCAGCCAGCCGATGATCAGCGGTTTGTCGGCGGCGCTGTCCGGCGCGGCGGGATCGAAGGGGTGATGCGGCAACAGCCCGCCGTCGACCAGCGGGCCGTAGTGACCCGGACCGACCGACGAGATGCCCTTCCAGCCGCCGCTGTTGCTGGGCGTGCGCCTGGCCAGGGCCTTCTGGGCGTCGAGCAGCGTGGGAGCCGGAACCTCAAGCAGCCTGCGCCAGTCGGCCTTCGCGATGCCGAGTTCATCCAGCAGCAGGCGAGTGGTCTGGGCGGCGGCGTCCAACGTGCCGATGCGCACCGCCGGACCACTCTGGATCGCCGCCTTCGCAAACAGCGGCGCAACCGAGGGCATGGCGTAGAGGCACGAAACCTTGGCCCCGCCGCCGGACTCGCCGAAGATCGTGACATTGCCCGGGTCGCCGCCGAATGCGGCGATGTTGCGCGCCACCCACTTGAGGGCCAGCACGATGTCGGAGAGGCCCTGATTGCCGGAACCGGCATAGTCCTGCCCGCCCAGTTCGGTCAGGCACAGATAGCCCAGAAGGCCCAGCCGGTGGTTTGTGGAGATCACCACCACGTCGTGCTCGCGGGCGAGGTTGGAGCCGTCCTGGGCGGTGCTGCCCGCCGAGCCGGTGGTGAACCCGCCGCCATGGCAGTAGACCATGACCGGGCGGCCCGAGCCGCCGCCGGCGGGCTTCCAAAGGTTCAGCACCAGACAATCCTCGCCCGGCGCGGGCTCGTTGACGCCATAGACCGTGCCCGGGTCCTGCAAGGACGGCGTTCCCAGGCGGGTGGCGTCCAGCACGCCCGTCCAGGGCGCGGCGGGCCGGGCCGGCTTGAAGCGATGCGCGCCCGAGACGCTCGCGCCATAGGGCACGCCGCGGAAGACGTCGACGCCGTCGGCGCTGAGCCCTCGCAGACGCCCTTCGACCGTCTCGACGATCACCTCGGCCTGAGCCCCCGCCCAGGCGGACGACGCGGTCATCAGACCCGCGCCGCCGATCAGCAGGCCACGACGGTCGATCCCTGTTGCGGACGGCATGGCGCGGCTCCTAGGCGGGGCAGTAGCGGTCGATGAAGGCCTGGTGGGACGGCATGCGTTCGACCGCGCGACCGATATTGCCCTTCAGGTCATCCAGGGCCCGGCGCAGCTGCTCGGGAGGCATCAGCCGGCCCATGTGGTGATGGGCCTTCGGCTCCAGCCTCTGGCCCAACATCACCTGCAACCAAGAGTCGATCTGGAACAGCTCGCCCGGAGCCTGGAACACATGGCCGTTCTCGCGGAACAGCTCGATCCGGTGACGCAGGCTGTCGGGGATATTCATCGTCCGGCAGTGGTCCCAGTACGGGCTGTCGGTGCGTTCGGTGACGTTGTAGTGCAGGACGATGAAGTCGCGGATCTTCTCGATCTCGTCGTTGGCGAGATTGTTGAAGCGGTCGCTGAGCGCGTCGTTGCAGCCCTGGAACGGGAACAGCTGCAGCAGCCGGTGAATGGCGATCATGATCATGTGGATCGAGGTCGATTCCAGAGGCTCGATGAAGCCGGCGGCCAGGCCCAGCGAGACACAGTTCTTGTGCCAGGCCTTGTGGCGGCGACCGGCGCGGAAGCGGATCAGCTTCGGATCCATCAGCATCTCGCCCTCGACCATGTCGTGGAGCTGCTGCAAGGCCTCTTCGTCGGTCATGAACTGGCTGGAATAGACCAGGCCGTTGCCGACCCGCTTCTGCAACGGTATGCCCCATAGCCAGCCGGCCTTGTGGGCGATGGCGCGGGTATAGGGGCCGGGCGGGACGTCGGTGCTGGTCTGCACCGCCCAGGCGCGGTCGTTGGGCAGCCACTCGCCATAGTCCTCGAAGCCGACACCCAGGGTGTCCCCGATCAGCAAGCCGCGAAAGCCCGTACAGTCGACGAAGAGGTCGCCCTCGATAACTTGGCCCGACTCCAACACCAGGGCCTCGATATGGCCGTCTTCGGCGCGCATGCGGACGCTGGCGATCTTGCCCTCGACGCGACGGACGCCCTTGTCCTCGCACTTCTGGCGCAGGTAGCGGCCATAGAGGGCGGCGTCGATGTGGTAGGCGTAGTTCACCGGCGAATTGTCGTCGGTGTAGAACCGGTCCTGCTCGGCCGCCTTCAGCTCCAGGCAGTAATCGCCCAGATCGCCGCCGAAGCCCTGCGCCCTGGCCTGCAGCCAGAAGTGATGGAAGCTGCCCAGCCAGGTGGATTTGCCGATCTGGCCGAACGAGTGGATGTAGCGGTCGCCGATCTCGCCCCAGTTCTCGAACGAGATGCCCAGTTTGAAGGTCGCCTGGCAGGCGCTCATGAACTCCTGTTCGTCCAGATTGAGCAGGGCGTTGAAGGTGCGGGCCGTCGGCACCGTGGACTCCCCCACCCCGACCGTGCCGATGTCGTCGGACTCGACCAGGGTGATGTCCAGCAGCGGGCCCAGCTGCCGCGACAGGGCCGCCGCCGCCATCCAGCCGGAGGAGCCGCCGCCGGCGACGACCACCTTCTTCACGATCTGACCGTTCACGCCATCCTCCCTCGTTCTTATCTGTTCAGCCGGTCCAGCAGCTGGGCTCGCAAGCGCCGGGCCTTCATTGGGTCCATCGGCCCCAGCGGACCGCGCGCGCCGTCCGGCAGATGCGCGCCGGCCTGGTCGGCGGGCCCAAAAAGGTAGTAGTCGAACAGGGCCTTCCAGCCCCGCTTCTCGAAGTCCGGCCGGTCGCGCAGGCTCAGCAGGCCGTGCAGCAGCGTCGTCATGGGCGTGTCCATGAAACCCGGCGCGGCGTTCCACCAGTAATTGACCAGCACGTTGAAGGGGTCGAGCGCCTCGACTTGGTGCCACCACAGCGCCGGATAGACCAGCACGTCGCCGGGCTCGAGGTCGGCGACCTGGGCGGCGGCGAGCGCGTCGCGAAAGCGCGGATGGGCCTCGAAGTCCGGCGCGTCGAAGTCGACGAGGCTGACCACCTGGCCGCCCGGGGTCGGCTCCAGCGGACCGGGATAGAGATTGGCGACCTGCTCGGGCGGGAAAAGCGTGAAACGCCGACGCCCCACCGCGCAGACGGCGATGTTGTTGGACATGTCGTAGTGGGCCGCCGCCACCGTGCGATTGCCGATCCAGATGCTGGCCAGCGGCGGCTCGGCGCCGAAGGCCTCGGCGCCCAGACCCAGGTCGTTCTCGGCGCGCAGGCTGGGGAAATAGGCGTCGAGATCGGTGGAGCCGACATAGAGCGACGGCCCGTCGTCCTGACCGAGCCCGGCTTCGATGCGGCCGAGGATGTCGGCCAGCCCCGCCCGTTCGGCGCGGAAGTTCATGGCCGTGCGGGTGGCGTCGTAGAAGAAGCGACCCTTGATCTCCGGCGCGCCGACATAGGCCAGCAGCGGTCCGCCGCGATCGTGCGAGGACAGATAGGTCATGGCGGCCCGAGGCGACTCCCGCCCCGCCTTCACCAACGGCCAGTCGCGCGCCAGGCCCTTGAAGACCATCGGGGTCTGGCCCCGCAGCACTGCGTCGAACGGGATGTCCGCCGGCGAGGCGACCGTGGTCTCCAGCACCTTGCGCGCCGCCGCCGTCATGACGCCGCCGACCGCCGGTTCTTCAGCTCGACGAGGTGCTCGATATTGCCCATCGACGAGATCAGCCATTGGGCGGCTCGCAGCAGGCCCGACTGGTGCATGCGCTCCAGGTCCGGACCCGACAGCGCCGCCAGATGCTCGGCCGAGACGGCGAGGAAGTTCGGCAGGTCGTAAGACGCGCCGCCTTCCAGCGCGATGTTGATCTCGACAGGCTGGATCAGGTCCAGGGCGGCGAAGGCGGCGTACATCGGTCCGGCCACCTCCAGTCCGTCATAGATCACGCCCAGCACCGCCATCATGTGCCGCAGATACGGCGCGTTGCCGCCGGCCGGCAGGAACAGCGGCTCGCCTTGCGTCCGACTGATGCGAGGGTGGTCGAGATCCACATGGATCATCGGCGTCGGCTCGCCCGCGCCGGTGTCCTGCAGGGCGATCGAGAAGGCGCCACGTTGCTGGACCGCCGGCACGTAGCGCGCTGCCCAGCGTCCGCCCTCGAGGAACAGGTTCTCGTCGCGATCGAACCCCAGCAAGGCGACGGCCTGGATGTCTCCGGCCGGGTCCTTGCGCAGCAGGATCGGATATTCGCGCTGCACGGCCTCGAACTCGGTGGGCAGCACCAGCGCCAGATTGATGTTGTCGCCGAACTCCGGCCCGTGGCCGACCGCCGCCTTCAGATCGGCGTGGTCGATATTGTTAAGCAGCACTCGGTTTGTCATGCGCGCCTTTCGCGTCGAACGGCCCTTTGCGCCGATCCTACGCCGCTTCGGAAGAAAAGGGCCGCTGCGAACAGCGGCCCTTCCCTTCACCAGCTTGTGTGTCGTCTAGAAGCGATAGCGGGCGCCGAGGAGGAAGCGCCTGTCCAGCTCCTGGGCGAACCACAGCTCGTTCTCGTCACGAGCATAGGTGCGCAGGCTTTCGCGCGTCAGATTGATGCCTTCCAGCGAAACCGCCAGCTTGTCGGTGACATCATAGCTGATGTTGAAGTCGAGCTGACCGAAGGGCTCGACGAACACGGGGTTGCGCGAACCGCCGCGGTTGGTGGCTTGCAGGAACCGGTCACGCCAGTTGTAGGCTAGGCGAGCCGAGACGCCGTGCTTGTCGTAGATCAGCGTGGCGTTGGCCGTGTCGCTCAGACCCAGCAGCGCGAACTGGTCCTGACCCGGGTCCGAACCGACGTCGAAGTCGACATCGCCGCGCACCATGGTGTAGGCGCCGGCGATACCGAAGCCGGTGTCGCCGAAGAAGTGCTGACCGGCGATTTCGAAGCCGTGGATCTTGCCCGTCCGGTTGTTGATCGGCCGCGAGACGTTGAAGTTGAACAGCGGGTCGGCCGAGTTCGGTTCGATGTCGTAAGCGGCCAGGATCTGGTCGGCGAAGGCTTGGTTCAGGTCGCCGCTCGGACCGCGATTGGCCTGGAACTGGGCCGTCGCCGCCGCCACGGAGCCGGTCTGCTGGATCAGCGCCGTCATCGTGAACAGGTTGACGTCGGTCTGGTTGGCGCCGATGGCGGTCAGGCTGGCCCGGGCGTCGCCCGAACGGGTGCCCGCCTGGCCAGAGCTGGCGTCACGCAGACCGAAGAGGTTCTGGGTGACGGTGCCGGTGCCGACGAAGTTGTTGACCCGCTTCTCGAAGAAGCCCGCCGAAATGTAGCTGCTGGGCTTGTAGTACCACTCGACCGACACGTCGAAGTTGTCGGAGATCAGCGGCTCCAGGTCGGGATTGCCGCTGGTGCCGAGCGGGATGGCGCCGTTGGCCACCGGCCGGTTGGGCGCGCCCGCCGACATCGAGGCGAACAGGTTGCCGTAGTCCGGCCGCGCGATCGTGCGGCTGAACGAGAAGCGGCCGACCACGTCGTCGGTCATGTCGATCTGGAAGTCCAACGAGGGCAGCAGGTTGCTGTACTTCCCCTCGCCGGAGACCGGCTGGTAGGTGGAGGTGGTGTCGACGCGGAAGTCGTTGTCGGCGGTCCAGACGATGGCCCGCGGCGTACGGATCAGCGAGACCGAATTAACCTCGGTCTGCTCGTAGCGCACGCCGGTGACCACGGTCGCCGGACGCCCCGCCAGTTCGGCCTTCCAGGTCAGCTGGGCGTAGACGGCCGAGATGTCCTCGTCGACGCGGTTGTTGTCCTGGCCGGTGACGCCAACGGCGTTGCCGCGCGCCACATAGACCGGCGACAGGGCGTTATAGAGGTCGATGGCGTCGGCGCGGAACGAGGTCAGGCCCGCCCCGCTCTGCTTGGGATCGAAGGTGTTGAACTGGCAGGCCAGGCAGAAGCTGGTGACCAGGTTGCCGGCGTACTGCTTGACGTCGCCCGGGTTCGAGATGCCCCAGCTGCCCAGGTCCTGCTGGGTGTTCAGGCTGGTCTGGATCATCTTGGACGTGCGGTAGTCGGCCCCGAAGTCGAAGCGGCTGCCGTTGTCATCCAGCTCCCAACCGGCGTCGACGCGGATTTCCTTGATGTCCTGACGCTGGCGCTGGGACGAGGTTCGGGCCACCTGGCTGCCCAGGTCGCCGACGTCCAGCAGGCCGTTGGCGTTGCCGCGCGGCGCGGCGTCGTTGATCGCGATCGTCTGGACCGGGATCTTGCCGCTGTAGTCCACCGCGTGGGACGAGACGATCGGCGCGCCGATGCTGACCGAGGTCATGCTAGTGCCGTTCGGCGCGTCCGGGGCGCTGTCGGTCTTGGAGATGTGACCGTCGACATTGACGTGGAAGCGGTCGGACAGGTCCCAGGCGGCGTTCAGGCCATAGGACTTCAAGGTGTCCTTGTTGGCGCGATACTGCTGCTCGAAGCCCATGTCCTTGGTGCCGCTGAGGTTTTCCTGCAGCAGCACGGCCGTGGCGACGACCGGGTTGCTGTCGAAGGTCACCTTGTCGAACGGACGGTTGAACCAGTTGGTGCTGTCGTTGCGGCGCTCGAACGACTTGTTCTGCGCATAGAGCGCGTCGGCGGTCAGGGTCAGGCTTTCGACCGGCTTGAACTGCACCGACAGCTGGCCGTTCAGGCGCTCGCGCTCGCCTTCGGAGAAGTGGTAGCGGCTGTCGTTGGGGATCGCCACCAACGTATTGCCGTTGGCCGGCGCGTTGGTGATGACGGTCGCGCCGTTGGCGCGGACGAAGCCGTTGGCCGGGTTGATGAAATCCGAATAGCGACGGATGTTCCAGTCGTTGGACGTGGCGCTGCGGCTGGTGAAGTTGCGCTTCTGGTAGCTGCCGAACACGCCGATGCCGAACTTCTCGGAATCGTCGAGCCAGTTCAGCAGGCCCGAGACTTCCGGCGTGATCTTGTCGGCGCCCACCAGGGACTTGTCGACGCCCTCGTCATAGACGCCCTTGACGCCCAGGCTGCCGGTCAGGCCGCTCTTGCCGTCCAGCGGACGACGCGTCTTGACGTTGATGGTGGCGCCGATGCCCCCCGACGGGATGGCGGCGCGGCCGGTCTTGTAGACTTCCAGCGTGGTGACGCCTTCGGAGGCCAGGTTCGAGAAGTCGAACGAGCGGCTGGTGCCGCTGGCGAAGTCGGCCGACTGGTCGCCGCCGACCGTGGCGACGTTGGCCGTCGGCATGGTGCGGCCGTTGACCGTGACCAGGTTGAAGCCGCCGCCGAAGCCGCGGACCGTCACCTGCGAACCTTCGCCGTTGGTGCGGTCGATCGACACGCCCGTGATGCGCTGGAGGGACTCCGCCAGGTTGGTGTCCGGGAACTTGCCGATGTCTTCGGCCGAGATCGCATCGACCACGCCGCTGTTGGTGCGCTTGATCTGGATGGATCGCTCGAGCGACGCGCGGATGCCGGTGACGATCACCTCTTCCACGGTCTGAGCATCATTGGCCTGTTGGGCATGACCCTCGCCAGCGGCGAAAGCCGCCATCGAGAGAGCCATAAAGGACACAGCGGTCCTCGAACGACGATGTCGCTTCATAAACGTTTCCCCGCGCTGAGCCCCGGGCGTCGGGGCTTGGTTTTTTTGTTACGCCACTGTCAAAAACCCGAAGACATAGTCAGCGACGATGCGCCGACGCGACTCCTCGGTCTCGACTAGTTAGCGGTAACATCGGTCTCTCGCGGCGGTCAAGCAGCTTTTGACAGCGCTGTATCGGTTATTTTCGCAGGCAATTTCGGGGATCATGACGTCGCCGCGCCGCTCGGAAAAAAATTTACGCATCCGTCGAAATCTCAAATGACCCGCAAGACATTGCAGGCACGAAACAAATTGGAATGGACGCGCCGGCGAAACGGCGCTCACGCTCGCGTTGAACCGCACTACACGCACGCGAAGGTTGACGACGGCAGGGATATTGTTACCGCTATCGCAGTGGGCCGGGCGTTCCTGACCGCTCGACATGGCCCATGGATAACTCCCCTCACTCCTGGGACCGTCAGGCGGATGGCGGTCCCAGTCTTTGACGCGGGGACCCAGGCGCGCCCTTCCCTCTTCCCGCGATCCCGGCAACAATCGGACACCAGCGTTCAACGACGCGGTGCTTCAATCCGATTGCGCTTCCATTTCCATCGCGAGGACCGGCATGTGTGACGACGATATCCACCAGGGCTTGATCCATGATCCCACCGTTTCGCGTCGGGCCTTCGGCCTGATGACGGTGCTGGCGGCCGGCGTCGGCGGAGCCGCCCATGCCGGCGCCCCGGTGGTCGAGAAGGACGTCGAGATCAAGACCCCGGACGGCACGGCCGACGCGGCGCTCTACTATCCCGAAGGCAAGGGCTCCTGGCCGGCCGTGGTGGTCTGGCCCGACGTCGTCAGCCTGCGGCCGGTGTTCCGCGACATGGGCCGTCGCCTCGCGGTCGAGGGCCATGTGGTGCTGGTGCCCAACCTCTATTACCGCGCCAAGAAGGCGCCGGTAGCCGAGAGCGGCTTCAACTTCGCCAATCCCGAGGATCGCGCCAAGCTGACGCCGCTGCGGGCCACCGTGACGCCGGAAGGCACCGATCGCGATGCGGTCGCCTATATCGCCTTCCTCGACAGCCTGCCCCAGACCAACAAGAAGAAGAAGGTCGGAACCCAGGGCTACTGCATGGGCGGCCCGTTGGCGTTCCGTACGGCGGCGGCGGTCTCGTCGCGCGTCGGCGCGGTGGCCAGCTTCCACGGCGGCGGCCTAGTGACCGACGCCCCCGCCAGCCCGCACCTGACCCTGCCACAGAGCAAGTCGGACTACTTGGTCGCCGTCGCCGACAACGACGACAAGCAGGACCCGACCGTGAAGGACAAGCTGAAGGTCGCGCTGGACGCCGCCAAGCGGCCCAGCAAGATCGAGGTCTATGCCGGCGCGGCGCACGGTTGGACCGTCAAGGGCAGCCAAGTCTACAACGAGCCTCTGGCCGAGAAGGCCTGGGCCGAGCTGCTGACGCTCTACAAGCACGCCCTGGGCTGAGACTAAGCCGGCCGTCCTCGGGCGGCCGGCCATCGCCCTGCGGCGCTAGGGCTTGACGTGCTCGGGTTTACCCTTGCGCTTGGTCGACGCCATCTTTTCGAGCTCGGTCTCGCTCATCGACAGCATCGATTTCGACGCGCCCTTGAGGTCCTTCTTGGGCGTGTCGCCGCGCTTGGCGGACAGGGCCGCGCCGGCGGCCTTCTGCTGGGCGGCGGACTTGGCGGGCATGACGGATCTCCTGTGCTGGCTGCCGGCTGTGAAACGCAGGTCCCGGTCACCGGTTCGGCCAGGCCGCATTGATCTGATCTCTATTTCCGATGGTCTGACCTAGACAGCTCTACGACCACGCGCCACCTTGCGCGCCGCGAGATGGGACCGGTAACGTCCAAAGAAAACCATCCGCCCCGGGGAGACCGACATCCAATGGCCGCGCGAACGATCAAGGCTCTGCGCTGGTGGATGATCGGCCTGATCATGCTGGGCGCGATCGTCAACTACCTGACCCGCGCCACCCTGGGCGTCGCCGCTCCCACCGTGCTGACCGACCTGCACATTGGCGAGAAGGAATATGGCTGGATCACCGGGGCCTTCCAGCTGGGCGTGATGCTGCAGCCGGTCTGCGGCTACGTGCTGGACGTCATCGGGCTGAAGACCGGCTTCGCGATCTTCGCCACGGCCTGGTCGCTGATCACCATGGCGCACGGCCTGGCCGCCAACTGGCCGATGCTGGCCGGGCTGCGCGGCCTGCTGGGCTTCGCCGAGGGCTCGGCCAATCCCGCCGGCATGAAAGCGGTCTCCGAGTGGTTTCCGGCCAAGGAGCGCGGCCACGCCGGCGGCGTTTACAACATCGGGGCGTCGGTCGGCTCGATGCTGGCCCCGCCGCTGGTGGCCTGGGCGATCCTCTCCTGGAACTGGCGCGCGGCCTTCGTGCTGGCGGGGGCCCTGGGGCTGGTCTGGGTGGCGCTGTGGCTGAAGTTCTACCAGTCGCCGGCCACCCATCCGGCCCTGTCCGACGCCGAACGCGAGCACATCGCTGCAGGCCAGGAAACCCATCTGATCGGCGACGGCGCCAAGCCGTCGATCCTGCAGCTGCTCAAGCGTCGCAACTTCTGGGGCATCGCCCTGCCCCGCTTCCTGGCCGATCCCACCTGGGGCACCCTGGCCTTCTGGGTGCCGCTGTACCTGACCAAGGTGCGCGGCTTTGACCTGAAGGCCATCGCCCTCTTCGCCTGGCTGCCGTTCGTGGCGGCCGACCTGGGCTGCCTGTTCGGCCCCACCGTCGCGGCCTTCCTGCAGCGGCGCGGCGTCAGCCTGATCAACGCCCGGCGCGGCGCCTTCACGGTGGGCGCCTTGATGATGACCGGCATGGCCTTCGTCGGCCGGGTCGAGAGCCCCTACGCCGCCATCGCCCTGCTGTGCCTGGGCGGCTTCGCCCACCAGACCCTGTCGGTGACCGTGATCACCCTGTCGTCCGACCTCTTCCGCCGCAACGAGGTCGCCACCGTCGCCGGCATGGCCGGGACGATGGGAAATCTGGGCGTGCTGATCTTCTCGTTGCTGATCGGCGGGCTCGTGGCGACCGTCGGTTACGACCCTTTCTTCCTGGCGCTGGGCGTCCTCGACCTGTTAGGCGCGGTGCTGCTCTGGACCCTGGTCCGCGACCGAAAGGCCGTCGCATGATCCGCAATCCGATCCTGCCGGGCTTCAATCCCGACCCGTCCATCGTCCGCGTCGGCGAGGACTATTACATCGCCACCTCGACCTTCGAGTGGTTCCCCGGCGTGCAGATCCACCACTCGCGCGACCTGGTGAACTGGCGGCTGATCGCCCGGCCGCTGAACCGGCCCAGCCAGCTGAACATGCTGGGCGCGCCCGACTCGTGCGGCGTCTGGGCGCCGTGCCTGACCCACGCCGACGGCAAGTTTCACCTGATCTACACCGACGTGAAGCGCTATGGCCGCACCACCGTGGGCGGGGCGTCGGGCGCGTCCCTGCGCGACTTCCACAACTATCTGGTCACCTGCGAGACCATCGACGGCGACTGGTCCGACCCGGTGTTCCTCAACAGCAGCGGCTTCGATCCGTCGCTGTTCCACGACGACGACGGCCGCAAGTGGCTGGTCAACATGCTGTGGGACCACCGCCCGGGCCGCAACCGCTTCGCCGGCATCGTGCTGCAGGAATACGGCCCCGCCGAGCGCGCCTTGATCGGCGAGCGCAAGGTGATCTTCGAGGGCACGCCGCTGGGCCTGACCGAGGCGCCGCACCTCTACAAGCGCGACGGCTGGTACTACCTGCTGACCGCCGAGGGCGGCACGGGCTGGAACCACGCGGTGACCATGGCCCGCGCGCGCGACATCGCCGGGCCGTACGAGTTGCATCCCGACACCTACATCCTGAGCTCGCGCACCCGCCCCGACGCGGAACTGCAGCGCGCTGGTCACGCCGATCTGGTGGAGACCCCGGACGGACAGACCTGGGCTGTCTATCTGTGCGGCCGTCCCCTGCCCAACCGGGGCCGCTGCGTCCTGGGACGCGAGACGGCGATCCAGCCGATGGTCTGGGGCGAGGACGGCTGGCTTCGCACGGTGGACGGCCTGGGCCTGCCCAGCCTGAGCGTTCCCGCGCCCGACCTGCCGCCGCATCCCGTCCCGTCCGCACCGGCGCGGACGGCGTTCGACGGCCCGGACCTGCCCATAGACTTCCAGTGGCTGCGCTCGCCTTGGCCGGACGACCTCTTCAGCCTGACCGATCGTCCCGGCCGTCTGCGTCTGCACGGGCGCGAGAGCCTTGGCAGCCAGTATCGCCAGGCCCTTGTCGCTCGCCGCCAACAGGCCTTCTGCTATTCGGCCTCGACCGTGATGGACTTCGAGCCCCAGCACTTCCAACAGGCCGCCGGCCTGGTCTGCTATTATGGCCAGAGCAAATTCCACTATCTGCACGTCACCCACTGCGACGCCCGCGGCCGCTGCATCCAGGTGATGTCGGCCCTGCCCGACGCGGCCCAGGCCGACGCCTTCACCGAGCCGATGCTGCTGCCGCCGGGACCGATCCATCTGCGGGTTGAGGTCGACTTCGAGCGTCTGCGCTTCGCCTGGAGCCTGGACGGGATCGCCTGGACCTGGCTGCCGCAGGTGTTCGACGCCAGCATCCTGTCGGACGAGGCCACCAGCCCCGGCGCGCCCAACTTCACGGGCGCCTTCGTCGGCATGGCCTGCCAGGACCTGTCGGGCGCGGGCCATCCGGCCGACTTCGACGGCTTTGAGTATCGCGAGCGCGATTATCGACCCGATCCGACGAGGACGGACCCCGCATGATCACCCGCCGCGCACTTGGCCTCGCCGCCGCTCTCGCGCTCTCGTTCTCGACCGTCGGCCACGTCGAGACCCGGTGGGCCGGCGCCTGGGCCAGCGCCCAGCAGGTTCCGGAAGAGCGCAACGCCTTGCCCGCCGGCGCGCTGGACGACGCCACCCTGCGCCAGATCGTGCGCCTGAGCCTGGGCGGTCCAAAGCTGCGGGTGCGGATCTCCAATGTCTTCGGCACGACGCCGCTCAAGGTGACCGCCACACGCATCGCCCGACCACTGTCGCCGGCCGGCGCGGCGATCGATCCGGCGACCGACCGGGCGGTGACCTTCTCGGGCAAGGCGTGGGTGACCGTGCCGCCCGGCGCGGAATACCTGTCCGATCCGGTCGCCTGGCCGGCGGCGGCCCTGTCCGACGTCGCGGTGACGCTGCACATCGACAAGGCCCCAGCCGTGCAGACCAGCCATCCCGGCTCGCGCGCGACCTCCTACGTCGCCAAGGGCGACAAGGTCTCGTCCCCCGACCTGCCCGGAGCCACCACCGTCGACCACTGGTTCCAGCTGTCCGGCGTCGAGGTCGAGGTCGGCAAGACCGCCGGCGCGATCGCCGTGATCGGCGACTCGATCACCGACGGCTATGGCGTGAAGCCCAACACCAATCTGCGCTGGCCCGATGCGCTGATGATCCGGCTGCAGGCCGATCCGAAGACGCGTGGAGTCGGCGTTCTGAACCTGGGCGTCGGCGGCGGCCGGGTGCTGCTGGACGGCCTGGGCCCCAACGCCGCCGCCCGCTTCGATCGCGACGTGCTGATGCAGAGCGGCGTGCGCTGGGCCATCGTGCTGGAGGGCGTCAACGACCTGGGGAACCTGACCCGCGACGCGCCGGTCAGCGACGAGGAGCACGCCGCCCTGGTCGACCGCATCACCACCGCCTACGCCCAGATGGTCCACAAGGCTCGCGCCCGAGGGATCAAGATCATCGGCGCGACCATCATGCCCTATGGCGGTTCGGACTTTTACCATCCTGACGCCGCGAACGAGCGCGACCGGCAGGCCATCAACACCTGGATCCGCGCGCCCGGTAACTTCGACGCCGTCATCGACATGGACAAGGTCATGCGCGATCCCGCCAAGCCCGATCGCCTGCTGCCGGCCTACGACTCCGGCGACCACCTGCATCCGTCCCTGGAAGGCTATCGCGTCATGGCGCGGGCCGTGCCGCTGGAGCTGTTCAAATGATCAAGGCCGCCCTGCTGCTGGCGATCGCCGCCCTGGCCGCCACGCCCGCCGCCGCCGCCAAGCCGAAGATCCAGGTGGCGATCACCGTCGACGACCTGCCCGCCCACAGCGCCCTGCCGCCTGGCGTCACCCGCGTCGCCATCGCCGCCGACTTCCTGGCCGCGCTGAAGGAAGCCAAGACGGGTCCGGTCTATGGTTTCGTCAACGGCGTCCAGTTGGAGCGCGAGCCGGATTCGGCCGACGTTCTGCCGATGTGGCGCGCCGCCGGCCATCCGCTGGGCAACCACACCTGGACGCACCTCAACCTGGCCCAGCTGGACCCCAGCGCCTTCGAAGCCGAGGTGGCGCGCAACGAGCCGCTGCTGGAGAAGCTGTCGGGCGGCGCGGACTGGCATTGGCTGCGCTATCCGTTCCTGTCCGAGGGCGAGACCCCGGAAAAGCGCGCCGCCGCCCGCGCTATTCTGAAGGCGCGCGGCTATCACATCGCCAGCGTCACCCTGAATTTCGACGACTGGGCCTGGAACGGCGCCTATGCCCGCTGCCTGGCCAAGGATGACCAAGCCGCCATCGCCGGGCTAGAGACCAGCTACCTGAAGGCCGCCGAGGACAGCCTGGCCTATTCGCGCGGCCTGTCGAAGACGCTCTACGGCAAGGACATCCCCTACGTCCTGCTGATGCATCTGGGAGCCTTCGACGCCCGCATGGCCCCGCGCCTGCTGGCGCTTTACCGGTCGCTGGGCGTGACCTTCACGCCGCTGGACAAGGCCGAGCGCCACCCGTTCTACAAGGCCGACTTCGACGCGACCGCGGTCGCCGCGCCCCTGACGCTGGAGAACGCCATGGCCGCGCGCGGCCTGCCGGTTCCCAAGCGGTCGTGGAGCGCATCAGCCCTGGATGCGGTCTGCGCCTAGGCCCGCGTCGCCTGGTGCAGGGCCTTCAGGGTCTTGAGCAGGCTGGCCGCGCCGTCCAGCGGCAGGCAGCTGGGGCCATCGCAAAGCGCCTTGTCGGGCTCGGGGTGGAACTCCAGGAAAACGCCGTCCGCGCCGGCCGCCACGGCCGCCTTGGCGATCACCGACACCCCCTCGCGCCGTCCGCCGGTCGAGCCGCCGTTGGTGCGCGGGTCCGCGCCTGGCAGCTGTACGGCATGGGTGGCGTCGATGGTCACCGGCACGCCCAGCGCCTGCATCTGCGGGATGCCCAGCATGTCGACCACCAGGTTGTTGTAGCCGAACGAGGCGCCCCGCTCGCACAGCACGATGTCGAGATTGGGCGCGGCTTCGCGGGCCTTGGTGATGATGTTCTTGCAGTCCCACGGCGCCAGGAACTGGGCCTTCTTGACGTGCATCCAGCCGCCGGCGGCGCTGGTGGCGCGGGCGGCGGCGACGATCAGGTCGGTCTGGCGGCACAGGAAAGCCGGGATCTGCACCAGGTCGGCGACCGCGGCGACCGACTCGGCCTGTTCCTTCTCGTGGATGTCGGTGGCGATCGGCACGTCGAGCACGCGCTTGATCTCGGCCAGCATGGCCAGGCCCTCCGTCAGACCCGGACCGCGATAGCTGGTGATCGACGAGCGGTTGGCCTTGTCGAAGCTGGCCTTGAACACATAGGGCAGGCCCAACTCGCCAGTGATCGCCTTCAGCTCGCGCCCGACCTCCAGGGCCAGGTCGAGGTTTTCCAGCACGTTGAGGCCGGCGATCACGGCCAGGGGCTGGCCCGTCCCCATCGACAGGTTCCAGCGCTTGAGATGAACGACGGCCATGGGCTTGTTTCCCGGACAAAGGATTGGGGCGGCGCTCCGCTCCGAAGCGCCGCCCCTAGTTAGGCCGAGTCAGGCGCCCAAACCTAGGCGGCCTCGCGCAGCTTCCACGGATGGGCCGGATAGAAGCGGTCCATCATCCGGTCGACATAGGCCACGAGGTTGTCGTGACGCTCGGCCTCGCGGCGCAGCGGCGAGTCGAAGAACGAGGTCAGTATCCCGGCCAACACGCCGAAGGCGATGGCGTCGACGCCGGTCGGATGGTCGGCCATCAGGAAGGCCTTGTCGCCGAGGATCTCGTCCAGAGCCCGCAGCGACAGCGTGCCCAGCCAGACGATCTCGTCCTGGCTGTGGCGCCCCACCCCGACGGCGCGGATATTGGCCGAGACCGCATCGAGCAGGCCCTGGCGCAGAGTCTCGCGCATTTCTTCCGGCGCGCCGTCGAACCAGTGGGCCGGGCCCTTGGCGAAGTTGGCGGGGTCCATGAAGCGGAAGAAGCCGGAGGTCCAGCCCAGGTGGTTCTCGATCATCCGCTCGATGGCCCAGGCCTCGGCGCGGTCGCGGTCGGAGAGGCCGGCGTCCAGGTCGACATCGTATTTCCGCTCGATGTGAGCGCGGATGAAGGTGGAGTCGCCGATCCTCTGGCCGTCGTCGTCGATCCAAGGCAGCTGGCCCTTGGGCGCGGTGTCGCGGCTGCCCGGCTCCTTGAGATAGGGCAGTCCGGCCATCATCAGCTGGATTTCGGTCTTGGTGACGTAGGGGCTCAACTCCGGCAGGCCAAAGCCCGCGCCCGTGGCGTACAGGGTGATCATCTCTCGTCTCCGTCCAACAGCGTTCGATGGAGACTTGCTACCGCCACCCTACTGCCAGCATGCTGTCAGCATAGCTCCGCCATGGTGTCCTCATGAGACGCGCCGAACGCCTATTCCAGATCATCCAGATCCTGCGCCGCAGCCATGCGCCAGTGACCGCCGACGCCATCGCCGCCGAGTTGGAGACCTCCAAGCGCAGCGTCTATCGCGACATCGCCGCCCTGATCGGCCAGCGCGCGCCGATCCGAGGCGAGGCCGGGGTGGGCTATGTGCTGGAGGCGGGCTTCGACATGCCGCCGCTGATGCTGACGCCGGACGAGATCGAGGCTGCGGTGCTGGGCGCCCAGTGGGTGGCCGGACGCGGCGACCCCGTGCTGGCCAAGGCCGCGCGCGACCTGATCAGCAAGATCGCCTCTGCGGTGCCCGAACGCCTGAGGCCTTATGTGCTGGAGCCGGCCACGGGCGCGGCGCCGGCCTGGAACGCCGCGCCGGACGGGCTGGATATCGCCCAGGCGCGAGCCTGGATCCATGCCGGCCGCAAAATTCGCCTCGATTACCGCGACGAGCATGGCGCCGTCAGCCAACGGGTTATCTGGCCGGTCACCGTCGGCTATCGCGAGACGGTGCGCATGCTGGTGGGCTGGTGCGAACTGCGCGAGGCGTTCCGCACCTTCCGCACCGACCGCGTGGTCGAAGCCCAGTTCCTGGAAGACCGCCACGGCCAGCGGCCCGGCCAGCTACGCGTGCGCTGGCAAAAGCACCTGGAGGCCGAGCGGGCTTGCTGGAAACCGCCTCACAATCCGTGACGCTTGGCGAAGGTCTCGAACAGCCCGGGCCAGGCAGCGACGGGCTTGTCCTTGGTGAAGCGCAGACCAAAGCCGTGACCACCCTCCTCGAAGATGTGCATCTCGGTCGGGATGGACTTGGCCTTCAGCGCGCCGAACATGGCCAGCGAATTGGCCACAGGCACGGCGGGGTCGTCGGCGGCGTGCAGCAGGAACACCGGCGGCAGGTCGGCGGCGACCTGCTTCTCGGGCGAATAGAGCGCGATCTGCTCCGCCGTCGGCGTCGGGCCCAGCAGCTGCTTGCGTGAGCCGGCGTGCATGAACGTCGGGTCCATGGTGATCACCGGATAGATCAGGGCTGACAGGTTGGGACGGGCCGAAAGATCATCGGCGGCGTCGACGCGATCATAGACCTTGGCCGAGAAGCGCGTGGTCAGGCTGGCGGCGACATGGCCGCCGGCCGAGAAGCCCATCACTGCGATGCGATCGGGGCTAAAGCCCATGGCGGCGGCCCGCGAACGGATCAGGCGCAGGCCGCGCTGGGCGTCCTGCAGCGGAACGTCGGGACCGGCCGCCCAGCCGTCGCCCGGCATGCGGTAGAACAGCACGAAGCAGGTGTAGCCGCGATCGGCCAGCCAGCGGGCCGTCTCGTAGCCCTCCTTGTCGAGCACCACGCGCTCATAGCCGCCGCCAGGCGCCAGCATCACCGCCGCGCCGTTGGGAGTCTTGGGACGGAAGACCACCAGGGTCGGCTTGCGGGTGTGGGTCAGGGCGCGATCGCGCAGGCCCTTGGGATCGCCGCGCTCGACGATGGCCTCGACGGCCGTGACCTTGTCCCCGCCGGGCGCGCCGGCGGGCCACAGTTCGAGGGTCTCGGTGGGATCGGCCATGGGCAAGGTCTCCGCTTTCGCCGCGCCGGCTAGGCCCGAAGCCAGGAGACCGGTGACGAAGGTGGCCAGCGCGCCGCGACGATTGAGCATGGACGGAACCTTCTGGCGGGTTGTTCAGGCGTTTCGGGGCGAACTCTAGAACCGCCGACGCGATTCAGGAAACCGGTTTCCTAGCGGCCTGCGAAGCGAAGATGGTGCAGCACTACGCCGCTGGTGGTGGCGACGTTCAGCGAGTCGAAGCCGTTGGCCATGGGGATGCCGATCGGCCGGGCGCGGGCCATCAAATCCGCCGACAGGCCGGCCCCCTCGGCGCCCAGCAACACGGCCGAGCGTTCGGGCGGCTTCAGCTCCGCCAAGGTTTCGGTCGCCGCCGGCGACAGGGCCAGGACTTCGAAGCCGTGCCGCTCCAACAGACCGGCGGCGTCCTCGTTTCTCTCTAGCCAAGCCGTCGGTACGCTGAGCGTCGCCCCGACCGAGACGCGGATGGCCTTGCGGTAAAGGGGATCGCAGCAGTCACTGTCGAGGATCACGCCGTCGACGCCGAAGGCCGCAGCGTTGCGGAAGATGCCGCCGAGATTGTCGTGGTTGGCGATGCCACACAGCACCAGCACGGTCGCCCTGCCCTTCAGCGACGCCAGCAGGGTCTTGGCCGCCATCGGCTCGGACTTGCGACCGATGCCCAATATGCCGCGATGCAAGTGAAAGCCCGCCACCGCGTCCAGCACCGCCTGCTCGACCAGATAGACCGGCGTCTCGGCGGAAAGGCCCGCGAACACCTCGTCCAGCTTGTCGCGCCGCTTGGGATCGATCAGCAGCGACTCGACCCGCTCCGGCGCGTCGCGAACGAAGGCCCGCAGCACAGTCTCGCCCTCGGCGACGAACAGGCCCTGACGTCCCACCAGATCGCGCTCGCGGATGTCGCGATAGGCCGCGACGCGCGGGTCGGCGGGGTCGGTGATCGTGATGAAGTCGGGCACGGCGGTCTTCCGGATGGCTTACCGCACGCCTCGTATCGGCAGGATGGCCAGACCGCCAGCCGCCGCCAGCGCCGCGGCCATCACAAAGAACACGCCGAAGTCCTGGTGCGAGGGGCCCAGCGACCAGAACGCCAGGGCCGGCGCCAGGGCCTGGGGCAAGGTGTTGGCCAGGTTCAGAACGCCCAGGTCCTTGCCGGCGTCCTGCTGCGAGGGCAGCACCTGGGTGACCAGGGCGATGTCCACAGCATAGAAGCAGCCCGCACCGCAGCCCAGCAGCAGATAGGCTCCGACCATCACCGGCCAGCTGGGCGTCATGGCGAAGATCAGCATGGCCAGGGCGATGGTCATGGCCGCGCCGGCGGCGAACAGCTTCCGACGCTTGAGCCGGTCCGACAGCATGCCGCCGATCAGGGCCAGCGAGACGTTCGAGATCGTCGAAACCGTGGTCAGGATCGCCAACCCCTCTTCGGCCTTGTGGCCCGGAAAGAGGCTCGGATAGTCCATCACGTCCTGCAGGAAGTAGAGCATGTAGCACTGCACCAGGCTCAAGGCGACGAGCACCATGAACCGGCCCAGCCACGCGAAGGCGAAGTCCGGATAGCGGCGCGGATTGACCCAGAGCCCGGCGATGAACGCGCCCAGCTTGAACGGCGGCCGGGCGTCCCGGGCCAGGGGCTTGTCGTTCAGGCGGATGACGAAAGGAGCCAGCGACAGCAGCAGGGCCGCGATGATGGCGAAATAACGCGTCCGTTCGGACGTCAGCACGCCGCCGATCAGCACTGCGCCGGTCACGGTGCCGATGGGATTGCCGAGACTGAGAAAGGCGGCGACCCGCCCCTTCTGGGTGTCCGGCACACGGTCCGGCATGACCGCGACCAGGGCCGAGAAGCACAGGTTGAAGGTCAGCTGGAAGAAGACGATGCCGGCGATCAGGGCGGCGGGCGTCCTGGCCAGCATGATGACGAGATAGGACGCCGAGGCGCCCAGCGCGCCGACCACCATCCACGGTCGGCGGCGGCCGAAGCGCGAGGTGGTCCGGTCGCTGATCGCGCCGGCGATCAGGTTGGCGACGCTGGCCGTCAGCGCGCCCCAGAACGCGGTCTGGCTGAGCAGGGCCGCCTTGCCCGCCGCGTCGATGGCTTCGGCCTTCAGCGGCAGCAGCACCTGGAACAGAGGCATGAAACTGACGAAGGCGCCGATCTGCGCCAACGTGTAGGCCGCTATGAAACCGGGTCGGACCGGCGTGGCCGGCCGGGCCTCGTCGCTTGGCGACATGGATGCTCCCCTTCGGACACGATCTGGCGCCGTGTTCTGGGGCCACACTGGCCCTCTCCATCCCATGGCACAAGACCGACCGCGCGGCATTCGCGGACGCCTTTGCGCGCACATGAATTTTTCTCGCCGCAAGCGTCGCTAGAGCGGGAAGAAATGCTCTAGGCTGAGAACATGGGATTGAGTCTCATCAAGCAAGACGCGACGGGTGCATGGCCTCGGTGACGATCTACGACGTCGCCGCACGGGCTGGCGTCTCCATCAAGACCGTGTCTCGGGTCATGAACAACGAGCCCAACGTGCGGCCCGCGATGCGCGACCGCGTGCTGGAAGCCGCCGAGGCGCTCGACTACAGCCCCAACCTTTCGGCCCGCAGCCTGGCCGGTTCGCGTTCGTTCGTGATCGCCGTCTTCGTCGATGCGGCCCTGACCATCGACCACTGGCGCAGCGAACGCGGGGCTGACTATCTCAGCCGCATCCAGCTGGGCGCGACCTTGCAGTGCCGCGACGCCGGCTATCACCTGCTGATCGAGCTGATCGACCACGACGCCCCGCGCGTGCGCCAGGAAGTGGCCGCTCTGCTAGCGGCGCTGAAGCCCGACGGCGTGATCCTGACCCCGCCCAGCTCCGACAACGAGACGGTCCTGGAGCTGCTCGACAAGGCCGGCACGCCCTATGTGCGCCTGGGTCCCGAACGCCCCGACGGGGTAGGGCCGCGCGTCCACATGGACGACGTCGCCGCCGCGCGGGAGATGACGCAGCATCTGGCCAGCCTGGGCCACAAGCGCATCGGCTTCATCGTCGGCGAGCCGCGCTACGGCGCCAGCCAGGCGCGTCGGCAGGGCTATATGGAAGCCATGGAAAGCCTTAAGCTGCCGGTGTCCGACAGCTGGGTGCGCCAAGGCGACTTCACCTTCCAGTCAGGTCTGGAGCAGGCCAAGGCGCTGCTGGCCCTGCCCGATCGCCCCACCGCGATCTTCGCCAGCAACGACGACATGGCGCTGGGCTGCCTGGCCGCCGCCGCCGAGGCGGGCGTCATGGTGCCGGGCGAGGTGTCGGTGGCCGGCTATGACGACAGCCCCAGCGCCCGCTTCAGCCGCCCGCAACTGACCACCGTGCGTCAGCCAGTCGTCGAGATGGCGTCGCTGGCCACCCGGCTGCTGATCTCTGGCGTCATCAAGGGCGCGACCGCCAGCACCGCGCCGGTCGATGAGCTGCTGCCCTTCGAACTGATCCACCGGGCCTCGACGGCCCCGCCGCCCGCGCCTTAGCGGCCGGGACGGGCGAAGGCCGCGACGCGGGCCCGCGCGGCGTGGACCGCGTTCTCGGCCGGGGCCTCGACATGCGCCGCCGGCGCTTGGCCGCCGATGCGGAAAGCGCCGACACGATTGGCCAGGTCCGAAGCTTCCACGCGCAGCGAATGGGTCGACTCGCTGGACTGCTGCACCATGGCGGCGTTGCGCTGGGTGACCTGGTCGAGCTGATTGACCGCCGCATTGACCTGGTTCAACGCCGTGGCCTGCTCGCTGGCCGAGGCGGCGATGGCGTTGATCAGGCCGTCGATGCCGCCGACCTTGTCGACGATGCCGCGCAGGGCCTCGCCCGTCTGGTTGACCAGATCGACGCCTTCACCGACCTGGCGGCTCGACTCGGCGATCAGGCTCTTGATCTCTTTGGCCGCGTCGGCCGAGCGTTGGGCCAGGGCTCGCACTTCCTGGGCGACGACGGCGAAGCCGCGACCGGCGTCGCCGGCCCGGGCGGCCTCGACCCCGGCGTTAAGGGCCAGCAGGTTGGTCTGGAAGGCGATTTCGTCGATCACGCCCAGGATCTGCGAGACCTGGTTGGACGAGCTCTCGATCTTGGTCATGGCCTCGGCGGCGCGGGTCACCACCGCGCCCGACCGTTCGGCCTCGGCGCTGGCCTCTCCGACGCGGGCCGAAACCTCGCGGGCGCTCTGGGCGGTCTTTCCGACCGTGGCGGTCAGTTCTTCCACTGCGGCGGCGGTCTGCTCCAGGGTTGCAGCCTGCTGCTCGGTGCGCTGCGACAGGTCGTCAGCGTTGCGGGCGATGTCGTCGGCGCCGGCCCGGATGCCCGAGGTGGCGCGCTCGACGGCGCGCATGGCCTCGCCCAGCGCAGCGGCGGCTTGGTCGAAGTCGGTCTTCAACGACTGGAATTCCGGAGCCAGCCCGCCATCGACGCGCGCCGAAAGATCGCCTGCGGCCAGACGGGCCAGAGCCTCGCCCACGGCCTTGACGGCCTGGGCCTGGCGTTGTTCGGCGGCCTCACGCTCTTCTTCCAGAGCCGCGCGCTCGTCCTCGAGCAGGCCCAGATAGCTGGAGATCGCCAGTTCCATGTCCAGGAACACGGCCTTGTTCAGCGCCACCAGGCCGTCGGCCAGGTCGGCGTCGGACTTGGCGCTGGCGAACAGACCCTTGGCGCGCTTGGCGATGACGGCCCGGATCAGTTCCTCGGAAACCACCGCATAGCCGCCCATGTACCAGCGCGGCTCGAGACCCGCGTCGACGTGGGCCCGGCCGATGCGCTCGACGTCGCGAGCATAGTCGGCCCCGTAATCGGCCGTGGCGATGCGCTTCCAATGGTTGGCCTGCGCGCGTTCGGCCGTCGCGATGTGGCCTTCGTCGCGGAACTTGCCTCGCGCTTCGGGGAAGGCGCGGACCTGATTGTAGAAGCGGCCCAGGGCGTTGGAGATCTCGGCGTCGATGACCGGCTCGAGGGCCCGCAGGGCGGTGCGATCGCGCTCGTCGAACCGCATGAACGACATGCGCTGATCAAGCTTGGGGTTTGCGCTCATGCCATCGACTCCGACTCGTAAGAACTTACGCCGTCAGACCTGAACGTAATTTGTTAACCACGATTAAAAGCTGGCGGGAAAAGCATATGCATTTCGCCGCACGCCTCATTTTCCTGTACCTGGATAATCCTGGATCGCGACTGGCGCGCGCTGGCGGCGAAGCCTATTCAAACAACAGGCAACAAGCTGCGCCTTGGCGCGTTTGGGGCTATTCAGGTCCTTTGCTAGGCTTGAGCGTAACGACAAGGATCAGTTCTTCTCCATGCCCGTCCAAGCGGACTTCACCTTTGACAAGACCGACGGCGCCAAGACCGTCGTGCTGTCGGGGGACTGGACGGCGCGCGGGCTGTTCGACGCCGGGGTGCGGCTGGCCGACGCCCTGCACGACACCCAAGACGCCGACCTCGATCTCAGCCAGGTGAACCGCTGCGACACCGCCGGCGCCTATGCGATCATCCGCGCGGCGGACGGTCGCCAGACGGCCGGCAAGATCAAGGCCCGCAAGGAGATCCTGCGGCTGTTCGAGCTGGTCGGCAGCGCCGTGCAGGTCGAGCCCGAGGTCGTTCCCCGCTCGCGAGGCTTCCAGGCCCTGCTCGAGCGCATCGGGCGCGGCATGTTCGGCCTGGCCGACGACGTCTACAGCACCATGGTCTTCCTGGGCCACCTGCTGACCGCCCTGGCCCGCTGCGCCGTCGATCCGCGCCGCATCCGCTGGGCGCCGATCATCTCGCTGGCCGAGCGCGCGGGCCTGGACGCGATGCCGATCGTGGCGACGACCACCTTCTTCATCGGCGCCGTCGTGGCGCTGCTGGGCGCCAACATGCTCATCGACTTCGGAGCCCAGGTCTATTCGGTGGAACTGATCGGCATCTCGGTCTTCCGCGAGTTCAACATCCTGATCACCGCCATCCTGCTGGCCGGCCGCTCGGCCTCCAGCTTCGCGGCGGAAATCGGCTCGATGAAGATGAACCAGGAGATCGACGCCATGCAGGTCATGGGCGTGGACCCCTACGAAGCCCTGGTGCTGCCGCGCTTCGCCGCCCTGCTCCTGACCATTCCGCTGCTGACCTTCATCGCCACCCTGGCGGGCCTGGCTGGCGGCATCCTGGTTGTGTGGATGGTGCTGGACCTGTCGCCCAGCTTCTTCCTGCAGCGCATCGTCGAATATGTGGGCCCGACCCACTTCTGGATCGGCATGTCCAAGGCCCCGGTCATGGCCACGGTGATCGCCGCCATCGGCTGCCGCCAGGGGATGGAGGTCGGCAACGACGTCGAGTCCCTGGGCCGCCGCGTCACCGCCGCCGTCGTTCACGCGATCTTCGCCATCATCTTCATCGATGCCGTCTTCGCCCTGCTCTATATGGAGCTGGACATTTGACCGACGCCCATCCCCATCACCACGGCGAGACCCCGTCGCTGGACGACGAAGCCCATCCGATCCAGGTCGAGGGCCTGGTCTCGAAGTTCGGCGAGGCGGTCATTCATGACGGGCTGGACCTGACCATCGAGCGCGGCGAAGTGCTGGGCGTCGTCGGCGGCTCGGGCGCGGGCAAGTCGGTGCTGCTCAACAGCATCATCGGCCTGAAGGTCCCCGACGGCGGCTCGGTCAAGCTGTTCGGCCACGACATGCGCACGGCCAACCGTCGACGCTGGACCTCGGTCGAGCGGCGCTGGGGCATCCTGTTCCAGCAGGGCGCGCTGTTCTCGAACCTGACGGTGCGCGAGAACGTCGCCGCGCCACTGTTCGAGCACACCAAGCTGCCCAAGCGCGAAATCCAGGAACTGGCCGATCTGAAGATCGCGCTGGTCGGCCTGCCCGCCCGCGCCGCCGACTTGAAGCCGGCCGAGCTGTCGGGCGGCATGCGCAAGCGCGCGGGCCTGGCCCGGGCCCTGGCGCTGGATCCCGAACTGCTGTTCCTCGACGAGCCCACGGCCGGCCTGGACCCGATCAGCGCCGCCGCGTTCGACGAGCTGATCAAAGACCTGTCCGACACCCTGGACCTGACGGTGTTCATGATCACCCACGACCTGGACAGCCTCTACGCCATCACCGACCGCGTCGCCGTTATCGCCGACAAGAAGGTGGTGGCCATCGGACCCGTGGCGGAGCTCGAGCGTTCCGACCATCCGTGGATCAAGGAATACTTCCTGGGACCGCGCGGTCGCGCGGCAGGCGGCGGCAAGACGACAACGGCCCAGACAACGGCCGCGAGGACCAGCTGATGGAAAGAAACGCCAACTACGCCTTGGTCGGCGCGATCACCCTGGCCCTATTCATGGGCCTGGTCGTGTTCGTCGTCTGGCTGGCCAAGCTGCAGTTCAACCAGGAATACGATGTCTACGACATCCTGTTCGTGGGCCCCGTACGCGGCCTGTCCGAAGGCGGCGAGGCGCACTTCAACGGCATCAAGGTCGGCGAGGTCACCAAGATCGCGTTGGACAAGAGCGACCCCAACCGGGTCATCGCCCGCATCCGCGTCACCTCAGACGTGCCGATCAAGACCGACAGCTACGCCACGCTGGAGCCCCAGGGCATCACGGGCGTCAACTACGTCCAGATCACCGCCGGCACGCCGTCCAAGCCGCTTCTGAAGGAGACGGTGAAGGGCGGCCAGGTGCCGGTCATCCGCAGTCAGCGCAGCGCCCTCTCCGACTTGCTGGAAGGCGGCGGCACGGTGCTGACTCGCACCATCGAGGCCCTGGACCGCGTCAACCGCGTGCTGTCCGACGACAACATCAAGACCTTCAGCGCCTCGCTCGACGACGTCCAGGCCGTCACCGCCGAGCTGCGCGAGCGCAAGGCGATCATCGCCGACGCCCAGAAGGCGCTGCAAAGCATCGACGCCACCGCCCAGTCGATCACCGACCTCTCCAAGTCGACCCAGAACGTGGTCGATGGCGATGGGCGTCGCTCGATCAAGGAACTGGCCGACGCCGCCCAGGAGATCAAGGCCGCCGCCAAGGACGCGCGCGGCATGATCTCGAAGCTGGACGGCCCGACCAGCGATTTCGCGACCACCGGCTTGCCGCAGCTGTCGCAGGCCATCGTCACCCTGCAATCGGCGGCCGAGTCTCTCGATCGCCTGGTCGGCGAAGTCGAACAGAACCCGCGCGGACTGGTCGGCAAGGCGCCCGCCAAGGAACTGGAGGTCAAGCCGTGAACCCGATGCGCACCATCCTTCGCGGTCTCGCCGTGGCGGCGACCGCGGCCGCCCTCGCCGGCTGCGTCAGCCTGTTCC
This sequence comes from Caulobacter sp. GW821-FHT10F06, assembly GCF_058809215.1. NCBI lineage: Bacteria > Pseudomonadati > Pseudomonadota > Alphaproteobacteria > Caulobacterales > Caulobacteraceae > Caulobacter > Caulobacter sp. GW821-FHT10F06. Next base: position 288,953 of record NZ_JBXASK010000002.1, on the reverse strand, counting down.
CCAAGGCCGATCCCGTCGGGCTGTACCGGTTCGGCAATGATCCGGTCGCGCCCGTCTCCAAAGGCCCCGCAGGAGCGCTGTTCGGGGTCTTCAAGACGCCGACCATCTTCACGCGCGCCTCCGCCGGCGACCGCATCCTGACCTTCACCAATGGCGAGGCGGCCTATATCGGCGACGCGCGTTGGGTGTCGCCGGCCAGTGTGCTGTTCGACGAAGCCGTCGCCCGCGCCTTCGAGGCCGATCCTGGCCGCGCGCGCCTGATCGGTCGCGGCGAGGTCGCCAAGTCCGACCTCATCCTGCGCCTTGAGGTTCGTTCCTTCGAGACGGTCTATGTCAACGGACCCAAGACGGCTCCCGAGGTGCTGGTCCAAGTGCGCGGCGTCCTGAACCGCAGCAGCGACCGCGCCCTGGTGGGCGACCAAGTGTTCGAGGCTCGCGTAAAGGCTTCGGAAAACCGCGTCGGTCCGATCGTCCAGGCCTATGATGGCGCGACCGGCAAGGTGCTCAGCGACATCACCGCCTGGGTCAGCGCGGCCGGCGTGGCGCTGCCGAAATAGGTCGATCGCCGACCTACAGCGCCGAGAGCGGCTCGATCACGTCACCATAGCCGGCGTCGGGTTGGATGCGCAGGCCCGCGCCTTCGACCCAGGGTTCCACGGTGACCAGGGGACGGGCCGAGGCGCGCGCGATCGCCTCGGCGGGCCCTGAGCTTTCGGCCAGCAGCTGCAGGTTCATGCGCGTGGGAAAGATCACCTTGCGCGTCCCCGCAGCCGCCATCTCCAGCGCCTCACGGGGCGCGATCCATTCGGCGTCAACGGCCTCGTGGCCGTCGCAGATCGCCTGCTGCGCGCCGGGCGCATGGGCGGCGTAGAACCAGGTGTCGAACCGCTTGGTCATCAGGTTGGGCGTGATCCAGCGGGCGAAGATGGTCAGGGCCGCGAGGTCCAGCTTCAGACCCAGTTCTTCGACCACGGTGATGAACGGCACGCGATCCTCGGCGACGGCCGCGCGGACCTCGACGGCCGCTTCGCCTTCGTAGAACGCGCCGCTGGCGTCGCGCGCCAGCAGAACGCCAGCCTCCTCATAGGCCTCGCGGATGGCGGCGATGCGCAGGGCCGCGCCGTCCTCGCCCACGGCGTCCCAGCCGGTGGCCAGATCGCGCCAGCGCGGATCCTCGTCGCCGCCATGGCTCTTGCCGCCCGGGAAGACGAGGGCGCCGGCCGCGAAGTCGATCCGGTGGTGCCGCTTGACCATCAGCACCTCGAAGGCGGGCGCGTCTCGAAGCAGCAGTATGGTGGCGGCGGGTCGGATCGGGCCGAGAGATGACTCTGACATCCCCGCAGCTTGGCGCGGTTGGGACGGTTTGCCGAGTCCTGGGGCGAACGATTGTTCGCCGGCCGGGTACGGCCGATCAGCCGGTGGCGGTGTGGCTTTCGCGCGCCAGGCGGTCCATCCGCTCAAGCAGATAGTCCGAATCCTCGCGCGAGATCGACTGCGGCGAGGTCAGGAAGCGCTGGATCATGTGCTCCTGAAAGCGCTCGCGGTCGTGGGCGCGGCCGTCGAACTCCATGGCGTGGAAGGCGTCCACGCCCGCGCGGAAGGCGGCGTAGAGGCGCGGCGGCAGACCCGCGCGCTCGCAGATGGCCTTCAGGCCCAGCTGGCCCGCGTCGTGGATCATCAGCCAGGTGCGGTGATGCGGCACGCCGGCCAGTTCGGCCACCGCCCACTCGAAGAAGGTCATGTGGCCATGGGCCAGGCCGCGCAGCAGCAGCGACGGCGTCAGGCGGCCGACGCGATTGAGGTGGCTGACGAAGGCCTTGGGATCGGCGGCGCGGCCGGCCTGGTCGACCAGGTCGAGCGTGGCGCGCTCCTTGGCGCCGACCACCAGCTCCAGCACCCGCTCGGCCGATAGGGCGTGGTGGGCCAGGATATGATCGCGCAACTGGTCGCCGACCATGTCGATCAGGCGCTCGGTCACCGCCAGCGGCAAGGCCGAGCGATAGGCGACGGCTTGCAACACCTGCTCGGACTTGGAGAACCGGTCGAGGGCCTTCTGCAGGGCGACTTCCGAGAAGCGGGCGTTGTCGTTGGCGACCACGGTCGCGACGATCGCTTCGGAGCCTTGCTCCACCAGAACGCTGGTGACGCGGGTCGACAGCTTGGGACGCTTGGCCACCGCCATCTGGCGGGCCTCGCCGCCCATGCGGACGATCTCGGCCAGATCGGCGTCGCTGAACACGGGCGACCAGGCGATGATCGGCAGCGACACGCTCTCGACGTCGCGCGCCAGGCGATTGGCGACGTCCGGCGGCAGGCTGGGCGAGTTCTTCAGCGTCACGGCCATGGCCCGACGCACCAGCTCGGCGGCGTCGGTGGCCATCACCCGCAGAATGTCGTGGGCGATCTGGCGCTCGTCCTCGGGCATGTCGACGCGGTCGATCGTGCGGCAAAGCTTGTGCGCCGCCAAGGCGCGCTCGTCGGCCGTCGCGCCCTTCACGAGCATCCGGATATCGTTGTCTGTAAGCGCCGCGCGGGTGGTGGCCATGGGTTCGCCGAACCAGAGGAATTGCCAGTGATCCCTAACATCTACTGTTAGGCTTAATGATCGATTGAACCCGAAAGCTGTGGATTAACGATACCCCGTAACGGGGCGCAAACCGTGATCCCCTACCCTCCGCGCTCAACTGTCGAGGAACGCGACCTTGTTCGCCGAGCGCCGCCCTAACGAGCCCCTGACGCGCGACGCGAACCTGGCCATGGCCCTGGACGCGCAAACCGCGTTACTGCCTTACGCGCTTGGTTTTTTCGGCGTCAGCCTGCCCATCTTCGTGTGGGCCGGATCGTTCGCCGACGACGCCCTCTGGATGGCCGCCAGCCTGGTGATCTTCGCCATCAACTGGGGCGCTTTCTACGCCGCCGTGAACTGGCTGCGCGGCGAAGCGTCGCAAGACCTTAAAATCCGCGCCCGGGTCCAGCTGTTGGGCGGACTGCTGTGGGCCGTCTCGGTGGTCCAGCTGTCGGTGTTCGCCCATAGCGCCGGTCCGGTGCGCGAGGCCCTGCTGCTGCTGGCGACGGCCGCCGCCGTGGTCTGCGTGTTCTTTTCGGCCACTTCGCTGCCGGCCCTGCTGATCACCGCCCCGATCGCCGCCGCCGGACCGCTGCTGGCGCTGTTCTCGGTGGCCGACAGCCGCCACGCCGGCGTGATGGCCTGGGGCGCCATCGCCCTGTCGCTGGCCCTGGCCCTGGTGCTGAACCGCATGCTGCGTCGCCAGCACGCCTTGGCCGACGCCCACGAGCGCCTGATCCAGGAACGCCTGACGGTGCTGGATGCGGCCGAGCGGACCGCCCGCTCGAAGTCCGACATCGTCGCCACCCTCAGCCACGAGATCCGCAACGGCCTGACCGGCGTGACCCACGTGCTGGCCGCCGCCGCAGGCAAGGGCGGTCGCGCCGCGCCATCGCGCGAACAGCTGAACGCGGCTCTGGACGCCGCCCAGGACCTGATCGCGGTGCTCAACGCCACGCTCGACAGCGAAACCGCCGAGTCCGGTCGGCTGGCGGTCGAGACCCTGCCCTTCGAGCCCGTCCGCCTGCTGCGCGACCTGGCCCTGCTGGAGCGCCCGCACGCCATGGCCAAGGGCCTGGAGCTGGCGGTCCATGTCGATCCGCTGCTGGAGCGCCGCAGCCATGGCGCGGTGATGGCCGACGCCATGCGCACGCGCCAGATCATCGCCAACCTGTTAGGCAACGCGGTCAAGTACACCGTGCGCGGCCGGATCGAGGTGCGGATCGAGCGTCGCGGCGACCTGATCGCGATCGAGGTGGCCGACACCGGTCCTGGCCTGTCGACCGAGGAGATGGAACAGGCCTTCGAACCGTTCCGCCGCGTCGAGCGCACCGGCGCGGGCGTCAATGGCGCGGGTCTGGGCCTGTCGCTGTCGCGCCAGCTGGCGCGTCTGATGGGCGGAGCGCTCGACGCCCGCAGCGCGCTGGGCGTCGGCAGCTGCTTCACCCTGACCCTGCCCTTCGACGAGACCTTGCAGGTCGAGGCCCAGACCGACGACGAGGCCTCCACGGCGGCCGAGGCGCCGGGCGCGCCGCGCAGCCTGCGCGTACTGATCGCCGAAGACGACGCCCTCAACGCCGCCATGCTGCGCGCCATCCTCGAGCAGCTCGGCCACCAGGTGGTTCACGCCCAGAACGGCCGTCGCGCCGCCGACTTGGCCCGCATCGCCGAGTTCGACCTCCTGATGCTGGACGGCCGCATGCCGGTGCTGGACGGCCCGGGCGCCGCCGCCGCCGTGCGGGCCCTGGAAGGCAAGAACCGCGACATGCCGATCATCGCCGTGATCGACGGCGACGCCGACGAGGCCCGCGAGTGCACCGAAGCCGGCGCCGACATCGTGCTGCGCAAGCCGGTCTCGGTGGCCGCCGTGGCCCGCGCCGTCGCCGACGCCGCCACGCTTGACCGCGCCTCGGCCTCCGGCAAGGCCGCCGCCTAGCGCGATCCTTCCGGCTCCCCCAGGGTAAGCCTTTCCACCGCCCCCGCGCTCCCGCACACTCGTCGCCAACGAGAAGAAGAACGGGAGGATGCGATGCTGGAAGGACTCCGGGTCGTCGAGCTGGCCACCTATATCGCCGCGCCCGGCGCGGCGGGGATCATGGCCGACTGGGGCGCCGACGTGATCAAGGTGGAGTCGCCGGAGGGCGATCCCATGCGGCGCTTCTTCGACACCATCGCCTCCGAGCAGGACGCCAACCCGATCTTCGAGCTCGACAACCGGGGCAAGCGGGCCGTGGTGCTCGACATCCGATCGGACGCCGGGCGCGAGGCGCTGAAGGCCTTGGCGGCGACGGCCGACATCTTCCTGACCAACGTCCGCCCCGGCGCTCTTGCCCGGGCCGGAGCGGACTTCGAGAGCCTGAAGGCGGTCAATCCGCGCCTGATCTATTGCAGCCTCACCGGCTATGGCCTCGAAGGCCCCGACGCCGATAAGGCGGGCATGGACGTCGCCGCCTTCTGGTCGAGAGCCGGGGTCGGGTCGATCACGGCGCCGAAGGGGGCCGAACCCTTTCCGATCCGCACGGGCATGGGCGACCATGTCACCTCGCTGGCCACGGTGTCGGCGATCCTGGCGGCGGTGTTCGAGCGTCAGGCCACCGGCGTCGGTCGTCTGGTCGAAACCTCGCTGCTGCGCACGGGCGTCTATGCGATCGGCTCGGACATGGCGATCCAGCTGCGGTTCGGGAAACTGGCGTCGACACGCGGGCGGCGCGAGGCGATCCAGCCCCTGGCCAATTTCTTCCAGACCCGCGACGGCCGCTGGATCTGCCTGCTGCCGCGCCAGGGCGCCACCGACTGGCCCCGCATCGCCGCCGCCGCCGGCCGGCCCGAGCTGGCGGACGACCCGCGCTTTGTCAGTTCGAAGTCCCGCCGCGAGAACAGCGCGGCCCTGGTCGACGTGCTCGACGAGGCGTTCGGGGCGATGGACTATGCCGAGGCGGAAGCGGCGCTGGACGCCGGCGACCTGACCTGGGCGCCCTATCAGACGCCGCGCGAACTGGTGGCTGATCCCCAGGCCGAGGCGGCGGGCTGCTTCGTCGACACGCCCGACGGCGCCGGCGGGACCTTCAGGGCGCCGGCCTCGCCCGCCCGCTTCCCGGGCTCGAACGATGGTCCGCGCGGCCCGGCGCCCAAGCTGGGCGCGGACACGGCCGTCGTCTTCCGGGAGTTGGGCTGGAGCGAGGACCGCATCGCGGTCCTGACCGCGGTCTAGCGGTTGACGTTGCCGTCCTTGGCCTCGGCCAGGACGCGCAGCATTTCGCTGGAGAACATCGAGCTGGCCAGGCGCTGGCCAACGCCAGCCGTCGTGTTGCCGCCGAACGGGCTGTCGACGTCCTGCGAGCCGCGCAGGATCAGATCGACCACCGCCTCCTGCTGGCGCAGACGCTCCAGCCGGCGACCGCTGGCGTATTGGACAAAGCCCTGGTCGGGGCCGTCGTCCTTGGGCGCTTCCACCGGGCGGGTGGTCCCGCCAGTCTTGGTCAGGTTGGCGTAGACCTCGCTGACCGTGGCCGGACGGCCATCGCGATAGAAGATCGAACGGTTGGCCTGGGCGGCGTCCGGGAACATCGACGCGGCGCTGGCGCCGGGCGTGTTGTTGGCGGCCTCGATCAGGCGGGCCGAGCCCTGCGGACCCAGGAAGTGGGCGGCGTAGAGCTCACCGGCCGTCGGCGAGCGTCCGACTCGGCCGCGCAGGTAGGAGGCGTGGTCGGAGGCCAGTTCGCCCGCCATCAGCGAGGCGGCGTGCGGATCCATCTTCAGGCCCAGGACGGCCTTGCGGGCTTCGTCGCCCTGCACGTGATAGCGGCCGTCGGAGCCCTGGCTGATCAGGTCGGCGTAGCGGGCGTAGCCATACTTGGAGCCGTGCTTCTTCAGCGTGCCCAGCCAGGTCTGGTCGACGAATTGAAATAGGCCCGACGCCGACGAGGTCTTGGCCTTGGCGCCGGGATTGTACCCGCTCTCGCGCTTGGCGGTGCCCATCAGGAACGTGAAATCCACGCCCGTCGCGCTGGAGGCGCGCTGGATCGCCGATTCGACGACGCTGCGGATGGATTGGACGGCCATGGCTCCACACCTGAACGATCATGGTTAATCCGCGATTAACCACGTTAACCAGACCGGCGCCACGCGCATCATGCCGCACCCCGTCGGACGGGATAGAGCGCACAGATCTACGAATTTTACGAATGTAGATTTACAACAGGATCGCAGCGTGATGATCTGACTTACATATGTAATTAGACCAAGGGAGGTCGATCATGGTTATCACCAACACCCTCTCCGGCTCCTATATTCCGGGGCTCGACGCCCGTCCGCCCAAGATGTCGCGGGCGCTGGTGATCGCCCTGGGCGTCTCGGCCGCCGCGCACATCGGGCTGTTTGCCTACCTCGCCTATCAGAGGTACGTCATTCCGACGCAGACCGTGGAACCAGATCGCGCGCTGATCCTGCCGCTCTACACGCCGCCGCCCCCGCCGCCGCCCTCGGACGATCCGCCGCCGCCAAAGCTGTCGAACCCGATTCCACTGCATCCGCCCCTGCCGACGCCGTTCACGCCGCCCGATCCGCTGCCGATGACGCCGCCGGACGCGCACCTGCCGCCTGCGGGTCCCGGTCCCCAGACCTTGACGCCCGATCCGCCCTCGCCGGGTCCAGCCATCGCGCCGCCGCAGGCCAAGGTCATCACCCGCGCCAACTGGCTGCGCAAACCGTCGGCCGACGACATGGCGCGCTACTATCCGGACGGCGCGGCGCGGCGCGAGATCTCCGGCAGCGCCACGATCAGCTGCGCGGTGGCGGTCAACGGTTCGGTCCGCAATTGCATGGTCGTCAGCGAGACGCCGATGGGCGAAGGCTTCGGCGACGCGGCCCTGAAACTGTCGCGCTTCTTCCGCATGAGCCCGCAGACTGAGAACGGCGAAGCCGTCGACGGCGCGACCGTGCGAATCCCGATCCGCTTCAGCCTTTAGTCCGCATACGTTCGCGCACCTTCCAAACTTGAAGCGGTGGGCCGGGAACCGTCGCCAGCGTATCGGGCGGCGCGACCCGGCCCATTTTCGTCAGTAGCTCTTGGGCAAGCCCAGCACGCGCTCGGCGATGAAGTTGAGGATCATCTCGCGGCTGATCGGCGCGATGCGGGCGATCATCGCCTCGCGGAAGTAGCGCTCGACGTCGTATTCCTTGGCGTAACCCATGCCGCCATGAGCCAGGACAGCGTTCTCGCAGGCGGTGAAGCCGGCCTCTGCGCCCAGATACTTGGCGGCGTTGGCCTCGGCTCCGCAGTCCTTGCCCATGTCGTAGAGGGCGGCGGCCTTGAAGGCGAGCAGGTTGGCCGACTCGAGCTCGGCCCAGGACTTGGCCAGCGGGTGGGCCACGCCCTGGTTCTGACCGATGGGACGTCCGAACACCACGCGCTCCTTGGCGTAGGTCGTCGCCTTGGCCAGGGCCGCGCGCCCCAGGCCGATAGCCTCGACGGCGAACAGCACCCGTTCTGGGTTCAGGCCGTGCAGCAGGTAGGAGAAGCCCTTGCCCTCGTCGCCGACCAGATCATCGGCCGGCACGAACAGGTCCTCGATGAAGAGCATGTTACACTCGACTGCCTTGCGGCCCATCTTCGGGATCGGCTTGGCCTCGATCTTCTCGCGGTCGGTATAGAACAGGCTGAGGCCCTGGGTCGGCTTGGCGCACTGATCCTTGGGCGTGGTGCGGGCGATGATCAGGATCTTGTTGGCGCGCTGGGCGCCAGTGGTCCAGACTTTCCGGCCGTTCAGGCGATAGCCGCCGTCGACCTTCTCCGCCCGGGTCTCGAGGCTGGAGGTGTCCAGGCCCGAATTAGGCTCGGTGACCGCGAAACACATCTTGTCCTGACCCGATATCAGGCGCGGCAGGTGACGGGCGCGCTGCGCGTCGGTGCCGAACTTCACGATCGGCATGGGGCCGAAGATGTTCAGATGGATGGCCGAGGCCCCGGAAAAGCCCGCGCCCGATTGGGCCACGGCCTGCATCATCACGGCCGCTTCGGTCAGGCCCAGGCCCGCACCGCCGACGCTCTCCGGCATCGCGACGCCCAGCCAGCCGCCGTCGGCGATGGCGGCGACGAAATCCTCAGGGAAATTTCCGGTCTCGTCGGTGCGACGCCAGTACTCGTCGTCGAAGCCCGCGCACAGCTTGGCGACGCCTTCGCGGATCGCTTCCTGTTCCTCGGTCAGCCAGAAACCGGCCATCGGATATCCCCCTGCGCTTGCTTACGCCTCGGGCTCTCCGTCGAAGCGCCGCGCATCGAGGCGCGCCGCGTCCGGGCCCGGGTCCTTGCCCATCAGATACGCGGCGACCAGACCGGCCACAAGCGGCGCCAGCAGCCAGCCGTTGCGACGGGCGCCGACGGCCAGCATCACGCCAGGCGCACGGCTCCAGCCCACCAGCGGCAGACCATCGGCCGTCGAGGCCCGCACCCCGACCTCGGTCGTGGCGGTCGCCGAGGCCAGATCCGGGCGAAGCGCCCGGGCGGCGGCCAGCAGGGCGGCGGTCTTGTCCGGCTCCGGCGCGCGGTCGTCGCGGCCCGCCTCCATGGTGGCGCCGACAGCCGTCCGTCCCGCAGGCGCCAGATAGACCCCAGGGCCACGCAGCACGGGGCCGGCAATCGGTCCCTGGCCCAGGCGCAGGATCTGCCCCTTGATCGGCTCCAGCACGCGTGTCTCGGGCGCCAGGGTCCCGGCCCGCTCGGCGGCGCCTGTGGCGACCACCAGCGCCTCAAAGGGTTCGGCGCGCCCGCCCGACAGCTGAACGACGCCGTCTCGATAGGCCTCGACCGCGTCGGCTTCGAACTGGACGCCCAGGCGTGAGGCTTCGGCCCGCAGGCGGGTCAGAGCGTCGCGCGCATCCAGCCGCCAGTCCTCGTCGATGCGAAGCGCGTCGGCTTCGCGATCCGTGGGCAGGCCTAGCGCCTGTCGCCGAGCGTCGACAGCAGCCAGCCACGCGGCGTCGCCTTCGACCCGCACGCCGTCCTTGCGGATCTCGATCTCCAGTCCCGCTGCGAAATCAGGCCACAGGTCGCGGGCCCGGCGCAGGAGATCCAGATGCGGCGCGGAGGCCTCGTCGAACAGCGCCTCGCTGGCGGGCGCCAGCATGCCGGCCGCGACGCCCGAGGCGTTGTCGCCCGGCGCCGCCGGATCGAACACCGTGACGGCAAACCCGACGCGCGCCAGGGCCAGCGCGATCGCCGAGCCGAAGGCGCCTGCGCCGGCCACCGCGATACGCGCGCCTGACTCAGTTCCCATGCGGCGCAGACACCTTCCGCCGCCTCAAAGGTCAACCCTTCTTTCGGGCGCTTGCAACGCGCTCACCCTTGCCGCGCATTGACGCAGTATGGGTTCCCGGACGTGACTAACGGAACAAGGTCTGGTTATCCTCCATTGTCCAGCTACGACGCTGTCCTCCGGACGGCGTCGGCCAAGGTGCTGGAAGGAATGGATTGCGTATGAACGACAAGATCGCCGCCGAGCCGGCTCACCCCGTCGACCTGTATGTCGGCGCCCGCCTCCGGATCAGGCGCAAGGTCATGGGTCTGAGCCAGACGCAGGTGGCCGACGCCCTGGGCATCACCTTCCAGCAGATCCAGAAGTACGAACGCGGCTCCAACCGCATCAGCGCCTCGAAGCTGTACGACGCCGCCCGTCTTCTGGAAGCGCCGGTCTCGTATTTCTTCGAAGGCCTGGACGAGACTGACGGCGGTCGGGACGACGGCTTCGCCGCCCGCATGACCGAGTTCGTCTCCACGCCGGAAGGCCTGGAGCTGGCGTCGCTGTTCCCCAAGCTGGACGACCGGCGTCTGCGCCGTCGCGTGGTCGACCTGGTCCGCGCCATGGTCGAGGAAGAACCAGGCTGACCTTCTTCGCGCGTCGGATCGGCGCGCTCTTTCCACGCTGACGTGCGACCGGCGATAACCGCTGCTTGCCTCGGTTTCCAGAATGCGGGACAAGGCGTCAAAATCCTACTTATTTGGTAGAATTAAGATGCCCGTTCTCGATCTTCCCGTCGTCGCCATCGTGGGCGGCGGCTTCAGCGGTCTGATGACCGCCCTGCACCTGACCCGCTCCGGCGCGGTGCAGGTCATCCTGATCGAGAAGACTACGAACTTCGCCCAGGGCGCGGCCTATTCCACGGCCAATCCGGACCATCTGCTGAATGTCCGCGCGGCCAATATGAGCGCTTGGCCCGACGATCCCGATCACTTCGTTCGCTGGCTGGCCGCGCAACGCCCGCAAGGCGGTTCGGCCTTCGCCAGCCGGGGCGAATACGGACTTTATCTGCGTGACCTGCTGAACCGCGCCGCCAACGACGGCGACGGCCGGCTCTCGCTGGTCTCCGACGCGGCGGTCGATCTGGCCCGGGACGGCGGAAAATGGCGCCTGATGCGCGCCTCCGGCGGCGTCGAACGCGTCGACGCCGTGGTGCTGGCCGTCGGCAACCCGCCGCCCGCCGCGCCGGCGGCGATCGATCTGTCGACCCTGGCCGACCCACGCTACCACGCCGATCCCTGGCGGTTCGATGCCGGAGCCGCCGAAGGACCGACCCTCCTGATCGGCTCGGGCCTGACCATGGCGGATGTGGTCCTAAGCCTCGTGCGTATCGCGCCGGATCGGCCGATCATCGCCCTGTCGCGCCGAGGATTGGCGCCGCTGGCCCATGCGCCGACCTCGCCGATCGAACCGGCGTCGCCACCCGCCAAGGCTTCCCCCGCGGCGCTGTCCCGGTGGCTTAGAACCCGAGCGATCCGCCACGGCTGGCGAGAGACCATCGACGCCCTTCGCCCCTGGACCCAAGGGATCTGGCGAAGCTGGAACCGCGCCCAACGCGCCAGCTTCTTGCGTCACGCCCGCCCCTATTGGGACATTCATCGCCATCGCCTGGCGCCCGAGGTCGCGGCGCGTATCGCAGACCTGATCCGGAGCGGCCGCTTGACCCTCATAGCGGGGCGGCTGAAATCGCTGACGTCCGCAGCCGAGGGTCTGCGCGCGGACTGGACCCCGCGCGGATCACGCCAGGTCCGGAGCCTGGACGTCGCTCAGGCGGTGAACTGCACCGGCCCGGCCGGCGCGCTGGCGACCGATCACGATCCCCTGCTCTGCGCCCTGCGCGACGTCGGGCTGATCCGTCCCGACGAACAGGGTTTGGGCGTCGAGGTCGATGCGGCCGGACGGTTGATCGACGCGGACGGTACGGCCAATCCTCGCCTGTTCGCCGTGGGACCGATCACGCGGGGCGCCTTCTGGGAGATCACCGCCGTTCCCGACATAAGGCTGCAAGCGGCGTTGGCGGCCGAGGCCCTGATCGCGGCGCTGGCCAGGACGCCGGCGGTCTAGAGTACGACAGCCTCAGTGATCTCGACGCGGACGTCGTTGGGATCGTGGAAGAACGCCTGGCGGAACGACGTGCCCGGCACGACGACGACGCGATGCGCCACGCCGTGCGCCCGCAGTCGCTCGATCATCGGATCGAAAGCCTCGACCGCGAAGGCGAAGTGGTTGAGCGCGCTGGCTTCGGACGCGCAGACGGAGGCTGGCGCGCGCTGCATGTGCACCACGGCCTTTGGCCCGGCGTAGAGCCAGTAGCCCTCCACCGCGAACGGCGGTCGCAGCCCGATCGCCAGGCCCATCACGTCGACATAGAACGCCCGGGTCTCCTCCAGGCGTTCGGTGACGATATTCACATGGTCGATCATGCTGATGGTCATGGCGTCCTTCCGCTCGCCTCCTTCAGCGCGCCGCTTCGGAGGTCTATTTTGTTCTAAATGGTTCGTTATATTAGCCGCAAGACGCGGCATAACAAGAAACGGACGGCGAGGATGGCGCTAGGAAATTGGAAGACGTCGTGCGCGGCGTTGGGCGTCGCCTGCGCCCTCGCCGCCCCCATCCGGGCGCAAGCGGATGGCGACCTGCGCTTTCTGATCGGCGTCGAGGACGCCGAGGATCTTCTGCTCATCCCCGGCACGGACTGGATCGTGGCCAGCGGCATGGGCCGCGACAAGCCGCATGGCGCCCTGCACCTGATCAACGCCCGCACCAAGACATGGAGCCGCTGGTTTCCCGACAAGCCGTTGCGCGCCCGTCCCGACGCCCGCGCCTATCCCGATTGCGCCGCGCCGCCCGATCCCACCCGGTTTTGGTCGCAGGGGCTCAGCCTGCGCTCGACCGGACCCCGCCGCGCGATCCTCTATGTCGCCGGCCATGGCGAGCGGGAGGCGATCGAGGTGTTCGATGTCGACGCGCGCGGCGCCGCGCCCCGCTTCACCTGGAAGGGCTGCGTACGGATGCCCGAGGGTCTGGCCGCCAACAGCGTGACGTCGACGCCGTCGGGCGTGCTGCTGGCCTCTGTGCTGTTCCATCCCGGCAAGACCATGGCCGATTCCGTCGAGCGTCGAGCGACCGGCGGCGTCTATCGGCGCGGACCGGGCGAGCCGACGTTCCGCCTGATCCCCGGCACGGAATTGCCGGGCGACAACGGCCTCGAGAGCGCGCCGGACGGATCGGCCTTCTACATCGTCGCCTGGGGTCTGAAGGCGGTCCTGCGGTTCTCACTGACCCAGCCGAACCCCGCGCCGACGACCATCCCGCTGCCGTTTCATCCCGACAACATCCACTGGGGCAAGGACGGCCAACTGGTCGCCGCCGGCATGACGGCCGACGAACCAGCCTGCGGCGGTCCCTTCCGGAACGTGGCCGGCAAGGTCGATCTCAGCTGCCATCGCGGCTATGCGGTCGCCGCGATCGATCCCGTGAGCCTGGCCGTCCGACCGCTGGCGTCAGGGCCGCCACATCCCGCCTTTGCAAACGTTTCGACGGCTCTCTTCGTCGGCGACGAGCTCTGGCTGGGCTCGTTCCGCGCCGACCGCCTGGCCTATCGCAAGGCCGAGGCGGTCGGGTCGAACGACTGACTACGGCTCCATCTCGACGCGCTTCACGTCGCCGATGACGAAGATGTAGGACAGCGCGCCCAGCAGAGCGATCGTACCGATGAAGGCCAGCGCCCAGACGAACGAGCCGGTCTTGGCCACGATCAGGCCAATGACCAGCGGCGTGACGATGCCGGCGACGTTGGCGCAGAGGTTGAACACCCCGCCGGTCAGCCCGATGAAGTTCTTGGGCGCGACGTCGGTGATCAGGGTCCAGCCCAGATTGCACATGCCCTGGCCGAAGAAGGCCACCGACATGATGGCGATGACCACCACGTTGTTGTCGACGAAGTTGGCCAGTACGATGGTCGAGGCCAGCAGCAGACCGCCGACCACCGGCAGCTTGCGGCCGATATTGGCCGAGCCGGTCTTCTTCAACAGGGTGTCGGAGATCACGCCGCCCAAGGCGACGCCGACCGAGGCGGCGATGAAGGGCAGCACGGCGAAGAAGCCGACCTTCAGCCAGGCCATGTGGCGCTCGGTGGCCAGATAGGTCGGAAACCAGGTCAGGAAGAACACCAGGGTCGAGTTGCTGGCGAACTGGCCCAGCGACGCGCCCAGGATCTGGCGATGGCTGAGCAGGCGGCCGACATTGCGCCATTGGAACTTCTGATGGTCGACCTTGGCCGCGAACCCGCCGCCGGCCGCGATATATTCGAGTTCGCCCTGGTTGACGGTCTTGCTGGCGCTGGGATCGCGATAGACCGCGTACCACAGCGCGCCGAAGGCGATACCGATGGCTCCGACCAGCAGGAACAGCGAGCGCCAGCCGAACGTGGCCGCGATCCAGAACAGCACCGGGCTCAGGAAGGCCAGGCCGAAATACTGCCCGACCGAGTAGACGCCGGTGGCCCGGGCGCGCTCGTGCTGGGGGAACCACATGTTCATGATGCGGCTGTTGGCCGGGTAGCAAGGCGCCTCCGCAACGCCCAGACCCAGGCGGAACACCAGCAGGGATACCAGTCCGCCCGCGAAACCCTGCAGCAGGGTAAACAGCGACCAGAAGCTGACGGACAGGGCGTAGGTCAGTCGCGTGCCGAAGCGGTCGAGGAAAACCCCGCCCGGGATCTGCGACAGGGCGTAGGTCCAGGAGAAGGCCGAGAACACCAGGCCCATCACGGCCGCGTCGATGCCCAGCTCCTTGGTCACGCTGGGCGCGGCCACCGAAAGCAGGGTGCGGTCGAGGTAATTGATCATCGTGCCGCCCGTGACGAGCGCCAGGATCAGGAACCTGACCTTGCTGGGCTTGGCGGACAGACTTGTGGTGGCGTTCGCTTTCACCGTTTCCTCGCTATGCTGCCGGCCGCTGCTTTTCGCGCGGCTCTATTTTTCGGCGTTCCTGGTGTTTGCCAGCGCCCCCGAATTTTGGATATACAACGGCTCGAAAGACATTAACATACCTGTTCGTACATAATGAGCTCGCCAGGCTGATCCGCACCCCCGTGTCATCCGCCGTTCAGGCGAGCGGCGCTAGGCTCGGAAAACGCCAAAGCAAAAATCGGCGACGGAAAGACGTTGGAGTGAGGACAGGAATGAAAAAGGCTTTTCTCGCCGCCGCGGCGCTTGGCGCGTCCCTGCTGACCGTGGGCGCGGCGTCCGCCGATCCCCTGCCCCCGGGTGCCGGCCGCAATGTCGTGGTCAACAAGTGCTCGAGCTGCCACGCCACCGCCCTGATCGAGAACGAACGTCACGACGCCGACGGGTGGCACGACACCATCGACAAGATGGTCGACCGCGGCCTGGAGATCTCGGACGCCGACCGCAACGCGGCGGTCGCCTATCTGGTCAAGGTGCTGGGGCCGCAAGCCAAACCCGCGCCCTCCCCGGCCAAGGCGCCCGCCACCAAGCCAGCGCCCGTCAAGGCCGTCGCCAAGCCGGCGGCGAAACCCGCGACCAAGCCCAAGCCTAAACCCTGATCCGAGGATCCCATCGATGAACCGACGCCTCGCCCTCGCCGCCGCCACGGCCGCGCTGCTCTTCGCGCCTCAGGCCTGGAGCGCCCCGTCGATCGACGCGGCCCAGATGCCCGCCGGCCACTACGCCGTCGACAAGACCCACGCCAGCATTACCGGCAAGGTGCTGCACCAAGGCTTTTCGCTCTACACCTTCCGCTTCGCGCGGTTCGACGCCGGCTTCGACTTCGATCCCGCCGCGCCCGACAAGAGCGCGGTGACGGTGACGATCGACCTCCCCTCGTTCAGTTCGGGCTACGACAAGGCCGACGCCGAATTCCCGGTCGGCTTCCTGGGCGCCGACAAGAATCCGACGGCGACCTTCGTCTCCACCTCGCTGACCCGCACCGGCGACAAGGGCGTGCTAGTTGGCGACCTGACGCTGAACGGCGTGACCAAGCCGGTGAAGCTGGACGTGCAGTTCCGCGGCTTCGGCGCCAGCGGCGGCGGCACCCGCGCCGGCTTCTCGGCCAAGACCGTGATCAAGCGTTCGGAGTTCGGCTCGACCAAGCTGGTCCCGATGATCGGCGACGACGTCTCGCTGGATATCGAGATCGAGTTCAAGAAGGCCTGATCATCTCTCCTGCGACAGAGAAAGGCCCGGTGGGATCCGCCGGGCCCTTTCTTTACGTTTAGCGGCAGAACGGCGCGTCGCCGGCCACCGACTTGATCGCCCCAACCACCATGCTCTGGAAGGCCTTGGCGCCGGCGAACTCGCTGTCGGAGGCGGCGAACACGGCCTGGTCGTGGCCCAGGGTCGTCAGCCAGGCCTTGCCGCCGTCGTAATACTGGCACCAGGCCACCGGGTGGAAGTCGCCGTGGCCCGGGCTCTTGCCGACCACGGACGGCGCCATGGGCGGGCGCGGCGGCATGCCGGGACGCGGCGGCGGCGGCCCCTCGCCCGCGCCGGCCGGGGCGCTGTAGGTCTTCTCGTCGACCGTCGCCAGGAAGCGCACCTTGGTCGGGAAAGGCACGAGGTTGTACCACTCGTCCTTGAACTTCCAGCGCTTGGCCAAGCCGGCGGTCGAGACATCCTTCGAGTCGACGATCACCACCTCGGCCTCCTGGGCCGGACCATGATCATAGAAGTTGGCCCCGCCCAGCAGGCCCTCGTAGTAGGGCCAGTTGTAGAGGGTGCCGAAGGCGTTGTGGATGCCCACGAAGCCGCCGCCGGCCCGCATGTACTGCCGCAGCGCGGTCTTGGCGCCGTCGTCGAGATTGTCACGCGAGGTGCTGTAGAAGATCACCGCATTGTAGCCGACCAGGCGCTGCATCTGGGTCACGTCCTCGGTGTAATCGAGGGTGAAGCCGTTCTCGGCCGCCAGGCGCAGCATGCCCTTCTGGACCACATTGTCGTCGGCCAGCGGAGGGTTCAGACCCGGACCGAGCGGCGCGCCGAGGTTGGCGTGCCGGGGGCCGGCGGTGCGGGTGTAGAGCAGCACCTTCAACGGCCCGGTCCGCGCGGCGCGCGGCCAGTCGTGGAAGCACTTGGGATCGGTCCCCCGGCAGACGCCGTAGTCCATCAGGCCTAGATTGTCGTTGATCGCCCCGCCGGGATTGCCGGTCTGGGCGGCGGCCATGGCGGGCGCCAGGGCCAGCGCCGCCACCGCGCCGAGCAGGAGATTGGTCAGGATCTTCATCGCGATTCTCACTTGGCCGGCAGGGCGAAGGCGGTGACGGCGTCGCTGGTCATCGGGCTGTCCAGGAAGGTGCCGCCCGTCGAGACGATCAGCACGTACTGGCGCCCGTCCTTGCCGACATAGGTCATCGGCGTGGCGTGGCCCGAGGCTTCCAGCTTGGTCTCCCACAGCTCCTTGCCGGTCTTGGCGTCGAAGGCGCGGAAGCGGTTGTCGTCGGTGGCCCCGATGAAGACCACGCCGCCGGCGGTCACGATCGGGCCGCCCATGCTGGGCCGGCCGGTCTTCTGCAGCGCCTCGGGCAGGACATCGGTGACGCCCAGCACGCTCTCCCAGGCGATCGTGCCCTTGTTGACGTCGACGGCGACCAGCTTGCCCCACGGCGGCTTCTGACACGGCAGGCGGCCCGTCGGCTGCCAAAAGCGGCCGAACGGCTGGTTCATCCGATAAGGCAGCGGCCCGGTCGGGTTGGGGACCAACGACTGCATCTGGCCTAGGTCGAAGGTGTTGATGATGAAATAGCCGCTGGTCGGGTCAAAGGCCCCGCCGCCCCAGTTGGCCCCGCCGATCGTGCCGGGGAAGTTGACGGTGGTGCGGCCTGAACCAGTCGGCAGGTAGGGTCCGCCCAGCTGGATGTTGTTGCTGTCGACCAGGTTCTCGCAGAACGCCTTGTGCTCGGGCGTCAGGTCCGCAAGGTCGGCGCGGCTGGCGGTGATCCGCGAGATCGGCGGCGGCGCGGTCGGAAACGGCTGGGTCGGCCAGGACTCCTCGTCCGGCAGATCACTCTTGGGCACGGGGCGCTCCTCGACCGGGTAGACCGGCTGGCCCGTCGTGCGGTCGAGGATGAACATCAGGCCGTTCTTGGAGACGATCCCAACGGCGGGGATGGTCTTGCCGTCCTTCTTGACGTCGAACAGGGTCGGCGGGGCCTCCAGGTCGAAGTCCCAGATGTCGTGGTGCACGACCTGATAGTGCCAGAGCCGC
Source organism: Caulobacter sp. GW821-FHT10F06 (assembly GCF_058809215.1). Lineage (NCBI taxonomy): Bacteria > Pseudomonadati > Pseudomonadota > Alphaproteobacteria > Caulobacterales > Caulobacteraceae > Caulobacter > Caulobacter sp. GW821-FHT10F06. Next base: position 270,866 of record NZ_JBXASK010000002.1, on the reverse strand, counting down.
TCGCCGGTCTTGGCGTTGAGGGCCACCACGCTGGTGCCGAACAGGTTCGCGCCCTTGCGGTCGCCGCCGTAGCGATCCCAGGCCGGTGCGCCGAGCGGCACGTAGACGACGCCTCGCGCCTCATCGAGGGTGAAGATGCCCCAGCCGTTGACGCCCGAGCGCTGCTTGCCGCTGTCGCTCTTCCAGGTGTCGGCGCCGAACTCGCCGGCGCGCGGCACGGTGTGGAAGGTCCAGACCAGCTTGCCGGTGCGGGCGTCCCAGGCGCGGATGTCGCCCGCCGCGCCCAGGGCCGGCTGTTCCTGGGTGTTGGAGCCGGTGATGATCAGGTTGCCGTAAACGATCGGCGGTGAGGTCATGCCTAGCGAGCCTTCCGTGCCGTTCAGTACTTCGGGCGTGCGCATGTCGACGATGCCGTCGACGCCAAAGCCTACCGTCGGCTTGCCGGTCTTGGCGTCCAGCGAGATCAGCTTGGCGTCGCGGGTCCCGAACACGATGGCCGGCGGGGCCTTACCGTCGCCGGGCCAGTATTCGACGCCGCGCACAGACGGCACGCCCGACGTGGTCATGTCGTAGGTCCAGACCGCCTCGCCAGTCTCCGGACGCAGGGCGACGACCTTGCGATAGGGCGTGGCCAGGTAGAGCAGACCGTCGACCATCAGCGGCGTCGCCTCGGACGGACCAAAGCGGCTGGTGCGTCGGCGCGGCGCGACGCCCTCGGCAGAGGCCTGAGCGCGCTCGGCGGCCGACGGGACGGGCGCCCCGGCTGGCGAAGCGGCGGCGGGAGGCGTTCCGGCCACGCCGGGAGGCGGCGGACCGCCGAAGCCAGCTTCGATCGGCGCGGCGTCGGCTGGACGCATGTGGAAAGTCCAGGCCGGTGTCAGGCTCGAGACGTTCGCCGGGGTGATCTGCTTGGCCCCGGAGAACCGCGCGCCGGTGTGATCGCCGCCATAGGTGGGCCAGTCCAGCTGGCCGGGCCCCATGGCTTTCTGGGGCGCCGTCTGGGCGGCGCAAGCGCCGGCAAGCAGCGAGGCGCTCCCCAGCAGAGCGAACATCAGCGTTCTCATGCAAAACTCCCAAGGCAGGCGCCGTCCTCTTTGGGATCCGGATCCCGCATGGCGCGCCATCCCGAGGGCCGGCGTCGTCACGACTGGATCTGAAAGCGCCTTGTTGTCTCCACCCGGGCCGCGTCGCGATTGTCCCCGCGCTGTTGGCCCGACGCCATTTAGGAGCAGCCGCGCGTCCGGGGCAACCATTTTGTACGAACCAGTGCGTGCTTTACACGGCTCGAAAATCTGGCCACTTTTTCTCGGCGTTGAGACAGGCACTGGAAAGCCTCGGCGATTTGCTGCGGAATAGCTTGACGCTGTGGGGGCTTACACCCGATGAACAAGGATAAACGTCCGTACGAACCTGAAGAGACAATGAAAAAGGCCTCCGTGAAAAGGTCCAAGACCAGAACGAACGATCCAGAGCGTACGAAGGCCGATATCATCGCCGTCGCAACCGAGGAGTTCTCAGAACACGGGCTGAGCGGCGCGCGGGTCGACAGCATCGCCGAGCGCACCCGCACCAGTAAGCGGATGATCTACTACTACTTCCAGAGCAAGGAAGGTCTCTACCGCGAAGTTCTGGTCAACTACTACATGACCCTGCGCAGCCGGGAACGCGAGTTGCACCTGGACGACCTGCCGCCTCTGGAAGCCATCGAGAAGCTGGTTCACTTCACGGTCGACTTCCACAACGAACATGGCGACGACGTCCGCCTCGTCATCACTGAGAACATGCAGCGCGGTCGCCACATCAAGACCCTGCCCTCGCTGGAACCGATCAACTCGGTGGTCATCAACGCCGTGCGCCGCATCTGCGATCGCGGCGCGGCGGCCGGCGTGATGCGCGACGGCATCGACGCGGTGGACCTCTACATGTCGATCGCGGCGCTCAGCTTCTTCAACATCTCCAACCGGCACACCTTCTCGATCATCTTCAATCGCGACATGGAATCGCCGGCCGCCCTTGAGGCGCGCAAGGCCTCGATCACCGACATGATCCTGCGGTACGTCACCCGCTAGACTGGCCAAATCCTGCTCCAGTTCCGCTTCCTCCTTGTCGTCACGTACAAAACGTACTAACCAGTACTTACGTAATTAACGTGTCACGATCGCCCTGAGGCGGTTCAAAGACACGATGCGCGGGGAAACGCGCGAACGCGGGGAGACATCGACATGCCGACTTTCGTCTGCGCCCCTTCTCCCTACGCATACGCGCGCGCCTGAACATGACCGCGCACGCGCTCCCGCTCGAGACCTCCCGCTCGGGCGACCTTCCCTGGCGGCCCAGTGGGTCGCCAGGGAGCTTCTCCGCCAGGACCTCTCCGTTCGAACCGACCCTGGTCTTCATCAGCGAAGACGAGGGGCCGGCCCGGGCGCGGATCGAATACCTGCGCGGGCTCGCTTTCCACGTCGTGACCGCGCCCTCGGTTTTCAAGGCCCCGCGCAAGGCCGACCTGTTCATCGTCGAGGGCCAGGACGCGTTCCGCGAGCACCGGCGGCTCTATCTGGAGCGCCGCGCCCTGGCCGGCTCGCGGGTGATCGTCATCGACGACAGCGGCGACCGCGAGCAGCGGATCGAGGCGCTGGAGGCCGGGGCCGACGATGTCGTGGCCGCGACCTGCGCCGACCGCGAGCTGTGGTCGCGGATCAAGGCCGTTCTGGGCCTCAATCGCCACGCCCCGCCGGCCGCGATCGCCTGGAGGGGCGTGGTCTACGCCATCGAGGATGTCGGCGAGTTCACGCCCGGCGACATGACGCTGAAGGTGGCCGACGGAGTCGTGCTGCGACTGAACCGGTCCGAGTGCGGCCTGCTGGAACGCCTGGCCCGAACGCCGCGGGCCATGGTCAGCCGCGACGAGATCCTGGAGGCCCTGCCCGACGAGGCGGCGGACGTCTTCGATCGCACGGTCGACCTGCGCGTCAGCCGGCTGCGCAAGCGGCTTGCTCCGCACGGCGGCGAACAAATGATCCAGACCTGTCGCGGCGCGGGCTATAGGCTGAACGCCGATGTCCGTAGAAGCTCCCGATGACCAGCCCCCTCCCCCGCCCCGCGCCATAGCCCTGGTCGGCCTGACCGGCGTGGGCAAGTCCACGCTGGGCCGACGCCTGGCCGCCGAGCTGTCCCTGCCCTTTGTCGACTCCGACCGCGAGATCGAGGAAGCCGCGCGGCTGTCGATCGTCGAAATCTTCGAGACGTTGGGCGAGCCGGCGTTTCGCGAGGGCGAACGGCGGGTGATCGCCCGGCTGCTGGACGGGGAGCCCAAGGTGATCGCCACCGGCGGCGGGGCCGTCGTCATGGCCGAGACCCGCCAGGCCCTGGCCCGCGACGCCTTCACGGTGTGGCTGCGCAAGGACGTCGAGGCCATCGCCCAGCGCCTGACCGGCGGCAAGAACCGCCCGATCCTGAAGGGCGACAATCCCGGCCAGATCCTGCGTCGCCTGGCGGCGGAGCGCGCGCCGTTCTACGCCGCCTCCGACCTCGTCTTCGACCTGGACGACATCACCTCGCCCGTGCCGGCGCTGGCGGCCCAGCTGCGGGCCCGCCTGCCGTGGCTGAAGCAGAGCCGGAAATAGAAACAGGCGGCTCCGGCGAACGAACGCCGAAACCGCCTGCCGAAACGGAAAGAATGGCGCGCCGGTGAGGGTCCGGCGCGCCTTCAAGTCGACCGAGATCAGTACTTGGCCCGGAAGCCCACCGCGACCAGCCGGCCGATGGGGTTGCCCGAGAACGTGTCGTAGCCGTTGGCGTTGTTGTAGAACGGCGGGTCCTTGTCGAAGAGGTTCGAGACGTCGCCGAACAGCTGCACGCCGCCCAGCCAGCCATCGCTCTTGATGTCGTAGGCCACGTGCAGGTCGAAGGTCGTGTAGGCCTTGACCTTGTCGCCGCCGCCGGTCGGAACGCCCGCCGCGTTGCGGGTGATCGGCACTTGCGTGGTGCCGCTCCAGTTATAGTACGAGCCGGTGTAGTTGGCGAAGACGTCCGCCGAGAACTGCCCCAGCGACCAGCTGACATTGGCGCGTGCAGTGCGCTTGACCGACGGGAAGGTCGTGTTGAAGCCGGTGGTGTTGAGGACGTCGAAGGTGGCGCCGCCGCCGACGTTCTGGTCGAACTTCAGCTTCTCGGAGATCGAGCCGCCGACCGTGAACGAGCCGGCGTTGTCAGTGTTGAAGTGGTAGCTGGCGTCGATGTCCAGGCCGGCGATGTCCAGGTTCAGGGCGTTGCGCTGGCGGAAGTCGTAGATGAAGTAGACCGTCGAGGGCAGAGCGCTGGTCAGGGGCAGGTTGCCCATGGCGGCGGCGATCTCGGCCGGGGTGGCGCCGTTCGGATAGATCTTCAGCAGCCCGTTCAGGCCGGCCGAGTTGACCGCGAAGGCCGGGGTCGGCGCGGTGATGCCGCCGGTCAGCTTGGAGCTCCAGTAGGTGACGCTGCCGCGGAAGCCAGGCAGGAAGCCGGGGCTGAAGTCGACGCCCGCCGCCCAGCTCTTGCCGTGCTGGGGCTGCAGTTGGTCGTTGCCGCCGCTGATCTGAGCGCCGGTGATCGTCGTGCCGATGGTGCAGGTGGTGGTCGCCGCCGCGCAGCCCGGAAGCTGGGTGGCGTTGGCGTAGGCGGCGATCGGCACGTTGACCGTGCCCTGGCCGTAGTTGCCGAAGCCCGACTCGCCGGTGATGCCGCCGCCCGAACCGATGCTGGTGAAGGCCGGGGCCACGAACGACTTGGCGTAGTTGGCGCGGAACTTGACGCTGTCGTTCATCTTCCAGTTGACGGCGATCTTCGGGTTCTTGGTCGAGCCGAAATCGCTGTACTTGTCGTAGCGGCCCGACAGGTTCAGATCGAGGGCCTGGACGAACGGCAGGGCGTTGCCGTCGCCGATGATCGGCACCAGCAGTTCGACGAATCCCGACTTCACCACCCGGTCGTAGTTCAGGTTGACCGTCGCCGAGCCCAGGGTCGCCGGGCCGATGTTCAGCGGCCGGGTCAGGTCCTGCTTCAGCGTGTAGTGGCTGTACTCGCCGCCGAAGGCGATGCGCACGTCGCCGCCCGGCAGGGCGAACAGGGTGCCGTCGATCTTGGCCCGGGCGTTCTCCAGCACCTGGGTGGCGATCTGCGTCGTGGTCGAGTCCTTCAGCGCCGCCTTGACGGCCGCCGAGGTCTGGTTGGCCGAGCCGGTGTGCCAGACGTCCAGGGCGTTGGCCGTGGTCAGGCCCTGGGTGACGATCACTGTGGTGCCCGGGATCGAGGCCGCCGTCAGGCTGCCGCTGCCGTTGGTGGTGCCGTTCAGGGCCAGGTTGGCGCAGCTGCTGCACAGCACGCCGACGCGCTGCTCGCGGCTCTCGTCCTGGCCGGCGGTGCCGCCGACCGTCAGGATGAAGTTGTCGTTGAGCTTGTACTCGGCCTGGCCGTTGACCAGGAAGCTGGTCGCGCCGCTGTCGGCGTAGGCGCCGGGGCCCAGCAGGTCGTTGGCGTCGAGACGGATGGTCTGCGAGGTCGCCGTCGAGCCGGTGGGATTGACGTAGAACGGATTGATCTGCGTGCCGCGACCGCTGCCCGGGCCATAGACCGTGGTGGTGATCGTGCCGCGCGACAGGGCCGCCCAGTTGTTGCGCTTGGAGTAGATGACGTCGGCGCCGATGGTCAGGCGCTCGCCGAAGTCCTGGCTGACCTTGGCGATGACGCTGTGGCGGCGCTCGGAGGGCAGCAGGTCGGCCACGCCCGAATAGTCGCAGAAGGCGTTGGCGGCGGCGTTGGTGACGCCCGCGCCGGTGTAGGGCGCGGCGTAGATCAGGCTGCTGCCGGCCGGCTGAACCGAGGCGGTGCCGCAGTTGAACGAGGCCAGGTTGGTGCCGCCTTGCGAGCGGTGATCGGCGCGGGTGAAGTCGCGGTCGCCGGCCCGCAGATTGCTGCGGTCCGAATAGCCGTACGAGAACAGGGCCGAGCCGCCGTCCCAGCGCTTACCCCAAAGCAGCGAGCCGCTGTAGGTGTGATACTTGTCGCCGAAGCCCGACTGAGCCGAGACCTCGAACCCGTCGTAGTTCTTGCGGGTGATGAAGTTGATGACGCCGGCGACGGCGTCCGAGCCGTAGACCGACGAGGCGCCGTCCGCGAGGACCTCGACGCGCTCGATGGCGCCCGGCGCAATGATGTTCGGATCCGCCAGGGCGTGGTTGATGCCCGTCAGCGGGATGCGGTGGCCGTCGATCAGGATCAGCGTCGAGTTGCTGGCGCTGGCTCCCAGGCCGTGGATGGTCGGAGCGTTGGTGCCCGAGTTGTCGGCGCTGCCGAAGCTGCCCTGGCCGGCGCTGCCCAGGCCCGTGACCGAAGGCACGGTCTTGAGGATCTGCTGGACGGTCTGGGCCGAGGTCTTCTCAATGTCCTGGCGGCCCACGGCCACGAGGGCCGAGCCGACCGGAGCCGCGCCGCGGATGCTGGTGCCGGTGACGATCACTTCCTCGACGATGGCGGCTTCGTCCGCCTTCGGCTTGTCCTGGGCTTGGGCGGCGGTCGTCAGACCGGCCGCGAAAATCAGCGAAAGCGTCGACGCGCTGAACGCAAGGCGCATGTGTGGCGCAAGCATGGTTTCACTCCCCGTAGTTTTTTCGTTGTCCCGAGTTGTTATGTACTATCTGGTCCGTGTCAAGCGGGGCGCGGGGAGCCGGCGGACGACGTTCTTTCAGTTCTCAGGTTGATGAATTTCCACAATATATTGATTTTACTCAACTTATTACCAATCGTCCACCGAGCGAACAATCTTAAAAAGGGGGTGGATCAAGCCCTCGATCGAGCTCGAAAACGCCTTGTTTAACAGGGTTTTCCACTTTGATTTCGAGGCCTGCGGCGGGTTGGAATCACTTTGTACGAACGATTTCGTTGCCGAGACTTCACCCCTTGCGGCGCCGCGCCGTCTCTTGCTCGCGCCACAACGCATCCAGGGTCGGAAAGGACGGATCCGGGACCAGAAGATCGGCGCGCAGATCGATCAACTGGCGACGTTGGGCGGCGCAGTAGGCGCGGAACGCGGCGGCCTCCTCAGCCGGCGCCTTGTGCAACAGGGGCTGGGCGTCGCGCTCGGCCCCCTCGATGATCGCCTCGATCCCGTCGACGAAACGGTTCATCCAGTCGTCCTGGGTGAGCTTGCGACGGGGACGCTGCCGGCGGCTACGCGGCGGTTTGGAATTGGGCATGGGTTGGCTCCTGGGTTGCTCCCTTGGATGGGGAAGACACGGCTTCGCCGCCTCACGCGGCACGAGCCGCTGAAGGGTATGGGGAGGCGCGAAGCGGCCGGGACGAACCCGGGGACCGTGATGTGTTGGGTGCGTTTCGGTTCGATCGTCCGCTTCGCAGGCGCTGTTCTTGACCTGAGGATGGGAGGCGTGAGCGTTTTTCGGCTCGGGTCCCCAAGAGCCCCCGGACGGGCAGGGATAAGATCGATCGGTCTCTGTCCGTCTCGACCCCGACTATCCCCGATAGGCGGCTTGTACGATCACCGCCCTGTCGTTCCCGCGCTTGCTCCGGCCCTGCGAGCCACTCGGCGCTTGCGCCGTCCTTCTGAGACAGCCCGCACGCTTCGACCCGCCGGCCAGGACATCGCGGCCCCGCTCAGCTCCATCCCCATCGCCGCTTTGGGCCGGTACCAGGCGCCCTCCCCCTGCGACGGGGACACCAATGAGTATGGGGCGGGTCGAGGCGCTGCTGAGAGCGCGATGGAAGAAAGTTGCAGGGCGTTGATTAGATGGAGCTTTATGTCGGAAAAGCGCGGGGATAGAGCGCGCCAAATCCTCCCCCTGAAGGGGGAGGCGGCCGAAGGCCGGTGGGGGAAGACCGCGTTGAATCAGCAGCACTTCCCCCTCCGATCGCTTCGCGATCTCCTCCCCCTTCAGGGGGAGGATCGGTCGCCTACGCCCTGGCGCGCTTGATCAGCCGCACCGCCGCTTCGATGGCGACCTCGTAGCTGTCGGCCCCGAACCCGCAGACCACGCCGGTCGCCACCAGCGAGACATAGGTGTGGTGGCGGAAGGCCTCGCGCTGGGCGGGGTTGGAGAGGTGGCACTCGATGATCGGGACCGGCACATTCTTCAGCGCGTCCAGCAAGGCCACCGAGGTGTGGCCATAGGCGGCGGGGTTGAGCACCAGGGCGCTGGCGGCCAGCCGCGCCTCCTGCACCCATTCGACCAGCTGGCCTTCGTGGTTGGTCTGGCGGAAGACGATCTCATGGCCGTGGGCCCTGGCCAGGGCGACGCAGCGCGCCTCGATGTCGGCCAGGGTGTCGTGGCCGTAGATATGCGGCTCGCGCGTGCCCAACAGGTTCAGGTTCGGACCGTTCAATACATGGATCGGCAGGCTCATTTCGACGCTCCCTGGCTTTGCGTCCCCGTACCATTCCGCCGTCGTCGACGCTTGGAATTTGACGCGGGGTTTCGATTGTTCTAGTTAGTACATTAATGTACGAACTCGGGAGTTACTCGAGTCGCATTCCGGGGATGGAGGACGCAGGGGATGGGAGTCAAGCTGTCGCTGGCGCACTTGACCGCCCTGAACGTGTCGCCGCCCGACCTAGTGAGCCTGGCCGCCGACTGCGGCTATGACTATGCCAGCCTGCGGTTGATGGAGGTGACGCCGGGCGACGCCTTCCCGATCCTGAGCGACCGCGCGATGCTGCGCGAGACCAAGGCGCGCATCGCCGCCACTGGCGTGGGCGTGCTCGACGTCGAGCTGGCGCGGCTGACGCCGGACACCGATCCGAAGAGCTTCCTGCCGATGCTGGAGGCCGCCGCCGAACTGGGCGCCGCCCATCTGCTGACCCAGGGCCACGACCCGGACTGGAGCCGGCTGACCGACCGCTACACCACCCTGTGCGACCTGGCCGCCGACCACGGCCTGACCGCCGATCTGGAATTCCTGACCTGGACGGGGCTGAGGACGGTGGAAGAGGCCGCCCGGCTGGCCCTGGCCGCCCATCGCGCCAACGCCGGGGTGATGATCGACACCCTGCACTTCTCGCGCTCGAACTGCGCGCCGGACGAGATCGCCGCCCTGCCCGTCGGGTTGTTCAACTTCATCCAGATCGCCGACGCGCCGGCGCAGGCGCCGACCACCGTCGAGGGCCTGATCCACACGGCGCGCGAGGCGCGGCTCAATCCTGGCCAGGGCGGCCTGGACCTGAAGGCCATCCTGCGCGCCCTGCCCGCCCACATCCCGATCTCGGTCGAGATCCCCAACGCCAGCCTGGCCGCAACGATGTCCGATCGCCAACGGGCGAGCGAGGCGCTGGTCGCGACGCGACAACTGCTGCGCGACATTGGACGAACCAGTTCGTAGTGTAGAGTTTAGAGACGAAAGCCGCGAGTTCGACATGCTGGACGACAAGACGCAGACCTACGGGCTCTACATCCACGGCGAGGAAGTCGCGCCGGCGGGCGGGGTCTATTTCCCGACCGAAGACCCCTATACCGGCCAAGCCTGGGGCCTGATCGCGCGCGGCGGCAAGGAAGACGTCGACCGCGCGGTGGCCTCGGCCAAGGCGGCCTTCGAGGGCGAGTGGTCACGGCTGACGCCCTCGGCCCGCGGCAAGCTGATGCGCAAGCTGGCCGACCTCTTGATCGCCAAGGCCGACCGCATCGCCGAGATCGAGCGCCGCGACAACGGCAAGCTGGCCGCCGAGGTGACGGCCCAGGTCAAATATGTCGGCGACTATTTCCACTATTACGCGGGCCTGGCCGACAAGATCGAAAGCCACGTCATCCCCACCGACAAGGCGGGCGTGTTCGCCTACACCCGGTACGAGGCCAAGGGCGTCATCGGCATCATCACGCCGTGGAATTCGCCCCTGACCCTGACCAGCTGGAAGCTGGCGCCGGCCCTGGCGGCGGGCTGCACGGCGGTGATCAAGCCCTCGGAGTTCACCTCGGCCTCGATGGTCGAGTTCGCGGCTCTATTCACCGAGGCCGGCTTCCCGCCGGGCGTCGTCAACGTGGTCACCGGCTTTGGCCAGGAGGTCGGCGAGCCACTGGTCACCCATCCCGACGTACCGCACATCGGCTTCACCGGCGGCGAGATCGCCGGCCAGAAGATCTACGAACTAGCCGCCAAGAGCCTGAAGACCGTCACCCTGGAGCTGGGCGGCAAGTCGCCCAACATCATCTTCGACGACGCCGACCTCGATCAGGCCGTGAAGGGCGTGGTCTCGGGCATCTTCGCCGCCACCGGCCAGAGCTGCCAGGCGGGCTCGCGCCTGCTGCTGCAAGAGAACATCCACGACGCCTTCATCGAGAAGCTGATCGCCTTCGTCTCGACCGCAAAGCTGGGCGACCCGGCCTCGATGGAGACCCAGATCGGCCCGGTGGCCACCAAGCCGCAGTTCGACAAGATCATGGGCTATATCGAGATCGCCAAGGCCGAGGGCGCGCGCTGCGTGTTCGGCGGCAAGGCCCGCCCGGACCTTGGCCCGCAGTTCGTTGAACCGACCATCTTCGTCGACGTCCGCAACGACATGCGCATCGCCCAGGAGGAGGTGTTTGGCCCGGTCCTGTCGGTGATCCCGTTCAAGAACGAGGCTGACGCCCTGCGCATCGGCAACGACGTCGCCTATGGCCTGGCCGCCGCCGTGTGGACCAAGGACCTCAAGCGCGCCATGCAGATGACCGACAAGCTGAAAGCCGGCACGGTCTGGGTCAACAACTACCGCGCCACCAGCTTCACCTCGCCGTTCGGCGGCTTCAAGCGCTCGGGCATCGGCCGCGAGTCCGGCATGGAGGCCGTGCGCGACTATCTGGACGTCAAGTGCGTCTGGATCTCGTCGGACCTGGAAGTCCCCAACCCGTTCATCCGCCGATGAGCACGCTGCTTTCCGGCATCAAGGTCCTGGACCTGACCAACGTGCTAGCGGGGCCGTTCTGCGCCTACCAGCTGGCGATGCTGGGCGCCGAGGTCCTGAAGGTCGAGACGCCGGGCTCGGGCGACCTGGCGCGGCAACTGGGGGCCGATCCCGCGCTCAGCGCTCGCCACATGGGCGCGTCGTTCCTGGCCCAGAACGCCGGCAAGACCTCGCTGACGCTGAACCTCAAGCCCGAGGCCGGCAAGGCGATCTTCCGCAGGCTGGTGGCCGACGCCGACGTGCTGGTCGAGAACTTCCGCCCCGGCGTCATGGACCGCCTGGGCCTGGGCTATGAGGCTCTGAAGGCCATCAATCCGCGCCTCGTCTATTGCGCCATCTCTGGCTTTGGCCAGGACGGGCCGATGAAGGCCGCGCCGGCCTATGACCAGATCGTCCAAGGTCTTTCAGGGGTCATGAGCATCACCGGCGACGCCCATAGCGCGCCCCTACGCGTGGGCTATCCGGTGGCCGACAGCATCGGCGGCATCACGGCGGCCTTCGCCATCTCCAGCGCCCTGGTCGGCCGCGAGCGGACGGGCGTGGGGTCGTTCCTCGACGTCTCGATGCTGGAATCGACCATTGCCACCATGGGCTGGGTGGTCAGCAACTACCTGATCGTCGGCCAGGACCCGGTGGCGATGGGCAACGACAACTTCACCGCCGCTCCCTCGGGCGCATTCAAGACCTCCGACGGCCTGCTCAACATCGCCGCCAACAAGCAGGAGCAGTTCGAGGCCCTGTGCGGCGTCATCGGCCGGCCCGACCTGACCACCGACTCCCGCTTCGCCAAGCGCGAGGCCCGCAAGGCCCATCGCGCCGACCTGACCGTCGAGATCGAAGCCGTGCTGACCACCCGCTCTGCCGCCGAGTGGGAGGCCGCCTTCAACGCCGTCGGCGTGCCGGCCGGCCGGGTGCTGACCGTGCCCCAGGCCCTGAACCTGCAGCAGATCAAGGAACGCGGCCTGGTCCAGACCTTCGACCACGTGCCCGCGCTGGATCGTCCGCTGTCGGTGTCGCGCGCCGGCTTCAAGGTCGACGGCGAGGATCCGCGCGCGACCACGCCGCCGCCCACGCTGGGCGAACACACCGACCAGGTTCTGGCGAGCCTTGGCCTGACCGCCGACGAGATCGCCGACCACCGCAAGCAGGGGATCGTCTGATGGCGAAATCACCGGAAGAGATCCTGGCCGCCGCCCGCGCCTGGTGGTCCACCGACATCATCGACATCCACCCGGGCGAGATCAAGGTTCGCGGCTATCAGATCCAGGACCTGATCGGCCAGGTGTCGTTCCCACAGATGATCTGGCTGATGGTGCGTGGCGACCTGCCATCGCCCAAGCAGGCCCGGCTGCTGGAGGCCGCCCTGGTGGCCTCGGTCGACCACGGTCCGCAGGCGCCGTCGATCTCGATCGCCCGCATGGCCGCCAGCTGCGGCGCGGAGCTCAACAACGCCATGGCGTCGGGCATCAACGTGCTGGGCGACGTCCACGGCGGCGCCGGCCAGCAGTGCATGGAGCTGTTCGCCTGGATCAAGGCCGAGCAGGACAGCGGCGCGCCCCTCGACCAGGCCGTCGAGACGGGTCTGGCCCGCTACTACGAGGAACACGGCAAGATCGTCGGCGGCTTCGGCCATCGCTGGCACCCGGTCGACCCGCGCTCCAAGCCCCTGATGGCCCTGGTCGAGGTCGCCGCCGAGGCCGGCGCGGTCAAGGGTGACTATGTCGCCATCGGCTGGGCCGTCGAGGCCGCGCTCACCGCCCGCAAGGGCAAGCCGATCCCGATGAACATCGACGGCGCGACCGCCGTGATCTTCTCCGAACTCGGCTTCGCGCCCCCCATGGGCCGGGGCCTGTTCATCCTCTCGCGGTCCGTCGGAATCCTGGCCCACGCGTGGGAACAAACCCAGCAGGGCCAGCGGATCAAGGGCCCGATGCCCAAGGACATCCCCTTTACCTACACCGGCCCCGCCGACCGCAAGCTCACCAAATAGCCCTTCAAATTCTCTCCCCGATCGCGGGGGGAATGGAGTTTCGCCATGAAAGACCTGATCTCCCACCAGCTGGTGAAATACCTCGAGGACCGGGGCGTCAGCCACCTGTTCGGCCTGTGCGGCCACACCAACATCGCCGTGCTGACCGCCCTGACCAACAGCTCGATCAAGTTCGTCAATGTGCGCCACGAGCAGATCGCCTCGCACGCTGCCGACGGCTATGCGCGGGTCAAGAAGGAGACGGCCGTGGTGCTCAGCCACCTGGGCCCCGGCCTGACCAACGCCGCCACGGGCGTGGCCAATGCGGCGCTGGACTCCATCCCGATGGTGGTGATCGCCGGCGACATCCCCAGCCACTATTACGGCAAGCACCCGCACCAGGAGGTCAACCTCCACGCCGACGCCTCGCAGTTCGAGATCTACCGCCCGTTCGTCAAGCGCGCCTGGCGGGTGGATCGCCCCGACCTGTTCCCCGAGATCCTGGAAAAAGCCTTCCAGCTGGCCGCCAGCGGCCGTCCGGGTCCGGTGCTGGTCTCGGTGCCGATGGACATCTTCTCGATGGAGGTGGACGTGGCCCTGTTCGATCGCCTGAAGGCTCACACCAAGGTGCTGCAGAAGCCCTCGATCGACGACGAGACCGCCGACCGCATCCTGCTGACCCTGACCGGCGCCGACAAGCCGCTGCTCTATGTCGGCGGCGGCGTGAACCTGGCCGACGCGGCGGGTGAACTGGCCGAGCTGGTCGAGCATCTCAGCCTGCCCGTCGCCCACTCGCTGATGGGCAAGGGAACCCTGCCCGACGACCATCCGATGACGCTGGGCATGACCGGCTTCTGGGGCACCAAGTACATCAACGACAGCTGCCTGGCCGCCGACTACATCCTGGGCCTGGGCACCAGCTTCAAGGAGGCCGACTGCAGCTCGTGGGAGGCCGGCTACACCTTCAACTTCCCGACCACCAAGCTGATCCACATCGACATCGATCCCGACGAGATCGGCCGCAACTACCCCTGCGAGATCGGCGTGGTCGCCGACCTGAAGAACGCCCTGCGCGTGCTGAACAAGGCCGCCAAGCGCCTCTATCCGGAAGGCCGCAAGAACGACGCCCTGCGCGCCGAGATCGCAAAGTACCGGGTCGACTACAAGGCCACCAACGCCGAGGCGGCCGCCAGCGAGGCCTGGCCGATGCGCCCCGAGCGCATCCTGGCCGAGGTGCGCCAGGTGCTGCCGCGCGACGCGATCATCACCACCGATGTCGGCTGGAACAAGAACGGCGTGGGCCAGCAGTTCCCGATCTACACCCCCGGCTCGATCCTGACCCCCGGCGGCTTCGCCACCATGGGCTTCGGCGCTCCCGCCGCCATGGGCGCCAAGCTGGCCGCGCCCGAGCGGGTGGTGGTCTCGCTGGTGGGCGACGGCGGCTTTGGCCAGAACCCCGCCCTGCTGGCCACGGCCTTCGAGGAGGACATCGCGGTCATCTGGGTGATCATGAACAACTACGCCTTCGGCACCATCGCCGGCCTGCAGAAGGCCCACTTCGGCACCACCCTGGGCACGGTGTTCGAGAAGAACGGCGTCCCCTATTCGCCGGACTACGCGGCCATCGCGCGGGCCTATGGCGTGGACGGCGTGAAGGTGGAAAACGCGGCGGGCTTCAAGCCGGCGCTGGAGGCGGCCATCGCCTCGGGCCGTCCGTGCGTGATCGACGTGCAGATGGTCAACGTCCCGACCCCGACGACGGGCCACTGGAACATCATGGACATCTACTCGCCCGACAAGCACGTGCACCACGTGGCGACGTAGCCTCCTTCATCCGTCATTCCCGCCCTTGTGGCGGGAACCCCTCGCGCAGCTCACACGTGAAGCGCAGTGGCGCGCCAGCGCGCCAAACATCCGCACCTGCGGCGGATAGAGGGGTTCCCGCCACAAGGGCGGGAATGACGAAGCTATATTGGTTGGGCGTCCCGATCTCCCTTCGCGGGCGAGACCAGGGCTTACTCAGCAGCCCGTCCTCAAGCCCCCGGCACGGGCAACACAGGCATCACCTCGACCCCGTCGCCGGGGAAGATGGCGAAATGCGGATGCCCCTCGAACATCCGCGCGGCCGCCTCGTGATCGTCGGCCTCGACGATGACATAGCCGGCGATGGTGTTCTGGACGTCCGCGATCCCGTCGCCCGAGACCTTCTTGGTCTTGCCCAGCGGACCGCCCGTATCGACGATCTGGCCGGCGTGGCGCGCCATCCATTCGCCCCAAGCCTGCATGCCCTTGGCGATGGCGGCCGGGTCGGGGTCCGGCCGCGCGCCCGGCGTGCCGGTATAGATGGCCATGAACTTCGCCATGGTGTCCTCCCTGTGATCGCCCGCCGCCGAAGGGCCTGGCGCCGCGTCGTCCCTAGGACGATCCAGCCGGGCGCGATCCGACACAAGAGCCAAGATTGGCGGCTCCGGGATCCAAAATCCCTCTCCCATAGAGAGAGGGAGGGGCCCGCCGCCAAGGGCGGTGGGAGGGTGAGAGGTCACACCCTCACCAGATAAAGCACTGCCAGGACCTCCCATGGGAGTCGGCCAGACATCGCACTGAACACCTTACCAACCCTCGAAGACCTTCAGCGGAAAGACCCGAAACACCCCCGCTAACGGTAAAACCTCTCACCCTCCCACCGCTTCGCGGCGGGCCCCTCCCTCTCTCCATGAGAGAGGGGTTCCGTGCCCTACCCGTTCGCGCCGAAGGGAAGCCATCCCTTCATCTCACGGCGAGACGATCGCCGGTCTGGACAGGTCTCTCAAGGATGACGCGCACGCGTCGCCGCGCCGCGGCGGCCCGGAGGGCCGTCCTTGACAGACCTGACCAGACCGGCACGCTGCTGCCTACGAGAGATGAAGGGTTGGGTTCGCGCGGAGGGGCGCGTGCTGTTACGACCCTTTGCAGCCCCTCCGGCTCCAATTGTCCGTCGCAAAGGCATGGGTGAAAACGTCAAATAGGCGTCGCCGCCGCCCATAGGTCTTCATATGCCGCAACCTTAAGCGCCGATGTTTCAGGATCCACACACACGATGCTGGTCGGCGCGCGAGCCGCGATAGCGTTCAGAGACTGGCCAAGGGTCCAAACCAGCTTACTATCGACCAAGATTAATCGGTCGTGCAGCGCCTTCTTGGGCGTCAGCCGGACCTCCAAAGGGCGTGAGGCGCCGTGCTGAGCTTGCCAGCTCTCTGTCGCAGGCTTCAACGTCGCTTTGCGATACTCCGCATCGGCCAGGATTCGCACAGCCACACCTTCTGGCACCTGGACTGCAAAGTCGGTCAACGCCTTTGCGTCGGCGTAGGGGTCGACGATCATCACGTCTCTAGTCGCGCTTTCCACAGCCTTGCCGAACGCTACGAAAGCGTCAAACGTCCCGCCGGCCTGGATGAATGTACCCTGGACGCTCAGCGGTGCAGCCAGTTCAGCGCGGGCGAGTGCGGCATATACTATCGACTTGATCGTCTGGGCGTTACCCGCGTGCAGTGAGCCAGTGAGATTTTGCACGGCGACTTTGAACGACACTTTGTCCGCCAAGTCCGCGTTCTGGTCGACCAACGCGCCCGCCCGCCCCAGCCAGGCATTTGTCTCGTTGCTTAAAGGGCCTGGGCCACCGAAGTCGGGCATGTCGGCGACAAGGCGGCCAAACTGCAAATAGAGCGCTTCAGGCGTTATGATCATCGTGTGAGCTTAACAGCTATTCTGCCGCTCGATAGCTGCTCGTGGACGTTGCCTTTCAGGTCGGGCAGCCTGAAGTCTGATTACAACTCTGTTGAACGTTGGTGACAAGCACTCTGCGTCCTTCGAGGCTCGCCGTTGGCTCGCACCTCAGGATGAGGAAGACAGCACAGAACTCCTCATCCTGAGGCGCCCGCGCAGCGGGCCTCGAAGGACGCACGGCCCATCCGCCCAAGCGACTGAAAGCGAGCCCACGCCTTTACCCCCTAAACGGATAGTATAGGCTCGCACCCCACGCCCCACGCCGCGCCCCTCCCCCCAAATTCACCCCCGCTGGAGGACATCCTTGCTCCGTTCGATCGCCACCCTGTCGCTGAGCGGCGCGTTGCAGGAGAAGCTGACGGCCATCGCCGCGGCCAAGTACGACCTGGTCGAGCTGTGCGAGAACGACCTGCTGTTCTGCGAGGACTCCCCCGAGGAGATCCGCCGGCAGGCCGAGGATCTGGGCCTGAAGATCGCCGCCTTCCAGCCGTTCCGCGAGTTCGAGGCCATGCCCGACGACGCGTTCCGCCGCAGCCTGGAGCGCGCCGAGCGCAAGTTCGATGTGATGGCCGAGCTGGGCGCGCCGCTGATGCTGGTGTGCAGCAATGTCAATGTCGCCGCCACCGACGACGACGCCCTGGCCGCCGCCCAGCTGCGCGAGCTGGCTGATCGCGCCGGCCGGCGGGGGCTGAAGATCGGCTACCAGGCCCTGCCCTGGGGCCGCAACGTCCGCACCGCCGGCCATGCGAGCCGGATCGTGGATCAGGCCGGCCATGCGCATCTTGGCCTGGTGCTCAACAGCTTCCACACCCTGGCCATCAATGACGACGTCGCCGGGATCGGCGCGATGTCGGCCGACAAGATCTTCTGGGTTCAGCTGGCCGACGCCCCGCGCCTGGGCATGGAGCTGCGCGCCTGGAGCCGGCACTTCCGCTGCTTCCCCGGCCAGGGCGACCTGGACGTCGCCGGCTTCCTGCACCAGGTGATCCGGACGGGCTACGCCGGCGCGGTGTCGCTGGAGATCTTCAACGACGAGTTCCAGTCGTCGCCGTCTCGCCAGATCGCCAATGACGGCATGCGCTCGCTGATCTGGCTGGAGGAGCAGGTGCGCGGCCGGATCGACGCCGGCGCCGCCCAGCCGCGCGTGGCCCTGGTGGATCCGCCGGCCCGGCCCAAGGTGGACGGCGTGGCCTTCATCGAGTTCGCGGTCGGCGGCGGGGCCGAGGCGGCGCTGTCGACCCAATTGTCGGCGCTGGGCTTCCGTCGCTGGGGCCGGCACAAGAGCAAGGCGGTGACCCTCTGGCGGCAGGGCGAGATGATGATCGCCATGAACGCCGAGAAGGAGGCCTTCGCCCATTCCTTCTACCTGCTGCACGGCCCGTCGGTGTGCGCGCTGGGCCTGAAGGTCGACGACACCGCCCGCTTCCTGGCCCGCGCCGAGGCGTTCGGCTGCGCGCGCTTCGAGGGCCGCACCGGGGCCGAGGACCGGCCGATGCCGGCCATCCGCCGGCCCGACGGCAGCCTGCTCTACATCGTGCCCCACGACTTCGACCCCTCGGCCGAATTCCATGTCGAGCCGCCCGGCGACAAGGACCTGGAGGTCCTGACCCGCGTCGACCACGTCGGCGAGGCGGTCTCGGCCCGGCAGATGGACAGCTGGCTGCTGTTCTACCGCGCCGTGATCGGGCTGGAGCCGGCCGAGTCCTGGGACCTGCCCGACCCGTACGGCCTGGTCCGCAGCCGGGCGATGTCGGACGCCGAGCGCACGGTGCGCTTCCCGTTGAGTTTCTCCGACAGCGCCCGCACCAGCGTGGCCCGCTCGCTGACCACCTTCGTCGGCGCGGGGGTCAACCAGATCGCCTTCGCCACCGACGACATCTTCGCCGCCGCCCAGGCGCTGGCGGCCAACGGCGTCAAGTTCCTGGCCATTCCGGGCAACTATTACGACGATCTGGCGGCCCGCTTCGCGTTGCCCGACGCCCTGGTCGACCAGCTGTCGCGCCATGGCATCCTCTACGACCGCGACGAACGCGGCGGCGAGTTCCTGCACGTCTATACCGAGCTGTTCGACGGCCGGTTCTTCTTCGAGATCGTCCAGCGCAAGGGCGGCTACGACCAGTACGGCGCGCCCAACGCGGCCGTGCGGATGGCGGCGCAGAGCCGGGCCGCGCCGGTGGTGGGGGCGTTGTAGCGCGCGGAGCCGAAACCTCGTCCTTCGACAAGCTCAGGATGAGGTTTCTACTTCAGCGGCCTATCCTTGGTCCTCATCCTGAGCCTGTCGAAGGACGAGGACCACACGCCGAGCGTTAGACCGCCACCATGGCCCTAAACCCCGCCAGCATCCGCTCGGCGTCCGGCTCGACGCCGGTGATCAGGCGAAACGCGTCGACGGCCTGGAACACCGCCATGCCGCCGCCGTCGACGGTGCGGCAGCCCAGCGCCTTGGCGACGCGCAGCAGCTCGGTCTCCAGCGGGAAATAGACCACGTCGGCCACCCACAACCGGGCGCTCAGCAGCTCCGCCGGCAGCGGTGTTCCCGGATACTTGGCCATGCCCACCGGCGTGCAGTTGACCAGCCCGTTGGCCCCGGCCATCGCGTCGGCCAAGTCCTCGCCGGCCGCCATGCGAGCGTCAGGAAATATCCCCGCCATCCGCGCCGCCAGGTCGTGGGCGCGGGCTTGGTCATTGTCGAAGATCGTCAGGCTGGCCGCCCCGCGCTTGAGCAGGGCGTAGGCCACCGCCGAACCCGCTCCGCCGGCGCCCAGCTGCACGACAGCGCCGAGATCCGCGCCCGGCAGGCCGCGCCGGAGGCTCTCGGAGAAGCCCGACCAGTCGGTGTTGAAGCCCTTGCTCCGCCCGTCGCCGAACACCACCGTGTTGACGGCCCCGAAGGCGGCGGCGTCCTCGTCCAGCGCGTCCAGCAGCGGCATCACCGCCTGCTTGTAGGGATGGGTGATGTTGAGGCCGGCAAAGCCCTTGGCCTGGGCCTCGGCCACTAGGTCGGCGAGCGCGCCGGGCGTCACGTCGGTGTCGATCAGGACGTAGTCATAGGCGAAGCCCTGGGCCTTGCCCTCGGCCATGTGCATGGCCGGGGTCCGCGAGGCCTGAATGCCCGAGCCGATCAGCCCCGCGCGCATGGTCGTCATGTTGATCCTCCCGGCGATGGCCTTTGGAGACCATTACTCACCAGTTGGTACAAAGATCGTCAACCGCCTTTTGATCCGTCGAAAGTCAGCCGCAGCCCCACCCGCGCGATGCGGGGATTGACGTAGCCCGCGACCCCGTCGGCGGTGCGCGAAACGTCGATCTTCTCGTCCAGCAGGTTGTCGGCGGCGACATAGACCGTGGCCGTGCGGGAGAGCTTCCAGTCGGCGCGGACGTCGAGCTTCAGGCCCGCCGCCAGGATGCGGCTGTTGAGGTCGTCGTCGAACCGCTTGCCCTCCCAGGTGAGGTCGGCGTCGAGGCTGAGGCGGTCGTTGACGCTCCAGGCCGCGCCGGTGGCAGCGCTCCAGATCGGCGCCTGGGCCGGACGCTTGCCGGTCAGCTGCGGCGCCGCCCCGCCGCCGTCGACGCGGGCGTCGGTAACCGACAGGGCCGCGCGCAGATCGACCGCGCCCAGCTTGCGGGTGGCGCGCGCCTCCAGGCCGACGGCGTTGATCTCGCCGGTGTTGCGCCGCTCGCGCAGCACCCCGCCGGCCGGCACGAAGCCGGCGCGCGGGAAAGTCCCCGGCCCGACGCCGATGGTGACATTGGCGATCGGGTTCTGGATGCGGTTCCAGAACGCCGTGGCCTCGATCAGGTGGTTGGGTCCTTGGCTCGACAGCCCCGCCTCGAGGCCGAACAGCTTCTCGGGCTGCAGGGCGGCGTTGGCCTCGGTGATGTCGTTGCCGACGCGGAACGGGCGATGCAGCTCGTTCAGGGTCGGCGGCCGAAAGCCGCTATAGGCCGCCAGGCGAAGCGCCCGGCCCTGTCCCAGATCGCGCCGTGCGCCGAGGCGGCCGGTGAACACTTGGCCGTCGCGGTCGACGGGACGATCGTCCAGGGTGACGGCGCCGGTGGCGGTGTCGCGCTCCAGGCGGATGGCGTTGCTGTTGGTCCAGCGGTCCAGGCGCACGCCGCCGGTCAGCAGCCACGGATCGTTGGTCCACGCGCCCTCGACATAGGCCCCGGCCACCGAGGTCTCGCCCCCGGCCCGGCGGTCGCGGGTATAGGCGCCGTTCATGTAGCGGAAGCGCTCGTGGGTCTCGCCGTCGGCGTAGCGCGCGTCCAGACCGACCTCGCCCTCGAAGCGGGGCGAGCTCCAGCGCAGGGCGGCGTTGACGCCCTTGCCGACAGCCGGGGTTTCGTACTGCTCATTGGCGGGCGTGGTCGTGGCCCGGTTGGCGGCGACGGCGGCCGAGGCATTGTAGAGGTCGCTCTCGCGCCGCCAGGCCTGCAGCCGCCAGCCCAGGCCGGTCGCTTCAGGCGCCTTGGCCAAGGTGGCGCTGATCGACGAGCCCGTGGCCTTGGCGTTGGCGCCCAACAGGCCCGCGCCGCGCTCTTCCTCGTAGCCGCCGATGCGCACCGACAGTTCGGCCGCGCCGAGCGGAGCGTCGAGGCGCAGGGCGGCGCTCTTGGCGTCCAGGTCCAGCGGACGGTCGGCTGCGCCTCGGGCCGCGCCGCGCACGGGGGTGTAGCCGTCGCTGTGGTCGTAGGAGCCGCTAGCGAACAGCTGGACCTTGCCGACCTGAGTCGCACCCGCCGCCGAGGCGCGGGCCGAGCCGTAGTCGCCGGCAGAAACGTCGGCGACCACGCCGCGATCGCGCTCACGCAGGGAGATCACCCCGGTCAGGGCGCCGGCGCCGTAGGGTCCCGCCCCCGCGCCGCGCACGATGTCGATCCCACCCAGGCTCTCCGGAGCCAATTGCGACCAGATCACCCAGCCGCCGAACGGATCGTTCAGCGGCGCGCCGTCCAGCAGCACCAGGGTCCGCCCCGCGCCCGAGGGCGCGATGGCCCGCAGGCTAATGCCTTGGGTCGTGGGATTGGCCGACAGGCTGGAGGTGCGCCGGAACAGCGAGACGCCCGGCGTGTCGCCCAGGGCCTCGTCGACGCGTACGGCCGAGGCCAGTTCGGCCTCGTCGATGCGCACGACCGAGAAGGCGGCCTCGCCCCTCAAGGGCGGCAGGCGTGCGGCGGTGACGATGACCTGCTCCACGCCCGCGGGAGCAACGGCGGGCGGCGTATCGATCGGCATCTGGAAACCCCTGCACTCACACCAACAACAGCATGCGCCAGACGCCGCTATGCCCGCTCGCATTGAGCGTTTGTTGTCGAAACATTGCGGAGCGTAGCATTGCTCCGCTTGGCAGGCTCAATCCTTGATCAGTGCTTTGGTTTCGCCAGCAGGGTCAGGAGGAAGACGCCGACCAGGGCCGCCACCGCGAAAGGCGTCATCGACGAGACGACGCCGCCGGCGCTGGAGCCGCCCTGCAGCAGATAGCCGCCGACGAGGGGCCCGGCCACCGAACCCAGCCGTCCCCAGGCCACCGCCGCGCCGGAGCCTCGCCCCCGCGCCACGGCCGGATAGTAGGACGCCGCCGCGCCATAGAGGGCGTAGTTGGCGCCCAGCACGAAGAAGCCAACCGCGCCGCTGAGGGCCATGACCAGGGCCAGGGTGTCGGCGCGAGCCAGCAGCATCAGGCTGGCGATCAAACCGACATAGGCTGCGATCATCGGCCAGCGCAGACCGAACCGGTCGACCAGCCGGCCCAGGATCAGGGCTCCGACCACGCTGGCGAAGTTGAAGCACACCGAGGCCAGGCTGGCCTCGTGGACGAAGCCCTTGGCGATCACCAGGGTCGGCAGCCAGTTGAGCACCAGATAGAGGATCAGCAGCGTGGGGAAGAACACCGCCCACAGCAGCACCGACTGCAACGCCCTCCCCTCGCCGAACAGGGCCTGACGGTGCAGGACCATATAGGCGATGATCACCGTCGGCAGCGAGGCCAGCCAGGGCGTCAGGGCCTTGATCGAGCCCATGCCCGGCAGGCCGCCGGCCCAGGCCAGGGCCAGATAGCAGAGCGCGTAGAGCGGAAGCACCGCCAGCCAGCGCCAGTTGACGCCGCCTGCCCCCCGCTCGCGTGAGACAGGCGGCTCCTTCATCAGGAAGAAGATCAGCGGGGCGAGCACCAGCGGCGCCAGGCCACCGATCAGGAACAGGTGACGCCAGTCCAGCCCCAGGCCCAGCCAGCTGATCAGGGCCACCACGCCGCCGCCCAGCGGCATGCCGCAGAACATCATCGTGCCGGTCGAACCCCGCTTGCCCTCGGGCGCCACCTCGGCGGACAGGGCCATCAGGTTGGGCAAGGCCGCACCGAAGCCGAAGCCGGCCAGCAGCCGCGCGGCGAACAGCAGCTCGAAGCCGCGCGCGTGCATGGTCAGCAGCGTGAAGACGCCAAAGCCCAGCACCGCGCCGATCAGCACCGCCTTGCGGCCGAACTGGTCAGCCAGCCAGCCGCCCAGGATCGCGCCAAGCACCAGGCCGATATTGCTGGCGGCCAGGGCCTCGCCCAGCACGTCCTTGGCCATCTTCAGCTCGGCCCCCAGCTTGGGGGCGGCCACGCCCATGGCCTGGATGTCGAAGCCTTCCAGCACGGCCACCAGGAAGCACAGGGCCACGGTGACGGCGGCTCCCGTCGCGGCGGGCGGCGTTGCGGTGTCCGATCGCGTGGTCATGATGTTTCCCCCGGTCCGGCCCGTGTCGGGCTCGTTTGTTGTGGTGTCAGGCGACCTTGAAGACCTTCAGCGCCACCCGGTCGGGATGTCTGGCCCCGGTCGAGATGAACACATTTTCGGTCAGCCATTGATAGGGTCCAGGCCCGACCTCGAAGATCGGCGTGGCCCGGAAATAATAGAGCGACGGATCGACGTCCTCACCGGCGGTCAAGCGGCGGACCACGTCGGGCGCGGCCTTACGGACCCCGGTGTTGACGATGCCGAGGGTGGCGCCGTCCGACATGCGGATCGTGTAGCGGGCCTGCAGCAGGGTGACGCCGTCGGGCCGGATGGTCTGCCAGTCGGCCCCGCCGGGCAGCACCTCGCCCTTCAGGTCTGGCCCGCTCAGCCCGCCGCCGATGATCGGGATCACCCGCCGCCGACCGCCGCCCACCTCGCCCAGCTCCTGGGCCGGCGAGACGCGGACGTCGAGGTCGAAGACATGGATCAGGGCGGGAGGATCGCTCCGCGTTTCGGCCAGGGCCGGCGTGGCGACCGCCGCCGCGACCACGCCCGCGAAGCCGCGTCGATTGAGTTGGCTCATGCCGGTTCTCCCGTTTTGATGCGGTCCAGCAACAGAGCGCGCAGCACGGCCTTCTGGATCTTGCCCGAGCCGGTGCGCGGCAGGGTTTCCATCACCGTGACAGCCTTGGGCAACTTGTAGCGGGCCAGGCGCGGCTCCAGGTGCGCGATGATCTCGGCGTGACCGCAGACGGCCCCAGACCGCAGGACCAGGGCCACGTGCCCCGCCTCGCCCCAGCGCGCGTCGGGCAGACCGACGACGGCGCATTCTGCGATGGCCGGGTGACCCGCCAGGGCCGCCTCGATCTCGGCCGGATAGACGTTCTCGCCGCCGGAAATGAACATGTCCTTCTTGCGGTCGATCAGCCAGTGGAAGCCTTCCGCGTCGGCCACGGCGATGTCGCCGGTGCGGAACCAGCCGTCTTCGGTGAAGGCCTTGGCCGTCTCGTCCGGTCGCCGCCAATAGGCGGAAAACACATTGTCGCCCTTCAGCAGCAGCTCGCCGGCCGTCCCGGGCGGACAGTCCGCGCCGTCGGCGTCAAGGATGCGCGCCCGCACGCCGGGCATGGCGACGCCAGCCGAACCCGCTCGGGCGTCGATCAGGGTCGGGTCGACCGGCATGCCGAACACCGTGCCGGCCTCGCTCATGCCGAAGCCGTCGGTGACGGCGATCCCGTCGGCCAGCCACGCGCGGATGTCGGCGGCCGGATGCGGCGCGCCGCCGGTGAAAAGGGCCGTCAGGCCGCGCAGGCGAGCGGGGTCAAAGCCCGGCCGGGCGCGCAGGGCCGAGGCCATCTGCGGCACGCAGAAATAGTGGGTCACGCCCAGCGCGGGATCGCCCATCCGCGCCAGGGTGCGGTCGGGATCGAAGCCGTCGGAGACCAGGATCGCGCCGCCATGCAGGAAGGTGGGCCGCACGCTGGTCACCAGGCCGATGACGTGGAACATCGGCGAGTCGATCAGGAAGACGCTGTCGTGGGTCACCCGGCCCAGACAGCCGAGGTTCAGCGCCGTCTGGTCGATATTGCGCTCCGACAGCAACACGCCCTTGGGCCGTCCCGAGGTGCCGGAGGTGTAGAGGATCAGCGAGGGCCGGTCGGGATCGGTGGGCGCGGTCTCCAGCGGCTGAGCCGCCTCGATCTCGGCCTCCAAGGCGTCCAGCGACAGGCCCTCCAGACCGGCCTTGGCGAGTTCGCCGTCGCCGACGATCAGGCGCGGTTCGGCGTCCGCGACCAGGGCGGCGATCTCGGGCGGGCTCAGCCGCCAGTTCAGCGGCGTGTAGATCGCGCCGATCCGCGCACACGCCAGGTGAAGGACCACCAGGCTGACGCGGTTTCGCGCCAAGCTGGCCAGGCGGTCGCCGACGGCCAGGCCACGCTGGGACAGAACCCGGGCGGCGCGGGCCACGGCGTGGTCCAGCTGGGCATAGGTCCAGCGCCGGCCGCTGGCCAGCTCGACCGCCGCCAGCCGCCCTGGCTCCAGCCTGGCCTGTAGGCTGACATGATCGGTGGGAGCGCTCATGGTCCCTTCCCTCTTGTTTCCTCCCCTTCGCCGCGTCTAGCTCTGCTTGGCCAGATCGTAGGCGCCCAGGCCGGGCTTGTAGGTCTTGTCGTCGATGAACTGCTTGATGCCTTCCTTGCGTCCGTCGTTGTCGAACGAGTTGGCGGCTTCCTGGGCGCGGACCAGATAGTCCTCGGCGTTGTCGTAGGTCATTTCCTTGACCCGCCGGACGGCGTCCTTGGTGGCCTTCAGCGCCACCGGGTTCTTCTTCAGCAGCACCTCAGCGAGCTCGCGAACCCGGGTCTCCAGCTGGGCCAGGGGCACGCTTTCATTGACCAGCCGCCACTGGGCCGCCTTCTGGCCGTCGATCAGCTCGCCGGTCAGGGCATGGTACATGGCGTCGCGCAGCGGCACGAGGTCGACCACGACCTTGGTGGCCCCGCCGCCCGGCAGGATGCCCCAGTTGATCTCCGACAGGGCGAACTGAGCCTCGTCGGCCGCGATGGCCAGGTCGCAGGAATAGAGCGGGCCGTAGCCGCCGCCGAAGCACCAGCCATTGACCATGGCGATGGTCGGCTTGTTGTACCAGCGCAGGCGCCGCCACCAGCCATAGGACTCGCGCTGGGCCTGACGCACCGCGCCCAGGCCCTTGGCCTCGGTCTCGCGGAAGTATTCCTTCAGGTCCATGCCGGCCGACCAGGCCGAGCCCTCGCCGGTCAGGACCAGCACCCCGACATCATCGCGATATTCCAGCTCGTCCAGCACCTCCATCATGCGCCGGTTCAGGGTGGGGCTCATGCAGTTGCGCTTGTCGGGACGGTTGAACTTCACCCAGGCGATGCGGTTCTCGACGGTGAAGGTGGCGGTGTCGTTGACCTCGGTCATGACGTCTCTCTCGAACTAGATGGGGAAATGGCCGGGCTGGGTCTCGATCGTGATCCAGCGCAGCTCGGTGAAGGCCTCGATCCCGGCGCGGCCGCCGAAGCGGCCGTAGCCGCTAGCCTTGACGCCGCCGAAGGGCATCTGGGCCTCGTCGTGCACGGTGGGGCCGTTGACGTGGCAGATGCCGGACTTGATCTGGCGCGCCACCCGCAGGCCGCGGGCGGTGTCTTTCGTGAAGACCGCCGCGGACAGGCCGTACTCGGTGTCGTTGGCCAGTTCGATGGCATGGGCCTCGTCGCGGGCGCGGGTGATCCCGACCACCGGGCCGAAGCTCTCGTCGCGGAACAGCTTCATGGCCGGGGTGACCTTGTCGACCACGGTGGCGGGCATCAGCACGCCGCTGGACGCGCCGCCATTGACCTGCACCGCGCCGGCGGCCACAGCGTCGGCGACCAGGCCTTCGACATGGGCGACGGTCTTGGCGTCGACCACGGCGCCCAGCGGCGTCTTGCCCTCGCGCGGGTCACCGACCGCCATCGTGCCGACCTTGGCCTGGAACTTGGCGACAAAGGCTTCGGCCACGGCGTCGACGACGATGATCCGCTCGGTCGACATGCAGATCTGGCCCTGGTTCATGAACGCCCCGAAGGCGGCGGCCTTCACGGCTTCGTCCAGGTCGGCGTCGTCCAGCACGATCAGTGGGGCCTTGCCGCCCAGCTCCAGCAGCACGGGCTTGAGGTGCTCGGCGGCGCGCTTGGCGACGATGCGGCCCACGGCGGTGGAGCCGGTGAAGTTGATGCGGCGCACGGCGGGATGATCGATCAGGGCCCCGACGATCTCGGCGGCGTCGGCCGGGGCGTTGGTCACGACGTTGACGACGCCTGGCGGCAAGCCGGCCTCGGCGAACGCCTCGATGATCAGGCCGTGGGTGCGCGGGCAGGTCTCCGACGCCTTGAGCACCACGGTGTTGCCGCAGGCCAGGGGCGTGGCGATGGCGCGGACGCCCAGGATGATCGGCGCATTCCAGGGCGCGATGCCCAGCACCACCCCGGCCGGCTCGCGCAGAGCCATGGCCAGGCAGCCGGGCTTGTCGGACGGAATGACCTCGCCGGCGATCTGGGTGGTCAGGGCGGCGGCTTCGCGGACCATGCCGGCGGCCAGCATCAAATTGAACCGCGCCCAGCCTTCGGTGGCCCCGATCTCGCCCATCATCGCGTCGACGAAGGCGGCGGCCTTGGCCTCCAGGGCGTCGGCGGCCTTGGCCAGCAAGGCGCGGCGGGCGTTGGGGCCCAGAGCGCTCCAGCCGGCCAGGGCGGCCTGGGCGGCGTCGACGGCGGCGGTGGCCTCCGTCGCGGTCATGGCCTTGGAAGTGGTGGCGACCGCGCCGGTCACCGGATCGCGTCTGTCGAACGTAGCGCTCATCGGCGTCTCCCTTTCGTGTTCGTCCGGCGACTGCGCGCCGTTGGTCTTGCGGGGCTAGAGGGCTTCGGCGGGCTCTGGCGCCTCGGCGGGCTGGTCGGGCCTGACCCGGGCCAGCAGTCGCGCCAGCTCGGCGCGTTCGGCGGGGCTCAAGGCCCCGAACACGGCGTCGTCGTGCTCGGCGGTGATGCGTTCGATGTCGCGCCCCAGGACGACCCCGGCGGGCGTCAGGTGCAGGGCGTTGGTGCGGCGGTCGCGGCCGGGACGACGCTCCAGCGCCCCCAGGGCCTCCAGCTCGTCGACAGCCTTCATGGTGCTGGCGCGGTTGATGCCCAGGGCGCGGCCCAGGCTGATCTGGTCGCAGCCGTCGTGTAGGGCGATGTAGATCACCGCCGTCGCCCGGGCGGGCGTCACGCCCAGCGGGGCCAGGCGCGCGGCCAGGGCGCTCATGGCCCGCAGGTCGACATAGTGGAACTGAAGGCCGAGCCGGTCGCCCAGCGATCCGAAGACCTTGATCCCTTCCCTCACCCGCGCCTCCTTGAGCGTCCCGTTGACGCCATCGGTACGCTCGCAAGACTGTATGTGCAAGATACAATTTAGATGAAAGCGAGCGCGCCGGTCAGCTCATCCGTCGAAGGGGACATCGCCGCGCCGGATCCGCGAGGCGCATAACGAAAAAGCCCGGGGCGAAACCCCGGGCTTTTCAGCGTCTTGCGATGGTACCGCCTCTCAGGCTTGAACTGAGGACCTCCGGTTCCACAAACCGGCGCTCTAACCAACTGAGCTAAGGCGGCGCATCGCGAGGAGGTGTCTTTAATCGGACAGGCCTTCGGGATCAAGCGCCGAAAGGCCCTGCTCCAAAGGAAAACGTCCCGCCCAAATGACCTGGCCGAAACGCCGGGTCCAAAAAGAAACGCCCCGGAGCCGAAGCTCCAGGGCGTTCCTGTCTTTCTGGCGAGACCAGACCCTATTGCGGGACCTGGAACACGATCGGAACCGTGATCTGGCCACCATCGACGGGCGCGCCGTCGAGGGTCTTAGGCTTCATCCGGAACAGTCGCGACAGCTTGATCGCGGCGTCACCGAAGCCGTAGTCCGCCGGATTCTCGGAGACCACGGAGCAGCCTTCGAGCGTACCGCGGGCGGTCACCGAGCAAGAGATCGTCGCCTTGCCGTTGACTTCCATCCGCTGAGCACGGTCCGGGTAGTACCGGGCCATGTCATCGCCGCTGGGCTTGCGAGCCCAGTCCGGCTTGGTGATCACCGAAGCCCGGGCCGGCGGGTTCGTAGGAACCGGCGGCACGGAGGAGATCACCGGCGGAGCCGTCGTTTCGATCCGCTTTTCAACAGGCGGGATCGGGAGCGGCGGCGGCGGCGTGATGTCCGGCGGGGGCGCGATCGGCGGCCGAGGTTGCACCACCGCGGGAGGCGGCGGGGGCTCGTTGGTCGGCGGAGGCGGCGGAGGAGGCGGCGGCGGCGGCGGGGGCGGGGGCGGAAGCTCCACGTCCACGGCGTCGTCCGAATACTCCTTGAACACCGACTCGAACTTCTGCTTCGCCAGGTAGGCGAAGAGCAGCCCGTGCAGACCAACAACCACGACAAGCGCGATGCCGAAGGGGCCTAAACCCTTTTTCCGGCGAGGGCCTTCCGAAGTGAGCGGATCGTAGTGGCGATGCTCGGGCGTTTGTTGTTCAGCCATGCAGCACCCCTAGCTATTATCGTCCTTGCCGATAAGAGCGACGCTATAGAAGCCGTTATCCTGGAGGGTGTTCATAACCTCCATGAAAGCTCCGTAGCGTGTCTTCTCGTCGGCTCGGATGTAGATGCGCTCCTTGGTGGGATCGCGTCTGCCGATGTTCTTGGCGAGGTCCTGCCCCATTTCGTCAACCGTGGTGGGAAAGTCTCCGATGAAGACCTGCCCCGATTGTTTGATGGAGATGTAGACCGGCTTCGGCGGGGTCGTCGATGCTTTCGCTACCGCCGGCGGCAGGTTTACTTCGACCGACACGGAGGCGAGCGGAGCCGCCACCATGAAGATGATCAGGAGCACCAGCATGACGTCCACGAAGGGCGTGACGTTGATGTCGCTGTTCTGTTCGACGTTAAACCTGTCGCCCCCACCGCCTGAGAGTTTGGCGGCCATGGGTCTTACGCCCCTTTGTCGAGCTGACGCGAGATGGCGTTCATCAGTTCAGCAACGAAACCTTCCGAGCGGGTGCCGTAACCCGAGATGCGGGTCTGGAAGTAGTTGTAGAAGATAACCGCAGGAATAGCGGCGAACAGACCGATACCGGTGGCGAGCAGCGCTTCGGCGATGCCGGGGGCGACGACGGCCAGGTTGGTCGTGTTGGTGTTCGCGATGCCGATGAACGAGGTCATGATCCCGTAAACCGTACCGAACAGACCGATGAACGGACCGGCCGAACCGACCGAGGCCAGGAACACCATGCCGCCCGACAGACGCTTAACCAGCGAGGCTTGCACCGCGTTGATGGCGTAGGTGGCGCGAGCCAGGGTCGAGTCGCGGTGATCGCCGCCGACCGCCAGGCCAGCTTGGCGCGACAGTTCGACTTCTTGGGCGGCCGCGGCGGCCATGTCGGCCATCGGGTTGCCTTCGAATTCTTCCGACGAACCGATGCGGGCGATGTCGGCGATCGAGCGAGCGCCGCGGAAGGCTTCCAGGAACTTGTCCGATTGCTTGTTCAGGGCTCCGAACTCGAAAATCTTGGTGAGCAGCAGAACCCACGAGAAGACCGAGGCCAGCAGCAGGCCGATCATGACGACCTTAACGACGGCGCCGGCGGCCAGGAACATGCCGACCGGGGTCAGCGAGTGGCCTTCCTTCTTGGGTTCTTCGGCGGCGGCGTCAGCAGCCGGGGCCGGAGCCGGGGTCGCGGCGGCGTCAGCGGCCGGAGCGGCGGCGGTGCTTTCGGCGGCGGCCGGGGCGGGAGCCGCGGCGTCCTGGGCGAAAGCCGGGGCGCTCGCCATCAGCGCCATGGCGCCGACGAGAGCGATGAGGGGGGTCTTCCGTTTAATGTCGAGCATCTGTCGCCAGTTCCTGATTGGTCTAGCACGTTTGGACCGAGGGTCGTCGCGCGAGAGCGTCTCCACCCTAACTCTGAATAGCCCACCTGGAGGTCGATTTCTCTTCCTACCTGGCGGACCCGCTTCGCTGCGCTCGATCCGTTACGCCCCTCAAGAGGACTAGGCCCCCAGGAAGGATCGTTTCGAAGCGCGGATGATCGAAGCCCCCTGATCGAGGGCTTTGACCTTACCGCAATGTTAGAATTGCGGCAGGGGTCCTTTGGCAACCCCTTTTCGCACCGTCAAGGGGTTCTGCTGGGCATAAAATCATCGCCCCGACTGCGCCAAAGACCTGGTTGCTGCGACGCACAAAAGCGAAATCAGGATTTGAGGGCGGTTTTTCCCTATCAACGGGAATAGTCACGCTGCGCTGCAGCATAATAACAAAACAGCGGTTGGCGAAGAACAGGCGCCCGATGGGGCGGCGCCGATTACAATCCTGCCTTGTCGAGGCCTCCGCGACGCCCGAGAGGTCTGACCAGCGGAACGCCGGGGGCCTGACGGTCACGGCGACAGGGGCTGTGCTTCGTGAATTCACATCGCCGCCGCCGGAAACCGGTTCAATGAGCGGGAAAACACAAGAAAAGTGGTGCCTGGGGGCGGATTCGAACCACCGACACGCGGATTTTCAATCCGCTGCTCTACCAACTGAGCTACCCAGGCCCTTGGGCCCAAACGGTCCGAAAACCGCTTCAGCGCCCGCCCTACGGCGGGGAGCCGCGTCTATAGGCGAGGCCGTTTTGGATGTCCAGCGCTCTAATCGTCATTCCTGTTGATCTCTTCAGAGAGCGGATTCTCGTCGTCTTCCTCGGCCCCGGGCACGACGTAGCGACCCGACAGCCAGCGCTGCAGATCCACGTCCGCGCAGCGCTTCGAGCAGAACGGCTTGGCGACCGGATCGACCGGCTTGCCGCAGATGGGGCACCCAGTGCTCATGATGCGGACACCTCCATGCGATCGGTCGGCCAGCCGGCGACGGCCTCGACGGTGAATCTGCGGCCCAGCCGATCGGCGAGGCCGGCGTCGAGCGCAGCGAAGGCCTCGGCCACGACGGGCGCGCAGCGGGCCAGCAGGCGACCGCCGGGATCGGCCCGCCCTTCCCGCTCCAGCGCCCGCGCCAGACGGCGGGCGACGGCGGGGGGATTCGGCGCGCCTTGCGAATCCAGCAGACGTTCGAGAATCGACCGGCCGCGCCGGGGAATCGTCATCTCCAGCGTGCCGAAACGGCTGATCGCCCCGATGGCCACGCCGGGATTGTCGATCGAGAAGGCGTTGCGCGCCGCGGTCGACAGGGCCTGGCCGTCGTGGCCGCGCCCGACGAGGTCGAACACCACGATGCCGCCCAACCCCTTGAGTCGGAGGATTCGCGCCGCCACGCTCAGGGCGGCCATGTTGGCCTGCCGCGCGGCGCGCTTGGCGTCGGCGCCTTCCCGCGCGCCGAGGTCGACGTCGATCGCCACCAGGGCCCGCGTAGGCTCGATGCTGATGTCGCCGCCGCCCGGCAGGGCGAAGATCGTCTCCAGGGCCTCGGCCTCGGCCGCCTCGACCACGGCCAGGGCCGCCTCTCCGGTGGTGGGCGAGCCCGACTTCACCAGCAGGCGCAGCTGTTGTTCGACGCTGAGGGCGGGTTCGAGCACGCGCGGCTCGCCCTCCCCTTCCCCGACGAAGCGGGCCACGGCCGCCTTGTCCTTGCGCGAGGGGGTGCGAATCTCGATCTCGACCAGACCGCCCTCGACCAGCTTGGGCATGTCGGGGCGCAGCGGCAGCAGCACGTCCTGGCCGCCGGGCAGCTGGACGAAGGCCGAGGCGAAGGCCCGCTCGATCTTGCGGATGCGGGCCACGCCGCGCACGCCGTCGACGTCCAGCGGATCATCGCCGTCCCAGGTCGCGATCAGCCGCTCGGGCCGACCGTCCAGGGTGACGACGCCGACGGTCTCGCCGACGCCCTTATAGAGATAGGCGCGACGTTCGCTCATTGAGGGGCGCTCATTGGTCTTTCCAGCCCAGCCCGCGCAGCAGGTTCAGGGTCTCGTACAACGGCAGGCCGACGACGCTGGTGTAGGAGCCGTGCAGGTCGATGATGAAGCCGCCAGCCACGCCCTGGACGGCGTAACCGCCGGCCTTGCCGCGCCATTCGCCGCCGGCCAGGTAGTCGGCCTGCTCGGCGTCCGACAGCCTCTTGACCTGCACGCGGGTCTCGACCAGCCGGAAGGCCTCCCGGCCGTCTGGTCCGATCGCGGCGACGCCGGTCAGGACCATGTGATTGCGGCCAGACAGCAGGGCCAGGCACTTGGTCGCCTGGGCCTCGGTCTCGGCCTTGGGAAGGATGCGGCGCCCGACGGCGACCACGGTGTCGGCGGCGAGCACGAAGGCGCCCGGCTGGCGGTCGGCCACGGCGCGCGCCTTTTCCCGCGCCAGGCGCAGGGCGTGGCGACGCGGGGTCTCGTCGCGCAGCGGCGTTTCATCGATGTCGGCGGGATCGACCCGATCGGGCGTGACGCCGACCTGCTTGAGCAGGTCCAGGCGCCGGGGACTCGCGCTGGCCAGGACCAGCGCCGGCTGGACGGCCGTCTGCGAGGACATCGAGCCTACTTGAACCGGTAGGTGATGCGGCCCTTGGTCAGATCGTAGGGCGTCATTTCGACCAGCACCTTGTCGCCGGCCAGCACGCGGATGCGGTTCTTGCGCATCTTGCCGGCGGTGTGGGCGATGATCTCGTGCGCGTTCTCAAGCGTCACCCGGAAGGTGGCGTTCGGCAGCAGTTCGCTGACCGTACCGGGAAACTCGAGGAGTTCTTCCTTAGCCATCAGGCCTCTCAAATGGAGCGAATCGAATAGCCGCGACGGCGCGCCCGATCGGGTGATCGAGGCGCGGGCCGCCGCAGCGAGGCGCCTCTATAACGCATTCACCCCCCAAACGTCGATGGTGCGCCGAAACGTCTCTTGATCGCGTCCGCCAGGGCGTCGCGAACCTCGCGATAGGCCGCCAGCCGGGCCTCGCGCGAGCCGTCCTGCAGGGTGGGATCGTGGGTCGGCCAGTACTCGATATCGACCGCTCGCCCCCGCGCCAGCTCGACCGCGCGGTGCTGGGCCTCGGGCGTCAGCGAGACGACGACGTCGAAACTGTCGTCCTCCAGCTCGGCGAAGGTCTTGGGCTGATGGGTCGAGACGTCGAGACCCAGCTCGTCCATCACCGCGATCACGAAGGGGTCGATCCCCTCGCCTTCGACGTCTTCCTTCAGGCCGCACGAATCAACGAAGGCCCGGGTGCCGTAGAATCGCTTGAACAGGCCCTCGGCCATGGGCGACCGCACCCGGTTGTAGTTGCAGGTGAACAGTACGGCGTCCGGCAGATCAGGCACCCGCCCCCTAGCCCCGCCAGTGCAGCGCGCAGATCAGGGTGAAGAGCCGGCGGGCGGTGTCCAGGTCGGTCTTGACCTTACCCTCCAGCCGCTCGCGCAGCAGCGACGAGCCTTCGTTGTGCAGGCCGCGCCGGCCCATGTCCAAGGCCTCGATCTGTTGCGGGGTCGAGCTGCGGATCGCCGAGTAATAGCTGTCGCAGATCATGAAGTAGTCCTTGATCACCCCCCGGAAGGGCGACAGGGACAACAGGTGCCGCCGCTCGTAGCTGGGTCCGACGATGTCGAAGGCCAGGCGGTTCTCGATCAGCGACAGTTTCAGGTCGTAGGGACCGGCCTCCGACTCGGCCGGCTCGAAATAGTTCGAATCCAGCAGGTCGAAGATGGCGACCTGCCGCTCCTGCTCCTGGTCGCGCGAGGCGGCCGCGAGGCTGTCGTCGTCGATGACGATCGACTTCAGGTGCTGGTTGGTCTTGGCGTCGGTCATGTGTCGCCGGAGATTTGCGCGTCAGCCTTCGGAAGGCAACCGGATGGATGCCGAAAGGGCGTGGGCGGGCAGACCCTCCGCCCTGGCCAGGGCGACGGTGTGCGGTCCCAGGATGGCGAACGAGGCGGCGTCGCACTTGGCGATCGAGGTGCGCTTGAGGAAGTCGTAGATCGACAGGCCAGACTGGAAGCGCGCCGCGCGGCTGGTGGGCAGCACGTGGTTGGAGCCGGCCACGTAGTCGCCGATGGCTTCCGGCGTCAGGCGACCCAGGAAGATCGCGCCGGCGTGGCGCACGCGGTCCGACAGGCGCTCGGGATCGTCCAGGGCGAACTCGACGTGCTCGGGGGCGATGGCGTCGACCAGGGCCGGGCTCTCGTCCAGCGGGGCGATGATCACCGCGCCGTGGTCGCGCCACGAGGCGGTGGCGTCCTCGCCGGTGGCCAGGGTCTTCAGGCGCGCCTGGACAGCCGCTTCGACCGCCGAGGCGAAGGTCTCGTCGTCGGTGATCAGGATCGACTGGGCGGCGGGGTCGTGCTCGGCCTGGCTCAGCAGGTCGGCGGCGATCCAGTCGGGGTTGTTCTTGTTGTCGGCCACCACGACGATCTCTGACGGGCCGGCCAGGGCGTCGATGCCGACGACGCCGTACAGGCGGCGCTTGGCGGCGGTGACATAGGCGTTGCCGGGGCCGACGATCTTGTCGACGGGCTGGATCGGTCCGGCGCCATAGGCCAGGGCGGCGACGGCCTGGGCCCCGCCGATGCGCCAGATCTCGGTGACGCCGGCTTCCTTGGCGGCGGCCAGCACCGCCGGCTGCAGCTTGCCGGGCGGCGTGACCATGGCGATGCGGTCGACCCCGGCCACCTGGGCGGGCACGGCGTTCATCAGCACGGTCGAGGGATAGGCCGCGCGGCCGCCGGGCACATAGACGCCCACGGCCTCGATCGGCGTCCAGCGCCAGCCCAGCTGCACGCCGGCCTCGTCGGTCCAGGCCTGGTCGGCCGGACGCTGGCGAGCGTGATAGGCGCGGATACGGGCGGCGGCGAAGGCGATGGCCTCGCGCACGTCGGCAGGGGTCTCGGCGGCTCCGGCCTCGATCTCCTCGGCGGTGACGCGGACGGTGTCCTCGGTCAGGTCGACGCGGTCGAACTTGCGGGTCAGGTCCAGCACGGCCTGGATGCCGCCCGTGCGTACGGCGTCCAGCACCTGGACGACGGAGGCGTCGACATCCGCCGGCGAACCGCGCGGTTCGTCGAGGAAAGCCTTGAAGGCGGCGGCGAAGTCGGGGGCGGAGAAGTCGAAGCGGCGCATGGGCGTGTAGATGCGGGTTTTTACCCGCATGACAAGGGCTAAGCCGCCCTGCCCCGCATCATCGCGCCATAGACAGCGCCCGCGATCACCAGCCCAACGAACCACGCATACGTATAGAGCCCCGTCCAGAACGCCCCCACGCCGCCGAACAGGTGCGGCGCCGCCGAGGCCAGGAAGCCTGGCAGGTTGGGCGCGACGCCGACAACCAGGGCGACGATCGCCGCCGGGTTCCAGCCGCCCCGATAGGCATAGCGGCCGCCGCGTTCGTAGAGCTCCTCCACCGCCAGGTCGGTCTTGCGCAGCAGCCAGTAGTCGACGATCAGGATCCCTGCGATCGGCCCCAGCAGCGCGCCGTAGCCGACCAGCCAGGTGAAGATGTAGCCCTGGGTGGTCTCCAGCAGCTTCCACGGCATGATCAGCACGCCGATCCCGGCCGTGATCCAGCCCCCGATGCGATAGGTGATCCTGGCCGGCCACAGGGCCGAGAAGTCGTAGGCCGGGCCGACCAGGTTGGCGGCGATGTTGCACGACACCGTGTCGAGGCTGATGATCAGCAGGCCGATGACCACCGCGACGCCGCCGATGTCGCCGGCCAGCTGCACCGGGTCCCACACGGCCTTGCCGAAGATGATGACGGTGGCCGAGGTGGTGACCACGCTGACCAGGGCCAGCAGGCCCATCGGGATCGGCAGGCCGAGGGCCTGGCCCAGGATCTGGTCCTTCTGCCGCCTGGCGAACCGCGTGAAATCGGGGATGTTCAGGGCCAGCGTCGCCCAGAAGCCGACCATGGCCGTCAGGGCGGGGACGAAGACGCTCCAGAACTGGCCGGCCTTGGCGCCATTGGCGGCGAAGGCCGAGGGCTGGTGGAAGATCGGCCCCAGGCCGCCGGCCTTGTCCATCGCCCACCAGACCATCAGGCCGCAGATCACGACCTTGATCGGCGCGGTCCAGGTCTCCAGCCGGCGCACGGCGGTCAGACCCTTGGTGACGAACAGCAGCTGTATCCCCCAGAAGACCAGGAACGACAGCAGCTGCCCGACGCCGATGCCCAGCAGCGGGATCGGCGCGCCCTCAAGCTTCTTGCCGACGATGACGCCCAGCAGGGTCAGCAGCGCCCCGCCGCCGATCCAGGTCTGGATGCCGTACCAGCCGCAGGCGACCACCGCCCGCGCCACGGCGGGCACGCGCGCGCCGATCACCCCGAACGAGGCCCGCGCCAACACCGCATAGGGCACGCCGTGCTTGGCCCCGGCATGGCCAATCAGCAGCATGGGGATCAGGACGATCAGGTTGCCCAGCAGCACGGTCGCCACCGCCTGGCCGGCCGACATCCCCTGCTCGA
This sequence comes from Caulobacter sp. GW821-FHT10F06, assembly GCF_058809215.1. Taxonomy (NCBI): domain Bacteria; kingdom Pseudomonadati; phylum Pseudomonadota; class Alphaproteobacteria; order Caulobacterales; family Caulobacteraceae; genus Caulobacter; species Caulobacter sp. GW821-FHT10F06. Next base: position 233,559 of record NZ_JBXASK010000002.1, on the reverse strand, counting down.
TCAGGCCCGAGGCCAGCATGTAGGCCGGCACGCAGATGACCATGCCCAGCCACAGGGCCGCGAAGTGCCACCAGCGCCAGGTGCGCTTGGCCTCGCCGGTCGGCGCCAGGTCTTCGTTCCAGAGGTCGCTGTCGGGGGCGCTCATGCGGGAGCCTTCCGCGGGCGCAGTCACGTCGGATCGCGCCGGCCCCCGCCTCGCACGCGAAGGCCGAGCTTAGAGGCGGTCGGGCCGCACTGGCAATAGGGCGCGCGGCAATCGGCGGAACGGCGTTCGCCTGGCGAACCACCGTTCCGCTAGTGGCCGAGGTTAGCTCAGACCCGCATAGGCCAGTGTCGCCATCCCCACGCCGAGCAGGAGAATGAGGCCCACCAGGGTCAAACGTCCCCAGTCTAGGCAGGGACCGCCGTGGCGAAGCACCGGCGGTTCAGGCTTGCTGATGTCGCACGTACGGAAAAACACCGACTGGGACTCGCCAGTCGCATAGGACTTCCTGGCCATCGCGGCCTCCATGACGTTTCTCGCGCCTCTGTCGGGCGCGTAGCGTCAGGTTAACACCTTCGCGTAGCGGGCGAGTTCACTAGCGCGTGGGACGAATCCTGGGCGCCGCGCCTGCCTGTTTGGAAATCACGAAAAAGGCGCGCCTACGGATCGATCAGCGGGCGCCCAGCGGGTGCGCGGGTTGCACGGAAACCTCGTCCTTCGACAGGCTCAGGATGAGGTCTTCGACAGGCTCAGGATGAGGTTTCCGATCGCCAAAGCCTGCGAATGGACCTCACCCTGAGCTTGTCGAAGGGCGAGGGCCACGCACGATGCTCAATCCGCGTGTCCGGGCCGGCGCGGCGTGGTCCAGGGCTCGGAGACGTCGGCCAGGGCCACGTCCAGGCACTCGACGCCGACCCGCAGGTCGCCGCCGCCGGCGAAGGTCAGCATCACCGTCCCGCCCGGAGCCTCGCCCGGCTCGAAGGCGATCGACAGTAGTTCGACGATCGCGCCCTTGGCGTCGCGCTTGAGGTTGCGCGCCTGGACGCCTGTGACGTCGCCCAGTTGCAGAGCCGAGCGAACCCTTTCGCCATCCTTCTTGCCGCCGGCCTCCCAGCGGAAGCGGTTGCAGGCCAGGGTCAGGGTGCGGCCCTGGGCGTCCCAGCGGATGTCGCCGATCTTGGCGACGGCGTCCTGCAGGGCGGCCGAGATCACCGCCAGGTCGTCGGCGTCCTGGGCCAGCAGCTTCAGCGGCGCGATGGTCGGCTTGGCCATCTAGAGCTCCGGCTCGCCGTCGCCCTTGATGCGACGCACCTGGGCCCCGCAGGCGCCCAGCTTCTCTTCCAGACGCTCGAAGCCGCGATCCAGGTGATAGATGCGGCTGACCGTCGTCTCGCCGCGCGCCACCAGACCGGCGATCACCAGGCTGACGGAGGCCCGCAGGTCGGTCGCCATCACCTCGGCCCCTTCCAGCTGGGCGACGCCGCGCACGCGAGCCTCGCCGCCCGACACCGAGATGTCCGCGCCCAGGCGCATCAGCTCGGGGGCGTGCATGAAGCGGTTCTCGAAGATGGTCTCGCGGATGCGGCTCTCGCCGTCGGCCACGGTCATCAGGGCCATGAACTGGGCCTGCAGGTCGGTGGCGAAGCCCGGGAAGGCCGCCGTCTCGATGTCGACCGCTTTCAGGCGCTCGGCCTTGCGGCGGATGATGACGCCGTCGGCCGTGGGCTCGACGCCGCAGCCGGCCTCTTCCAGCTTTTCAAGCAGGCTGTCGATCAGGTGCGGCCGCGCGTTGGTCAGGCGCACCTCGTCGCCGGCCATGGCGGCGGCGACGGCGTAGGTGCCCATCTCGATGCGGTCGGGGATCACCGCGTGGCTCGCGCCATGCAGGCGGGCGACGCCGGTGATGGTCACCGTCGACGTGCCGGCCCCCTCGACCTTGGCGCCCATGGCGTTCAGGCATTCCTGCAGGTCGATCAGCTCGGGCTCGCAGGCGGCGTTGCGCAGGACGGTGACGCCGTCGGCGATCACGGCGGCCAGCATGGCGTGCTCGGTCGCGCCCACCGACACGATCGGGAAGGTGATCTCGGCGCCCTTCAGGCCGCGCGGGGCCTGGGCATAGACATAGCCCTCGTGCAGGTCGATCTTGGCGCCCAGGGCCTCCAGGGCCTGCAGGTGCAGGTCGACGGGCCGCGCGCCGATGGTGCAGCCGCCAGGCAGAGACACCTTGGCCTGGCCAGTGCGGGCGATCAGCGGGCCCAGCACGTTGAACGAGGCGCGCATCTGGCGAACCAGGTCGTAGGGCGCGAAGCCGCTGGTGATCTCGGGAGCATGCAGCAGGGTCTGCTGGCCGTCCGCGCCGTCGCTCTCGGTGACGCTGACGCCCAGGCGCGACAACAGCTTGCCCAGGAACCGGGTGTCGGCCAGACGCGGCATGTTGGTCAGGCGCAGCGGCTCGTCGGTGAGCAGGCTGGCGGCCATCAGCTTGATGGCCGAGTTCTTGGCGCCGCTGACCGGGATTTCCCCGTTCAGCCGCGCGCCGCCGATGATGGCGATGCGATCCAAATGTCGTCCCTCGATCGCGCGGTCGGGAGGGGTCGCCGCGCGGGTCACATGTGAGGGGCGGGTTCTATCCGTTGCAAGAGGGCTTGCAAGGCCTCCCACAGGAAACCCGCGTCAAATGGGGGCCGAAAGATCGTAGGCCCTGCCGTCGGGCCAGCGCAGGTCGTGAGTGGTCGAGGCCAGGTCCAGAGCCACCTGGGCCAGATCGATGGCCTTGCGCAGGGCCTGCAGGCCGTCCACGCCGAACGCAGCCTTGCCGTGCGGGGTGTCAAACTGGCCGCCGTCGCCGACCAGACGCACCGCGCAGGCCGTCTCGTCCGAATCCGGCGCCGGATAGGGCGAGGAGATTTCCAGCAGCAGGACGATTCGCGCCCCGTCGCGGTGATTCACCGCCTCCAGCCGCCGAACGACGTTATAGGGCTGCGGCGCGGCCTCCGCCGCCTCGACCGCGCGCTCCCCCTCTCCCGAAGCGGGGCGCGACGCGGCTTTTCGCTTGCGCAGATTGGTCCGGAGCGCTTCGGCCAGCTTGGCTTCGCGGGTGGATTTGTCGTCGCTGATCGGCATGCGCGAGGGGTGCGGCGACGAAGTCTGTGGGTCAAGTCGCTTTTGGGCTTTGCATCCGCGATTTGGCTCGCTATACGCCCCCTCCTCTTCGCCGCGGTAGCTCAGTGGTAGAGCGCATCCTTGGTAAGGCTGAGGTCCAGGGTTCGAGTCCCTGTCGTGGCACCATGGAGACCCAAAGCAAATCAGTGCTTTGGGTCTCCACCACTCGCGAAGAGAACGTCATCGAAATTGCTCCAGTAAGCACATAGTAAGCAAACGTGCGTTTGACGCGCGGAGGCGGCTCCGTCGCGCCTCTATGGTCCCGCAGGCCGCGGGGCAAAGATTTGCTTTTTCGAACGCCCGCCAATCGAAGGTCAAACGCCGATTTAGCCGCCGCCCACCGCCGCTGTGGGAGGGCGCTCGCGGCGGCGTCTATCTCATGAGCCGTGCAAGATAGGGTCAGCTCGGCTCATCGGTCACTGTCCGTAGAGGCCGGTCCGATCGTCTACGGGGCTGACAGACCGCCAGAGGAAGCCGCCCAGTGACGAACTCAGCGCCCCATCCGGTGGACCTTCACGTCGGCGCTCGCCTTCGGCAGCGTCGACACATGATGGGCCTTTCTCAGGTCGAACTCGCCACGGCCTTGGGCCTGACCTTCCAGCAGATGCAGAAGTACGAGCGCGGCGCAAACCGGATCAGCGCGTCCAAGCTCTACGCGGCCGCCTGCAAGATGGAGACGCCGCTGGAATGGTTTTTCGAAGGGCTCGATTCAGAGATGGTGGATTTCGCGTTGGACGAAGCGAGCAGCAACGTCCAAGCACTTCTTTCAACACGCGAGGGGCTGGAGCTAGCGAAGCTCTTTCCATGCATCCGGTCCAACGAACGGCGAAGGCTCGTCGCGCTGATCAGAGCCCTGGCGGAGGACGCGATCTAGACTGACTCGTGAGGTGGTAAGTTGGCGCTGACGCTTCGCGACGCTCGCCGACCGTTACGCCTTGCGCGCCTTGCGGCCTCGCGTAAAGCCACGATCGCCTTCCATGAACCGCCCCACCATGGGCACGACCAGCTTGCCCGGCTCTGCGACCTTGGAATTGGTCTCGGCCGCAAGCTGCTTGCCGTACTCCAGCAAGTCGCGGTGCATCGCCGCCGGGAATTCAACCGTCACCTTCACCGGCGTGTCGTCTTCGATGGGGCCAAGCCTCAACTTGCTCACCGCTTAGCTCCTTCGGCATAGGGTTCCAGAACCAGATCGCGGGTCAGCAAAACCCGCAACGGGACGCCGGGCCGGATCGTCAGGGTTGGCGCCAGAGCCAAGCTCCGCCCCACCGCCTGCTGCCCAACATCGCTGGCCGTGCCGCCGACACCGCGGCGCACGGCCCGGGCCAGATCATCCTCTCCGGACGCGCCGCTCTCGGCGCCGACCGCCAGGACCGTGCTGAGCGCCGCGGCGCGCCACACCCGCCCCCACCTGCGATCGACCTGGTCCTGAAGTCCGGCCACGCCCTGCCCGTCCGCGCCCGGCAGCTTGTCGAGCATCAGGGCGCGACCGTTCGGAAGCGTCAGGCGCGTCCAGACGACCGCCAAACGTTCCTGGCCATCGTGGGTCTGGGCGCCGTATTCGCCGATCAGTCGCGCGCCGGCCGGAATGAGCAGATGCGCGCCGGTCAGACTGTCCCTGACGTCCTGGGTGACCTGAGCGATCGCCAAGCCCGCCGCATCGGATCGCAACCCGGTGATCAGTGTGGCCGGGATCATCGCGCCGGCCTGCAACACGTAGGGCGAGGCGGGATCCTGGAGACGCTCCAGGCTGGTCAGACGCTCATCGGCGACGGCGGGTTGGACGGTGGGCCCGGGCGGCCCCGAGGCGGCCTCGACCGTCCCCGTGACGCGCAGGAAGAGGCTGCTGGCCAACGCCTCCCGGCGTGCGGTTACGCCAGCGTTGGCCGCCGGCGAAGCCTTGGCGGACGCCGGCTGCGGCAGGGCGTCTATCGCCGCTCTGGACTGGGCGCTGAGGATCGGCCGTCCCAGATCGCCCGGCAACGGGGGGCCCAGGACCGGAATGTCGCCGCGCTTGAGGTAGTCCTTCGGCAGCGCCGCGACCTTCTCGGGCGGTCGCGCCGGCTGATAGACCGGCTCGGGCGCTGGCTTGGCCTTGTGGCCGGTCAGCGACCAACCGACGGCGCCGGCCAACGCCAGAGAGAGCGCCGCGACGCTGATGATCAACGCCTTGCGGGACACCCGGGCGACCGGCGGCGGCGGCGCCCGCAGCCGCAAGGACTCGGCGATGGCCTGCTGTTCGCGATCGATATCGGTTTCCGGCGCGCTCATGGCTGGGCCTCTGGCGCGGAAGCTTCACGTACGATGCGCACCCTGCGCGCCAGCTTCCCCTGCCCTAGCCGCAGCTCGGCCGCGGCGAATAGCTGATCGACCACGACATTTCGACCCTCGACCCGATAATTGACCAGCTCGATCGCCTTGCCGTCCGCCCCGACCAGGAAGAGCGGCGGCAAGTCGCCAGCCAGGGCGTCGGCGCGGAACGCCAGGAAGGTGCTCTGCCCGTCGTCCCAGACGCGCTCGGGCCGGAAGGCGGCGCGTCCCTTGAGGCGGTAACCGAAATTCAGAGGCCGCGGGACTAGGCGGCGCATGGCCGGGGTCGGCGCCGGCGGCGCGGCGATAACCGCTGCGATCACGGTCTGGGGATAGCGCCAGCGGACCTGAGTGAGAAAGCCGCGCGCCGAGGCGCGCAGCTCCAGGAAGTACGTGCGCCGGTTGGTGTTGATGACCAAATTGGTGGCCAGGTCCGCGGCCGTCGGCTTGACCAGGACATGAACGCGGCGCTCGCCGCCCTCGCCGCTGGTGGTGTCGCCGATGATCCAGCGGGCAGTGTCGCCCGCCGCGATCGGGTTCGCCGCGACCAGCTGTTCGCCCGCCTCGAGCAGGATGTCGGTCACCCTTCCTGGAGCCGCGACCAGCGGAAAGACGGCGCGGGCGTCATAGGCATACTCGACCGGAGCCGCGGCCTGGGGCGTCCTCGGCGCGGCGTGGACAGCCGTCGCGGCGAGCCCGCCAGCGAACATCAGGGGGATCAGGGCCCTCATGCGCCGTACTCCCGCGACCAGTTGATCGCCGTGATCCGCACGCCCAGGCCGTTGGCGAGGATCTCCTTGTCCGTTCTGGGCCGCCGCAGCTCGACGGTGAGAATGGCCTGCCAGCGCTCGGTCGAGGCCAGGCGCCCCTCGACATAGCGGCGCTCTATCCAGGCGGCGCGGAAGCTGGTCGGCGAGGCCCGCAGGACACTGGTGACCTCGATGGCGATCTGCGCCTTGCCGATCTGACGCGACAGGTCGCTCGCCTCGGCATGGGCGGTGATGAAGCGGGCCGCGTCGCCGTCGACATGGGCGTAGGCGCGCTCCCAGGCCCGGCCGACCAGCACCCCGTCACTGGAGACCGATCGGACGTCCTCGATGAAGCGGGCCAGGACCGAGCGGACCTGGGCGTCGGTGGGCGCATAGCCTTTGTCGGCCGGGCCGATCGCCTGCACCGCCCCGGCGCGATCGACCTCGACTACCCAGGGGGTCACCGTGCCTTGGGCCGACTCCCAGGTCAGGGCGACGGCTAGTCCTCCCGACAGCGCCAGCAAGCCCAGCGCCATCAGCCGCCAATTGGCCGCCTGGACGCGAGCCGAGCCGATGCGCTCGTCCCAGGCCTGGCCCGCGCGCTGATAAGGGGTTTCGGGGGCGGGCGTGCGGCCATAGCGTGGCCAGCCCTTGAAGGGGTGCATGTCTCAATCCTCCGAGAGGGACGGCGCAGCGCCGCCGCTGTGATCGTCGCCGCTGGCCAGGCCGTGGACGGCCATGCCCGCCCCGTGGGCCAGGTCCTGGCGTTGCTTGAGGTCGCGGGCCCAGCGGGGCGCGCCGTGGGCCGCTCCGGCCTGATCGGTGGAAGGAGCCCCGCCCGAGCCCGGCGAGCCGGTCGGCGAAGGTCCGCCCGATGGCGAACCGCCGGCTGGAGGCGGCGCTTCGCCGTCGCCGCCGCGACCGGTCGCCAGACGCCCCGCCGCCGCGCCCCGCGCCAGGCTCGCGCCCGCGCCGACGGCCATCTGGGTCGCCGCCGCCCCGGCCAGGGCCATGCCGCCGATCGTCAGGCCCGTGCCGACGGCCGCGCCCGCGCCCAGTTGCGGCGCGCCGGTGACAAGGCCAGAGGCGATGCTCGGGCAGAAGATCGACAGGCCCAGCAGGACGGCGCTGGCCAGCACCAAGGCCAGGACCTGCTCCAGGGTCGGCTGGCCGCCCTGCCAGGTGGCGATGAACTGGTCGAACAGCGTCGAGCCGATGCCGATCACCACCGCCAGGGCCATGACCTTGACGCCCGTGGCGATCACCGCGCCCAACACGCGCTCGGCGAGGAAGGCGGTTTTGTTGAAGAGCCCGAACGGGACCAGCACGAAGCCGATCAGGGTCGAGATCTTGAACTCGATCAGAACCACGAAGACCTGGATGGCCATCACGAAGAAGGCGACGATCACCAGCAGGAAGGCGACCAGCAGGACGGTGATCTGCACGAGATTCTCGAACACCGCCGGAAAGCCGGCCAGTTCGGAGGCCGACTCCAGCAGCGGCTTTGCGGCGTCGAGGCCCAGGGCCGCGAGCTTGCCGGGCCGCAGGATGTCGGCGGCGCTGAGGCCGGCGCCGGACGCCTTCAGGCCTAGAGCGGTGAAGCTCTCCACGACGATCAGGCCGAGCGCCTGGAAGTTGCCGATCAGGAAGGCAAAGAAGCCGACATAGAGCACCTTGCGGATCAGTCGGGCCAGGACGTCCTCGCCCGAGGCCAAACTCCACATCAGCGCCGCCAGGGTGATGTCGATGGCGATCAGGATGTTGGCGAGCGCCCCGACCTCGCCCCGCAGCAGACCAAAGCCGCTGGAGATGTAGCGATCGAAAGTGGCGAAGAAGATGTCGATGACGCCGGGATCGTTCATCGCGGGACGCTTCCGAAGAAACGGCTACGCGCCTCACGCCAGGCCACCCTGCAGGCCGGATCCTCCCCGGCCGCCTGTCCCATCGCGCGGCATCGCGACAGGGCCTCGTCACCCTGATGCGCCGTCGCCACCGACGGACGGAGCTCGACCCTACCCGTGTCACGCACGGCGAGGACAATGGCGGCCAGGACCATCCAGGCCGCCAGGCTCCAGAGGATCGGCCGGATCACGGGTTGCGGCCCATGAAGCGGGAGAACCGAGCCTTGGCGTCAGCCCGGGCGGCGGCCCGATCTGCCGCCTCCAGGGCTTGGGCGCGCCCTTGGGCGGCAACCAGGGCGGTCAGCTGCGATAGCTGCTGGGCCTGAAGCGCCAGGAGCTGATTGCCGGCCTGCGCGGCCTGAAGGGCGCCGCTCGCCGATTGGCTCGCGCCGACCAGCGCCGCCAACTCGTCGCTGCTTCCGCCGAGCGTTCCGACCACTCCGGCCTGGACCTTCAACGCGTCCTCGAACCCCGCCACGGAAGCCGCCCAGCGGGCGTCGGCGCGGGCCACGAGATCGGCGTTTCCGCCGCCCCCGGCCGGCGCCTTGTAGTTGGCGTTGAAGGCCTCCTGAATGGCGCCGACGTCGTAGGCGAGCTTTTGGGCCTCCCCCAGCAACGTTCGCGTGCGTCCGATTTGGGCCTGGAGGCTGGCCAGGGACGAATACGGCAAGCTCGCCAGATTGCGCGCCTGACCGATCAGCATCTGGGCCTCGTTCTGCAACGAGGTGATCTGGTTGTTGATCTGCTCCAGGGCGCGTGCGGCCTGGACGACATTCTGGACGTAGTTGGTGGGGTCGTAGACCGTGAACTGCGCCTGCGCGGCGCCGGCCAGGACAGCCAGGGCCAGAGGGGCGAGCAGCAGGGATCGACGCGACCGAAGGGTCATGACGTGAGCTCCGAAGGATCGAGGGACGGGAGGAGATCGGCGGCCCAGACGAGGCCCCGCGCGCGCAGCCAGGCGGTCGCGAAGCGGGCGGGACCGTGCTCGGCCAGAAGGGCGGCCATGGCCGCTTGATCGGGCTTGGAGGACGCGCCCGCGAAGGCCAGACCTACAGGGCCGAGACCCAGCTCGAAGAGCCGCTCGCCGACCGGGGACTGCAGGTAGTAGTCGCGCTTGGGCGTGGCCCTCGCGATCAGGGCGATCTGCCGGTCGTTGAGGCCAAAGCGGCGATAGGCCGCCGCCCCGACCGGATCGAGCGCCCAGGCGTTGGGCAGGCAGATCCGCGTCAGGCAGAGCTCGATCACCGCCGAGGCGATGCGGCTCTGCTCGATCTGGCTGAGCGACAGGGTCGTCAGCACGACCGCGCCGTTCTTCTTGCGCACGGTGCTGAGCCAGGTCTGTAGCTGCGCGCCGAACGCCGGATCGTCGAGCGCCAGCCAAGCCTCGTCGACCAGGATCAGGGTCGGGGCGCCATCGAGCCGCCGCTCGATGCGATGGAAGAGATAGGCCAGCACCGCCGGGGCGGCCGCCGTGCCCAGGAGACCCTCGGTCTCGAAGGCCTCGACCGCAGCCTCGCCCAGCTGTTCGTGGTCTGAGTCGAGCAATCGTCCCCAAGGACCGCCGAGGCCGTAGGGCGCCAGGGCTTGCTTGAGCTCCAGGCTGGCCAAGAGCGCGGTCAGGCCCGTGATCGTGCGCTCGGTCTGCGTCGCGCTCGCCAGGGCCCCGAGCGCGCTCCAGACATGGGCGCGCACGGCCGGCGTGACCACGACGCCTTCACGCGCGAGGATGGCCAGCAGCCAGTCCAGCGCCCAGGTCCGTTCGCTCTCCTGATCGATGCACGCCAGGGGCTGCAGGGCTACGGCCGGCCGCTCGGCTTCGCGCAGCACGCCGCCCAGGTCGTGGAAAGCGCCGCCCATCCCCAAGGCCGCTGCGCGAATCGAAGCGCCGAAGTCGAAGGCGAAGACCCGCGCGCCGGCATAGCGCCGAAATTGCAGAGCCATCAGGGCCAACAGCGTGCTCTTGCCCGCCCCCGTCGGACCGACGATCAGGCTGTGACCGACATCGCCGACGTGCAGCGACAGACGGAACGGTGTCGAGCCCTCGGTGCGCGCCATCAGGAGCGGCGGACCGGACAGGTGCGCGTTGCGCTCCGGTCCCGCCCAAACCGCCGACAACGGCGCCATGTGCGCCAGGTTCAGGCTCGACAGCGGCGGCTGGCGGACATTGGCGTAGGCGTGACCGGGCAGACTGCCGAGCCAGGCCTCGACCGCTCCGACCCGCTCGCGGATGACGGTGAAGTCCCGCCCGGCGATGATCTTCTCGGCCAGAGAAAGCTTGGCCTCGGCGCGGACGGGATCCTCGTCCCAGACCACGACATTGGCCGTGACGAAGGCGTAGGCGACGGCGTCGTCGCCGAGATCCTGCAGGGCCAGATCCGCGTCGCCGGCCTTGTTGGCCGCATCGTTGTCGACCAGAGCCGCCGGCTGCTGGGTCAGGGCCTCCTGCAGCAAGGCCGCGATCGACTTGCGCTTGGAAAACCACTGGCGACGGATCTTGGTGAGCAGACCGGCGGCGGCGGTCTTGTCGAGGAAGATCGCCCGGCTCGTCCAGCGGTAGGGAAAGGCCAGCCGGTTGAGTTCGTCGAGCAAGCCCGCCGTGGTCTCGCCCGGAAAGCCAGTCAGGGTCAGGACACGCAGATGGGCCTGCCCCAAGCGCGGCTCGAGCCCGCCGCTCAGGGGCTCGGTCGCCAGGAGGGCGTCCAATTGCATGGGCGTCTCGGGAACGGCGATCGTCTGGCGGCGGGTCGAGATCGCCCCATGCAGGAAGCTCAGGGTCGCGCCGTCATCCAGCCAAGCGGCCTGGGGCATCAAGGCGGCGACCAGGGCGAGGACCCGGTCGGAGCGCTCGATGAAGCCGCCCAGTTCGGTGCGCCCGTCGAGCCCTTCAGCGGCCCGCCCCTCGACGAAGAGGTCGGCGATGCGGCCGTTGCGCTGCGCCGGCGGCAGATAGAGCAGCGTCAGGAAGTAGCGGCTCTCGAAGTGCGCGCCCTCCTCCTGGAAGGCGCCGCGACGTTCGAGGTCGACCAGGGCCGAGACCGGATCGGGAAAGACGCTTTCGGGATAGGCCCTGGCCGGATCGCGGCGGGCCTCCACGAAGAGCGCCCAGCCAGAGCCCAGGCGGCGAAGGGCGTTGTTGATTCGGCCGGCGACCGCGGCCACCTGGCCGTCGGTGACGGAGTCCAGATCAGGCCCGCGGAAGCCGGCAGTGCGCTGGAACGATCCGTCCTTGTTGAGCACGACGCCGGGCGCGACGAGCGCGGCCCACGGCAGGTAGTCGCACAGACCGGTGGGCCGGCGGGCGTATTCGCGAAGGTCGAGCATGGCTCAGACCTCCAGACGCGCGGGAATCCGCACGTGCCGGCGACTGACCTCGAAGATCATCGGGTCATGCCGGGCGGCCCAGACCGCCAGGGCGTGCCCGATAACGGCAACCGCCAGGCCGACGAGCCAAAGGCGCAGACCCAGGCCCAAGGCGGCGGCCAGGGTGCCGTTGACCAAAGCGATCGCGCGCGGGGCGCCGGCGAGCAGGACGGGCTCGGTCAGGGCCCGATGGACGGGCGCCGACAGTCCCCACGCGCGATCGCCGGCCATCAGACCAGCGCTCCGCCGCCGAACGAGAAGAACGACAGGAAGAAGCTGGAGGCGGCAAACGCGATCGAGAGACCGAAGACGATCTGGATCAGTCGACGGGTGCCGCCGGTGCTGTCGCCGAAGGCCAGGGCCAGGCCGGTCATGATGATGATGACGACGGCGATGATCTTGGCGACGGGGCCTTCGATCGATTCCAGAATCTTCTGGAGCGGCTCCTCCCAGGGCATGGACGAACCGGCGGCGTAAGCCTGCGCGGCGACCAGGCTGAGGGCGGTGGCCGCGCCAGTGAGGATCCAGTTACGGATGCGCGGGAGCGGTGGCCGCGGCGACCCATTGGATGTGTTGGGGGCGCGCGACAGGGCAAGGCTCGTAGACACGAGGCCGTTCTCCTTAGGTTTGGGGGTTTGGGGGACTTGGAGTTCTCAGGCGGTGCTGAGCTGGTAGGCGCCGTCGGGCGCCTGGCCCTCCAGGCGTGCAAGTTCGATCAAGCGTCGCTGGCGGCCGCGGCCGGAGAGGACGGCGATCAGGTCGATGGTGTCGGCGATCAGGGCGCGCGGCACGGTGACCACGACCTCCTGGATCAGCTGCTCCAGGCGCATCAGGGCGCCCAGCGCCGAGCCGGCGTGCAACGTCCCCACGCCGCCGGGATGACCTGTGCCCCAGGCCTTGATGAGGTCGAGCGCCTCCCCTCCGCGAACCTCGCCAATGACGATGCGGTCGGGTCGCAGGCGCAGGGTCGAGCGGACAAGATCGGCAAGGTCGACTACGCCATCGAGCGTGCGCAGGGCCACCAGGTTCGGAGCCGGGCATTGCAGCTCGCGCAGGTCCTCGCAGAGCACGACCCGGTCGGCGGCTTCGGCGACCACCGCCAGCAGGGCGTTGACCAGGGTGGTCTTGCCGCTCGAGGTTGCGCCAACCACCAGGATGTTGCGGCGCTCGGCGACCGCAGCGCGGAGACACTGCGCCTGCGCGGCCGTCATCACGCCGGTGCGCACGTAGTCGTCGAGTCCGAAGACCTGGCGCGCCGGCTTGCGGATCGAGAAGGTCGGGGCGGCGACCAACGGGGGCAGCAGACCCTCGAAGCGCTCACCGGTTCCGGGCAGCTCCGCCGACAGCTGAGGGCGACTGGCGTGGACTTCCGCCGAGACGTGATGGGCCACCAGCCGAACCACCCGCTCGGCGTCGGCCGCCGCGAGGATCAGCTCGGCGTCGACCAGGCCGACATCGAACCGGTCGAGCCAGACCCGTCCGTCGGGATTGACCATGACCTCCGCGACGCCCGGATCATCCAGACGCGCCAGCAGCAGCGGACCCAGAGCCGAACGGAGCATCCGCTGGGTTCGGGAAAGGTCTGAAAGGGTCTCGGGCTGGTCCATGTTCGTCCCCGAAAGGTCTCGGGGACGAACAAGAAGACCTGGGACGGACCGATCTCAACAGCCAAATCGGCGGCGAAATCTGTGGGAAACACAAAGATACGGATGGAAAACCGCCCGCCCCTCCCGCTGACCCCGATGACAAGCTCTGTTCGGCTCGCCAGGGTCGGAGCCTGTTCCCCAAGGAGGTTTCCATGAACGTTTCGGATCTGGTCGAGGCCGTCGTCGCCGCCGAGCCCAAGCTGACCAAGGCTCAGGCCAAGGCCATCATCGACGGCGTCTTCAAGTCGCTGAGCGACGCCGCCGTGAAGGGCGAGGAAGTCTCGATCCCCGGCTTTGGCAAGTTCAAGGTCCAGGCCAAGCCGGCCCGCACCGGACGCAACCCTTCGACGGGCGCGAGCATCGAGATCGCCGCCAGCAAGAAGGTCGCCTTCACGCCGGCCAAGCAATTGAAGGACGCCGTCAACGGCTAAGCGAACCCGGCGGAGCCTTGACCAGCTCCGCCCCCGCCCCGCCGCAGGTCCGCGTCAGCGGTGTGTCCACGGCTTGGCTAAGGCCACGAAGCCGGTGAAGACAAGGATGTAGACCCCGAGAAACAAGCCCTGGGGCCCCTGCCCGCCGGCGATCCCCCACAGCCCCGCCAACAAGAGCGTGGGAAGCACAGCGGAGATCAGACAGGCCAGCCACATCAGGGGCTCGGCGACGCCATCGGGCAGCCAGTCATCCTCGTCGTCATAGCGCGCCATGTTCACCTCGCGAAGATCGCCGCAGCTTCACGGACCCGCGCTCGTAAAGGCTCAGGCGCAATTGCTGAGGCCGTCTCTGTGACCGTCCTGTTCTTTATCAGCCGTTGAAAGTCGACGTCACCCCGCATCGCCTTCGACAAGGAGGTGGAGCCGCGAGGGAACTGCAAAGTCGGCGGCGAGCTTGTGAAACGAAAAAAGGCCGAGCGAAGCGCCCGGCCTTTCTCAAGAAGCTCCGCTGCTGATCAGCGCTGCACGGGCTCGCCACGCCCGCCGTCGTCGGTCGGGCGGGTGTCGTTCGGGTCGCGGGTGCGGCCATCGCCGTCAGTGTCGATGCGCTCGCCCGTCTTCTGGCCCTGGTTGTCGCGCTGCTCGTTCTGCTGTTGCGGCGAGCGCTGCTGCGGGTTTTCATTTTGCTGTTGCGGCTTGCGGTTCTGGTCTTGATCAGTCATGGCGCTCTCCTGCGTGGGATGGACAGAGGATCAACACGCCGTCCCCAAGCGCGTTCCGACAGCGCCGCTTTGGGAACGCTGTCGAATTTTGCGATACGAGAACGGCCGCGCACGCCGACCACGTCGCGTTGGCTCGCTTCCGCGACTGCATCCCAAATCCGGCCCGAACCCTAGGCGGACATACCTTTCGACGAACGCGGCAAAGTTGGCAGTGTCCGTAACAGCGCACCTATGCGAGGAGCTTGCTGGATCTGCCTGAGGGTCAATCCTCCCAGAGGCGCCCGGGCGCAATCGGTCGGCCGGCAGGACGCCCTTCAGTCTCCTGACTTTCCGGGCGGCGCTGGCCCATCTGGGCGATCACTGCGGTCCAGAAGATCGCGGATCTTCACCGCCAATTGGTCGAAGGTGAAGGGCTTGCCGATCAGTTGCACGCCCGGGTCCAATCGGCCCTGGTGGACGATCGCATTTCTTGAGTAACCGGTGGTGAAGAGGACCTTCAACTCAGGGCGCAGCGCCTGGGCGGCGTCGGCGATCGCCCGGCCGCTCCTGCCCGGCAGAACGACGTCAGTGAACAACAGATCGATGCGCCGGTCACTGCGCAGCACGTCTAGCGCCTGGTCGGCATCGATCGTCTCGATGACGCCGTAGCCGAGTTCCTGAAGAATTTGCAGCGAATAGGCCCGGACATCGTCATTGTCCTCGACAACCAAAACCACTTCGCCGTCGGCGCTTGCGGGCGCGTAGCTCGGACCGGACGCGGTGCTGGCTTCGGCCAGCGCATGATGACGCGGGAAGTAGAGCTTCACCGTCGTGCCCTGCCCCTCCTCGCTGTAAACGGTCACGTGGCCGCCCGACTGCTTGACGAAGCCATAGACCATCGACAGGCCCAGGCCGGTGCCACGACCGACCTCCTTGGTGGTGAAGAACGGTTCGAACACCCGCGCCAAGGTCTGCGGTGACATCCCAGAGCCGCTGTCGCTGACCGACACCATGACGTACTGGCCCGGGATAACCTCGGCGTCTTGCGCCGCATAGTGGTCGCTCAGCTCGGTATTGGCCGTCTCAAGTGTCAGCTTGCCGCCGTCGGGCATGGCGTCACGCGCATTGACGGCCAGGTTGATAAGCGCGCTCTCCAATTGGTTCTGGTCGGCCTCGACCGTCCAGAGTCTGGGCGCCAGCACCCCTTCCAGCTCGATCTGCTCGCCCAGGGTCCGGTGCAGCAGGTCGGTCATGTCCCGCACGAGGATATTGAGATCCAGCGCCTTGGGTTCCAGCGGCTGACGCCGGGAAAAGGCCAGGAGGCGGCTGGTCAGGCCTGCGGCGCGTTGGGCGCCTTGCAACGCCATGTCCAAAGCTCGTTTGGCCCGCGCCTCGTCGGCCGCGCCAGCGCGGCGCAAAGTCTCCAGCCCGCCGATGATCACCGTCAGCAGATTGTTGAAGTCGTGGGCGACGCCGCCGGTCAGCTGCCCGACGGCCTCCATTTTCTGGGCCTGGCGCAGCGCCTCCTCAGCCTGCAGGCGTTGAGCGAGTTCTTCGGCGACCCGCTGCTCAAGATCACGATTAAGCGCCAGCAGGTCGCGTTGCGCGCGGCGCAGCTCGCTGACGTCGATGATCACCCCGGCCAGCAGCCGAACATCGCCCGGGCGGGTATGCAGGTCGCCGAACGCCATCACGTCCCGTTCCTGGCCAGCGCCGATCACCCGGTATTCCGCGTGGAAGTGCAGGCCCTGCTCCACGGCCTCGGCGATGGTGGCCTGGACGCGATCGCGATCATCAGGATGGATGCCGGCGATAAACGCCTGCAGCGGCAATCCCGCGCTTTCGGCCGCTTGCGGATCGACCCCGTACAGGCTGGAGACCGGACCCAGGACCGCGACGCTGTCGCTATCGATCTCCCATTCGAACACGCCGACCCCACCCGACGACAGGGCGATGCCTAAGCGGTCCTGGCTGATGCGGAACCGCTGCTCGCTAGCCCACACGGCGCGGTCGGCCTCACGCCGTACGCCGGCCATCTGAATGTTGGCGTTGACCCGCGCCAAAAGCTCGCGCGCTGAGAACGGTTTGACCAGGTAGTCATCGGCCCCAGCGTCCAGACCTTCGACCTTGGCCTCCTCGCCAGCCCGCGCCGACAGCATGATCACCGGGACGCTTCGGGTGACAGGGTCGCCACGAACGCCCGCCAGTAGGCCAAAGCCGTCGAGCTTGGGCATCATCACGTCGGTCAGCAGGAGGTCTGGCGGCGCCCGGCGCGCGGCCGCCAGGGCCGCCTCGCCGTCGGCGACCGCCTCGACGCGATAGCCCTGCCCTTCCAGAAGCCTTGTCACATAACCGCGCATGTCTGCGTTGTCGTCGGCCAGCAGAACGCGTTTGACCTCGCGCGCCTTGCCGTCCGGATCGCCCGTTCGCCACGCGACGGGCCAGGGCGGCTCAAGGCCATCGCCGCCGAACGGTGTGCCTGGAAGCCAGCGCGCCGCCTCCTCCAGATAGTCGCCGATCCGACTAGCCGGAGCGAGCAGCGCTTCGGGCTGGACCTGTTCGGCCGGCAGGTGGGCCTGACCATACGGCAGTGTGACCGTAAAGGTGGTTCCCCGCCCTTCAATGCTCTCGGCGGCGATTTCGCCGCCGTGCAGGCGGACCAGCTCCTGGACCAGCGCCAGGCCGATGCCGCTGCCCTCGACGCTGCGGCCTTGCGCGCCCTCAACCCGGTGGAAGCGCTCGAACAGCTTGGGCATCTCCTCTGCCGGAACGCCGATGCCGGTGTCGCTGACCTTTACCTGGACCGCTCGCCCGTCACGCGTCGGCTCGACGACCAGGGTGATTTGGCCTTCGAGCGTGAACTTGAAGGCGTTGGACAGCAGGTTCAGCAGAACCTTTTCCCACATCTCCTGATCGACATAGACCGGGTGAGGCAACGGCTTGGCCCGAATGTCCAGGGCAAGGCCGGCTTTCTCGAGGATCGAACGGAAGGACGAGGCGATCTCGGCGCTGTAGGCGGCCAGGTCGACGGCCGTATATCTGGCCCGCACCCGTCCGGCCTCAATCCTGGTAAAATCGAGGAGGCTGTTGACGAGGCGCAGGAGACGCCCGCCATTGCGACTGGCCAGGATGATGGCGTCGCGGACTTCCGGCGACAGGTCGGTGGCCAGGAGCTCTTCGAGCGGCGCGAGCATCAAGGTCAGCGGCGTGCGCAGCTCATGGCTGACGTTGGAGAAAAACGTGGTCTTTGCGCGGTCCAATTCGGCCAGGACCTCAGCACGCCGCCGCTGGACCTCGAACGCCTCGGCGCTGGCGATCGCCGAGGCGATCTGACCGGCCACCAGGCCCAGGAAGCTGCGATAGGCCTCGTCCAAGGCGCGATAAGGGCTTAGGCCAATCACCAGCACCGCGTCGCGGCCGGCGTCTGCAGCGAGCGGCAAAATCATCGCCGCGCGCGACGGGCGATCCCAGGCGCCCTTCACGAGCAGGCCCAGCTCCGTCAGATCGACCGTTGCAGGCGCGCGTGTTTGGAGAACGTCGCCAATCGGCCAGAAGGTCGACGCGCTTAGGGCCTCTGCCTCGGGGGCGTGCGGTGCGCCCGGCTCCAACCCCGTTGCGGCGGCGAGTTCGGCGTGTTCTCCGCTTGGTTCCACGACGTAGAGCAAGGCGAAGGTTACGTCGCGCTGATTGCGCTCCAGGGCCCTGGCGGCCTGCGCGCAAGCTTCGCGCCAATCCCTGGCGCTGACGGTCTCGGCCGCCAGGTCGCGCAGCAAGGCCAGCTGCCGCTCACCGATCACCCGTTGGGTGTCATCACTGTTGGCGCAAATAATTCCACCCGGAAGGCCGTCGTCACCGCGCACGGGGCTATAGGAGAAGGTGTAGTAGGTCTCTTCGGGATAGCCGTTGCGCTCCATGATCAGGAGCTGCTCTTCCACATACGTCCCTTCGCGCCCGCCCATGGCGGTTTCCAGCATCGGACCGATGTCCGGCCAGATCTCGCTCCAGACGTCGTGGGTCGGGCGGCCCAGCGCCCAGGGGTGCTTGCCGCCAATGATCGACTTGTAGGGGTCGTTGTAGAGATAGGTGAGGTCAGGTCCCCAACCAACCCAAATTGGCTGGCGCGAGGTCAGCATGATGCCGACGGTGGTCTTCAGGCTCTGGGGCCAATGCTCGGGCGGGCCTAACGGTGTCGCGGTCCAGTCGTGGCTGCGGATCAGTTCACCCAGCTCGCCGCCGCCGGCCAGGAAGCTGAGTGCTGGATTGACGGCGGCGCGATCCGATCGATCGTCTTGGCTCATGCGCGACCGGCTCGCGCCACGCCCCGTGGGAGGTCGGCTTCGGAGCACAGGTAACGCAACGCGACAGGCCGCACGCGGCAGGTCACGGTCGAACAAAAGGCCATCTTGATCCCCGTTGGATACGCGCCCCGCATCGCGCACATCAAGCTTCGGAGTCAAATGCGCGTAGCACCAATCTGTGCCACAACTGCCGACGAATTTTGCAGGGGATAGGCCAACTGTCAGACGTGTCTGCAGGGCGTCAGAGCGTGCCGCCACGCGCTGCTGGGAACTGCGCTGATAGGCGCCCGAGGGGCACGGCCTCGCGCCCGCCTAAAAGTACGCCAATTCTATCCGCGCCGATGCGGTCGGCTGCGAGATCGCGACCGCGCCCGTCAGAAAGACTTGCTGCGACGAGAGGCCGGCGCTCGATCCGCGTAAAGCCCGGCCTTTCTCAAGGTCGTTGAGCCCAAGGGGCCCTAGTCTCTGCTAGTCCTTGTCCGTGCCGGGTTCAGCCAATTTGCGGTGTTGCTCGGCTAGAACGCTCCGCGGCGTGAGGGCCGCCGCTGCGGCCTGGATCTTGTTCTTGAGACCGGCGACGACGTCGCCCTCGCCCGCCTGCATCGCCCGATAGCCTGCTGTTGCGACATCCGCTGGATCAGCCTTGTCGGGGTCCGCCCCGACCTTGGTGTCGAGCATATCGGCGCGGGCGAAGAACGGGGTGTCCGTTGGACCGGGCATCAAGCAACTGACGGTGACCAGTGTATCCTTCAGTTCGTTGCGCAGCGCCCAAGCGAAGCTGTCGATGAACGCCTTCGTCCCGTTGTAGACGGCCTGGAAAGATCCCGGGATGAGGCCGGCGATCGAGCCGGTGATCAGGATTTTGCCGCGATCACGCTCGCGCATGTCGCGCGCCACCCTATGCAGCAGATAGACCGTGCCGGTGACATTGGTGTCGATCACGTGGCGGATATCTGTGAAGTCCTGGTCCAGAAAGGCATGGCCCAGACCGTGGCCGGCGTTGGCCATCAGGACGTCGACCGGTTGAGCCTGATGCTGGATCACCGCGTAAAGCGCGTCTACGCCCGCCGTCGTCGAAAGGTCGGCGCGGACGATGGCGACCTTGGCGCCGATCTCACGGAGGTGGTGCGCAGCTTCGGTCAGGGACTGGTCGGCCGCGATGACCAGGTCGTAGCCATCCTCCGCCGCCAGCCTGGCCAGTTCATAACCGATCCCCGACGACGCTCCCGTGACGACGGCCAGGGGGCGAACCTCCTGCGTCATCAAGCGGCTTCCTTGCGCCAGTCGGGCTTGAGCACGACCTTGGTCACTTCGTTCTGGTCCTGCTTGAACATCTTGTAGCCCTCGGGGGCCTGCTCCAGCGGAAGGCGGTGGCTGATCAGGAAGGTGGTGTCGATGACGCCCTCGCCGATCAAGTCCAGCAGAGGCCGCAGATACTTGTGCACGTGGGTCTGGCCGGTGCGGATCTGCAGGCCCTTCTCCATCAGGGCGCCGATCGGGATCTTGTCGCCCATGCCGCCATAGACGCCTGGGATCGAAACCCGGCCGCCGGTTCGGCAGGCCATCAGCACTTCGCGCAAGACGTGCGCGCGGTCGGTGCCCAGGCGGGTGGCGACCTTGACCGCGTCGACCACGTTGTCGATCGAGAAGCCGTGGCTCTCCATGCCGACGGCGTCGATGCAGGCGTCCGGCCCGATGCCGCCGGTCATGGCCATCAGGGCCTCGCGGACTTTGACGTCGTGATAGTTGATCACCTGGGCGCCCAGCGACTTGGCCAGCTCCAGGCGGTGCGGATGGTGATCGATGGCGATGACCTTGTGCGCGCCCTGGATCAGCGCGCTCTGGATCGCGAACAGGCCGACGGGGCCGCAGCCCCAGACCGCCACGGTGTCGCCCGGCTCGATCTGACAGTTCTCGGCCGCCATCCATCCCGTGGGCAGGATGTCGGACAGGAACAGGACCTTGTCGTCCTCCAGGCCGTCGGGAATGACGATCGGCCCGACATCGCTGTAAGGGACCCGGACGTATTCGGCCTGGCCGCCGGCATAGCCGCCGGTCATGTGTGAATAGCCAAACAGGCCGGTCATCGCCGTGCCGTAGGCCACCTCGCCCAGATCCTGGGTGTCGGCGGGGTTGGAGTTTTCGCAGCCGGAGAACTGCTGCTTCTCGCAATGGAAGCACTTGCCGCAGGCGATCACGAACGGGACGACGACGCGCTGGCCCTTCTGGAGGGTGGAGCCAGGCCCGGTCTCGACGACCTCGCCCATGAACTCGTGGCCCAGGATGTCGCCCTTGGCCATCGAGGGGATCATGCTGTCATAGAGGTGCAGGTCAGAGCCGCAGATGGCGGTCGAGGTGATCTTGATGATCGCGTCGCGGGGATTGATGATCTTGGGGTCGGGCACGGTGTCCATGCGGACATCGTGTTTGCCGTGCCAGGTCAGGGCGCGCATGGGCGTCTCCGTCTTTAAATGAGGGTCAGCCCCGCGGGGCGGCGTCGGGCGCTTGGGCGGTGGAGATCTCGCCCGTTTCCATCAGCTGCTTGAATCGGCGCAGTTCGCGTCGCGCCTGGATCTTCGGCTCCTTCTGGAAGAGCTTGGCGATCAGCTTGCCCAGGTCGCCGCCGGGCGGCTCGTAGACGATGGTGGCGGTGACCTCGGTGCCACGCCCCGGCGGAGCATCGCGAAATTCGACCCGGCCGGCGTTCTTGATGTCCGCGCCCTCGGCGGACTCCCAGGCCAGGACCTCGTTCTCGACCTCTTCGGTCAGAAGGCTGTCCCACTCGACGGTCTTGCCGGCCGGAGCCTTGACCACCCAGTGCGAGCGCCGGTCGTCGCCGGGGGTGACGCTCTGGACGTTCTCCATGAACAGGGCCAGGTTTCGGAAGTCCCGCCAGAAAGCATAGAGCTCCGCACGCGGACGATTAATGGTCACGGTGCGACCGACCAAAGCGGCGTCGTGCCAGCCCCGCTCTTGGGCGACCTCGTGGGAGACGGCGCGCTGGTGGACGGCGGCCGTGAGCGGCGCGTCGCTTTCCATCGCTTGGGCGATCTGCTCGTCGGACATGGAATCCTCCCTGCTGTGGCCCGATCAACATCCGGCCGCTTCGGGGGTTCCTGTGGTGAAGCTGATCTTCTTCTCTGTCTTGAGTCGACATAAGCCTTTGGCGCGCATCGGCTTTCATGAGCCCTGCCGGACCGCGCATCATTTGATGGACGCCGGGTCGCGTGATTGGAAAAGCGTCGCCGTCGCCACCCGTCGATGGAGCCATTGGGCGATCGCGTCGTTCTGGGCTTTTCACGACAAGGGCCAGTGCGATGATCGAACCGAGCGCGACGACGAGGCGTATGGCCTGGAATACGATGTCCACCCGCATCCTGGTTGGACTGGTGCTCGGCCTGGCGCTCGGAGCCTGGTTCGGCCGACAGCCTTCGGACGTTCTGAACCTTTTGCTCGCGATGGCCGAGCCCGTGGGGCGGCTGTGGCTGGACGCCCTGACCATGACCGTCGTGCCTCTGGTGTTCGCCTTGCTCGTCACCGGCGTCGCCTCGGCCACATCGAGCGCCTCGGCGGGCGGGATCGCGGCGCGGGCGATGGCCTGGTTCGTCATTTGGCTGCTGGCGGCCTGCGCGCTGAGCGCGACGGTGACGAGCCTCGTGCTGTCATGGTCGCCCTTGCCGGCGGGGGCCGAGGCCTTGCGCGGCCAAGCTCGTGACGCGCCGACGATGGCGGCCGCGGGGGCCTGGTTCGCCGGCATCATCCCGCCCAATCCGATCAAGGCCGCCGCCGAGATGAGCATGGCGCCGCTGGTGGTCTTCGCCTTGTTCTTCGGCTTCGCGGCCAGCCGGATCGAGGCGGACCTGCGCGCGCCCCTCGTCCGGTTTTTCGAGGCCATCGTCGCCACCATGCTGGTGATCGTGCGGTGGGTGCTGTTGGCCGGTCCTCTGGGCGTGCTGGCCTTGGCCTTCGGGGTCGGCGCTAAGATGGGGATCGGAGCGGCCGGCGCCCTGCTGCACTATGTCGGCGTCATCGTCTGCGCCTGCCTGACCATCACCGTCCTCGCCTATCTGCTGGCGACCGTGGTCGGACGGATCTCGCCCCTCGCCTTCGCAAGAGCCGCGATGCCCGTCCAGGCGATCGCCCTGGGCACGCAGTCATCGCTGGCCTGCGTGCCCGCAATGATCGGAGCCGCCTCGACCCTGCGCGCCTCGCCGGGCGCGGCCGAGGTCGTGCTGCCGCTGTCGGTGTCGATCTTCCGCGCGGCCAGCGCGGCGGCCAATATCGCGGTGGCCATCTATCTGGCCCACCTGCATGGCGTGGCGGTCTCGCCGGTCACCGCGGGCGTTGGCGTCGTCGTCGCCGCGGCGGTCAGCCTCGCGGCTGTCGGCCTGCCGGCGCAGGTGTCGTTCTTCGCCACCATCGGTCCGGTCTGCCTGGCCATGGGCGTGCCGATCAACGTGCTGCCAGTGCTGCTGGCGATCGAGACCATCCCCGACCTCTTCCGCACCCTGGGCAATGTCACCACCGACCTCGCCGTCGCCCGGATCGTTGGAGCCGAGCGGCGGAGCGCGCCGGCCCCGGCGCCTCTGCCTGCGCCGGTCGCCGACATCATTTGATGCCGCCGACATTGCGCCTCGGACACTGGAGATCGCTGGCCGAGCGCGGGTCTTGGACGGCTGTACGGCGGTCCAAACCTCGCATCCATTGAGTGTCGGTTCCGCGACTGCTTCGCGGGCGGGTCAGCCGCCTGCCAGAGCTGGAAAGTCGACCAGGAACAGCCATCCGACCGGCCGGTTGATGAGGTCTCCTCACAACCGAGACCCCCCATGGCCACCACGGCGAACACCAAAGCCAAGACGAAGACCAAGCGCGCCGCGACCAAGGCCGCCGCCGCGCCCAAGACCTTTGGTCTCGACGCCCTGTCTCTGCTCGAAGCCGACCACCGCGAGGTCGACGAATATTTCGAGCAATACGACACCCTCACCGAAAACGCGGACAAGAAGGCGCTGGCCGACAAGATCTGCCTGGCTCTGAAGGTCCACGCCCAGATCGAGGAAGAGTTCTTCTATCCGCCGGCCCGCGAGGAGACCGGCGATGGCGACCTGATCGACGAGGCGATCGTCGAGCACATGGGCGCCAAGACCCTGATCGCCCAGATCGAGGCCGGCGCGCCCGGCCAGCCGCTCTACGACGCCAAGATCAAGGTGCTGGGCGAGCAGGTCCGCCACCACGTCGAGGAGGAGGAGCAGGAGCTCTTCCCCGAGGTTCGCGCCACCAGCATCGATCTCGACGCCCTGGGCGCCAAGCTCGCCGCGCGCAAGGCCGAACTGATGGCGCTGCTCGCGCCGACCCCGGCTGCCTGAGCCCCCCCCCCTTTCCTCATCACGAGCCCTAGCGGCCAGGACATCCCATGCCCACCAAGACCAAGACTTCGAAGGCCGCCGCTCCCCCCGCGCCCGACACCGCCATGGGCCTCGAAACCCTGACCGGCGCCGGCGGCGAACTGCATCAGCAGAGCGTCGATACGGCGACCCAGCTGACGACCAACCAAGGCGTGCCGATCAGCGACAACCAGAACTCGCTGAAAGCCGGCGCGCGCGGTCCGGTGCTGCTGCAGGACTTCATCCTGCGCGAAAAAATCATGCACTTCGACCACGAGCGCATCCCTGAGCGCGTGGTCCACGCGCGCGGCTCGGCGGCGCACGGCTTCTTCGAATGCCTGGAGGACCTGTCCGCCATCACCGCCGCCGACTTCCTGCAGCGGCCCGGCGAGCGCGTTCCGGTGTTCACCCGGTTCTCAACCGTGGCCGGCAACAAGGGCTCGGCGGACCTGGCCCGCGACGTGCGCGGCTTCGCCGTGAAGTTCTACACCCAGCAAGGCAATTTCGATCTCGTCGGCAACAACATCCCGGTGTTCTTCATCCAGGACGCCATCAAGTTCCCCGACCTGATCCACGCCGCCAAGCAGGATCCGGATCGCGAGTTCCCCCAGGCCCAGACCGCCCACGACACCTTCTGGGACTACATCTCGCTGACGCCCGAGAGCATGCACATGATCATGTGGATCATGTCGGACCGGACGATCCCGCGCTCCTACCGGATGATGGAGGGCTTCGGCGTCCACACCTTCCGGCTGGTCAACGCGGCCGGCGCCTCGACCTTCGTCAAGTTCCACTGGCGGCCCAAGCTGAACGCCCAGTCGGTGGTGTGGGACGAGGCCGTGAAGATCAACGGCGCCGATCCCGACTTCCACCGTCGCGACCTGTGGGAGGCCATCGACGGCGGCGACTTCCCCGAGTGGGAATTCTGCCTGCAGACCTTCACCCAGGACGAGGCCGACGCCCTGCCCTTCGACGTGCTGGACCCGACCAAGGTCATCCCCGAGGAGGTCATTCCGCTGCGCGTCGTCGGCCGGATGGTGCTGGACCGCAACCCCGACAACTTCTTCGCCGAGACCGAGCAGGTCGCCTACTGCACCTCGCACGTGGTGCCGGGCATCGATTTCACCAACGACCCGCTGCTGCAGGGCCGGCTGTTCTCCTACCAGGACACCCAGCTCAAGCGCCTGGGCGGTCCTAACTTCCACCAGATCCCGATCAACCAGCCCCAGTGCCCGTTCCACAACCTGCAGCGCGACGGCCACATGCGGATGGACGCGCCCAAGGGCCAGGTGAACTACGAGCCCTCGAGCCTGGGTCCGGACATCGCCCGGGAATCCCAGGCGAGCGGCTACCGGACCTTCCCCCACCTCGAGACCGGCGAGCAGCTGCGGGTGCGGCCCGAGTCGTTCGGCGACCACTACACCCAGGCCCGGATGTTCTTCGTCAGCCAGACCGAACCCGAGCGCGATCACATCGTCGCGGCGCTGATCTTCGAGCTGAGCAAGTGCGTCGTGCCGGCGGTTCGCGAGGCGATGCTGTCGCGCCTAGTCAATATCGACCAGACCCTGGCGTTGCGGGTGGCGACCGGCCTTGGCCTGCGCGGCGAGATCGTGCCAGCCTCGGCGCCCGTGCCGGCGACCGACATGGAGCCCTCGCCGATGCTGAGCATCCTGGCCAAGTCGGCGCCGGGCCTGGTGGGTCGCAAGGTCGGCTGCCTGGTCACGGACGGCGTCGACGATGCCCTGCTGGCCGACTTGAAGGCCGCCGTCCAAGCGGCGGGCGCCAAGCTGGCCATCGTCGCCCCGACCATCACCGGCGTGACGACGGCGGGCGGTGCGCTGCTCCCTGCCGATTTTCGGGTCGATGGCGGACCGTCGGTGCTGTTCGACGCCGTCGTGCTGGCGCCGTCGGACGAAGGCGGCGCGGCCCTGGCTCTGGAAGCCACCGCGGTCAATTTCGTCCGCGACGCGTTCGGCCATCTGAAGGTCATCGCCTATCTGCCGGCGGCCGCGCCGCTGTTCGTAAAGGGCGGCCTATCCGACGCCAATCCCGACGTCGACGCCGGGCTGATCAACCTGCCCAAGGCCTCGATCGACGATTTCATCGCCGCGGCCGGCAAGGGCCGGATCTGGGCGCGCGAACCGATGGTTCGCAAGGTCTTCTGAGACGGGGCGGCCGCCCACGGCATGACCGCGTTCGACAAATTGCAGCGCATCGCCCGGCGATTGTCCCTAGGGTCGGAACATCGTCGGCTTTGCCAGGGTTGTCGGCGACAGAGAGACTGCGTGTGCTCGCGCAGACGGAGCCCGCATGCCCAGACGTCCCTCGCCGCCGCGCCGGGGTCCAATCCCGAGCGTTTGCGCCTTCCCCGTTGGTGACCTCGCTCATCGAGCCTGTGTTCGTCCGCAAGCTCTCGGCCCACACGGCGCTGACGGAGTCTGAAACGCTGGCGATCGACAGCGCGATCAGCCATCCGTTGACCTTCAAGCCCGGAGCCATGATCGCGATGGCCAGCGAACCCCACAATGTCGCAACCATCTTGCTGGAGGGCATGGCGTGCCGCTCCAAGATCTTGCCCGATGGGCGCCGACAAATCCTGTCGTTGCTGTTGCCAGGCGACATCGTCGATGTGCAGGCGTCTCTTCTGGGGGTCCGCGACGACAATCTCGAGGCGCTGTCGGTCTGCAAGCTCTGTCGAATCCCTCAGTCGCACATCGCTTCCCTCGGCGCGGCCTATCCCAGGCTGTTCGAAGCCTTTCTCCGAGAAGCCCTGATCGAAGGGGCGATCTGGCGTGAATGGGTGATCAATGTCGGGCGGCGCTCGACCCGTGAGGCGCTCGCCCATCTGCTGTGTGAACTGAAGCTGCGTCTGGACTCGGTCGGAATTGGGATGGACGGCGTCTACCCCCTCCCGCTAACCCAGCAGGACCTCGTCGACGCCCTTGGCGTCACCGCGACCAACCTGAAGAGGGTAGTGTAGGTGCTGCGTACAGCGGGACGGGTCGAGGTCGTGGCCACGCAGCTGAACATGCTCGACTGGGCCAGGCTGCAGAGCGGGCGACCTTCAAGGCCAGTTATCGCCGCTTCCAACGGCTGTTGCCTAGCGGCGCGGCGCGTCAAACGGGGTCACGCTGCAGGCGCAGATAGGTCGCGTCAAATGCCGCCAGGTCGACCAAGGCGTCCCAGTTGGCGATTGTAACCTGGGCGCCCTTCCAATCAATCAGGCCCTGGTTACGCAGATCCCGGATGACGCGATTGACGTGCTCGGGGGTCAGGCCCAGCAGATCGCCAAGATCGACCTGGGTCAGCGGCGCGCTGAAATGCAGATCGCGGGCCTGGCCAGCCTCTTCCAGCCGAAGGTAGAGCTCGCAGATCAGGTGCGATAGTCGGCTGGCCGCGCCTTGTTGACCCATCGTCACCAGCCACTGCCGATGGATCGCGCCATCGATCACGGTTTCCAGCCAAAGGAGCCGGGTGAGGTGCGCGTGGCGTTCGGTCAACCGACGCAGATCGCTGTGCTGAGCGGGCGCGATGACGCAGTCCGACAGGGCCACGATGCCGTGGTCCATCTGCTTCATCATCAGGCTGTGAAGGTCGACGAAATCGCCCGGGACGTTGATTTCCGTCAGTTGCCGCTTGCCAGCGCGCGTCAGCGTGTATCGGGCGCAGAAGCCGGCGATCAGAAACGTGCTGTGCGTGGGACGGTCCCCAGGGTGAATGATCAGCGCGCCGGCCGGGACGCGGCGTTCAGGTCCAAGCACTTCGGCCAGCGCCTCGCGCTCATCGGCCGAGAGCGTATCGCGACGCGCCAGTTTCTCCACGAGGGCGGAAATCATCGAAGGGGTCCTCAAGGCTTTGGAATGCACTCAAACCGTTCCGGCCTCAAAAAGCCGGATCAGGCGGAAGAGTTGCGGCGCTCGAACCTAAGATGCGGGGTTCGGCCATCGATAGGCTAAAAATCGTCCGAAATTCGCTCCGGCACTAACCTAGATCAAGGTCGGGCCCGCGCCACCGCCCTACGGTCGCCTCAACGTGATCTAGGGGACGGTTGTGAAGAGCTATGTTTATCTGGGCTTCGCGCGCGGTGAGCGTGCGGCGGTTCTTGATGTGAGCTGGGACGATGGCGTCGGCGAACCCGCCGTCCACGCCTTGCGCCTGCTCGGCGAGCACCAAAGCTGCAGCCGCATCGAAGTGTGGAAAGGCGAAGAACGCGTCGCGCTGGTGTCACGCGATATGGCGGAACGCGCGCCGTGAGCCGGCTGCTCATCGCCAGCCTCGACCGCTTTGGCCCCCTGCGCGAGATTGTGCGCGACAGCCTTCTGGCCTGCTCGCAGAAGGTCGTCCAAGTGTCGGCGGGTCAGCCGCTCGTCCGCCCCGGCGAGCGTGCTCAGCTGCGCCTGCTCATCAGCGGAATCGGGGTGCGCCAGCACGTGCTGGCCGACGGTGGCCGACAGATTCTGGGTTTTGCGACCCCCGGCGATCTGCTGGACCTGAGCGGTCTGTTCCTAGGCGTGGATCATGAAGTTCGCGCCCTGGGCCTTTGCGAGATGCGTCAGACCACAAGCCAGGAGCTGCGCGCCCTGATTCGCGCCCATCCCAATTTGCTGGGAACGCTATGCCGTGTCGTGCTGACCGAGACCAAGCTGCAACGCAACTGGATAGTCAACCTGGGACGGCGCTCGGCGCTGTCGCGCACCGCCAATCTGTTCTGCGAAATCTATGCGCGTCAGAAGGTCCTGGCCTTGGCCGCCAACGGCGTGTGCCGGTTTCCGGCCTTGCAGGCCGACATCGCCGACGCCCTGGGACTGTCGGTGGTCCACACCCACAGGGTCTTGCAGAGCCTCAAGCGCTCAGGCCTGGCGACGTTGAAGGACGGTCTGCTCACGATCGGCGACTGGGATCGGCTGGCGGCGCTGGGCGAATTCGATCCGGCATGCTTCGCGCCTCAGCACGACCCGGCGGAGCTGAGCGCGCTTCGCCTGCGGCCCGCGACGCCTCGGGGCGCGTTCAGCGACCCGCGGTGAGTCAGGCGGCCACGTCCCGCGCGGGCCACAGGCGGGCGCGATAGGCTTCAAAGCAGCGGCGACCGGCGTCCAGGCGCATCAGGGCGCCCTCGGCGAGATAGCGCGCGCACTCGGGACGATCGCGCACCAGCGGGGTCAAGACTTCGGCGTTCCAGGCTTCGGAGTGCGCGACGTCGAGCGTGGCGTGGAGCGCGAAATACTTGCGCGCCTTGCCCACGCCGAGGCGCTTGAGGCCTTGGGCCACAAGGTCGGCTCGCCAGGGGGCCGTCAGCTCGACCGCACCGAGCGCGCCGAGCGCGTGGTAGGCGTAGCGGCGGTTGGTGGCGAAGGCGACGAGCAGATTGCCCAGCGCCAGAGATTGCGGGACGGTGCCCTCGATGGTCGGCTCCAGGCTCATGGCGCGCGCCAGCTGGTCCAGCATCGGACCGTGCATGCCGGCCTCCGCGCCGCGCCCCATCTCGTCCCAATAGTTGCGGGCCAGTTCCAGCTTGGCCTGGGTCGGCATCTTGACCTGGGTCATGGCGACCAGGTCGTCAAACCCCGCCTCCCCGGCCACTTCCTGCAGAAGGAACCAGCGCATGTCCTCCATTGGCGCGGCGGTCGCCAGCCAGGGGAAAAGCGGATCGTTCTGGCCGGGTCCCGTCGCCTTGAGCTCTTCGAACCAGGCGATGAACCCGGCGACGTCCGTGGGCGCTTCGGCGGCGCGCGCGGCGATCGCCTCGCGTTGGATTTCGACATAGCGCCCTTCGAGGCGACGCATCTCCAACTCGACGGCGAGATCGCGCTCCCAGCTGTCCGACGGCCCGGTCGGGTCCAGCCGCTGATGGTTCCAGTTGGACAGACGTCGCTGGACATCGCCGTCCAGAAGGCCGGCGTCTTGGAGGCGGCAGGGCGCTGCGGCGGTGGGGATTTGCATGGAAGCCTCAGGCTGGATCAGGACCTGCTAAGCGCCGATCACGGCCGGCGGTTCCCGGCTCGGGAAGCCGCCTGACGCCCGGATCAAACCTCGCGAATTCAGCCACTTGTGTCGGCCATGCAACCCAGGAACCGGCGGCGTCCCGCATCGTTTGTGCAGCCTTCCCAAGGCAGGGCTGCAACGATGAACGACCTTATGACAATGGTGCGATTTTCGATCCGTCCCCACGGCGACGCCTGGCGCTGGGAGACTGTGGACCCCGCTGGACGGCGGCGCGACAGCGGCGTTGTCCCCACCCGCGCCCTGGCGGCGGCGCTGGTGATCCGAGACATCTGCCGTGCGCAAGCGCGCGTCGTCGACCATCATTTGATCAGCGCCAAGGCCGCCTGACATGCGCGTGCTGGAGACCTCAGTCTATCGCGGGCCGCACCTCTACAGCCATCGTTTGATGGTCCGGATTCAGCTTGATCTGGGCCCGCTGGAACAGTGGCCGACCCATCGACTGCCGGGGTTCACCGACCGGCTTCTCGTCGCCCTGCCCGGCCTCGATCGCCATGGCTGCTGCTTCAAGACGCCCGGCGGCTTCATACGTCGCCTGCGGGAAGGCACCTGGCTCGGCCACGTGATCGAACACGTCGCGCTGGAACTGCAGCATCTGGCGGGCGCGGCCACGACCCGCGGCAAGACCCGATCGGTCAAGGGCCGCCCCGGCGTCTACAACATCCTCTATGTCTACGAGACCGAGGGGCTGGGACGGGCCGCAGGTCGCGTCGCGATCGAGACCGTCAACAGTCTGTTGCCGCGCGAGCTGCAGGGCCTGTCGAACCTGAACATGGTGGCGCCGCCGCTGAGCGGTGGGGTGGAAGTTCCGTTCGACCTCAACGCCGCGATCCTGGGCCTTCGCCAGATCGCGCGCGGCGAGGCGTTGGGGCCCACCACCCGGTCGCTGGTCAACGAAGCGCGCCGCCGGGGCATTCCCGCCGCTCGGCTCGACGCCCAGAGCCTGGTCCAGCTGGGGTATGGCGCGCGGCGCAAGCTGCTGCGGGCCAGCATCACCGGCGAGACCTCGCAGATCGCCGTGCAGACCGCCGGCGACAAGGCCCTGACCAAGGCCGTGCTCTCGGCGGTCGGCCTGCCGACCCCGCGCGGCGCCGTGGTCAAGACCGCCGACGAAGCGATCCGCGAAGCCGCCAAGCTGGGCGGACCGGTGGTGCTCAAGCCCCTCGACGGCAACCATGGGCGCGGCGTCAACACCAACCTGCGCGACGCCGACGCCGTCCGCTGGGGGTTCGACCAGGCCGCCAAGCACGGTCGCCGCGTCATCGTCGAGGAGCAGTACGAAGGCCACGACCACCGCATTCTCGTGGTGGGCGGCAAGGTGGTCGCGGTGGCGCAGCGCGTGCCGGCCCAGGTGATCGGCGACGGCGTCTCGACGGTTCAGGTCTTGATCGAGACGGTCAATACAGATCCGCGTCGCGGCGCCGGCCACGAGGAGGTGATGACCCGGATCGTCGTCGACGACCATGTCCGTGAGATGCTCGTCCGCGCGGGCCTTGGCCTGGACGCCGTGCCAGCGCCGGGCCAAGTGGTGACCCTGCGAGCCACGGCCAATCTCTCCACCGGCGGGACCGCGATCGACCGCACCGACGACATCCATCCCGACAACGCCAGCATCGCGCGCCGCGCCGCGGCCACGGTGGGCCTGGACGTGGCCGGCATCGACTTCATCGCGCCCGACATCGCTCGCTCGGTCC
This sequence comes from Caulobacter sp. GW821-FHT10F06, assembly GCF_058809215.1. Taxonomy (NCBI): domain Bacteria; kingdom Pseudomonadati; phylum Pseudomonadota; class Alphaproteobacteria; order Caulobacterales; family Caulobacteraceae; genus Caulobacter; species Caulobacter sp. GW821-FHT10F06. The sequence continues at coordinate 201,946 of NZ_JBXASK010000002.1, read as the reverse complement.
GCGAGACGGGCGGCGGCATCGTCGAGATCAACGCCGCCCCGGGCTTTCGCATGCATCTGGAGCCCTCGCAGGGCCAGCCGCGCGACGTAGCCAAGGCCGTCATCGCCCATCTCTATCCGCCGGGCTCGCGATCCCGCATTCCGATCATCGCCGTCACCGGCACCAACGGAAAGTCGACCGTCGGCCGGATGGCGGCCAAAATCTTCCGCGCGCACGGCAAGGTCGTGGGCCTGACCAGCACCAGCGGCGTCTATGTCGACGACGACAAGATCCTGGACGCCGACGCCAGCGGTCCCAAGAGCGCGCGGATGGTGCTGCGCGATCCCACCGTCGAGGTCGCCGTCCTGGAGACCGCGCGCGGCGGCATGCTGCGCGAGGGCCTGGGCTTCGACCGTTGCGACGTCGGCGTCGTGCTCAATGTGACCTCCGACCACCTGGGCCTGAAGGGCGTCGACACGCTGGAGGACCTGGCGGCGGTCAAGTCGATCGTCACCGAAGCGGTGGGCCGGCGCGGCGTCAGCGTGCTCAACGGCGATGATCCCCTCACCTTGGGCATGGCCCGGCACGCGGGCGGACGCGTCTGCTACTTCACACTGCAAGGCGGCCCCGACCTGTCGGCGCCTCTTCGGCGTCACCTCGCCGAGGGTGGGCTGCTGGTCGCCCGCGAACCTTCGGGCGAACTCGTGCTCCACGACCGCGGCCGACGTGTCAGCGTCCTGCACGCCGACGAGATTCCCGCCACGCTCCAGGGCCTCGCGGCGTTCAACGTCGCCAACGCCCTGGCCGCCATCGCCATCGGCCATGCCCAAGGCGTGCCGCTGGAGGTCGTCGCCCGGGCCCTGCGCGACTTCAGCTCGTCGCACCGCGAAAACCCGGGCCGGTTCAACGTCCACGACGCCCATGGCTTCCGGGTCATCGTCGACTACGCGCACAATCCGGCGGCCATGCGCGCGGTCGGCGACCTGATCGCGCGGCTGCGTCCCTCCGTCGGCCGGGTGATCGGCGTGGTCAGCATTCCCGGCGACCGGCGCGATGCGGACATCGTGGAGATGGGCGAGATCGCGGCGGGCCTGTTCGACGACCTGATCTTCCGCGAACGCCCCGATGGCCGTGGCCGTCCCGCCGGCTCGGTGGTCTCCCTGCTCACCGACGGCGCCCTGGCGGCGGGTTTTCCGCAGCACAGCCTGCACCGGATCCTCAGCGAGACCGACGCCATCGACACGGCCCTGAAAATGGCTCGCCCCAAAGATCTGGTGCTGCTCTTCCCCACCGGCGTCGATGCGGCCTGGCGCCAGGTGGAGTCCTTCCGGCCGGCGGCCAATGCCGACCATCCGCGCGACTGGCGCCGCGACGAACTTGGAGGCGCTGTTGCCTGATCGCCGTTCCCCGCCCGACGAGGCGCCCCGCCCCGCCTGGGCCATCATCGTCCATGGGGGCGCCAAGGCCATCGGGCCGGACACCGAGGCGGCCCATCGCGACGGCTGCTTGCTGGCGATCGCCGCGGGCCAGGCCGTGCTGGCGGCGGGCGGCAGCGCCGTCGACGCCGTCGAAACGGCCATCCGCGCGCTGGAGGACGACCCCACCTTCAACGCCGGCTATGGCTCGGTGCTGAACGCCGACGGCAAGGTCGAGTGCGATGCGGCGATCATGGACGGCGCGGACCTTTCGGTCGGCGGAGTCGCGGCGGTCACCACCCTGCGCCACCCGATCTCGGTGGCCGCAAAGATGTTGCCCGAGCGCCCTGTGCTGCTGGTCGGGCACGGCGCCGAAGGCTTCGCGCGCACCCATGACGGCGAAATCTGTGCGCCGAGAGATCTGATGGTCGAACAGCCTGCGGACACCGGTTGCGACACGGTCGGCTGCGTCGCGCTGGACATCCACGGTCATCTGGCCGCCGGAACCTCGACCGGCGGCCTGCCGGGGTGTCTACCGGGTCGGGTCGGCGACTCCCCCCTGCCCGGCTGCGGCCTCTATGCCGACGACGCGGTGGGCGCAGTGTCGCTGTCGGGCGACGGCGAGAGCATCATTCGCACCACCCTGGCCGCGCGGCTGATCCACAGCCTGGAAGCCGTGCCGCCAGGCCCCGCCATCGACGCGGCCCTGACCCGTCTGGCCGCGGTCGGCGGCGAGGCGGGCCTGATCGTGATCGACGCCGACGGCCGTTTGGACTGGGGCCACAACAGCCCGCAGTTCGCCGTCGCCCACGCCAGGGCCGACCGCCCGGCCAGCGCCTTCACCCATCGGGCGCAGGACGCCTCCGGAGATCTCGCGTGACCCAAGCCAATATCGAAGGCCCGCTCATCATCATCGGCGGCCACGAAGACAAGGAGGGCGACAAGGCCATCCTCAAGGCCGTCGCCCAGCGCCTGAAGGGCGGCCGCCTGGTGCTGGCCACCATCGCCTCCCACGCGCCGGAGGGCTATTTCGAGACCTATCAAAAGGCGTTCGCGGGCCTGGGCGTCACCGACCTTGTCGAGCTCTATGTCGAGGATCGCGCCGAGACCCACGACGACGCCAAGCTCGCCCTGCTGGACGGCGCGGCGGGCGTGTTCTTCTCGGGCGGCGACCAGCTGCGGATCAGCAGTCAGGTCGGCGACACGCCGATCGAGGCGCGCATTCGCGAGATCTGGCGCCAAGGCGGCGTCCTGGCGGGCACGTCGGCGGGCGCCTCGGTGATGAGTGACACGATGATGGTGCGCGGCGCCAGCGCGGAGACGCACCGGATCGGCGATCTGCGCATGGCGCCGGGCCTGGGCCTGATGCGCGACGTGATCATCGACCAGCACTTCGCCGAGCGCGGCCGGATCGGCCGGCTTCTGGGCGCGGTCGCCCAAAGCCCGCGCGTGCTGGGCGTCGGCATCGACGAGGACACCGCGATCATCGTCGAGGGCGAGGTCTTCAGCGTTCTCGGCAGCGGCGCGGTCTATGTGGTCGACGCGGAAGGCGTCACCGCATCCAACATCGCCGAGGCGCGGCCGGAAAAGACACTCTCGATGTTCGACATACGCCTCCACGTCCTGGCCAGCGGCGACGGCTTTGACCTGAAGGCGCGTCGTCCCAGCGAACGCGCTAAGCCGCCCGGGTGATCACCGCGCCGACGGCGGCGATCCGCTCGGCGTCGGCATAGGCCTCGCGTCGGAGCTCACCGGAGAAGATGTCCGGATCCAGTTCGCGATAGCGCAGTTCGAAGCCATCTTCCTTGCCGACCGCCTTTTCCAGGGCGTCGCGGAACGGATCGACGCCGCCATCCAGAATCGTGCTGCCGGTATAGAGGATGAACCGGCCGGCGGGGGCCAGTCGGCGCAGGCCGGCGATCGCCCAGTCCAGGGAGAGCCGCGCGCCATGCAGGTCGCCACCGTCCTTGTAGGTCCGGCCGGACTGACCGGCGACATAGGGCGGATTGCTGACGATCAGGTCGACAGCCTCGGGCGCCGCATCCAGCCCGCTGGCGTTGCGCAGCTCGAAGTCCGCGTCGGCATGCCCGGCGTTCACGCCCGCCAGGACGAGCGCCCGAGGATTGATGTCGCTGAGGATCACCTTGGCTCCTGGCGCGTACCGGGCCGCGACCAGCCCGCCGACGCCCGCGCCCGCGCCGACGTCCAGGATCGTGCCGACATTGGCGTCCAAGGCCAGCTCGGCGGCGATCAGGTCGGCGAAGCGATAGCTGTCGGGGCCTAGGAAGACGGCGTCCGAGGCCGTGGCCGGAAAGGCCGAGTGCAGAAACAGGCGTTCGTGGACGGTCGAGACCCGAACCGTGCTGCGCCAGGCCTGGGCGTCGCCGGCCAGCGCCCCGGCGTCTTGGAGCAGCGCGAAGACGGCCGGCGGCAGATCGCCCTCCCGGAACGGCCGCGTCCAGCCGAAGACGTCGCGCAGGGTCGGCGGACCCGGCATGGGCTTTTCGGCCATCCGCCGACTGACGGACGGCGTCGGCGTGACGAACCGATAGCCGAAGCCTTCCAAGGCGGCCAAAAGATCAGCAAGAGCCTGGGTGTTCATGGGCGTCCTAGCGAGGAGCATCGAGCCGACCGGCGCTTGCCGCGCCAGGCGTTCAGGTCAGGCGTTCGGCGACCAGGGCGACGGTGTCGGTCATGTCATCTAGGCGGTAGGGCTTCTGTACGAAGCGGCCGTCATCCGGCACGGGTCCGGCCAACGGACGGCCGGAGGTCACGACCAGCTGTATCGCCGGCCACTGCTCATGCACCAGCCTGGCCAGCTCCAGACCATCCAACGGCCCCGGCATGTTCACGTCGGTAAACAGCACGCCGACGTCGGGTCTCGTCTGCAGGAGTTCAAGCGCCTCGGCGGCGCTGGCGGCCTCGATGACGTCGAAGCCGGCGTCGGTGATCGCCGTGCTGGCGAGGTCGCGGATCAGGGGTTCGTCTTCGACGACCAGGACCAGGGGAAGGCTCTTGGTTTTCATGCCTCTGCAATCGCTGCCGGCCAAGACAGTTCCATCCAAACAGGCCGGAACAGGCACGCCGGCGACCCATTAGCGCAGCCTTCGCTCCCTCTGAATTCGGAACACGCCCATGCCGTTGGTCGTCCTCGCCCGTCTGGTCCTTTCGCTCGTCTCGCTGGCGATCCTGGGCCTTGGCGTCCATCTTCTTTGGTCGTGGCATGAGGGTCATTGGGTCTTGGACGCCTACGGCGCGGCCCATCAGGTCCGCGAACCCTGGCGACTGTGGACCGCCGGCGGTCTGTTGGCCTGGTCGCTGCTGGGTCGGGTGGTCGTCGCGCCTCTGCTGGCCAAGCCTGACATCGATCCGACCCACGCCGAGCGCGGCGCGCATCAAATGATCGCCAGCCCTACAGGCTCGACGCTTTATGTCGAGATTCATGGTCCGGCGGACGCGCCGCCGGTGATCCTCACACATGGCTGGGGCCTGGACAGCACGATCTGGTGCTATCTGCGCCGCGCGCTGTCGCAGCGCTTCCGCGTCATCGTCTGGGACCTTCCCGGTCTGGGACGCTCGCGAGCCGCGAAAGGCGGCGCCATCGATCTGTCCAGCTTCGCCACCGACCTGAAGGCCGTGCTGGCCCTGGCGAACGGTCGGCCCGCCGTTCTGGTCGGCCACAGCATCGGCGGCATGACCATACAAACCTTGGTGCGCGATCATCCCGACGTCCTCGGCCAGCAGGTCGGGGGCCTGGTTCTTGTCAACACCACCTACACCAACCCCTTGCGGACCATGGTGCTGAGCAAGCTCGCCCTGGCTCTGCGCTGGCCGTTGCTGGAGCCGATGTTTCGTCTGGCGATCTGGCTGCAGCCTCTGGCTTGGCTCAGCGCCTGGCAGAGCTATCTGAGCGGCTCGGCGCATCTGGCCAACCGCATCGGGTTCGCGAGCCAGGTCACGCGCAGCCAGCTCAACCAGACAACCCTGTTGGCGACCCGCAACCCGCCCGCCGCCCTGGCGCGCGGCAACCTGGCGATGTTCCGCTGGGATGCTCATGAAGCGATCGAGCGCACTGGGACGCCCTGCCTGATCCTGGCCGGCGACAAGGACCTGGTGACCAAGCTCGAGGCCAGCGAGCACATCGCCATGCGCGCGCCGGACGCGTGTCTGCGGGTGGTCGACGACGCCAACCACATGGGCTTCCTCGAGCGAGCGGCTGTCTACAACGACGAGATCCTGCGCTTTTGCGAACGGCGCCTGATCACGCGCGACCACCTCGCCCCAACGACACCGGCCAAGCCTGGGATCTGACCGCCGCGCCGCGCATTTTTGCGGCGAGTTCTCCCCCGGCCCAAACTGAACCGGAAGCGCCATGAGTCCACCGATCAATCCCAAGAGCGTTTCGGGCGACGGTCATCGCCAACTGCCGGCCTATGTCAGCAACGGCCTGATCGGCCTACGCGTGCGCGACCTGCCGCTGACCACAGGCATGATCCTGGTCAGCGGCTACAGCGGCGAGCATTACGAGCGGCGGATCGAAGCCGCCGCAGTCGCGCCCTACCCGATCGCCGGCGACATCGCCCTGGACGGCGTCTGGCTGTCGGATATCCCGCATCAGGCCGCCGACCTGGAGCAGGCCTACGATTTTTCCAATGGAGAACTCACCAGCCGCTTTTCGTTCACCGCGGAGGGCCGACAGGCGCAGGTCGAGGTCCTGACCTTCTGCAGCCGCCAGGATCCGACCCTGGTCTGCCAGGAGGTGGCGATCACCGTCGACGCCGCCTGCACGCTGGGACTGCGCGCCATCATCGATGCGGGAGGCGCCGACGGCCGCGCTCTGCGCCATGGACGCGGAACGCCAGGCGAGCCGGCATCCGCCACGGACGGAACCTTGCTCTGGGAGTCTGCCGGCGCGCTGTCGACCTGCGGCATCGCCTTGGTGACCGAGGTGCTGGGCGCGGGCGACCAGACGCCGTCCCTGCCGCCGCTGCGCGATCACCGGCTGGTCAGCGAGTACGGACTGCGGGCCAGGGCCGGACGGACGGTGCGGCTGCGGCAGGTCGCCAGCATCATTCCCAGCGTATTGCACGCGCTGCCCGATCAGCAGGCCGCCCGTCTGGCGGCCAAGGCCAGGTCCGACGGCTTCGACCACTTGCGCAAACAGAACCGCGCGGTCTGGGCCGAGTTGTGGAAGGGCCGTATCCGGGTGGAGGGCGCAGACGAGCGCTGGCAGGGCCTGATCGACGCGGCGTTCTTCTATCTCAACAGCTCGGTCCACGCCTCGTCGCCGGCCTCGACCTCGATCTTCGGCTTGGCGACGTGGCATGACTATCACTACTATTTCGGCCATGTGATGTGGGACATCGAGGCCTTCTCGCTGCCGCCGCTTTGCGTCCTGCACCCGCACGCGGCGCAAGCGCTGCTCGACTACCGCACCGACAAGCTCGCCGCCGCCAAGCGCAACGCTCAGCTCCTGGGGCGTCGCGGCCTGCAGTTTCCGTGGGAAAGCGCGCCGACCAGCGGCGAAGAGGCTGCGCCTCTGCCTGGCACGGCGGCGTGGCACGAAGACCACGTGTCCCTGGACGTCGCGCGCGCTTTCAGCTTCCACGCGGACGTCACGGGGGACGAGGCGTTCCGTCGCGAAAAGGCCTGGCCGGTGTTGGCCGGCGTCAGCGAATGGATCGTCAGCCGAGTGACGAAAACGCGGACGGGCTACGCCATCAACGCCTCGATGGGCATCGCCGAGCGCGAAAACCCCGTCGACAACGCGGCCTTCACCAACATGGGCGCCGTGGTCGTGCTGCGCGCCGCCATCGCGACCGCCAAGATCTTGGACAAGCCGATCGACCCCGCCTGGCCCGCCATCGCCGACGGCCTGGCGATCCCCAAGCGCGGCCGCGCGGTGATCTCGCACGACGCCTACCGCGTGGACGAGGAAAAGGGCGCGACGCCCGATCCGCTGATGGGTCTGTTCCCGTTCGGCTATCGCCTCGACGCGGCTGAGGAGGCGGCGACCCTCTCGCTCTATCTGGACAGGGCGCAGGACTATATCGGCAGCCCGATGCTGTCGGCCCTCTATGGCGCCTGGGCGGCGCGGGCGGGCGAACGGGACCTGGCCTTAAAGCTTCTGGACGACGGTTTTGGCCAGTTCTGCGTCGGCCGCTTTTCCCAGACGCTGGAATATCGCGCCGACCGTTTCCCTGAGCAGCCCCAGGCCGGACCGTTCTTCGCCAATATCGGCGGCTTTCTGACGGGATTGCTGTTCGGGTTCACCGGGCTGGAGCCTGGTCCGGGGCCGCTTGAGACATGGGCCAAGCGCCCGGTGCACCTGCCTGCGGGCTGGACTGCCATCCAGGTCGACCGGCTGTGGATCCGCGGTGCGCCGATGCAGCTCACGGCGCGTCAGGGGGAGATGGCGCGACTGGAACACGTCAGAGATTGAAGGTGGGGTGTGCAACGTGCGCGCCATCCTATTGGAACGCCGGGCCGCCTCTGCGGCTCAGCGCACTTGCGTTAGCGGGCCTTCGCCGAACATGGGGCCGGCCAAACCCCGACCCAGTAAAACCCTGGCGCTGATGACGGACTCAATCGGGTCGGCCTGTCCTGACCCAGCTTGCCCCCTGACGAGGACGATCGCCTCCAAGCGCGCCAGCGCGTTCTGTCCGAGGTCCAACTCGGGGCGACGCCCAGGCTTGCCTCCCCCGGAGAGAGGGCGGCGCCTCGATCGCCACGGCGGATTGATCCAGAGCTGCCCGCCCACCGAGGCTCGGGACGCAAGCGATCTGAACAGGCTGCGGTGTTCACGCCGCCGTTGAGGCTGAGGCAAGCCACCACCGGCTTGACGACCTGGAGGCCAGCTTTCCCCGGGCGGGGTCGCGCCAGACGCTGACATCGGTGTCGCGCCCGAGAAGACATTGGCGTCGGCGCGCGTGTCGACGGTCCTCGCCCCAAGGCCTGCAGCGGCTCACCCGCCTAAGCTGCTAGATGCAAGCGCTTGGGCTGGCCGGCGGCCGGGCAGACAAGACGTCCAGCAAGGCCACCATCCCGAAGGCGGATCTCGAGCAGGCAGTCCTGACCCGCTTGGCTCAATTTCTCGGCCAGGGCTCGCGCGACGGCTTCCGCGCGTGCGCCGCTTTTGAAGATCTTGACGTTCTCAAACAGCGCTGGGCATCGCACCGCCCAGGCCGGACCCTCCGGGGCGACCGAGATCACCGTCGGCATTTTTGACTCCAATGGATAGATGGGCGACCGGAACCGGCCAGCCGCCCTTGAATTTATGAGTGGCTCAAGGCGTCCAGACGGCGCAGCGCAGCCAGCACCTCGCTCACCGGAACCGGCGCGTGGGTCCCAAGCAGCCACCGCTGGGTCGGTCGATCCTCCACCGCACTGGCGTCCGAAGCCCAGGCCGCAAGAATCTCGCGCTTGGATGCAGTATCCAGATCCGCGTCCTTGACGACCTCCAGCGGATGAAGGAATCCCACGGCGGGCCGGCACCGCCACGGGCCAGACGGTTTGGGCGCCGCGACTTCGGTGATCATCACAGTCCTCCGACCTACGCCGCCCTACGCGCCTGTTCGGGCCCCGCCAACTGCTGCGGCGCCACTTGGCCGATCTCGATGCGGCGAGGCTTGAGGGCCTCCGGAATTTGGCGCTCGAGTTCAACCGTAAGCAGGCCGTCGGCATGGCTGGCGGACCGAACCACCACGTGATCGGCCAGTTCGAACCGCCGCTCGAATCCGCGCATGGCCACGCCGCGATGCAGGAAATTGCGCGCGACCTCGTCGGACTTGGCCTTCTTGCCGGATACAACCAGCAGATTGGGCTGTGCCGTCACCTCCAGCTCGGTCGGCGAAAAGCCAGCTGCGGCAAGCGTGACGCGATAGCTGTCGTGGCCGGTCTTCTCGATATCGAACGGCGGATCGCTGGCGTCGGCGTTGCTGCTCAAGGCGGCCTCGAAGAGGTCCGCAACGCCGATCATCGATCGATAAAGGGGGGAAAGGTCAAACGCAGTGCTCATTTCCATCTCCTCGCAAGCAAGTTGGACATGAGGGGCGCCCGAAGCGTCCGGCGCCCCAGAGCCGGACCCCGTAGGCGTTCGGCTTTGCCAAATTTAATCCACGCCAAGACACCGTCAAGCACCGTCAATCGGATTTTTCGCCGTTGCTTGGGCTGACCCTTACTGCTGCATCGCGCCCCGATTAGAACTCTAAGGATGTGCTCCGTCGTTCTATGGCACCGGTTTCGGCTTCGAGGTCACATCTTGGATTGACGTCAGAAGATCTGAAGCGCGCAAGGCTTGGGCAAGACAGAAACGTTGGCCGGCGGGTCCTCTGGCGCCACCGCCGAGGCGCCGGTGCTCACGATAATCGGCAATTGCGGAAATCGAGCGCCGCATAGCGGGCCACGCCAGGACCATTGATCTCGCCGGGAATCGACATCGACGAACATCACCGGAACTCCGACGCTGCGCCATTGCGGCTCGGGCTCGGCGCCAGGCGCTCGAAATTCAGCATCGATGTCGAGGACCGGCGTCGCCCACCGAGCGTTGTAGCGTTGGCGGTTCATATTGAACCGGTCTGTTCGATGGGAGGCGTCGCGGGAATGAGAGCTGTTGCAGTTCATAATCTCGTGGCCTGTACGTTTGTCCTCGCGTTGATCGGCTGCGAAGGCCGCTCCGGCGCTCGGGACGCGGCGGCCGAGCACGAGGTGAAGACCCACGGCGCTTCGGCGCAGGCTAAGGCCTATGTCGCCCAATTCACCAAGAAGGATCCCCAAGGGTGCTTCAGCAAGGACGTGGCGCTCAAGCAGCCCGAACTGAAAGGGCCGTCACGCGACATTGGCCCACGGGCTGCGCCAACGCGCGTGATCGTGATGATCGATGGGTCCGGTTCGATGGCCGGGCGGATGGGCGGTCGGACAAAACTGGATCTGGCGCGGGAAGCGGCGCACGGCTTCGTCGACGGTTTGCCCCCGTCCGTACAGACGTCCCTGCTGGTCTTCGGCCAACAGGGCGACAACAGCCAGGCCGGTAAGGCGAGATCCTGTTCCGCCGTCGACGTGCTCGCGCCGATGGCGGCGGACCGCAGGCCGCTACACATGGCGCTGGGACAGGTCCGCGCCGTCGGCTGGACGCCACTCGCCGCCGGGCTCGATCGCGCCGAGACCCTGCTGACCGCCTCCGGCACGCCCGGGGGGCAGGTCATCTATGTCGTGTCGGATGGCGAAGAGACCTGCAACGGCGATCCCGTGGCTGTCGCACGCCGGATCAACAGCGGCCGCACCCGGGCGATCGTCAACGTCATCGGCTTCAACCTGCCATCGGGTGAGGCAGCAAAACTGACGGCGGTTGCGCGGGCGGGCGGTGGCGAGTTCGTCAATCTGTCGAACGCAGCAGAGCTGGCCCAGTTTACGGCGCAGGTGCGAGACTCGATCCGGCGGACGGACAACAGTGTCGCCAGCAGCATCGCCAGGACCGACAACGCGGTGGCGACGAGCATCGCCGTCACCGACGCCGAGACCTGCGTCTCAATTCTCGCCACCGACGAGTCCGTGGCCATGTCCAACGACCTCACAGATCGCGACGTCGCTGGCCGACCGGCGCCCTTCCGAGAGGAGGCCAAAGCCTTGTTGAAGGCGCGCCACGATGCGATGCGGGCGACGCTTCAGGCCTATCGCGCCAAGCTTACCGGCGCGGAGGTCGATGCAAGGCGGAGCCTCGATTCAGCGGAAAGCGCGGCCCGCTGAGCATTCGTCATCGCTGGAGCTCGCGGTGGCGCAGTGAGTGTCCGACTCCTCACCTTTTCTTCAGTTCGGCTTCGGGGGCCAGGGTGTGGATCACCTTTCCTTCGGCGTCGAGAAACTCGATGGCGCCATAGCCTTCCGGCGTCACGGTCATGCGCACGCGCGCGCGGTCGGCCGCGTCGGCCAGCGCCACCGATGGCGTGCCGTCGCTGGCCACGTTCAGCCGGATGCGCGTCGACGTCTGCACGCCGGGCACCAGCCGGTCGCCCAGGGCGGCCTCCCGCAGCAGCGGCGGCGCCTGATTGATCGAGAAACTGACTGCACCGTCCGGCGCCACTCGCCATCCGATGGCGTCCATGGCCGGATGGTCCAAGGCCAACACGGCCATGGACCCGTCCTTGACATCGGCAACGCCAAAGCCGCCGCGCTCGCTGCCCTTGGCGTCGTAAAGGATCAAACCCGAAACGTTAAAGGCGCGCTTGTATTGCAGCCCGTCGATAATCGGCGCCGGCGTCTCGCCCGCCAGGGTCATGCGTATTGTGCCGTCCGCGCCGACGATATCGATGCGTTTAGCTGTGATGCGCTCGTGATCGACCGTCTTGACCTGGGTCTGCGGGGTTTTGCTGACGATGACACTTTCCAGGGCCGTCAAAGACGGACGGGTCGGCGAGGACGGTCCGGCCGGCGGCGAGACCTGAGCCGAGGCCGGCGCGGCGCTCAGGACGGCGGCCAGGGCGCCAGCGCAGACAGCGGAACGAAGCATGGACATGGGACCTCCGGGACTCGGTAGCGCCGCGCATCCCATATCTCCGGTATCCCAGCAAGACCGTCTGTACTTATGCACTGGCAGCGTTTCCCCGCTCAACGCACGTCCGCGATCGGTGAGCTTACCGGTCGAACGCATCCTGCCCGATACGCTGCGCTCGCACTTTGCGCAAAAGGCGCGCAGGTCGCCCAAATATCAACGCCTTGCGGATCTGCGTTATCAATGTGAGCCCCGTATTGTCATGCTCTGCCATAGCCAACGCCTCTGGCGGCAAGACTAGGACGCGGTATGCCTCTTATCCTTCCCGACACGGCGGTTGGTGTGGTAGTCGCGGCGCTCGTCGGCGCCATCGTGTCGCTCGCAGGCTTGATCATTGCCAAGGAGCAGAAACTCTCTGATCTGAGGCTAGCCTGGATCGATGCGCTTCGCGAAGACTGCGCCGTTATTGTTGCGCAATACATCGCCCATGCTGGCCAACGCTTGCCTGAGCCGGAAGATCAGCCCCCTAGCGTGAAAGCGGGCGAGTTGGCGCTGGCTTACCGGATTTCCTCAGCCAAGCTCCGCTTGCGCCTTGATCCGTCCGAGAAGGTTTCAGCTGAAGCGCTCAATTGCTTGAAAGCCATGGATGACCTCATGAACAACGCCGTGTTCCAGATCATTCCATGCACGGATGCGACTGAAAATTTCGCGGCGGCGGTGCGGCCGGTAATTGCGGCCGAATGGTCGAAGGCCAAGGCGGGAGATGTGTCGTTTCGCCGTGCAAAATACGGCCTGTTCGTGATCATAATTTTCATCACAGCGCTGGTGTTCGCCAACTCTGTGCTGAAGGCGTCCTTAAGAAAGCCCCAGAACGAGGGCATAACGATTTCAGTAGAGCTTTAGGTCGCAACTCCGCCAATGTTTTTTAGCGCGCACGGGCCCAGCGCGCCATAACCGGACTTTGGTATCGCTCCAGTAACACGACCTTGAGATCGGCCTGCGGCGTTGACGCTTTTCCGCAATCGGCAGGCAGCCGTTTGCTCCAAGAGAACAGGTCGAGTGGCCGCTGGCCTTGCCTTAAGTCTGACCTGAGCCGGCGTCGACCCCACACACCCACCGGTCGTCACACCGTCTCGCGGGAGATCATGACCGAGGGTCACGAGATGCCCGGCCGTTACCGGTTCGAGGTGACGCGCTAGCCCGAACCTTCCGCCGCGGCGTGGCGGGCGATCCGTTCAGGCTAACGGGTTGCTCCCAAACATCGAAAGCATCGCGGCCGCCAGCGTCCGATGGCTATCGATCAGCGTCTCAGGTGAGCCGGTGAGACCCGTGTCGAGCCAGACACGGATCTGCCCCATCAGGCCGCCCGCCAGGAACGCCGCCGCCTGTCGACGAACCTCCGGCCGGACTTGCGGATAGGTGGCCGTCAGATTGGTGTTGGCGATGATGCGAAGGCGCTCCTCGCCGGCCGCCAGCATGGGTGCGAGTGTCCTGGATCGCGCGATCGCCAGGGCGAACTCGCGCTGCCCCGCGACGTGAAGGACAAGAGGCTCGACCGGAAGACAATCGTTTCGCCCACCTTCGCGATTGCGCCGCTCGCACAGCGAGATCATGTCGCTGAAGGCCCGGCAGACCAGGTCGTCCTTGTTCTGGAAGTGCGCATAGAAGGTCGAGCGACCGATGCGCGCCGTGCGAATGAGATCGCCAAGTCGGATGCGGTCGAAGTTCTCCACGGCGCCCAGCGTCATCAAGGCGTGCGACAGGCGCCCCCTCGTCCGCGCTGCGCGATGATCGATCGGTTTCAGCTCGACCCTATTTCCGGACATTCCGGCTCCATTGTCCCGATCCCGGCAGCACGCGGCGGGCCCCCGATGGTTTTCCGTGCGATCCGTGCCAACGACAAGCCTTCAGCCGAACCTGGAGCGCGAGATGTCGAACACCACCAAAGCCGGAGCCATGGCCCTGATCATAGGCTGGCTGGCCTATATCGGCCTGATGGCGGTTCATCCGTCTCATACGGGCGGCCCCAGCATGGGCCATATCGACCTCAACGACGCCGTGCACTGGACCGGCCTAATCATCGCGCCCTTCCTCGCCTACGGCTATTTCGAGATGTCGCGCCATCTTGGTCTCTCGCGTCCTCTGTCGGTGCTGGCGCTTTGCGTCATGACGTTCAGCCTGTTAGCCGGCATGGGCGCTGGGGTCATGAGCGGCCTGGTTCAACCGCAGATCTCGCAGGCTGCCAGCGATGGCGAGATGTCGCCCGACCTTCTCCGGGCGCTGCGCCACCAGACCTACTGGATCAATCAAGGCTTCGCCTCCATCCACTATGCGCTGGGCGCGATCGGCATCGGGATCTACGGCCTGGCTTGGAGGGGACGGTCCGGTGGGCGCCGCATTGGCATTGGCGGCTTGGCCGTATCGGGACTGTTTCTCGCCTGGCTGGCCACGGGGACGTGGCGACCAGACTTGCACGGGGCGTTGTTTGCGACGCTCGCGATCGGGGCCTGGTCGATCGCCTCGGCGCTCGCTATGCGCCGAGAGGTCAACGATATAGATCCGGCCTGAGATCGCGCGGGCGCCGCGTCAGCGCCCTCTTCCGCGCTCGATCCGTTTCAGACACTCGTGGCGCCCCATGGACGCCGATCGCCAATAGCCAAAGCCACTCGTACTCGTGGAGCCTCACCCATGCCCGACACCGCAACCCCAAACCTGCCGTCGCGCAACTTCGATGTAACCTCACGGTTTTATGGCGGGTTTGGCTTTATCGAGACTTGGCGCGACGCAGGATGGATGATCCTCAAGCGAGGCGATTTGATCCTAGAGTTCTTCCTCTTTCCAGACTTCGATCCTGCAGGCAGCGCCTTCGGATCTTGCCTCCGGATGCAAGACATAGCCCCGCTTTTCGAGGCCATTCTCGCCGCGGGTGTACCCGAGAGGGCCGAGGGCCGGCCATCTGCTCATCGCCCTAAATTGGAGAGTTGGGGCGGGCTTGTTGGTGCGATGGTGGATCCGGACGGCAGCCTGATCAGGCTTGTTCAAGCGCCCAACTGAGCCTCGACTTTCCCCCTGCCCTGTCGGTCCAAAAGTCCGGAGGAGCGCCTCGGTCGCGCCATGAGCTGCCGTTGACCTACTTCCAGAAACTGGACCTTCAGCGCGCTATGTGATGGGCGATCGCCCCCAAGCCGACGCTGACGTTGACCTTGTTCTAGTTCGCGGCGGCAATCGTGGCCTGTCTAGCCACAAGCATCCAAGCCTCGCCACGCTTCATCCACACGTCGGTGAAGGGGCGCGTCACCTGTTTGCCTGCGCCCGGTCCCTTGAGAGGAACCATTGTGTCGTAGCCCATGACGACGACGGCGCCCGGCTTCTGATCGACGACCGTGATGTTCTTTCGAAAATCTTTGTAGTCGAGCAGGTCCTCGTTCATCGCGGCGATCACCTCATCGCGGTGCAGAACCGTATTGTTGGGCGCGTTGACGATGAAGTCCTCCGCCCACACGGACTTCACGCCTTCAGCGTCGTGACTTACGATGGCCTTTCCTAGGCGACCATAAGCAGCACCTATTTCTGGCGGCATGCGGACTGGCGGCGCAGCTTGAGCCGTGGCGCTCTGGGTGACGAGGCAGGTTAGCGCAAAGGCTACCAGTGGACTGCGCATACGCTGCTCCTTGTTCGACCGGGAGGATGGCATGGAAGACGTAAGCTTCCCACCCTCCCCGGGCGATCCGAAGTTTTGTGCCGCTGGCCGGGCAGCGCCAGGAGCCGACCTTGACACATCCCCAGGGACCAGACCTTCCACAGTTCGGACGGATGGCGGCGGTGCCCGCTTGCGCGCCGACCGGCCTAGAGAGCATGCTCTGCTCTGGCGCGCCGTAGCACTCTGATCAATGCCAGCAGCAACCTTACGGCGCCAACCACCAACAATGCTCCGCCTAGAAATCGCAGAGGAGACCCTAGCGTTCGCGTTTCCAAGCCGGGAAACCATCCGCGCATTAGAGCGTAGCCCACGACCATCCAGGCGATGACGAACACCAGATCCGTCACCTTGTCGACCAGCGCGACTACACGCGCTCCATCCCAGCGCATTTTCCAGCCTTTCGCAGTATCAATCTGGAGTTATGTCAGAAGGAGCATATGTCGCCTGCGAAGACTAGCCACCAAGCCAGTCCGCACCTAGGCGCGTTGCCTTGAGACGGCTCGGGCGAGTAACCACGGCGCGCCATAAGCTGACGCTGCGGCGTCTCCAGAAACTGGACGTTCCGCGCCGGCTCGAAAAGGTCGTTAAAGTACCGGTGTGCGGTGTCACAGAACTGCGGTTCTATGCACTAAAATTCTAAGGAGCCCCGCCATGCGCTGCACCGCCGCACTGACCACCGCCCTGCTGTTCGTCCCTGCCCTGGCGCACGCCGCTGGGCCCGAAACCCTGGCTGACAAGTTTGTAGCAGCCTGGAATGCGCACGATCCCAAGGCCTTTGAGGCGCTCTACACGCCGGACGCCGTCTGGGTGCCAGTCGCTGAAGAACGCACCGAGGGCCGCGCGGCGATTGTCTCCGAATTCGCCAAGGTCCACGTCGGCGGCTGGGCAGCCAAGACGACGATCGTCCTGAAGGACAAGCCCAAGGCCCATTTAGTGCGTCCAGACGTGGCGACCATCTTCTTTCACATGGACTTCCTGATGAATGGCCAGCCGGTTCCCGGCTTGCAACGAGCGCTGATCCTGGTGGCCTCGGCCGACAAGTCTGGCGACTGGAAGATTGCTGCCGGCCAACTGACCAAGGAGTCACCAGCGAAGTAGCCCCCCGTGCTACCTACGTCCTCTTCCCGATCTCCGGAAATGATGCGCCATAACCGGAACTTGGTGCGGCTCCAGAAACCTGACGTTGACCGGCGGGAGTAAAAGGGTGGCGTCTGTCCCTCAGGACCTCACGATGACAGCGGCGATGGCGATGATCGCGAGCGCAGCAGCACCCAAGAGTAGCAAGATCAGACGACTCCGGCGCCAGTCTGTCATCCCTTGATATGCGTCTTCGTCAAGCCAGTAGCGTCCGTCTTGGACTTCGGTGACTGCGCCGTGGCGGATGAGGCGGCGAAGCGCTCCGCGTTGGATGAGCCGACCATGTTGAAGGCTGATCGCGGTTTCGGGAGAGAAGGCGTCGGCCTCCCGTAGCGCCGCCGCCACACGTTTCTCGGCCCGCAGGGACGCTGCCGCAACCGCTCCGATATAACTCACAGCCTGCCCCCCCGATTTCGCATTAGACGAGACTATGCCAGTCGTCGCGTCAATATAGACGAGCCGGTTCCGTCCTATTCTGATTAGCTGAAGGCCAAAGCGGGCATTGCCAGCGAGGCTCTAAGGTCTGGTAGTTTTGCGGGCTCTACGCCCTGCCCTGCCGCTCTGCAGGTCTACTCAGCCGGCTCAGTTGCGCCACAAACGGACGTTGGCGTTCGGACGACAATCGGACGTTCAGCCGGTGTCTCGATCTAGGTTTGAAAAAAGTAGCCGTACACCGTCCAGCCCAGCGCAAAGAGCGCGGCGAGCTCTACCACTGCCAATGCTGCGATCAGTGCAATAAGGAGCACTCTCACCAGCAGCCGAAAGACCGAGGGCCACGCCCGCCATCGCGTGGCGGCGGGCGCCGCCATGCGTTCGGCGCTAAAAGTAGAGAGCGGAAGCCGGAAGAAGCGGTCCCACAGGCCGCCCGGCGCCAGGTTTTCGTCGAGGCCGTTCTTCTCGAAGAATGTCCCGTGCTTGTAGCCCGGCGCGGCAAAGTTCAGGACGGTGACATCCTGTAGCCCAATCCGGCCCGACGGCCCCGTATCCGGAATTGTTGGTTCGGCCAAGCAGACCACCCAGTCCTTGTCGCCGCAGTGATTAAGGACGGCCTGAACACGGCCGGCCGCGATCTGTGCGCCCCAGTCGTAGTCCGGCCTCACGATGCTCCCGGCCACTACGACACGGCCGAAGCGGAGATCCGCGAACCGCGGATCCTTCAGCAGCTTCGCAAACAGCAGAGTGCCGAAGCTGTGCAAGATAACATCTGGGGCGCGGGCGCGACCCGCGGCTGCGGCGAAGTCGACCGCACGCCTCAGTTTCTTCCCCAACGCCTCCACCAGCTGCCGATGGCGGAAGCGGAACAGCACACCAACACGAACGATGCCGTATTTGTAGATGAGCACCGGCGCGCTGTAGCGGAACGTGTTCCCGAGCCGCCAGCTCAGGTCCTCCTGCCATGGGCCGATGGTGTTCATCCCGTGGACCACCACCACCCAAGCGATGTCACGACTTAGCTCGCCTTCGACACGGTAGACCGTATGCGAGGCCGGTTCGTTTCCGGTCTCACGGTAATCTGCGTGGCAATGCGGACACCGGCGCGCCTCAACATCGTCTTCGCTTAGGGGCAGGCCGCAGCCGACCTCCGGGCAGGTCCACTTCGTGACGGCCGTCACGCCGCCCTCACTTGCGAGGGACTCCAGCGCCGCCGTCAGCACATCCAGCTGATCAGACCTGCCCGCGGCAAGCTCGCGCGGATCAATCTCCCGCGTGGTGCAGGAGGCGATCAAGGCCCGAAGCCTCTCAGTCACCTCGTGCGCCGAGCCCGGGCCTAGGCGTTCTTCTGCCATATGAGATCCGCTACGGTGTAGATGTCGTCGCGCTTGCACTGCACCCAGATTCGGAAACGACCCTCGCTGCCGTAGACTGTCGCTTTGATGTCTCTGGTGAGCGTCTTATACGTCTGGAGCGGGAAGCTGAGCATTCCATCGGCGGAGCGGAAGTCCGCGTCCTCGACGCCCTGACGGGCCCGGCGGATCGGCTCAACATCCCCGATGCCTCCATCAGTCAGCGTCGACACCATCTCGATGTAACCGCCGTCCGCCATCATCTTCGTGGAAAGGGCGATGATCTCCTCATCCTGCGTCGCCACCTTGACGGCTTGGCTGAGGCTTATCCTGCCGAGCGGCGCGGCGGCAACGCCGAGGGTGCGGAGATCTGTGAACACCTTCCGCATCGTGTCGGCGTGGATCTCGCCATCGTTCGGCAGCTGGGTGAAGAGACTGCTGTACGGTGTACCGAAGCGCCATTCGAACCGCACCACCGTACGGTCAGAGCGGTCCCGAAAAGCTCGGAATTCGTAGAGGTCGCCATCGATCTCTTGGCGGTAGTCTTTGAGCTTGTCGCGCTCCCACCCGCTCGAGCCGATGTGCCAGTCGATGGCTAGGTAGTCGGCCTCAAGGCGCACGGCTGTCATCGAAAGCGTTTCGGGAAAGTCGTAGCTGACATAGGTGCCCAGCCGGTCGGCATGGTCCGAGGCCTTGATCGCGGCCTCAAGGCCTCTCCGGTCGAGTTCGGGCGGCGCCAGCAGATAGACGTGCTGGTTCCCCCACCCTTCGACCTCTAGCAGCCACGCCTCAACCATCTCGCGGGTGAGGGTACCTTTGTCGATGGCGTCGTAGATGTTGCGTTCGAAGTCGACTTTGGTCAGGCCGATCCGGATCTTGTGCTTCCGCAGCAACTCTTTGATGTACTTGTTGCCCTGCGCCAGGATGATTGGTCGCACGACCCGCTTGAGATCAAAGTCGTCGCCGGCGTCAGGCATTTTGCACGCCGCGCGCCACCTTTCCGGCTGATGTCCTCTGCATCGTCCTGATCTCCTGCGCGGGCGGGGCGCGCCGACGAAGGGTTCATCGAAACCAATGCACACACGCGTCCCGAGCGCGCGGCGAACCCTACTACACGTACTGGCTGCGTCAATTGCACAGCTTAAGCGGCGAGTTGAGCAGCTGTTCGCCGGCACTGGCCAGGCTCCGGATCACGGTTGTTCCCCTGCGAGCCGACTGACCTTGGGACGTGGTGCGGGTGGGTGGGCTCGGGACCCGCGCCCTATTCTCGCTAGGCTGGAAGCCTAGCATCAAGGAAGCGCCAGAAGCGGACTCCAGGCCCTGGCCGGGAACACGACCTTCAGATCAATTCTTATAGTCGGCGCCCCGCCCGCTCCAGCCACGAGGGGTGCGAAGCGTGGTGGAACCGAGCGTGTCGTCCCGTCGCCAACTTCAAGATGGCGGGTCGACGAAACAGTCGATGGGGAAGTATGATCGCGTCAGTCTAGAATTGCTCGGCCCGAGTGCACTTGGCCGATCAAGCACGGCGACGGCAGTTCGTAGAAGAAATGGTGATCGGCCGTCTGGCATCGACCTTTCGCCACCGCGGTGACGACGTTGCGAAACAGGACGCCGCGCTAATGCTTGGTGGATCGGCCCAACCCCTGCCAGAGAAGCAGATGGGTTGAGGAGGTCGCTTCTTCGGGTTGATCGCCGTTCGAGACGATCTGCTCGGCGACCAGACGCATATTGGCGTCCACGGCGGGGTTGCCACTGCCCTGAGCGAGCCCCTCAGCCAGAAAGGCCCGAGCGCTCTGGAAATCATCCTGTCCAAGCGCCTGCAGACCCGCCGCGAAAGCGCGAAGCGCATGACCCGCTGGAAGATCAGCCAAGGGCGCGAAAATCTCTGCGGCCACGGCCATCTCGCCGCTGGTCCAGTGCAGGCACCCCCATTGGAACCGGGCGATCACATGATCGGGCGCCAAGCGCAACGTCTGAGCCAAAGCCGCCTTGGCCTCTTCATAGCGCTGAGCGCCGGCCAACAGAGAGCCGTACAAAAAGCGTAAGGTCGCGTCCTGAGGATATTGTTCCACCAGCATGCTGATCCGCGCCAGGGCCGCCGCATCGTCGTGCTGCGAAAGCTCTATTGCCTGGGCCAGGACCGACTCGGGACAAGACAAGGCTTGGGACATCGTACTTCCTATCGCTCGACAACAAAGGCTTGGGGTTTGGCAAGGCAGGTTTGCAGCTTGGCGATCGCGCTCTTATGCATCTGCGAGATCCGCCCCTTGCTCACGCCCAGGAGAGCGCCCAGCCGCTCAAAATCCAGCCCCTCGAAATAGTGGCCGCGAACGATCGTCTGCTCGCGTTCGGGCAGACTGTCGAGACTGGCCACAACCCGCCGGAGGGCGTCGCGCCAGGCGGCGCTGTCATAGGCGCTGGGTCCTGGATCGGTCTCGCCGGCCACCAAACCCGAACCATCGAGCATGAAGCCGAGCGCCAGACCTACGGCCATGTCCGCCAGGGCCCTCATCGCCTCGGCGGCGCCGGCGTCCTCTATCCCCGCCTCACCGAGGGAGCGCAGGCGATCGGCGCGGACACGATTGCGAAAGGCGATCTGTTGGCGAAGTTCGCTTGCCTTGGCAAGACCATTGAGGATGCTGCCGGTGATGCGCCGGGCGGCGAAGCCACGGAAGGACGCGCTGCGATCGGGCTCGAACCGATCGATGGCCTCCAGCAGGCCGGCATAGGCCAACTGTCGCAAGTCCTGCAATTCGATATCCGGCGCCCGTCCGCGCCGAAACCGCCGCGCCGCCATCGCGCGCGCAAAGTCGACGTGGCGATGAAAAAGGTCTTCCCGGGCGCGCGCCGAACCGGCCGCCTTAGCGCGCCAGAGATCGGCCTCGGTCTTCGAGGGTTCCAACAGATCGCGCGCGGCGGCCGGCGACGTCACCGGAAACTGCCGACGACGCCTTCGAGCACCAGGGTCCAACCGTCGATCAAGACGAACATCAAGATCTTGATCGGCAGCGACAGGGTCGAGGGCGGCACCATCATCATCCCCAGCGACAACAAGACACCGGAGACCACCAGGTCGATCAGCAGGAA
This sequence comes from Caulobacter sp. GW821-FHT10F06, assembly GCF_058809215.1. Classification (NCBI taxonomy): domain Bacteria; kingdom Pseudomonadati; phylum Pseudomonadota; class Alphaproteobacteria; order Caulobacterales; family Caulobacteraceae; genus Caulobacter; species Caulobacter sp. GW821-FHT10F06. The sequence continues at coordinate 180,358 of NZ_JBXASK010000002.1, read as the reverse complement.
CGGCAGCAGGATGACAAAACCAATCTTGAAGGACACCCGTAGCTCGTTGAGCATGAAAGCCGAGGTCAGCTCCATCAGCCCGACGCCCTCGACGCTGGCGGGCGGTTCGCGCTTGGCCATGGCGTAGACCGCGCCCAGATCCTGATCGCGAACCTGACGCAGCATGAAGGCCCGCATGGGTCCGCTGCCGCGGTCGAACGCCTCCTCGACCGACTGGCGTCCTTCCAGGAAGGGCCGCACCGCCGACTGGTTCACCTGCGAGAGGGTGGGCATCATCGTAAAGGCGGTGAGGAAGAGCGCCAGCGCCACCAGCACTTGGCTGGGCGGGGTCTCAGGCATGCCGAAGGCGTGGCGGATCATCGACAGCACCACGACGATCCGTACGAACGGGGTCATGCACAGGGCGATCAGCGGAATCATGCCCGCCAGGGTGAGCGCCAGGGTGAGCCGGACGACCTCGGCGGTCTTGGCCTGGGGCTGTATGGCCGCCGTCGCCAGCGCTGGTGTCGCCCGTGTCCGGATCGCTGCGGCGCGCGTTTCGCGTGCTGGACCGGCTACGGGGCCGTCTTCGGCTTTTGACGCCGGAGTCGCCTGGGGGGCTGGCGAGGTGCTGGCGTCAGCCGCGGGCGAGACCGCGGGACGCGCGACGTCTGAGCCTGCGACCGGGACGCCGGGGCCTGGCGTGGCCACGGACAAAGCTGCGGGCTCCGCCTGGGCCGCCATCGCGCTGGCAGGTGCGACCAGCAGCACGGCCAGCAGCAGGCCGGCAGCAATCCTGCGGAAGGCGGTGAACGGCGTCATGCGCCCGTCCCCTCGGCCGGAGAGGCGGTCGGACTCGCTATCGCAGGCGTCGGCGTCAGCAGCAAGGCCCCCTGGGGGGTCGCCGCCACCACCAGGCGTGCGCCGTCCACCTGAAGAAGACAGACGTCGATGTTATGGCTGAGCCGCACGGTCTCGATGACACTCAGACGCCGAGCGTCGACGGCCGGCGACGGGCTCGTCAGCAGCCTGTTGAGCAAGGTCTTAGGATCGAGCGGCGCGACCGCGCCGCCCATGCGCGCCCGCAACGCCAGGCCGCCGATCACCGCCAGGGCCAGGCAGAGAGTCAACGCCGCGACTAGCCGCCACCACGGAACCCCCGGATCGGCCAGCACAGGCGCGTGGACGCGGGCGACCTGGGCGGCCAGGCCTGGGACGGCCCAGGCCATGACCAGCAAGCCGGTCAAAGCCGCCTGGCCGCTTCCTCGTCTTGCGATCATGACGCGGCGGCGACCTCAAGCAGGCGCACGCCGTAGTGATCTTCAACCGCGACGATCTCACCACGCGCCACGATCGTTTCGTCCAGATAGAGGTCTACCGGCTCGCTGAGCAGCCGGTCCAGGGCGACGACCTCCCCGGCCTTCAAATTCAAGAGCTCGCCCATGGACAGGTCGAGCTCGCCCAGCCGCGCGCGCAACTGCACGCGCACGGCTTTGAACATTGCCGTGTCGAGACTCATCAGCGGCGCCCCGTTGGCGATGGCCGCTGCGCCGGCGCTTGGAATTTTGGATTGCAGGCTCATCGGGATCTCATCAGGTGTTGTTCACGAGGGTCAGGGCGCGGTGTCCGCCGGCTTGACCTAGCCGACCGGCCAAACCGCCGCCGGACGCGCCGGACACGATCAGGTCGACGCAAGCATCCAGGCGCTGATCGAGGACCAGGACATCGCCTACGGCGAGGCCTTGTAACTCGGCAAGGGTGAGCTCGGCTGAACCCAGATCGGCCCTCAACCTCACAGGACGGCGGTCGAGCGCCGCCTTGAGCGACGCCAGGCGTGGCCGCGGTCGCGGCGACGGCAAGGACGCCTCGCAGACCGGCAACAGGCTGCTCCGCGGCAGGAGGAGCCACAGCAGGATGTCGCCGCCCGCGTCAGCCAGACCGGCCTTGACGCCGTCGCCCGCCAAGCCCGGGCCGGCGGCTGCGGTCGCTGAACAAGCCCCAAGCGCTGCGACGGTCCGCCGACCCAGATCTTGCAGCGCGCTGGTCAGCAGGGCCTCGGTCAAACGACGATCCTGCGGATTGAGGGGCTGGTCGGCCAAATCGATGTCGCAAAGCCGCTCAATAAGCCGGCGCTGGGCGCGATCGCCGCAGGCCAGGCCGATCGCGCCGTCCCACAGGCGCTGGCCGGGCTCGAGGCTGTCGGTCAGGGGCCCGCCGACCATCTCCCAGCGCTCGATCTTCAGGACCAGACGCGAGAACCAGCTGTGCGACCAGTCCCCAACCGCTTGGGCGATCGGCGCGCGGGCGGCCGGACGCGCCATCAAGTTCGGCGGCCGCCATGGCGTGGCCCGTTCGCCCGTGCAGACCATCATCCTTGGCCTCGAATGCCAAAGAGCTGCTGGATCATGTCATTGGCGACGCTGACCACCTGAGATGAGGCCTGGAAGCCGCGCTGGACCAAGATCAGTTCGCCGAAGGCTTCGGAGAGGTTGACGTTGGAGGCTTCCAACTGCTGGGAGACCAGCTTGCCCACGCCGTCCTGGCCGCTGGCCAAGAGGCGCGCCTGGCCCTGGCCCTTAAGCTCATAAAGCCCCCCGCCAACCGGCGTCAGTCGGCTGACGTCTCGAAAATCGGCCAAGGCCACCGCCCCCAGCACTTCGGTCTTGGCGTTCGAATAGGTCAGCTTTACGTGCCCGTCCTCGTCGATGGTGACGCTGGAGAGGTTGCTGACCGCGCTGCCATCGACCGAGGACGCCCGCAGGCTGGAGGTCGTACCCGACGAATAGGAGGTCACGCCGCTGGCGAAATCAAAGCTCACTGTGAATGGGTCGACGCCGCTGGGCGCGGCGCTGACGTTGAAGCTGGAGGTGGTCGGATCGATGACTCCAGAATTGAATTTCAGGGTCGAGGAGCCGATCGACACGCCCAGTTCGTCGGTGACCGTGGCCGTCCAGGCGCTGCCGCCCGCCGCCGTCAACTTGATCGACCACAGGTGCTTGCCGCCAGCGCCGTCATAGACCGCGATGTTGGACACCGTGTGTTCGGTTCCGGACGAAGACAGGTTGTCGGCGAAGACCACCTTAGTGGTCGCCACAGGCTTGCCGATGCGCTTGGCGTCGATATTCAGCGCCGAGGCCTGGCCGTTGGCGTCCAGGACCATAAGCCGTTGGGTTCCGCCGCTCAGAGCGATGTAGCCGTCCTCGCCGACCGCGAACTGGCCGGTACGCGCATAGACGGTCTTGTCGCCCTGCTGCAGGACCAGGAAGCCGCCGCCCTGGATAGCCAGATCCAGATCGCCGCCGGTCTGCCGCAGATCGCCTTGCGCGAAATTGACCGTCGGATTGGCGACGCTCACCCCGCCGCCGCTCTTGGCGCCGTCCGAGGTCGCGTAGCTAAGGCCCTGACCGCCAGCGCTGAACACGTCGGTGAACCGTACGGTCGAGGCCTTGAAGCCGACGGTGTTGAGGTTGGAGACGTTGTTGCTGATCGTCTGAAGCCCCTTGGTGTAGGCGTTCAGTCCGCTCAAGCCGACGAAAATGGATCCGAGCACAGGGGCCTCCTCAACGAACCTGGGTGACGTCGCCAAGCGACAGATTGGCGAGCAGATCGCCCGCCGTGGTCTTGATGGTCAGCTGGGGGCCGCCGCTGGCGAACGACACCGACTGCACCACGCCGCTGACCGCGCCGGTGTCCTGGGTGACGTCGACCGTGCGGCCCAGGAGACTGGTGGCCTGGTTGGACGATTGGGCGGTCAGCAGGCTGGACACCTGCTCGTTGAGCGACTGGCTCTGTTGCAGCTGGGAGAACTGGGCCAGCTGCGAGACGAACTGGAAGTTGTCCATCGGCTTGAGCGGGTCCTGATAGGTCAGCTGCGTCAGGATGATCTTCAGCAGGGACTGGAAATCCAGCCCATAGGCGGCCGAGGACGCGTCCGTACTAACCGCTGATACGGCCATGGGAACCTCCAGTGTTGGGCGCGCGAGCGAGGATCGCGCGACCGTTGAGCGACAGGGAGCCCAGGCTCAGGCCAAGGCTGGAGAGCATTTCATCGACGCTGGCTTGCAGCCGGGCGGCGTCGGTCTTGGACAGGCCCGGAACGAAAAGCGCGATGCGCGCTTGGCCGTCGACCAACGCGACGGCGAGCCTGACGGCGGCCGTCCCGGTCCCGGCGAAGGGCGCCGCCATCTCCCGCAAGACCGCCTCGAGCGTATGCTCGAGCTGTGTGGGTTCGCAGGACGGCGTCTCGATCGACGCCGCGCCCAAATCTTGGCCTTGGCTGACAGCCTCCTGGCCGCCCGCCGATTCCAACTCCAGGCCGTGTCCTAACCTCTCCCCGTCAAGGGGCGGCGGCTCCGGCGCGGCGCCGGCGGTCGGGCTGACGACAGCAGGGACGGACAGGCGGATCAGGTCAGCCCCGGGCGCCGCGCCCGACCCGATCGTCGCGGGCGTGGCGGGCGCCGCCCCCACGCCAGTCGGGATGGACGAGGTCGTCGACGGTCCAGCCTGGGCGCGGCCATCGCCAAACAGCCCCAGGGCGGAAAATCCGACGGCGCGCCAATCCAGCGCCGCCAGGTCCGCCGATCCGTCGACGGCCGCAGAGGGACTTGCGGCCGGCTCGATCGGCAGGCCGACCGCCGCCTGCCCCCGCGCCTGGGCCTCATCGACGCGGGGCGAGAGCGCCGGCGCCGCCTTGGCCGGGGGCTCGCGCCCCTGCACGCTCGAGCGCGCGCCGGGTGCGAAGTGAGCGTCGAAGGCCGCCCGTCGACCGGACGCCTTGGGCGGCTCTGCGCCGCGCCGCGGTTGGGTCAGGGTGTCGGAAACGATCTTCATGGCCGCCGCCAGGACTGGGCGATGCGATCGCTGGCTTCGGCCAGCCGCGCCTCGTCCTCGACGCGCGCCAAGACTCGCGCGGCGCGCCCGTGCAGAGCCTTGGCCGCCGCTTCTCCGGCGGCCGCGATCCGGCGTTGATCGAGCGCATGGCCAAGATGAGTCTCGGCGGCCTCCAGCGCCCGCCGCTCATCGGCCAACCGCGTGATGTCCTCGGCGACGGCCTGAGACCAGGCCAATGACAGTTCGAGCGGCAGGCTCGGCGCGCCCAGGCCGCGAGACCAGGCCGCCTGGCTCTGATCCAGGGCCTGCGCGGCCGCGGCGACGCGCGCCTCCTGAGCGGCGGCGGCCCGCCGCGCCCCGCCAAGCCTTGCCTCCGCCGCGCAGCAGCCGACCGAACGCGCCTCGACCACGGCGGCCAGCGCCTTGAGATTTTGGCGGGCGCTCATACGACCCCCGGCGGGTCGAGCGCGGCGGCCAGGGCCGCGAAGGTCGAGTCCGGCGGACAATGGGCGTCGCTGGCCTGGCGCAAGAACGCCATCAAGGTCGGACGGGCGGCGATGGCCGCGTCGATCTGGGCGTCGCCGCCCCGCGCATAGACCCCGGTCTCTATCAGGGTTCGGGCCTGCTCGTAGCCGCTCAGCAGCGCCAAGGCGCGGGCGACATCGGCGCGGCGGTCGGGGGCGACCAGGTCGCGGGCCAGGCGGCTAAGACTGCGGGGTGCGTCGATGGCCGGGAAATGCCCCTGCTCGGCCAGCTTGCGCGACAGCAGGATATGACCGTCGAGCAGCGACTTCATCATCTCGGCGATCGGATCGTCATTCTCGTCGGTCTCGCTCAGCACGGTCATCACCGCCGTGATCGCGCCGCCCGAGGCCAGCGCCCCGCAACGCTCGACCAAGCGCGGGATGGCGGCGAACACGCCCGGCGTATAGGCGCGGATGGTCGGCGGCTCGCCCGCCGCCAGGCCGGTTTCGCGCAAGGCCATGGCCAGGCGGGTGACCGAGTCGAGCAGGAAGAGGACGTGCCGGCCCTGCCGGCGCCAATGATCGGCCAAACTGAGCGCGTAGTCGGCGGCCCGCACCCGCATCGCCGCCGATTGATCGGAGGTCGCGGCCACCAGCACCGTGCGATCGCGCACGCTCTTCGGCAGACCTTGCGACCACAGCGCCTCGACCTCCCGGCCGCGCTCGCCGACCAGGCAGACCACGCAGCGGTCGGCGACGACCTGCCGGGCCAGTTGGGTCATCAGGCTGGTCTTGCCCACGCCGGCCGCAGCGAACACGCCCACTCTCTGACCCTGACCCAGGGTCAGCAGCCCGTCGATGGCGCGCACGCCGGTCTCCAGCGCCGCGCGCGCGGCGGTGCGCTCCAGGGGGGCGCTGGCCTCACCGCCCAAGGGCCCGCGCGCCTGGGCGGCGATCGGACCGCCGCGATCCAACGGCCGCCCGAACGCATCGACCACCCGCCCCAGAAATGCGTCGCCCACCGGCACCGCGTCGCTTTCAGCGCAGACCTCGACACGCGCTCCAGGATAGGTCGCCGCACCGTCCTCGAACGGGGCCAGGATCACCGAGCCGGCATTGACGCCCACCACCTGCGCCAGAACCGGCGCGCTGCGGGTCTGGATGCGGCAGAGCGCGCCGCGGGAGGCCGAGGGGCCGTCAGCCTCGACATAGGTCGGCAGGATCCGCGTCACCCGGCCGGTGCGGCCGATCAGGTCGCTGGCGGCGATCCGGCTCTTGAGCTGCTCCAGGGTCATCGCGGCGCCTGCGCGTCGAGCCAGCCGTCGATCAGATCGCGCAGCGCGTTGAGCTGTCGCGGCGCGCCGACCTCCAGCTCGCCCAGCCGCTGGACGATCCGGCAGGCGCCGACCGTCAGATGCGGCAGGGCGAGGAGTTCGATATCGCCGGGTGCGGCGCGGGCCTTCAACACCGCCAAGGCCTCTGCGGTCGGGAAGTCGGCCGGCGAGACCTCGATACGCAAAACCGCCTCGCCGGCCAGCCGTCGCAGCTGCTCGGCAATGATCATCGACACCAAGGCTTGCTGGGGCGCGCTGGGACCCAGCACCCTCTCCAGCGCCACGCGAGCCAGACCGGCGGCCAACGCCTCCAGTTGGCTCCAGCCCTCCGCTTGGAGGTCGAGCGCCTTGGCCAGGCTCGCCTCGAGAGTCGCCAGCGCCTGCTCGTGTTTGGCTTCGACCGCGTTCTGGCCCTCGCGGCGCCCCGCTTCGCGCGCGGCCTCAACGGCGAGCGCCTGAACCCTCGGATGCTCGGCGATCACCAGACGGGCCTGAACCAGCTCGGCCTGAAGAGCCGCGATGCGGGCCTCCTGCGCGGCGCGTTCGAGGTCAGCGGGATCGGGCGCGGCGGCGCCGGCGGCCAAGGCGCGCACCCGGGTCAAGGCCAAGGCGCTGGATTTGATCACGCCGCTCATGCTCGCACTCCGCCCGCGCGCGGCGGCCGCCGCTGGGCGCGGAGCTTGGTAAGGCGCGCCCAGAAGGGTCGCGCAGGCGTTGTGGATGGCGGCGGCGTGAGCCTTGGCAGCATGTCCTCGGCCGCAGTGCGCAAAGCCGCCAAGCCCTGGGGGGTCATCGACTCCAGACCTGACGCGCCGCCCCCCGGCGAAGTCCGCACCCGCGCCGCCAGCCAGGGCGAGAGCCCGACCAGGTCGAGCGGCGCGGGCTCCAACGCAGCCTGCGCCCGCGCGGCCGGCGACGCGGCCGGCTCGGCCACGGTCTTGGCCAGGCTCAGTCCGGCGTGCTCAGCCAGCAGCGCCTGGACGCGGGCTCGGCCCGGCGCCGACAACGCCGCCAGGATCGCCGCGCGATCCTCGGGCGCCAGGCTCGACAGCCGTGTCACCAGACGCCGCAGGGCGCGCTCGCTGCTAACCGGCATGGGCGAGATCCTCATCCAGCGCCGCGCGCAGGTCCTCGATCAGCCGATCGCGCTGGGCCGGGCTCAAGCGCGACGGCGCCGTGGCGCGACGCGCCAGCCGGTAGGCGAGGAACAAGAGCGGCGCCAGGAGCAGCCAGGCGGCCCAACGCGGCGGCCAGGCCGGCGCCGCAACGGCCGGCGCGGCGGGCGCAGCCGCGCTCGGTGCGACGGCGGCGGAGGGCTCGCCGCCCGCTCGATTTCGGGAGAGGTCGACCAAAGACACACTGTCGCCCAGGGTGGGATCCAAGCTCAGGGCCGCGATGACCACGGCCTGAACCCGCGCGCGCAGGGCCGCGTCGACCGGGGCGTCGATCAGCACCTTGACGGCGAGACTGTAGTCACGAGGTCGCGCGGTCAGGGCGTCGGACGGGCCAACGCGGTCGCCGCTCCAAGCGGCGTCCTCGGTCAGGCCCGCGCCGGCGGCGGGCGCACTGACGACGACCTCGGCCGGTACGTTGGGCAGAGCGCGCGACAGCGCCGCCTGGGCCAGCCGGGCCGCGGCGGCTTCGGCGCCGGCGGGGTCGGCGGCTCGAGCCGGTGGGCTGCCGAATTCCGGACTACTGATCACCTGGGCCCGTTCGTCGAGCACCACCACATCGGCCACCGACAGGTTCTCGACGGCGGCCGCCACCAGGCTCTGGACGCCGCGCACGCTTTGGCGCGACAGGGCTCGGCCGGGGCGGCTGACGACCGTCACCGAAGCCTTGGCCGGCCGCCGATCCTGGGCGAACAACGAGGTCTGGGCCAGGGACAGGTGCACCCGCGCGGTCTCGACGCCATCAATGGCCATGATCGTACGCGCCAGCTCACCCTGGAGGGCGCGGCGATAATTGATCTGCTGAGCGAACTCGGTCAGGCCCATGTCGGACTTGTTGAACAGTTCGAACCCCACCGTGCCCTTGAGCGGCAGGTCCTGGCCGGCGATGTCCAGGCGGGCGGCGTCGACCAGGTTCTCGGGCGCCAGGATGGTGCGGCCGCCGTCCTCGAGGCGATAGGGCGTCTTCTTCTTGTCGAGCTCCGCGACGATCGTCGCTGCGTCAGCCGCGCGCAGGTCGGCGAACAGCACCCGATAGGGCGTGCGCAGCCAAAGCAGATAGACGGCGGTCAACACCGCCGCCAGCACGACCAGGACGCCGCCCGCCAAGGCGAGCTGACGGCCGGGCGTGGCGTAGAGATCACGAAGCCGCATGGATCGCCGTCATCAGATTTGCATCCGCAGGAGCTCTTGATAGCCCTCGGTCAGGCGCGCGCGGACCTGGGTCATCAGCTCGACGGCCAGCCGCGCCTGCTCCAGGGCGAAGGTCACGTGGTGGACGGGGATGGAGTCGTCCAAGGCGAAGGCCTGGACGGCGGCCTGGGCGTCCAGCACCTTGGCGTTGACCTGGTCCAGGCCGCCCAGCAGCATCTGGCCAAACGAAGCGCCCGGCGAGACCGTGGAAGATGCCAAGACCGCGGGCGATGCGGGCGCCAGCGGCGCGCGCACCGCCGCCTCTAGGGCGCGGGCGTCGGCTAGGGACGCGACGGCGTCGATGGGCGTCAGGCTCATCCGCGTTTTCCAAGCTCGAGCGCTTTGGCGTAAATCTGCCGGCCGATGTTGAGGGCCACCAGATTGGCCTCGTAGACCCTGGCGGTCTTGACCATCAGGGTCATTTCGGCGGCGTGGTCCAGGGCCGGATAAAGCACGTCGCCCTGGGCGTCGGCGTCCGGGTGGCTGGGTTCATGCACCCGACGCGGCGCGCCGCCCTGCGGCTCCAGGCCCCAGACCGTCACCCCCGACAGATCCGCAGGGCCGGTCGACGCGGAGGCCCCGCCACTGACCAGAGCCTCAAACCGGGCGCGGGGGCCGCTGACCAAGCGCATGGGTTGGTAGGGACCGCCAGCGGCGGTGCGAGTGACCTGGGCGTTGGCTAGGTTCTGGGCGATGATCTCCAGGCGACGCCACTCGACGTCCAAGCCGCTGGCGCTGATCTCCATGGCTTTCATGCTAGCGACCGCCCGTCACGGCCAGGCTCTGCAACTGCAGCTGTCGGTTCAGGGCCTCGACCAGGGCGCCGTAGCGCAAGGCGCTGGCCGAGGCCGTGGCCAGTTCCAGGTCCAGACGCACGCCCTCCCCGCCGGCCGGATCGATCGGCGTGGCCAGGGTCGGCTGCAGCGCCTGGACCGCCGCCGGACCGCGCGCGGCGGCCTGGGCCAAAGCCGCCTCGAAGCTGACGCTCTGGGCTCGATAGCCGGGGGTCTGGGCGTTGGCGATATTGCGGGCCGAGACGGCCTCGCGCAGCGACAAGCCGTCCAGGGCCTTGAGCAGGGTGGCCGATTGCAGGGCGTCCAATCGAAATCCTCCTATTGCACGATGATGTCGGCGTGCAGGGCGCCGGCTGTCTTCAGCGCCTGCAACACGCCGATCATTTCCCGGGTCCCGACCTTGACCGCCGCCAGGCCCTCCACGAGATCGGCGATGGTGGCGTCAGGGAAGCGCTTGACCGCCTCACGGCGGGTGTCGACCTCCAGCTTGGTGTTGCTGATCACCAGGCTGCGCGCGTCGGGCGCATAGCTGTCGACCAAGCCCGGTTGGGAGGCTTCGTTCTGCACGCTGACCGTGACCTTGATGTCGCCTTGCGAGATCACCACGCTGGCGATGCGAATGGCCTGGCCGGCGACAATCGTTCCGGTGCGCTCATTGACCACCACCCGCGCCTGGGCGTCGGGCCGCACGGCCAGGGCCTCCACGCGGCTGATCAGGCGATAGACGTCGCCGCCCGCCACCTCGATGCGCACGGCGCTGGCGTCGTCGACCCGCGCCGCGCCGGGCCGCACGCCAATATTGACCGCGTCGGCGATGCGCTGGGCGGTCGTGACGTCGGGGTTGTCCAGCACGAAGGTCAGGGCCGTGGCCGAGGCCATGGCCGGATCACGCGGCGCGACCTCGATCATCGCGCCGCCGGGGACGCTGGCCGAGGTCGGATGGTTCTTCTGGGCGGCGTTGCGGTCAGCGTCGAAGCGATAACCGCCGACCACCAAGGCTCCTTGGGCGAGAGCGTAGGGACGCTGGTCGACGCCGACCATCGGGGTGACCAGCAAGGTTCCGCCCGCCAAGCTGCGGGCGTCGCCGATCGAGCTGACGGTGACGTCGAGGCGATCGCCCAGATGGGCTCCGGCCGGCAGGGTCGCGGCGACCATGACGGCGGCGACATTGCGGCTGCGCACCTGTTCGGGGGCGACATTGCTGCCAAACCGCCCCAGCACATTGCTCAGCGCCTGACGGGTCACCTCGCTATTGGGCGTATCGCCCGAACCGGCCAGGCCGGTGACCACGCCGTAGCCGACCAGCACCGTCGGCCGCCAGCCCAGGAACCGGCCCAGGTCTTTGATGCGGACGTCCTGGGCGCGCGCGCCCGAAGCCGCCATGACCAGGGTTACGGCGAGGATGGCGGCGCTGGCGGCGGCCGCACGAAGTCGTCGGCCTGAACGGCGGTGGAGGGGGAACGGCCCGGTCATCAGAACAGGCCCAAGCCGCCGAGCAGCCGCGACAGCGGTCCTGGGCGCGCCGCGCGCGCAGCGGTCCCATCGCCCTCATAGACGATGCGCGCCTCGGCCAGGCGGGTCGAGGCGATGGTGTTGTCGCGGGCGATGTCGGCGCGTCGGGCGCGTCCGGAGACGCTGATGCGCGCCTCTTGGCCATTGACCCGGAAAGCCCGTTCGCCAGCCACCCGCAGGTCGCCATTGGCCAGGACCTCGACCACCACGACGCTGATCTCAGCAGCCAGGCGATCGGAGCGGCCATTGGCGCCGTCGCCCTGGTAAAGGCTTTTGAGGCCCAGCTCGCCGCTTTTGAGCGCGCCTTCGCTCCCGGCCTGGCCCGACAGCTGGCCGCTCTTGCGCGCCGTCGTCTGGGCCGAATTGGCGGCCGAGGCGGTCTCGCGCACGATGACGGTCAGGGCGTCGCCGACCCGCAAGGCCGAACGATCGGCAGTCAGGGCCGACCAATCGGTCACCTGGCGTGCGTGGCTCTGACCAACGGCGGCCAAGACCAAGGCCAGGCCAAGGCTCGCCGCGATCGGGCCGCGGCTGGAAGCGCGACGGGCGATCATGGCGCGACCATCGCCGCGGGCGCGGCGAAGACCGGACCGCTCTGGGCCCGCACAAACACCGCCTGACCAAGGCCGGCCGGCCTGACCACGGCGACCTGACGCTCGATGCGCACCCCCCCGGCCCTGCTTTGCAGGCGAAGGGTCTGGCCGGGACGCCAAGCGGCCACCGCGCCCGCCGGCGGCGCTCGCAGCACCTGGCCCGGCGTCAAGTCCCGCACGGCGGCGACAAAGCCGTTGGCCGCGACATATCGCAGCGCCCGGTCCGGACGCTGGTTGGCCGGGCAAGGCATCGTTTCGAAATCGGAGATGATCGGGGTCACGCCGGCGCTCACCGGCCGCACGACCCGCAAACAGGCTTCCCGCGCCGTGGCCGACCCCGCGGCGGACACGGCCAGGGCGAGGGCCAGAACCGCCGCATCCCAGGGGCCTGCCGCCCGATTGACGATTGCCCGCCGCATGATCGCTAGCGCCGCAGGCCGTTGGCGATGGCCATCAGCTGGTCGCCCGCCTGGACCACCTGGGCGTTGGCCGCATAGGCCCGCTGGGTCAGCAAAAGGGCGATCATCTCGCTGGCCAGTTCGACATTGGAGCCTTCGACCGCGCCCTGCGCCAAACGCCCCACGCCATCCTCGCCGGGACGGGCGCTCAGAAGGCTGGTTTCGTCGGCTACCGCGTAGAGGCCTTCGCCGAGCGCCGTCAGGCTGGCCGGATCGCGCGCGCGCACGAGGTCGATGCGGCCGAGAAGCTCGCCTTCGCCGCCCGCTTCGCTGGCCGTCCGCACCTGGCCATCGGCCGAAATCGTCAAGGCCCCCGCCGCGATCGGCGCGGAAATCATCGCCTTGAGCGGCAGACCGTTGGCGGCGGCCAGGAGCCCCTCGGCGTTGACGCCAAGCTGGCCGCCGCGCCACAGCACCGTACGGCCCGAGGGGCCCATCAGTTCGATGAAACCCTCGCCGTCGATGGCCAAGGCCGACGCCTCGCCAGTCAGTTTCAGAGCGCCGGGTGTCATGACCGTGCGCCCCGGGCTCAAGACCACGCCGCCGCCGCTCAGTCCCGCCTGCTCGACCGCTGCGCCGTTCGTCACGGCCCCCTCTGCGTCTCCAACGCCTGGGCTACGCGCCGGCGCGGCCATCAAGGCCACAAAGCTCGCCTCCGAGCGCTTGAAGGCGGCGGTGTTGACGTTGGCGATATTGTTAGCCGTCAGCTCCAGCGCCCGTTGCTGGGCGTCCAGGCCGGTGGCGGCGATATAGAAGGCGCCGTTCATGGTCATACCTGTCCAAAGCTGGTGAGGGCTCGACCCATCAGGTCGTCGTAGACGGTGATCAGGCGCTGACCGGTCTCGGCCCGTCGCAGCGCCTCCATCATCGCCACCATGTCCTGACCGGTCGAAACGTTGGACGCCTCCAAGGCGCCTTGCCGCAGCGCCGGCTCGACGATCGTCGTCAGCGTCGCCGCTGGGGCGGTGAACCCGCCATCGGCGGCCGGGGTCAGGTCTTCGGCCCGCTGAGGCGCGACGACGGCGATCGCCTCCAGCGCCTCGCCGTCCAGGGTGAGCAAACCGCCCGGCGCCAGACCGATCGCGCCGTCGCCGACGCTGAGGTCGCCGCCGCCCCGCGCCTGCAGGATATGGCCGCTCGGGGTCGTCAGGCGCCCTTCGGCGTCGCGCTCGAACCGCCCCAGCCGGGTCAGGCGCAAGCCTTCGGGCGCGCGGACCAGAAAGAAGCCCTCGCCGGTCAGGGCCAGATCCAGGGACTTGCCCGTTTCGATCAGCTTGCCCGGCGAAAGGTCCAACGCCGCACGAATCTTCGATACAGCAACGCCACCCTCCGAACCAGTATTCACGAGGCGATCAAAAGCAACGCCGCGCTTGTAACCGTGAGTTGTGGCGTTAGCGATATTATTTGCGTAAGTTTCGACGCGCTCCGTAGACTGCGACAAAACTCGGCCAGCGATTGAAATGAAGTCCCCCATATTTACGCCGTTAACATGGGACCTTGCGGCGAGACAACGGGTATTTCAATTATTTCGCTAAATAACAACGCTCTGCAACAAATTGTCACTCGACGGAGACCACAGCGAACGAGGTCAGGTCGATGGTGTGGGGCACTTCGTTGACCGACAGCACCGACAGGCGGGGCAAGGTGCGACGGGTGAAGGTGCGCAGGTGCCGGCGCAGCTCGGGGCCGCACAGCAGTACGGGCGAGAGGCTCTGCTGGACCATCGCCTCGACCAGCGGTAGCAGTCGCAGGATCAGCTGCTCGGCCAGCCGCGGGTCGATGACGAAGGCCCCCTTGCCATCGCTGCGCCGCACCGCCTCGGCCAGTTGACCTTCCAGGCGCGGCGTCAGGCTCAGCACGGCCAGCTGCTCATGGCGGCCGCGCAGATGTTGGCAAATGCCGTGGCCCAGGCGCTGGCGCGTCAGCTCGGCCAGGTCGTTGGGGTCCTTGGTGTGGCGTCCCAGATCGACCAAGGCCTCGCAGATCAAGTCCAGGTTGCGGATCGGCGCGCCCTCGGAGAGCAGCGCCTGCAACACGCGCTGGATGTCCGAGACGCTGACAACGCCGGGCACGAGCTCCTCGATCAGTCCCGGCTGGCGGGCCCGAACGCCTTCAAGCAGAGCCACGACATCGGCGCGCGACAACAGGTGCGACGCCTCGCCGCGCAGGACCTCGCCCAGATGGGTGATCAGAACGGTGATCGGATCGATGACCGTATAGCCGCCCGATTGTGCGGTTTCGCTGTCGGCCGGATCGATCCAGACGCCGGGCAGACCGAACGCCGGGTCGCGAGCCTCCACGCCCGCCAGGGCCACCGCCGCCGGATCGCCGCGCACGGCCAGGACCTTGTCGGCCAACAGGGCGCCGCGGGCGTGCCGCGCGCCATGCAGGGCGATCTCGTAGTCGTCCGCGGCCAGGTGCTCGCCGTCCAGGAACATCACGGCCGGGAAGGCAAAACCGCTGGCCTTCTCCTGCTGGCCCCGCAGCGCGGTGATACGCTCGCTGAGCACCGGCTTTAGATCGCGCCAAGCCTCACTGAGGCGATGGCCCAGCAGCACCTCGATCACCGCTGGGGCGCGATCGGCGCCGCCCTCGCCGCTGGTCTCGATCTCGTCGAGCACCGCTCCGGTCAGGGCCTCGGGCGCGGCGCGACGCACGCCAAACCAAAGGGCCGCAGCCAGCGCCATCAAGATCAGGATCGGCCATTTGGGCATGCCGGGCAAAAGCAGCAGCGCCAGAAGCGCGCCCATGACGATCAGCGGAATCTTCGCCACCGAGGATAGTTGACCAAACACCTCGGTGGCCAGGCGACGGTCGGCCGCCGAGCGCGTGACGATGATGCCGGTGGCCACCGAGATGACCAGGGCCGGGACCTGGGTGACGATGCCATCGCCGATGGTCAGCAGACTGAAGGTCTGCAGCGCCTGCATCCAGTCCATGCCCATCTGGGCCACGCCGATGATCCAGCCGGCGATGATGTTGATCAACAGGATGATGACACCGGCCACCGCGTCGCCCTTGACGAACTTGCTGGCCCCGTCCATCGCGCCATAGAAGCCGGCTTCTTTCTCCAGCCCCTTGCGGCGCCGCTTGGCCTCGGCCTGGTCGATCAGGCCCATGTTGAGGTCGGCGTCGATGCTCATCTGCTGGCCGGGCACCGAGTCGAGCACGAAGCGCGCGGCGACTTCGGACACCCGCTGGGCGCCGGCCGTGACCACGACATATTGCACGATCACCAGGATGAAGAAGACCACCAGGCCGATGACGAAGCTGCCCTGGACCGCGAAGGCCCCGATCGAGCCGATCACTTCGCCGGCGTGGGCCTGGGTCAGGATCAGGCGCGTGGCCGCGACATTGAGCGACAAGCGATAGAGGGTGGTCACCAGCAGCAGCGACGGGAAGGTCGAGAACGCCACGGGCTTTTCGACATAGACCGTCAGCAGCAGGATCGTCAGGGCGAAGGCGAAATTGATGATGATGCACAGGTCCAGCAGCACCGGCGGGATCGGCGCAAACAGGATCATCAGGATGCCGAGCAGACCCGCGACGAGCACCAGATCCTGGTTCTTGTCCCATAGCCCCTTAGACATCGGCATGCAGGCGCCGCAGCGCCCCCTTGTCGGAGAGGGACTGATAGATCTCGGCGACCGGCGCGAACAGCGCGTCAGGCACGGGCGCGTCGAGCGCGTGGACGAACAGCGCCCGCGCCAGGGCCGGGCTTTCGACCACGGCTACGCCATAGACGAAGGCCAGGCGCTTGAGCCGCAAGGCGAAACGGTGCGCGCCCCGCGCGACGATCACCGGGGCCTCCATCTGCCCGGGCCGATAGCGCAAAGCCACCGCGAAATGGGTCGGATTGGCGATCAAGACATCGGCCTGACGCACGCCGCGCAGGCTTTGGCTGGATTGGGCGAACTCCCGATGCAGGCTTTTGCGGCGTTGCTTGAGGCGGGCGTCGCCCTCGCGGTCGCGATGCTCGCGGCGCACCTCGCGGCGGCTCATGCGCATGCGCTTGAAAAAGTCCTTGCGGGCGATCAGCTGATCGGCGGCGGCGAACACGAAGGCTGCGCCCACGAACCAGGCGACCAACCGCAGGGTCAGGGCCACCAGACCCAGGGCCAGGCGATCAGCGTCGAGCACGGTGGCGGGCACCATGGCCAGGGCTGAGGCGATGAGCATGCCCGCCAGCCCCAGATAGACCGCCAGCTTGAGCAGGCCCTTGCCGGTCTCGACCAGGATGCGCGGGGTGAAGATCCGCTTGAAGCCCGTGGCCGGGTTGAGCCGCGAGAAATCGGGCTTCAGCGGCGTGGCGGAAAAGGTCAGGCCGCCAAGCTGGGCGATCTCGAACACCAGCACGATCAGGACGACCGAGCCGGCCAGGAAGACCAGGGGGCGCAGCCCGGCGGCCAGCACTGTCCCGGCGATGACCAGCAGACTGGCCTGGGAGTCCAGCGCGTCCGGACCCAGCGCCAAGGCGCTGCGCGCGGCCTGGGCGATCGCCGCGCGCGCGCCCTGCCCTTGCATCCAGCCATAGATCAGGAACACGGCCAGGCCGATGAAGAAGGCCAGGTCAACGCCGCGCGCCACCGAGCCGTTCTCGCGCGCCTTCTGCAGCTTGAAGGCGGTCGGGGCCTCGGTCGGATTTTGCTCGCCCTGGCTCATGTCAGGCGTGGCAGGGCTTCGAGGGTCAGCCGGGCCAGGCGCGCAAACAGCGCGCCCGACAGACCAAAGGCCGTTGGCAGGGCCAAGCACAGCAGCAGGGTCTTGAGCTGGAAGCCCAAGACCAGCACGTTGAGCTGCGGCGCGGTGCGCGACAGCAGCGCGATGGCCGCGTCCGCCAGGAAGAGGCAGAGCACCACGCCGCCAGCGACGCCAAAGGCCACGGCGAACACCGCCGAGGTGAAGGCCGCCAAGCGCGCGGGCGATGGCAACAGATGGGCGGCGCCCAAGGGCGCGGCGTCCAGCGACGCCCCCAGCAGGCGCACCAGCTCCAGATGGCCGTCCATAGCGAAGAACACCGCCCCGCCCGCATAGGCCAGCAGGGTCCCAACCAGCGGAACCTGCCCGCGGGTGGTCGGATCGATCAGGGTCGCCAGGCCAAAACCGGCCTGGATGTCGATGGTCCGCCCCGCCGTCTGCAGCGCCGCATAGGACAGCTGGAAACACAGGGCGATCAGGCCGCCCAGAGCCAACTCCCTTATCGCCGCAACCAAGAGATCGGCCGGGGCCAGATGGCCGGCCGCCAGCACCTCGGGGCGGCCCGACGCCAGCCCCGCAGCGATGGTCAAACCGAACAGCACGCGAAACGGCGCCGGCGCGCGGATCAACGAGAACGGCGGCGCCAAGGCGAACACCGGCGCGACGCGCAGCGACAGCAGCAGCACCGCCACCAACCAGGCTGAAAGATCGCCGGCGCCCATCATCCGCCTAGCGAGGGAATGAGCTTGAACAGGCTGACGGCGAAGCCGGTGACGCGATGCAGCATCCACGGGCCCAGCGCGATCAGCACCAGCACCACCACCAGCATCTTGGGCACATAGCTCAAGGTGGCTTCCTGCAGCTGGGTGACCACCTGCAGCACGCTGATCAGCAAGCCAATGGCGAGCGCGGCGCCGAGAACCGGCGCCGACACCACAAGCACGTTCATCAGGAGCTGATTGATCAGCCCCAGCGCCTCATCGGATCCCACTTACGCCCCCGCGCAGCTTAACAGCCGTTAACTGTCACGCCGCTTTTGTCGCACACAAGCTGTGCGCGAACCGAGGCTGTGGACAATCTTGACCCGTCGGTGGGTTTCTCCCTCATTTTGGGTTTGTCGCCGGCGCGTGTTCGAAGTTTACGCACTCTTGGCGGCGAGCGGAGGATCACCCCAGTCCGCAAAGCTTGGCCATTGCGGTGTGCAGAGGTCCGGATCGAGGGGCGAACCGCGCCCTTGAATGCTCACGCTGTGATCACGCCGGAAGCTTGACTGTAGCGGTTATCAAATTCGCCACCAACGATCCAAGCCTGAGAATTGACACCGCTAGTCGAGATCAACAGCGCACTGACTGATCGGAAAGCTTCGGCCGTCTGATATGAGCAGGTCGCTCCCCCCGACAATTTTGGCAGACAACAACCCGAGCTCGGCGGCTCCTCCGTCAATCTGCGCTTGCCACCCCGCGACATCGCCATGATAGCTGAGGGCGTAAAATCGGTCCTCGGCGGGCGTGATAATGGTACATCCGGCCAGCATTACGCCTCCTTGTTTAGCGACCGGCGGCTTCATCTTCCAGACCACGTCCTCGTAGATATGAGCTGGGCTCTGGCCTTCGGCAAAGCTCACGTATCGAACTTCTTCTGCCTCGCCCGAACGAGTGCCGGGAATGACCGGCTCGCGTTCGATTTGCAAACCTAAGATATCTTCGATCGATTTAGACATAAGCCCCCCCCTTAGCGTATCGCTGGCGTGATTACAAACTTGTAGTTCGTAATTCCCGCATCGCTAAACACACTCGAGTAGTGCGTCGCTAGCTCAACACTGTTGGTATGATACACAACCCCTCCCTTAAAGCCGGCAGCATAGCTTTGAGCTTGTTTAACCATCTGCCCCTGCTCTGCAACCGCCCATGGCGCCCCTCCATACGGGCTTCCAGGATTCCTGATTGATCCCGCCCAGTCATCAACGAACTTTGCCTCAATGGCAGTGCTGTTTCCGCCCAAAACTACGACGTTGTCAGCGACACCTGAAACACGTTCACCGTCGACGAGTGCGGTAAACTGGCGCGCCTTGAACGGGGCGTCACCGTAGATCGCCCGTACACCGACCTCATAGCTCTGCCCTAGATCAATTGCGCGCGCACCACTCACAGTCACCGAGCCCGTAGTCCCGAAGGCACTCTCTGCGACGGGGGCTCCAGTCAGGGCGCGGGCAGCGGCCGCACCCCGCATTTCGGCGATGACCGGCGACAGTTCAGGCGCCAGAATCGACACACCCGTTGTCACCAATCCCAGCATGGCGTCGGTGTCGCGCCGGGTGTTCTGCGACGCCCACAAGCCCTCGCCTTTTCCAAGGCCGCCAATGGTGTCTATGGTGCCCGTTACAGGCCACACTGCAGCCTGCACTACCCCCGCCGTCTGGACCAACGCGCCCTTCGCGAGCAGGGCCGCGTTGGTTCCGGCCGAATTTCTCTTACTGATCAGCCCTATCTCGGCTTGGCCAACGGAAAGCGTGTTGTACGCCTCTCCCCTTCGATAAGCGTAGTTGACCGTCCCCGACTGGAGGGGTGTCAACGGAACTATTGTCGGCTCAGACCGAGGTCGCGAGGCCTCCCAAACGGACGCGCCCCGCGCAATCGAGAATTCCCGACTGAAGTCGGACAGCCAGCTTTTCGCCCGCGCACCGGCCGTGACCAGCACCTCCGACACAGCCGTGGCCCCATCGGCATCATACGAAAGCGAGGTTCCTATCTGGGCTCGGTCATAGCCGATGCTCTCCTTAAGCCAGCTTCCGGCCGCGCTGAACGCATTCTTGGTGCTGCCGATCGGGTCACGGAAGAAGTTTGAAACGGCACCTTTAACGTTGCTCCACGACCACCAGTGCGACTTCGCCGTTGGCGCGCCGCTGTAGCTGTTCCCCAACGCGGCGACTTCATAGCTTCCGGGGTTTCCTGCCGCGTATCGCTCGTTTGCACGGTCCATGCCGCGCATGATGGCGTCCATTCTTGCTGAACGCTCATCCGCCTCCTGGCTGGACAGTTGTGCGGAGAGTTTGGCGCCGACAGCGTTACCGATGGTGCTGCCGATCACGTCCGGCAAGGCGGACAAAACGTTGTCGCCGAAGTCCGTTCCGTCGATCACAGAACGTGTCGCCGCTCCCGCTACTGCTCCAGCCGCCCCGGTGACAATATCGAACTGCCAGGATCCGCGCTCCAGATGGCCGGAAGTTAGGCTACCGATACCCGCTGCTGCGCCACCAACGGCAGCCCCCACAGCTACCCCGGTCCAATCGAATTTTTTCTGAAGCCCCGTAGCCACAGACGCGCCTTGGGTGACAACGTTGCCCAGCGCGCCCCTAGCGATGCCGCGGCCAATGTCGCCAATCGGCGTGCCGATCTTGTTGAGACCGCCGATTTCCCCAAGACCGCCACCAACACCGCCGGCGATGGCGGCCAGGGCTACGCCCTTCCAGCTGAACTGATCTTGCACTCCGCTCGCGACGGCGAAACTTTGACTCGCCAAGCTGCCAAGCGCGCCGGAGATCGCGCCTGCGGCGACACCGGCCCCAATGGTGCCAGATCCGAGCGCGCCGACCAATCCAGTGCCTTGGAGCAAGGCGCTATTGGTGGCAAAAGCGGCCCCCGTCAGCGTGCCGTAAGAAAGCGCTGAGACAGCGACCGCGACCACGACCGTGAGGATTTTCCCGACCGTGCCGCAGCCCTTCTTTTTGGACTGGGCCTGAACCTGTTCAACGGGCGACGGAGCGTTAGGCTGGATATTGCCCAAGACGTCGCTCGGGTCGAAGACCCGGAAGGTGGAGTTCTTGTTATGGGTGTTGACGACCTTGTTCGGGACGGTGAGCACCATACCTGGCGGCAACGTCTCCACGCCGGTTAGGCCGTTGGCGTCCGCCAGAACGTACCAGAGCGCTTCGTCGCCCCAGAGCCCGAGGGCAATCGAGCGCAAGGTGTCATTTTCATTGACGCGATAAGCACTGGCGGCGCTGGCTTCGCCACGCGAGGTCGGATTGATCGGCTCGTAGTTCTGAGCGAAGTCGGCGAACGGAACGGCGAAGCCGGCGCGGAACGGCCCGCTTGCTGTCGAAGCCCGATTGGCGATCGCCGCCGTGTAGTCGAAATCAGCCGTGCCGTTGTTGCCGACCTGGCCCACACGCACGCCATTGAACAGGTAAAAGTAGTCCTTTGGCGCGGCGCCGCCGCTGGCAGGGGTTTCGATGCGCGATATGGCCTGCCCCGTGGCGTCATTGGCGAACTTGATCGTTCGCTCCAGCGTCTTTGTTCCGTTGTCCCAAGCCGCCTGATTGGCATAGTTGCTGACCTCGACCTTGGCCAAGCGACCATTGGCGTCATAGGTCATGTCGGAAACGCCGCGTGTCCAAGTCCCGGTGCTGTTAGTGAAGGTCTGGGTGATAATGGACGTCTGCCGTTCCTTGGCAGGGCTGTAGATGTAGTTGGTGTGGACCGTGCTTGCCGTTGCGCCCCCGCGGGTGTTGACGGTCGCCGTATGATATAGTTGGCCGCTGTCTTCGTAGTCAAAGTTAGTGGTTGAAAACATAACTCCGCCATCAGCCTGCACGGTCGCGGAGTATTCATATGTTATTTGGTTTTTCTGATTAAAAGTATCGCTGCGCGTATAAACGGAACTGTTGTTATCGCCCAAAACGCCTTTGTATTCGGTGTGAACCGTAACCCGACCTAGCGCATCACGAAGCTCTTCCATCAGAAGAGCATAGCCCTGACCATTGTAATCAACTTCGACCAAATTCAGATTGCCATCATTGCGATAGCTATAGCGTTCGGTTCTGTCCTCGGTCGTCGTGCTGGTCTCGTACTCACCTGAGTCCGGATTATACCATTGGCTATATATCTGGGAGGTTCGGGTCGATGTCTTCTGCTGGCCGGCGGCGTCATAGCTGATGGAGACCCCTTGGGTTCCACGGACGACCCCCAAGACGTCATCCTTAATGCCGTTGGAGACGGTTAGGCGGTTGAAGGCGTCGTAGGCGAACCAGTTTTGGACTGAAGTATCGCTTGTCGCGCCTACCGCCCTGTAGGTTCCAATGACGCTGCGCACGTCATTCATCGCCGTGTAGGTGTAATTGAGTTCCACCTTCAGGGCTGCGCCGTAGTCCTTGTAGTAAATGCGCCGATTTTGAACGTCGTAGTTGGCCGTCGCGTTCTTGAGGCTGACGCCGCCCTGATCGAAGGTCTCGGCCGTGAGATTGCCTTCGGCGTCGTAGCCGAAGGTTGAGTAAGAAGCCGAGGCCGCCAGGTACTGGTTGCCCGTGAAGCCGTCGGTAATTGTTCTGACGCGACCCGTGTTATAGTAGGTGTAGGTGAGGTTCTGTCCGGCGCCTTCGTCGCTGACTTGGCTCGCGACTCGCCCCGCCCCGTCAAAGCTCATCGTATGGGTGAAGCCGCGCTCATCCTTGCGCGACACCGTGCGGCCAAAATATTCCGCGCTCTCGTAGGAGATGCCGGTCGGGCTATAGGTGGTCTTCGTCCAGCCTCCCACAGCGCCCGCGCCAAAACTCAGGCTGCCATCCCAGGCATAGGCGTATCTTTGAACGGTTTGGGCGCTCAATGTCGCGTCCGGACCCGTAGATTGAGTTTGAACGACCCGCCCCGCAGCGTCGTAGTCGGTGACTTCACCGACCAGGTTCGCGCCCTGATTTTGCTGTGTCGAGCTCAGTCTCTGGCCCAACTCATCATAGGCGTATTGGGTCGCCAGATGAATGCTGGAGCTGACGGTTGGCCGGATCAGATAGGTCAGCCGATCCATGCGGTCGTAGCTGCGCTCTTCCTTGCGGTTGAGTTCATCGATGACCTCTCGCAGATGTCCGAACACATCGTAGCGGTTCGTCACCACGCCACCGGACTGGAGCGCGTTGGTGAACTTGAATTCCTGGGTCGCCAGCGCCTCGTCGCCGCCGTAACCGGTTCCGGCCAGCAGAGTGCGAGTATAGATCGAGCCTCGCGGGTTGATGGTGCCGACGAGGCGGCCCGAACGATCGTAGTAGTATGTTTCCGCAGGCGCACGCGCGCTGACGCCGTACTGGTCGGTGAAATCGACGTCTTGGATCTGCTTGGTGCGCACCTTACCCAGTGTGGTGTAGGTGTAGGCGACATGGCCGCCCAAAGCGTTGGTCTCCAGCGCAACCTCGCCGAAGGCGTTATAGTCGCGCTTGTGGCTGACATTGGCTGTCGCTGGCGCGCCCTGCCCCGTGGCTGAAAGCTCACGCGCCAGTTCGAGCGTTTCGATTGACTGACCGCGCGCATCGAAGCGCTCGACCGTCTTGGTCACCCCCGCCACGGCGCCAGACCCTAGCGCCGCCGCACCGCCCAAACCCGTGATCGCCGCTTCAAGGCTGGCGTAGCTGGCCAGGTTCGCGCCCGTCGAGGCGATGGTCAGGGTCACCGCGCCATTGGCGTCATGGACGAAGAGTTTATAGATCCCGTCCCCGGAATTGCTGCGCCAAAGCTGGCCCCCAGCGTCATAGTCATAGTGGATCTGGTAGAGACCGTTGATGCCCTGCGAGACGACCGCTCCAAAGGCGTCATATTGCATCTGCAGCGGATCCAGACGCCCCCAGGTCGAGCCGTTCCAGATCACCGTCGACTGCAGCACGCCCCGTCCCAGAGCGTCGTACTGATAGACCGTGCCCTCGCGCACCTTGGAGCCGTCCGAGCGGCTGCGATCATAGCTGACCAGGGCCGTGCGCCCTGCCTTGTCGTAAACGAAGTTGCGCTGGAACCCCTCCGCATCGATCAGGGTCTTCAAGCGTCCGGCCGCGTCGTAGCGGTAGGTGGTGATGTGATCGGTGCTGGCCTGAAGACCTTGGGCTCCCGTCCAAGTCCGGGTGACATTGCCCAGACCGTCGTAACGTGTCTGGGTTTGCCGTTGCCGCTGCTCACCGACGAGATTGGTGATCGTCGGCCCGGTCTCGCTGATTAGGCGGCCCATCGCATCATAACCATAGGCGGTCGCATCGCCTGTGGCTTCGGTCTTGAGCGTGACCTCACCCAGACCGTTGTAGACATAGCGGACCGTTGCATCGACGGTCGCAAAGCTTAGCGTGCCCTCGATATCATTGCCGCCACTCGGAGCCACGACGGCGATCTTGACGGCCTTTCGCGTTTCAGTGAGCCGTCGACCGTTTCTGTCGTACTCGAACTCGGTGATCCGGTCGTCGGCCCCTCCCGCGACTTGGCTGCGCAGCGATGCGGGATCGCTAGAACTGTTGGCTGTCCCGCTGAGTGGTTGGGCGAACCGTTCCTCTTTGGTGACATTGCCCTCACCGTCCCGGGTGTAGACCGTCAGATAGCCGGCCTGATCGACCCGGGCGATCTCGCGACCCAGCTTGTCATAGTAGTGGAAGATGCTGCCATTGCGGGCGTCGATCTCCTGGACGAGGTTGCCCGTAAGGTCGTAGACCGAACGCGTGACCACATCGCCTAGACTGGCGACATAGGTTCCGCCGACCATCTCGCCGGTGCGGATCTGCGGCACGGTGGTGCGGATCAGCCGCCCCGCGCCATCGTACTCATGCCAGACTTGGCGGAGGCCGCCGGCGGGCGCGGCGGGCGGCGCCCCTCCGGCGGCGGTTGGCGGCGTCACCAGACTGGCATAGCTGACGACCGAAGAAATGTTGCCGACCCGGTCGTAGGTCCATTTGACATAGCCGCCCAGCGCGTCGATCTGCACGGTCTTGCGGTCCAGGTCATCGTAATAGAACAACGTTCGGGCCGACGCCGCGTCGACGGTCGCAATCAGGTTCCCACGGCCGTCATAGGCAAAGGACTTGTGAGGCGTGAACGACTGCACGGTGACGCCATCGGCCTGCAAGGCGTCGACGGCGTCGCCGACCTCCTCCACCTTGCGGTCGAGCAGATCGAAGATTTGCGTCGTGGTGCGCTGCTCCTCCAGACCCACGGCTTCGGTGAACACGCGCAGATTTCCCCGCGCGTCGTATTGATAAGAATTGATCACAGCCTTGGCCACGCCGTCCGATTGCAGCGACGTGACCGGCAGGGTCTCCGAGATCACTCGGCCCAGCGCATCGAACTGGCGCGTCGTCACGCCTTGGAGGCGGTTCTGAGTCCAGATTCGATCGCCGAACGCATTGAGTTGGTAGCTCTCGGTCTTGTTTTCGGCGTCCTTGATGCTGATCAGCCGGTCCAGCTTGTCGCGGCCGAAGACTGTGACTGCGTCCCTGTCGTTCGCCGTCGGGACGGGACGGGCGTTCAAGCCCGCGCCGACGATGGCGGTCGCATAGCGGGTGGTCGAGGCGGTCTCGCCGCCGAGACTAAAGGTGGTGGCCGTGGCGTAACCCTGTGGGTCGACCTGCAACTCCAGCCGGTTGAGCTTGTCGTAGTACATGTAGCCGACCGCGCCGCGGGCGTCGGTGATTGCTGCCACATTGCCAAAAGCGTCGTAAGCGTAGGCGGTTTCTGCCGTCACGCCTGAACCGATGGCCTGTAAGGTCCGGACGCGATGTCCGGCGGCGTCGTAGCGCTGCTCGGTCACATAGTTTTGCGGATCGGTGATGAACCGTACTCGACCCACGCCATCGTACTGGTAGCCGGTGGCCGCGGCTTCGCTCGCGCCATAGCCGCGCGTCTGCCAAAGCAAGCGGCCAGCGGCGTCATATTGATTGTGGGTCGTGGCCTCGTCGACCGTGCCAAACGCGGCGATGGCGTCGATCACCCGCCCCATGGCGTCATAGGTCAGATGGGTGACATAGCCGAGCGCGTCGGTGGTGTCGGTCAGCCGCCCAGCCGTGTCATAGGCGTACTGGGTGATCGCCGCGTTGGCGGCAGGCGAGCCGACGGCGGCGCGCAAATTCGATACTGTTGTCCCGTCGGAGACTGAATAGACGTTGGCGTGGCGGATCGACTTGATGACCCGCCCAGCCGCGTCGTATTGGCGCTCGGTGACGTAGCCCAAGGCGTCGACCGAGAACACGGCCCGGCCAGCGGCGTCGTAGAGCGAGCGATCGATGCGCGCGCCGCTTTGACCACTAGCCCAGGATTGTAGGTTGGCGAGGCTGGGCAGACCGGTGGCGGTGTAGAGCGCCGCATAACGCGTCGCGCGTATCGACTGGCCAGCCGCGTCATAGGCAAACGCAGTGACACCGCCCGCCGCGTCGATCGCAAACGCGGCGCGTCCGGCGGCGTCATAGATCGTGCGCGACACACGGTTATCGCTCGAACCGCCCAGACCGAGGCTTTGAATTTGTCCTTGGACGGAGGTTAGCGAATAACTGGCCTGGAAGGCGATAGGCCCTGCGTACTGGGTGGTGCGGATAACCGCGCCCGCGCCGTCGTATTCGTATTCGATCGGCCGAAGATCGGCGCCGACCACATAGCGAAGCCGCCCGTCGGCGTCATAGACCTGCGCGGTGACCTCATCGAGGTTTGACGCTGAGATAAGGCTCGTCACCTGAGCGGCGGTGGCCTCCGTCGGCAGGCCCGCCAGACTGATCAGGTTGGCATAGCGTCGCGTGGACACCACCCGCCCTTCGCCGTCGTAGCTGAGGGCTGTGACCGCTCCGACCGGATCGATCGAGAAGATCAGGCGATTGTCGGCGTCATAGACAAACCGGCTGACCGCCAGATTGGCGTCGGTGGTCGCAACGACATTGCCGGCCTTATCGTAGGCGTAGCGGGTTGTCAGATTGAGACCGGCTGGATCGAGCGAGGTGGAAATACGCCGCCCGGCCTTGTCATAGACGTACTTGATGACACGTTGGGCGCTGGTTCCGGTCGCCTCGGTTTGGGTCAGCACCTGCCCCGTACGATCATAGGCATAGGTCGTGGTCAGGGCCAGGCGGCCTGCGCCGGCGTCGACCGTGACGCTGGTTTGCCGGCCGTTCAGATCAAAGACGATCTTGGTGGCCGTCCCGGCCGGATCGGTGACCGTCATTTGACGGTTCGCGCTTGTGAAATCGTAGTTGTAGGTCGTCGTCAGGTTCAGGCCGCCATCATCGACCTTGCGGGTCAGGACGCGGTTAAGCGCGTCATAGGCATAGGTGGTCTTGACCCCCAAGGCGTCGGTGACCGTCTTCAGACGCCCAGCCATGTCGTAATTGGAGGCTGACACGGCGCCAGCCGGATCGGTGACCGTCTTGACGTGGCCGTCCTTGTCGTAGGTCCAGCTGGTTTCACGCCCTGCCCCGTCGGTGATCGACACGGTCTGGTCCAGGGCGTTTGTCCTGGTCGTCACCACCACCCCTTCGGGTGTGGTCATGGTCGTCTGCCGATTGAAGGCGGTATAGCCGTAGGTCGTGGTGCGCAGAGTGCGGTCGGTCGACGAGATCAGTGCGCCGCGGCCGTCATAGGCGAAGGTTTGGGACTGGCCCAGGCCATTGGTCTGGACCACCACGCGTCCCGCCCGATCATAGGTCCAGGCCGCGGCCTGACCCTTGGGGTCGGTGGAACTGAGCAAGCGACCGAACGCGTCGTAGGCATTGGTCGTCTTCAGCTGCATTCCGGTGGGTGCGGCGTCCAGCGTCACGCTCGCCAGCAAACCGCGCCGGTCGTAGGTCCGCGTGGTCTGGATGTTGGTCGTGGCGCTCTCGGGCGCCAGGGTCGAAATCAACTCACCAAAAGCGTTGTAGTCATAGGTGGTCGCCGATTGCATCCCATCGATCGATCGCGTCACCCGGCCCATCAGGTCGTAGTCGGCGTGGGTGCGCACATCGATATTGCCATTAGCGGCGATGGCGTTGCTGAGAGCGGCCGTGACCGCCCCGCCCGTCAGGCCAGACAGCGTCGCGGCCGCGATCTTCGTGCCGTAGTTGACGATGTCCGTGCGCTGGCCAAAGCTATTCCAGCCGTACTGCGTGACCTCCCCGGCCGGATTGATCTCGTAGAGCAAGAGGCCAGCTGGGCTGTAGTAATAGAGGCTGCGCAGACCGCTGGCGTCAACGCCATTGGCTTCGGTCTTGCTGATCAGCCGATCTGCGGCGTCATAGACATAGGTGACCCCATAGCGGGCATAGATGTCGGCGATCTGGCCGGCGCTCGGGCTGGAGCCGAGAGCCGCCAGGGCGGCCGAACCCACGCCATTCAAGGCGCCGGTCAGACGTCCGCGTCGATCGAAGGTCTGGTTGAAGGTTCGTGCGTCGCTGCTGCCGGCCGCCTCGGTGCGACTGATAAGCTGACCCGCCGTGTCATAGACATACAGCGTTTGTTCAGACCCCCCCGCCGCTGCGCGGGTCTCGGCGAGCACTCGGCCCATGCGGTCGCGATCGTAGCTTGTGGTCTCCAGCACGGTCCCGGCCGCTGCGGCGGGGAAGCCAGCCAAGGTCGGCCCGGAGGCCAGCAAGGCGGCCACGTCAAGCTTTTGACCGACGATCCGCTGATCCAGATCTCCCAGGGCGGTGTAGTGGTAGCGCGTGAGACCGCCCTCGCCATCGATGCCTGCGACGAGCAGGCCGCGGGCGTCGTAGAGGGACCAGTTGTGGATATCCTTGCCATTGACGCCGACACTGCCCAGCAGTTGTGAGAACGTCGCGCTGGCGCGCAAGGTTTCATTGGTGAGGGTGGCGTAGCGGATCGTCTCGGTCTGGCGACCGGCCGCATCGTATTTGATCTGAGTGAGGTAGCCCTCGGCGTCTAGCGTGCCGATGAGACGGTTCTGGCCGTCATAGAAATTGCGGGTGATCCGGTCGCTGAGCGAGTCCGCCGCCGGGAGGATCAAGGTTCCGGTCTGGGCGCTGGCATAGGCGTTGAGCGCCGCGCGCGGATCGGACTGATAGGTGACGATGATATCGCCGCTAGCCTGCAGCCAGATCAGGTCTGCCTTGCCGTCGCCATTGACGTCGCCGACGCCGGCCAGCGTGTTGGTCGGATCCGACCAGGCGATGGTCTCGCCCGTATAGGCGGGCAGCGGCGTGCTGCCCCACATATAGACCGAGCCTCCGTCGTGACGAAACAGGAAGTCGAACTTGCCGTCGCCATTGAAGTCGCCTGACGGGTTCAGGCGCCATCCGGCGCCGATCTGACCGAAATTGCGATTGCTATAGCTGACGGTCGATCCCCAGTTGAGGGTCGCGGCGACGATATCGTTGTTGGACTGGAGCCAGATCAGATCGGCCTTGCCATCGCCGCTGTAATCGCCGACCGACACGAGCTTGTTGCCGGGATCGGACCACCCAAGGTCGGTTGTGGTGAAGCCGCCGCTGGCGTTGCTGACCAGGGACAGCAGGGTGCCGCCGGTATGACGAAACAGGATGTCGGCGCGGCCGTCGCCGTTGAAGTCGCCGGAGGCCTGCACCGACCAGTCCGAGGTCATGGTGGTCAGCACTTGGCTGGTATAGGCGAGGGTCGAGCCTGACACCGACGACCAGAGCTTGATCTGGTTGCTGGCCGTGCGCAGCAAGATGTCGGCCTTGCCGTCGCCGCTGAAATCGGCGACCGCCACCACAGTCTCCGTCGGATCGGCCCAGCCGACATCGGCGCCGACGATCCCGCCCGTCGCGGTTGGCGACCACATATAGATCGCGCCGCCGTCGTGGCGGAAGACGAAGTCGTGCTTGCCGTCGCCGGTCAGATCCCCCGACTGGATCAAGCGCCAGCCCGACCCGAAGGCTCCGATCGTCAGGGTGTTGAAGCTGACCGGCGTCACCTGGCTGTTGGCGTATTGCCGGGTTCCAACCAGCCGCGAGGCACCGTCATACTCGTAGACCGTCGTGGCGCCGGTCGGATCGATGATCTCGATCAGGCGATGAGCCTTGTCGTAGATCCGCCAGTCAAAGCGATCGTCGATATTGGCCGCGGGCCGCACGCTGGCGAAGGTCACCGCCGTTGGGTTGCCATTGGCGTCAATCAGCGAGGCCAGCTGCGTGGCGTTGAGCGCTGTCTTGTAGCCGATGGTCTTGAAGAGCTGATTGGCGGCGTTGTAGCCGTACTCGATCACCGCGCCGTCGGGATTGATACGAGCGATCTCACGACCCGCATCGTCATAGAAGTGGAACGTCCTGGCCCCGGTGGGCCCGGCCTCAACACGCAGCCGACCATCGGCGTCATAGACGTACGCGCTGGTCGCGGTCGTCACGCCCGCGCCGCTTTCGACATAGGCGACAAGCTCGCCGGCCAGATTGTAAGTCGAGGTCTTCGACAGGCCGTTGGCCAAGACGACCTGCGTCACGCCCGCGGCGTCGTTGAAGGTCGTGGTCGTCTGGGCCCCGCCCAGATCGGTGAAAGCGACTTCGCGGCCCAGGCCGTCATAGACATGGACTTCGCTGGTCGCCGCGCCATTGGGCAGTCGGCTGAGCAGCCGCCCGGCCGCGTCGTAGACATAGGTCATCCGGCTGAAGTCGGCGGCGGTGTCCCCGGCGCCATCGGCCTTGACCTTGCCATAGACGGTGACCGTGGCGATCTCCCCACGGAAATCATAGGTCGTGTCGGTGCGCTGGCTCTGGCTCTTGTCGCTGATCCCCGCCACCCAGGCGTCGAGGGCGCCTTCGGCGGGCGCGGCGGTCACCGCCAGGCCCGAGACGTCGTAACGCTGGGCGCTGTAGCGGATCAGGGCGGTCTCCAGCCCCGCCGCCGAATAGCGGTGCTCTACGACCTCGCCTTCGGCGCTGATCTCATAGCGCAGGTGGTTTTCGGCGTCGTAGACATAGCGGCTGGTCAGAACGCCGCTGGCCGCCGTCGCGCCCTGCGCGGCGACCAGATAGCGGGTTTCGGTCAGCAGTTCGTTCTTGGCGCCGAAGGTGCGCGTTACGGTGTCGCCCGCCGCGTCGACCTCGGAGATCCGATTGCCGTTGGCGTCATAGCCATAGGTGACCGTCAGGCCGTCGGCTCCGGTAACGGTCAGCACGTCGCCTTGGCTATTGTAGCTGAAGCCGGTGACCTGAGCGGTCGCGCCGCTAACCGCTGGCGGGGCGGTCAGGCTGATCAGACGGCCGCTGGCGTCATAGGCCAGCTTGCTGACCAGACCCAAGGGGTCGGTCAGGGTCGTGATCCGGTTGACGGTGTCGTAGGCGAACCCCGTCACCCGGCTGACCGCGGCCGCTGACAGCTGGGTCAGGCTGGAGACGCGATAGACGCCGCCGACCTGGACATAGGCGATCGCCAGACTGGTCCCGTCGGTTTGACTGATCGAAGCGATCCGACTGGACGTTCCGTCATAGCCGTAGGTGGTCACATAGGTCTTGCCGTCGGCGATGCTGCTGTCGGAAGGCGTGAGATCGACGGTGACCGTGGAGAGACGCCCCGAGCCGTCATAGCTATAGCGCACTCGGGTCTGTGTCCTGCTGACGCCGGCCTCGACGAAGGTCGAGGTCAGGCTGGTCAGCAGGCCGCCGGCGTAGCCAAACTCGGTATAGCCGCCATCGGCCGTCGTCACCCGGGTGAGCAGCCCACTGGCGTAGGTATAGGTCAGGCTGTTGCCGTCGGCGTCGCGCGAGCCTGTTAGCCGGCCGCCGTTGGCGCCGTCGTAAGTCTCGACCGTCCGGCTCGCGCCGTCCGTCCAGGTCCAGATCGAACCAGCGAAGCTCAGGGTGTCGTAGCCACCCTCCCCCTGACGGCCGACATAAAGGCCGCGTGCGCCGTCATAGGCGTAGACGACCTCGGAGCCGTCGGCGGCGATGCGAGTGATAGTGCTGCCGGCGGTGTTGACGGTTCCGGTCACACCGGTCACGCGGCGCTCAAGGCTCTCGCGCCAGCTCGAACCCGAGGTCGTCAGGCTGTTATAGGTGCGGCCCACGACGCTGTCTGGACCCAGGCCAAACACCATCTCGTCGGCGTTCTGAACCACAAGGTTGCCGGTCGCGCCGTTGACGTAGACCGCCTCGCCCGCGCGGCCCAACCCTGCCTGCCCCAGACGGCCCACGCCGCCCAGCACCTGGGCCGAGCTGTTTTCCAAGCCCAGGCCGGCTCCCGCGATGATCGCGACCATGTCGTATACGCCCCCGATAACGCCGTCAGAGCAGGCTCAACGCCCTTGCTCATCGGTTCATCCGTCGCTGGCGGCGAAGGTTTAGGCCCCGTGGAAAATATTCTGCTCCGAGGCCCTGCGCCGACCCTGACGACTTGACGCGCCGTCGACGCGGCCGCATGGCCGGA
The DNA here is from genome assembly GCF_058809215.1 of Caulobacter sp. GW821-FHT10F06. Lineage (NCBI taxonomy): Bacteria > Pseudomonadati > Pseudomonadota > Alphaproteobacteria > Caulobacterales > Caulobacteraceae > Caulobacter > Caulobacter sp. GW821-FHT10F06. Next base: position 148,241 of record NZ_JBXASK010000002.1, on the reverse strand, counting down.
GCCATTCTGCCGTCCGTGCGAGGCTCCATGACCGCCGATCCGTCGCTCCAGCGCTTGCTGACGTTCCTGGAAACAGACCCGGACAATCTGCCGCTGCTGCAGGACACGGCCTTCGCGGCGCTGGAGGCGGGCGAGCCCGACACCACGCGAACCCTTCTGGCGCGCCGCGCGCAGCTGGAGGCACCGTCGCTGGTTCTGCGCAATCTCGAGGGACTGGCCGCGATGGCGCTGGACGAGCTGGACGCCGCACGCGAGATTTTCGCGGCCCTGCTGCTTGACGCGCCCGCCGACCCGGCGCTGCGCTTCAACTTGGCTTGGTGCGCAGCCCGGCAGGGCCTGTGGACCGAAGTCGACGATTTGCTTGACGCCGACGCAATCCGCGAGAGTCCCGCGGCCATCCGCCTGAAGGTCCAGGCCCTGCATCACCAGGGCGGACTGGAGGAGGCGCTGGCCATCGGTCAAGCCTCGGCCGGAACCAAGGCCGACGCGGCGCTGGCGGCGGCTCTGGCCGCCGTGGCCTTGGATTTAGGCGAGCTCGAACACGCTGAGGCGTTCGCGCGCGCGGCGGGCGAGACGGCGCCGGGCTTGGCGGCTCTGTCCTTGCTGCGGGTGGAAGCTTCGGACCTTGATGCGGCCATCGCCCTGGCGCGCCGAGCGCTGGCCTTGGACCCGCGTGAGGGTCGCGCGCGCCTGGGGCTTGGCCTGGCGCTTTTGGCCCAAGGCGAAGCTGGTGCGGCGGCGGTCGAGCTGGACGCGGCCGCGGAGATTTTCCGCCGCCACCTGGGCGCCTATGTCGCCGCCGGCTGGGCTTATTTCACGGCGGGCGATCTTGCCGCCAGCCGCGCCCGCTTCGAGGCGGCGTTGGCGCTGGATGAGAGCTTCGCAGAAGCCCGTGGCGGGTTGGCGGTGCTCGACATCGTCGCCGGCGATCTGGTTTCCGGCCGCTCCTTGGCCGAACAGGCCAGTCGTCTCGATCGCGACGGCTTCGCCAGCGCCCTGGCCATGAGCTTGCTGGCCGATCAGGCCGGCGATGCCCACACGGCTGAGCAAATTCGCGATCGCGCTCTCAACGCCGCGGCCGGTCCCGGCGGCCGCAGCGTCCTGCAAACCATGACCGCGCTAGGACTTCGCCCCCGCCGCTAACGCGCGGCGGCGCGAAGATCGCCGATCACGCGATCGAAGAGTTTGGCGCCGTCCGGATCCGTTTCCAGGGTCGCAGTGACCTTCTCAACGACTTGCTGGAACCGCGCGTCATTGACCAAGCCGCGCCCGAACTGGTCGCTGAGGACATCCTGGATCAGAGCCCGGCGCAGCCGGCGATCGTCGATGCTGTCGATCTCGCCCAACGCTGCGACCAGATTGGATTGTCCCTTGCCGACGACCGCTTTTCCAGCGCCGCGCGCGCCCTTGGTTTGCTCAAGCAGCCGCTGGCGCAACAAGATCACCAGGCCATCGATCTGGCTGACGCGGGTCATGGGCACGGACTCGGAATGGCGACACCAACTCACTCTACATGCGCTTTTGTGTTGTGCGCCGCGGCAGAGCGACCTGCGATAACACGAAAAGGGCTGCGCGGCAGGTGCGCATTAGCGCCTGCGGGTCAAGGGCAGCTTCGCGCCAATAGCCGCCATTGGCATACCTCCGGAAACTGGACGTTCGGCGAGAGGTCGATCAGATCAGGGTGCACCCGCCCGCGCCAATCACCGGGGTCTAACGACAGCGCTTTCTCCGGCTCCTCGGATCAGCCCCGCGCGCTTTGATCAAACGACGTTATAGATCTAGCATTCGTCCGACGTCGTGAAATGCTCACCGGGCGCTATGGGGGATGGGCTTGAGCTTGAAACGGATCGCGCTGGCGCTGTTGTCGCTTGGCGCCTGCATGTTCGCCGGCGCGGCGAATGCAGGTTCACTGGCCTGCTGGACGTTCGAGTTCGTGCCAGAACAACACGTTCCCCATCCATCTCTGGGCGAGGTCCAGAACGGCCACACCTACTACTCGGACGAGTTCGAGTGGACCGACGGCGTCGAACAGGATGGCTATGCGGAGCTGTTCGAAGCCTACGTCCGCAAGACCGTCCAGCCTCTGGGCGCGGGCAGTCTCTACGTCTCGGGCTGTAGTATGAGCAACGCCACCGGGACTCCGAAGTCCAACGCTTCCAGAGCGCACGACCGCTTCTTCCGCGAGTCCGACGGCCGCTCGACCAACCTGCACTGGACGCCCAGCGCGGCGGATCTCCTGAAGGCGCCGCCGCCACTCAGTTCCAAGCCGATCTATATGCAGTGCCTGACCGTGCCTTCGGCGCGATTCTACAACCCCGGCGACTACGGCAAGACGCCTGTCTTCCAGGTCCAGCTCAGTGAGAGCTTCGCCATCGAGCGCGAGGCGTTCAGGAGCTACCTGGAGGCCAACAAGATCGAGGGCGCGCCCAGGTGCCTGAAAGCGCGCACCCGCGAGCGGCTGAACGCCCTGGCGCTCGACGAGATCGACCATTCGAGCTCCGGAGGCCGGATCTTCGATATCCCGTTCAAGCCCGACGGCGCGCTGGCCGAACAGAAAACAGTACCGACACCCAAGCCGAAACCACCCGTCGCCTCGACAGGCGGCAGCCTCACGATCAAGACCGACACCTCCCTTCGCGACGTCGGCAAGGCCTGGGACGCGCAGGTGAAGAAGGCTTTGGCTGACGAGGCGAGGAAGAAGGTGGAACTGGCGGCGAAGACCGCCCAGGCCGACGCCAAGGCCAAGGCTGAGTGGGAGGCCTTCTTCGTGGAGCGCCGTCGCCAGGGACGAGCCCAATGATGCGCGCGCTCCTACTGGCCGCCACGTTCGTCCTCGCCGGCACCGCTCACGCCCAGAACCTGACGGTCGATCCCAAGCGGTCGACCACCTTCAACAAGCCAGTTCTGATCCGGCCTGGAGAAACCGTCGCTAGCGACATCTCCACGTCGGACTTCCGGGTGCTGGCGAACTGGAACGCCGAGCACTTCGCCTTTACCGGCCGGGCCGGCGAGACGGTGAGCGTGCGCGTCCGCACCGACCTTCCTGACTTCGAAGTCCTATTCCGAGGGCCTGGTTCGGACGGCAAGGTGCTGGCGCGAGGGACGGCTAAGGACGCTCCCGTGGTCGCGATCCTGCCCGCCGATGGAACCTACTTCCTCCTGGTGAACTCCAAGGGGCCAGCGCACATCGGCAAGTACCTTATGTCCTTCGGCATGGGCGCCACGCCGCCGTCCTTGCCGGGAGATACGGCCGCAGCCGTTGCCGAACCGCCCAAGCCGCCGTCGAAGCCCGAACCGCCCAAGGGAGCGCAGCTGGCCGGCTCGACCACGCCTGCGGCGACGCCCAAAAGGCCCGCGCCGCTTCCCATGCCCAAGCTCACCCCGCCGCCTGGCGTGCTCGCGGCTGAAATCGGAAAGTCGATCATTAGACCCGCCGGAAAGGTTGGCGCCGAGGTCGATCTTTTCGCCTTCGCTGGCGAGTCCGGTTCAGTGCTGCAGGTCAGCGCTGGCGGACCGACCGCAGGCGGCCACACCATCACGCTCTACACGCCCGAAGGCGATGAAATGCTGACGGCCGAGGGCGTCGATCAGGCTGAACTGACCGCTGTGCTGCCTAAGGATGGCATTTACCTGCTCGCGGTTGGCCGTCAGAACGCCGCCAAGCCCTACAAGCTGACCCTGGCCGCGGATTCACCAGACCTCTTCCAATGGAGCTTCCGTAACCTGGCGGGCTACGAGGTTTATGATGACAAGGGCGCGCTGTCCTTCTCAAGCTGCTGGACGGCGCCGGGCGCGACCCTGCGCTACACCTTCGCCAACGGTTTCAAGGGGACCTTGAGTGTCCAGCGCGGCGGCGACGGCGTTTGGGAATTCGAGGGCCAGGGGCAAAAGCCCTTCACCACCAAACTGACAGAAGGCGTCTTCGTGCGGACGTACGCGGACGGCCGCACGCCCGTTTCCTGGAGTCTGGACATGCCCGAGCCGAAGACCGGGCCTTATCGCGGCTACCGTTGCCGCTAAGCCCCAATAGCCGCCCTTTGGCCGGCTGCGGGAACACGACCTTCCAGGGACGGCGTATAGAATTGCAAGTCAAGGCCCCAGCTCCAGGGCGCGCGATCTACAGATCGATGGCCTCGGACATCTCAAGCGCGTCGTCGACCTCGATGCCGAGATATCGAACCGTGCTCTCCAGCTTGCGGTGGCCGAGAAGAAGTTGGCAGGCCCGCAGGTTGCCCGTTTTCTTGTAGATCAGCGCGACCTTCGTTCGTCTGAGGCTGTGCGTTCCGTACGCTCGCGGCTCGAGCTCGATCATAGACACCCACTTATCGACAAGTCGGGCGTACTGCCGGGTGCTGACGTGCCCGCCCGGCCGGCTGCGGCTGGGAAACAACCAATCGTCGTGGCGGCGGCCGCGAACCTTGATCCACGTGGCCAGAGCATCTCGCGTTGGCTCCGTGATCTCAAAGGGAACGGGCTGACCCGTTTTCTGCTGGATGATCATCGCACGCGGCCGAATTAGTCCGCCTGGCGCCACGTCGCTGACACGCAATTTCACCAGGTCGCAGCCTCTGAGCTTGGCGTCGATCGCGCAGTTGAACATCGCCAGGTCGCGTACTCGACCGTTGGCCTTCAGCTGTTGGCGAATTCCCCAGATATGCTTGGGCTTGAATGGCGGCTTAGGGCCGATAATGCGCGCGGTATTCCAAGGCCGCTTGGGCGGAAGGAAGAGGTCAAATTGAGCCATGTTCGCCTCCTGCGAATTGGCTACTCCCCTCGCCTCATCTTACCATATTTCGGCTCTTCACGTTCAGGCGCCGCAGAGCGGCCCTTTGCGCTCATCCGGTTCCCGGACATTCGCTCTTCGACGCCAGCGGCTATCTCCGACCCCAGACAGACGTTGACGACTACGCGTCAGGTGTTTTGGACTTGGAACTGAGGGCGAGGACGAGCGCGGTAGCGATGCAGATCAGAAAGCCGCCAATGATCGCGATTGTTGCGAACGACTGCGTCATATCGATCCTCCGTCATCGTCGGAATTCTATCACCTTAAAGTCAGCTCACCACCCCTCTCCGTCTATCCGAAGGTCTGCTTCGCCGGCCGGATCGCGCCAGAAGCTGACCTTGGCACGCGTCCAGGAACAAGACGTTGGCGGAAGGCGCGCCTGGCGACTGCGCGGTGCCTAGGAGGCGGCAGCTTCCGCGGCGACGCTGCTGAGCCTTGACCGACAGCCACTCTCATTTATAACCGTCCGGTCGGTTATGAATGGAGCCAAGATGGGACGCAAACGCGTCATCGACCAGCAGGTCATTCTCGACGCCGCCGAGCGCGTCGTCGCGCGGGACGGCGCGGCCAACCTGACGCTCGACGCCGTGGCCAAGGAGGCCGGGGTCGGCAAGGCGACGGTGATCTACGACTTCAAGACCAAGCAGGCGCTGATCGAGGCGGTGGTCGATCGCTCGTTCGCGGCCGACAACGCCCGTCACGCGGCGCTGGAAGCCGAACTGGCGGGCCAGGACAGCCCCGTCATCCGCGGGCGGATACGCGGCGGCGCCCACGCCCCGCCCGAGGACTTCCGCGCCGTCGCCCTGAACCTCAGCGCCGCCCTGGTGCTGGACGCCGACCTGCGCCGGAAGATGCAGGCCAACCAGGCCGGAGTCGTCGCCCGCGTGCTCGACACCTCGGCCGCGCCGCGCGGGGCCCTGCTGGCCTATCTCGCCCTCGAGGGCCTGAAGTTTCTCGAATTCCTGGACTTCCACCACTTCCCGCCGGCCGAGCGCGACAGGATCGTTCGCGAGATCGAATGGTTGTCCTCGGCGACGCCGCAGGACGGCCCGCCGCCGACGGGCGACTGACCCCTCCCCCAAACCGGACTTCAAGACCATGACCAACCCTTCCTCCGCCGACCTCGGCGCGGCGACGAGCGCGCGCGCCTGCCCGCGACGCCTCTTCGTGACCGGCGCGGCCGGCTATGTCGGCCGCAATCTGGTGCGCCGCTTCCTGAGCGACGGCGTCGAGGCCGTCGCCCTGGTGCGCAGCCCCGAGGCCGCCGACCGCCTGCGGGCCCTGGGCGCGATCGCCGTGGTCGGCGACGTCCTCGATCCGGGGATCGGCCAGGCCATGGCCGGCTGCGACGCCCTGATCCACGCGGCCGCCGACACCGACCACGGCCATGGCGGCGCGGCGCAGATGCGCACCAACGCCGAGGGAACCCGGACCGTCCTTCGCGCCGCCCGGGCCGCGGGCGTGCGCCGCGTCGTGCACCTGAGCACGGAGTCGGTGCTGAGCGACGGGCGGCCGCTGAGGAACGTCGACGAGACCCGGCCCTATCCGGCCCGGCCGGCCGGTTCCTATTCGCGCAGCAAGATCGCCGCCGAGAGGATCGCCCTCTCCATGAACGACGAGACCTTCGCGGTCGTCGTCGTGCGCCCGCGCTTCGTCTGGGGCCGCGACGACACGACGGCCCTGCCGACGCTGGTCGAGGCCGCCCGCTCTGGCCAGCTGGCGTGGATCGATGGCGGCGGCTATCGGACCTCGACCACCCATATCGACAATCTCTGTCACGGCGTCGATCTGGCACTGCGGGCCGGGCGCGGCGGCGAGGTCTATTTCCTGTCGGACGACGAGCCGATGGCGTTCCGGACGTTCGTCTCGGCGCTGCTGGAGACGCAAGGCATGGCGGCGCCGGACAAGGTCGTTCCGCGCGGTGTGGTGCGCGCCGTCGCGGCCGTGGGCGACCTGATCGGCCTGCTCTCGCGGGGTGGAAAGCCTGTACCGCTCACCCTGCAAGGCTTCGCCGCCTCGGCCGTGGAGGTGACGCTCGACATCGGCAAGGCTCGGCGTGAACTCGGCTATGCGCCGGTCGTCTCCCTGGCCGAAGGGCTCTCGGAACTGGCGGCCTCGGCGCGGCAGAGATAGTCCTCCAGGCGCGGGACGTCGCCGGGGCGTCCCGCCGCCAGCCAGTCGAGCTTGCCCTGCAGGAAGTCGAGACCGGCGTCGAGTTCGGCCCGGCGTTGCAACAGGCGCTCGATCTGAAGACGCAGGACCTGCGCCGTACGCTCGTCACCGCCGCCGCCCGCCCGGTATTCCTCGTTCAGCGCCGCGATCTCCCGCAGCGAATAGCCGAGCGATTGCTGCAGGCGGATCATGCGGGCGGCGGTGACGTCGTCGCGGGTGAAGACCTGGTACGGATTGCCGCCGCCCTTACCGCCCCGTTCGGGCCGCAGCAGTCCCTTCCCGACATAGAACCGGACGGTGTCGACGGGCAGGCCGACGACGCGGGCGAACTCCGAGATCAGCATGCCGGCGCCTCCTTGACCATGGACCATGGTCCACACTTATAGAGCTGTTCGTCATTCATTCGGAGCCTTTCCATGACGAACATTTCGCACGCGCTTCCCAAGGTCGAACTCGGGCGGGGCGGCCCCTCCATCGGCGCCCAGGGCCTGGGCTGCATGGGCATGAGCGAGTTTTACGGCGCGACCGACGAGACCGAGGCCCGCGCCACGCTAGACCGCGCCCTGAACCTCGGTGTCACCCTGTTCGACACCGCCGACATGTACGGGCTGGGCGCCAACGAGGCCTTCCTGGCGGATTTCCTGCGCAGGAACCGGGGCACGGCCCTGGTCGCCACCAAGTTCGGCTATGTCCGCACGCCGCAGACGCCCGACGACTGGAGCCTCAGCAACCGCCCCGAACACATCCGTGCGGCCGTCGAGCGCTCGCTGAAACGCCTCGGGGTCGAGGTCATCGACCTCTACTACATGCATCGCCGCGACAAGGCCGTGCCGCTGGCCGAGTCCGTCGGCGCGATGGCGGACTTGGTGAGCGCCGGCAAGGTGCGCCAACTGGGCCTGTGCGAGGTCGAACCCGACGAACTGCGCCAGGCCCATGCGATCCATCCGATCGTCGCCCTGCAATCGGAATGGTCGCTGTTCAGCCGCGACATTGAGGACGACATCGTACCGCTGGCGATCGAACTGGGCGTGACGCTTGTGCCCTTTGCTCCGCTCGGGCGCGGGCTGTTGACGTCCCGCGGTTTCGCTAGATCCTTGCCGCAGGGAGATGCTCGTCTGAACTTCCCGCGCTTCGCCCCGGAAAACCTGGAGCGCAATGATCAGCTCGTCGACGCGGTGGCGTCCCTGGCCACCGCGCGAGGCGTCACCCCTGCGCAAACTGCCCTGGCGTGGCTCCATACCCAGTCCCGTAGACTGGGCGTGAGTACGGTACCGATCCCCGGCACGCGGCGTCGCCAACGCCTCGAGGAAAATGTCGCCGCCGCTACGATGACTCTGTCCGACGTAGAGATGACTGCGCTGCAACCGCTCGCTAGTGAGGTTGGAGGCGTACGGGTCTGATAACGCCGCCGCTGCGGCGACAGAGCTGCGGCATGAGCGGCCCTTGGCACCACTCCGGTTTCTGGACGTGTAGCCACGGGAGCCGCTGGCGAGCGACCCTGGGCGGAGTTGCGATTTAGCCTCCTCCTAACCAGGTCGAGACGTCATTAACGGGTGGAGGCGACAGGCCTCCGCCCGCTTTCGTCGCTAGCGTCGGTGTTGACTGCCGCAACCAGGATCGTCCACCTAAGGCGCGTGAGGGACCATCGTTATACGGCCGGGAGGGACGATGCGGTTTGGTGGATTCTGGGCTCTTTTGCTGATGGTCCTGGGGCTTGCCCTAACGGCCGGCGAGGCCTCCGCGCAAGGCAAGACCCGCTGGGTGATGCGATGCGAGTACACCTCGAATAGAGGCGGCTCCAATCCCTATATCTACAGCAGGGCCTTCGCGTTCGAGGCCGAAGCCAACATGTCCAGTACAGCGATGGCTGATGAGTGGTTCGCCTTCCTGTCGACAAAATACAGCTCGATCCATCGCTCTTTCGCCGCCTGCCAAGCGAGCCCCGAGGGCGCGCCTCGTTATGTGCTCGAACTGCTCACGCGCTCGGGCAAGACCTTCGAGGAGGTCAATTGGATGCCCGCCTATGGTGTCCCCTACGCCTTGCCGAGCGAGCTGTATTATTACTGCGTGGCGCCGGAGGAGGGCCTCGTCAGACAGTTCGTTACCGACCTGTTCAAGGCGCCGTTTCCACCGACCATGGCCGAATTCCACAAGCTGCTCGCCGACGCCAACTCGGCCCACGCCACGTGGATGCGCGGCCAAGGCATGCGATACTACACCACCAACATGGGCTGCGATGCGATCGGGCCCGAGCCGTTTCAGGCCTATGCCGCTCGGCTGGACGGCTACACGCACCGGTCCGATCCGACGCGCTACGCTCTGACCCGTTCGGCCTGGCCCGGCCTGACCAAGGCCATCGCCCCCAACCTGATCGACGATCTCACCGCACGCGGTCGTTACGCCAAGATGCGGATCAACGCCCCTGCCGCGATGGCCAAGACCGCCCCGCCGCCTACCGCGCGCCCCAAAGCGCCTGCGCAGGTCAGCAAGCCCGCCCTGACCATCAAGGCCGACACCTCGCTGCGCGACGCCGGCAAGGTCTGGGACGAGCAGGTAAAGAAGACCTTGGCCGAGGAGGCCAGGAAGAAGGTCGAACTGGCCGCCAAGACTGCACAGGCCAACGCCAAGGCCCAGGCCGACACGGAGGCCTTCTTCCGCGAGCGCCGCAAGCAGGGGCGCGCTCAATGAGTCGCCTTGCCTTGTTCGGAGCCGCCGCGACGCTCGCCGCGGCGAGCGCCACCCAGGCCCAGGTCCTGACCGTCTCCCTGAAACCGATGGCCGCCGCCCCCGTGGAACAACAGTCGACCACGGTGCTGAAAGGCGGCGCGATCTGCATCAAGCAAGGTCCGACGACGGGCTCGGCGATGCGCCGCGCCTTCACTACCGGCGAAAGCGACGCACGCCTGCGCGAGGAGCTGACTAAGGCGGGAATTGCGGTGAACGCGTCAGGCTCGGCGCCCGTCGAGGTGGCGGGGGTCGCCCGCGTCTCGCTGGCGGACGTGTGCCTGCCCAATATCGGCTTTGGCAACACCGACACCATCAGCGGCAAGGTCGAGGTCGCGGTGGAATGGATCCTGACCGACCGCGCGACCGGGACCGAGATCGGACGGCTGTCCACCCGCGAGGCGATGGAGCGCAAGAGCGCACCGGGCGGGCTGGCTGGCATGGTGGCCGAAGCCTTCGCCGCCAACACCAGGGTCCTTGCGGCCAACCCGGCGTTGCGGGCGGCGGCGGCCCGCCCGCTGCTGGCGTCGGCGAAGCCCGACGCTGTCCAGCCGCGCGACCCGGCCGTGCGCGTCCTCGCCCCCTGGCGCAGGACGACGTCGAAGACGCCTCACGTGATCGCCGCGCCTCAGATCGTCGAGAGCGACCTCGACATGCTCGACAACGGTGACAGCCTGAACCAGACCGAATACCTCGCCGTCCCGCTCGAGGCCGGCGAAACATTGCGCCTGGAGATGTTGGAGGCTTCAAAGGAAATCATTCTTCTCGTCGCCAATCCCAACAATAGGTACGTCGCCGCGACCAGCCAGAAGAACCCCGAGCGCCAGCTCTCCGTGCCGATCAATACGGCGGGGACTTATGTCGTCAGCGTCTGGTCAAAGGGCGATCCGCCAGTCACATCCTACCGGCTGAAGATCGACACCGACCGACGGCCCTACATCAAATGGGAGCCGCCATCGCCGGCGCCGCCTCCCGTCAAGCTCATGGCGGCCCAGGCGCCGGCGGCGGCGACGACCAAGCCTCCCCCCAAGCCCCCGGTCGCGCCGCCGGCGCTGCCCAAGTTCACGCCGCCGCCGGGGGTGCTGACCGCCGAGGTTGGCAAGTCCATCGCGCGGCCGGCCGGAAAGGTCGGGGCGTCCGTCGATCTGTTCGCCTTCATCGGCGAATCCGGCTCGGTTCTGCAGGCCAGCGCCGGCGCGCCCGGGTCCGGGGGGCACGCCATCACCCTCTATACGCCCGAGGGCGCGGAGATGCTGAAGGCCGATGACGTCGATCTGACAAAGCTGATTGCAGTGTTGCCCAAGGACGGAATCTATCTTCTGGCGGTTGGCCGCCAGAACGCAGCCAAGCCCTACAAGCTGACCCTGGCGGCCGAGTCGCCGGATCTTTTCCAGTGGAGCTTCCGCAATGGCGCCGGATACGACGTCTATGACGCCAAGGGCGCCGTTTCCTATTCGACGTGCTGGACAGCCCCAGGCTCGACTCTGCAGTACAGGTTCGCCAATGGCGTCACGGGCACGCTGACCGTCCAGCGCGGCGGCGCCGGCCGGTGGGAGTTCACCGGCCGGCCGGCCTGGGTTTTCACCACACAGCTGGCGGCGGGTGTCTTCGTACGAACCTACGAGAACGGCGCCTCTGCGCCGGACTCCTGGGCCCTGGACGGTCCGGAGCCGGACACCGGCGCCTATCGCACCTACCTCTGTTGACGCCTGAAGCCGCTCTGCCAAGGTCGTGTCTACAATACGGGATCGAAGGCGCGCTAAGCTGAGCATGCGCCAGTAGCCGACCTTAGGACAGTGCCAGAAACCTGACCTTCGGAGCCGCCCACTCCGCTGGGGTGAGCGTGGCGGAGTAGGCATCGGAAGCACAGGCGTCAGAAGTCCGTGATGTCGTCTTCTCGCAGTGGAACGAAGTCATCACGCGTGAAGACGCGCCCGCGTTTCACGGTCATCACCACCGTCTTCAGATTGTCGATCGACGCCAGGGGGTCCTTGGACAGCACGATCATGTTGGCGAGCTTGCCAGCCTCCAGGGTGCCCATATCTCGCTCCTGCCCGGCCGCCCTTGCGCCAATCAGGGTCGCCGAGCGGATCACGGCGTCGGGCGGCAGGCCGGCGCGATCGACCAGCGCCGACAGTTCGTGAAACAGGTCCGGCCAGAGATCGCTCGCCGGCGCGACGTTGTCTGTCCCGGCTGAGATCTGGACCCCGGCCCGGTAGGCTTGGTGGGTGATCGCGCCGCCCACGACGTCGTCGCAGGATCCCGGCTTCAGAGGCGGCGTGCTGCTGGGGCCGGCAGGCGGCGCGGCGCCATAGGTCCACACCGTCGCGTCGAGGATCGTCCCGCGCGCGACCATGACCGCAAACAGCCGCGCCAGCACCGGATTGTCGCCTGCCCTGAACGTGTCGAGATCGACCGGGTGGCGCGGCTGCGCCCACCGGGGAACCTGCGGATCGGTCTCACGAACCAGCAGGCAGGCATGGGAGATCGCCTCGACGCCGGCGGCGACCACCTCCGAAGGCTTGGCCGGGTAGAGCGTGGCGTGGGACCAGACCCTCAGGTGCTGACGATGGGCTTCGGCCGTGATCCGGCCGGCCAGCACCGAATCCAGGTCGGCATAAAGCTTGATCGCCGTGGCCGAGGTTCCGGCCGCCCGAGCGACGGCCAGCGGCAGGTTCGTCTGATCGGTAACCGCCTGCATCCACGGCACTTGGCCCGGCTCCCCGCCAGCCGTGGTCTGAGCCGTGCGCGGGTCGGTGAAGAAGTCGGGGCCGGCCATCAGCGCGGCGTAGTAGACGTCCGACGCTGCGATCTCGCCGACCCGGCTGGCCCGCGTGATGTCGCCTAGGGCGCGAAGGTCATCGGCCATGTCGCGAACTGCGGTTACCCCGCCATAGAGGTCCCGGCGCAGCATAGCCTCGGCTTGGCGGCGGTTGGGCGGCGTGGCCAGGTGCACGTGCGAGTCGATCAGGCCTGGAATCAGGTATTTCCCGTGCAGGTCGACGACCTTGGCCTTGGCGGTCTCGGCCGGCCGCGTCGCGTCGGAAAACACGCTCAGGATCCGTTCGCCCGAGACCAGCACGTCCATATGCGGACGCGCGGGTGCGCGCGTGCCGTCAATCAGAATGGCGTCGCGGTAGAGGACGAGGTCGGCGTTGGTCGGCGGCGCGAAGGGTGTAGGAGTTCCAGCCTCGGCCGAGGTCCAGGTCAGTGCGGCGAGAAATGCGCCAGCGCAGATCTTATGCCAGCTCGGACGATTATATCGGGTGCGCATTTACCGGATCCGACGGCGAGGACTTTGCTCAACCACACAACGGAACCATGCTTGCTAGGTCATCGGCAATCTTCTTCGCCGCACCGCAAGGCCCCCCTTCCCTTTGTCGAGACTGCGCCACAAGACGTTGCGACAGCCGATCCTCGGCCCCGCGAGCGATGGTCTTCGAAAAGCGGTCTGATCAGGCATCACGACAAGGCGTCGACACGCGCCCTTTCCGCTAGGGCGCGCCTGGCCCCGGGGCGTGCCAGGCCGAACACCATAGGGCCCATCGGCCAGCGCGCTCGCCAAACCCGGCTTGAGCGTACACCGCGCCCCGGTTCCGCCGGGGCGCCTTCGCGCGTTGGCTTTCATGTTAAGAACGCTCGGGTCGGGCGATCGGGGCTGGGCGGGCCATCGCCGTGGCCGGGCGGGGCCTGTTAGGACGACCTAGATTCGAAGCGTGGCGATGGCGTCCGACAGTTCCCGCGCCCGGAAGGGTTTGGTCAGGCGCGGCATATCCAGCGGCACCCCCTCGGCCTCGGCATAGCCGGAGATGATCAGCGCCGGCAGGCGGGGCCGGGCAAGCCGGGCCGCGCGAACCAGCTGGGCGCCGTTCATGCCCGGCATGAGGTGGTCAGTGACCAGCAGCGCCAGGTCGTCGCGCTTCCGCAAAACGGCTAGGGCCTGTTCGGCCGATCCGGTCTCGATCACCTGGAAGCCGATCTCCTCGAGCATGTGGGCGGTGCTGGCTCGCACCACCTCCTCATCGTCGACGAGAAGCACCGTGCCGAGGCGATTGACGTAGAGACCGGAGGAGGTCTCACCAAGGTCGACGGCCGGGGCGGACGCCGTGCTCGCGGGCAGCCAGAGCGTCACGCAGGTTCCGGATCCGCCCGTGCTGGTGATCTCCAAGGCGCCGCCCAGCTGTTGAACCAGCCCGTGGACCATCGACAGACCAAGGCCTGTCCCCTTGCCGACGCCCTTCGTCGAGAAAAAGGGTTCGATCGCCCGCTCGATCGTGGCGGTGTCCATGCCGACGCCGGTGTCGGCCACCGTGATCTTGACGTAGTGGCCCTCGGCCAGGCCCGGCGGCCGCTTTTCGCCCGCCGTCTCGGGCGCCACGGAGATCTTCAGGTCGCCGCCGTCAGGCATGGCGTCGCGGGCGTTAACGCTGAGATTGAGGATGGCCATCTCGAGCTGGTTGGGGTCGCCATGGGCCATGGGCAGGCCCTGGGCGATGTCGGTCACGACCCGCACCTGCGGACCCGTCGTGCTCGCGACGAGTTCGGCCATGCCTGTCACCAAGCTCGCCGTATCGACCGCCGTCGGCTGCAAGGGCTGGCGGCGCGCGAAGGCCAGCAGGCGCTGGACGAGCGTCCTGGCCCGCTCGGCGGACTGCAGCGCGCCGGCGATCAGGCGCTGCTCGCGCTCGGTGCCCAGGCCCCTTCGGCCGAGCATGTCCAGGGAGCCGATGATGGGGGTCAGCAGGTTGTTGAAGTCGTGGGCGACGCCACCGGTGAGCTGGCCTAATTGTTCGACCTTCTGCGACTGCCTTAGCTGCTCCTCGGCGTCGGCCAAGCGGCGCTGCTCGGCCACGCGCGCCGTCACGTCGTACACAAACTGATAGGCGCCGGCTAGATCGCCCTCGGCGTCGTAGTAGTTGCGGAAGGTCAATTCGAACCAGCGGCGCTGGTGCTCGGCGCTGCCGAACGCGCGCACGTCGGTATACTCCTCTCCGGCCAGCGCGCGGTCCCACGCGGCCTTGATCTCGGCGACGTCGTCGGGCCGGTCGCCGATCAGGGCGAGCATGTTGTCGCCGACCTTGGGCCGCGCCCCGTAGGCGTCCTCGAAGGCCTGAATGCCAGCGCGGTTGAGCGCCAGGATGCGGTATCCGTGATCCATGACGATGATGATGGCGTCGGTGTTCTCGACCAGGTCGACGAGCAGGCGCCGCTCGGCGATCCCCTCGACGATGCGGCGTTCGAGCGTCTCGTTGAGTTCCTGAAGCGCCTGCTCGTCGGCCTTTCGGGCAGTGATGTCGATCGCCGTGCCGATGACCCGAAGGCACCGGTCGCCATCGAACACACCCCGGCCCTTGGCGGCAACCCAGCGCACCACGCCATCGTCCAGACCGACCGTGCGGTACTCGACGTCGTAGAGCTCACGCACCGCCGGGTCGGCCGCCGCCGCGTAGGCCTTGGTTGTCGCGTCGAGGTCATCGGGATGCAGGCCCCCGTAGAAATCGGCCATCGAGACGGGGCGATCGGTGACAATACCGAACATCCGCTTCAGGCGGCGCGGCCAGTAGAGCGTGTCGTCGACCACGTCCACGTCCCAGAGGCCGACTTCGGCCGCGTCGGTGGCCAGGCGCAGCTGTTCCTCTTGCCGACGAAGCGCGGCCTCGGCGCCGACGCGCTCGACGTGGGCCCAGGACCGCTCGGTCACTGCGCGGATGACCGAGAGTTCGTAGTCGGTCCAGAGGTGCGGGACCTTGTGATGGATCGCCATCAGGGCGACCAGGCGCCCGGCCTTGACCAGCGGCATGCAGATGGTGGCGGCAATGCCGATGTCCTGGAAGGTCTTGGCTTCGTGCGGGGCCAGTTCCGCGAGATTGTCGTTGACGATCAGCGGCCGGCCAGCCCCCAACTCCCGCACCGCCAAGGTTCCGAAGTCGGCCAGGCTGTAGTGGCCGACGATCGAGGGCGAGGCCGCGTCGTGCCAGTCGCCCTGGATGGTGAAACCGTCTTGGTCCGCGTCCATGTCGGCATAGGCGCAGTTGGAGACGCCCAGGTGTTCGCCGACCATGCGGGTGGTGACCCGCAGGATGTCGTCGGCGGTGTTGTGGGCGCTGATGGCCTGCCCGAGCTGGTCGAGGAACCCAAAGAGCCGGGCGCTGGTCGCCAGTTGCTGTTCGGCCACGACGCGCTGGGTGATGTCGAAGACCATCGCCAGGATGCCGACCGGTCGTCCCGCCTCATCGCGAACGGGTGTGTAGTCCAGATCCATCCAGACCTGCTCAGCGCGCCCGAGCCGCCAAAGCTCCAGGGGCTGAGCCGCGTAGTGGAGCGCTTCGCCGGCCAGGCCGCGATCCAGGATATTCTGATTGAAAAAACGCGCCTCGGGCCAGATGTCCAGGACCTTGCCGCCCAGCGCGGCCGGGTGGCGAGGACCGCAGACCTCGGCATAGCCCTCATTGTAGATCAGCCGCCCGTCGGGCCCCCACAGGATCACCATCGGCACGCGGGACGACAAGATCGTCTGGACGGTGGTGAAGAGCTCCGCCGGCCAGGTGTCGATTGGGCCCAGGCCGGCCTCGGACCAGTCGTAGGCCCGGATCAGGTCGCCGACCGCGCCGCCGCCTTGCAACTGGCGGCTCGCCGCGCGCGGCAGACCTTCAGCATCGGCGTTCATGACGTCCACGGCCCACCCTCTTTGGTCCCAGCGTTAGCTCAAGCCGCCGGACTGTAAAAGGCGCGAACGCGGTGAAGCTTGCGTGAGTTCCGGTCGCCGTCGAAGTCAGGCTTCAGCAACGCAAAGCTTGGGCCGAGGCGAACCAGGGCCCGGAACGCGCGTTGGTGCAGGCCACCATTGCACCGCTTGGAAATCTGCCTTGACCGCCGACGACGATCACAGCCGCCCAGACCTGCCTGAAGATATCGAAGGCGGCGGCCAGAGCCGCGGCGTCCCGGCCAACGGAACCTTGGACGATGGCCCTTCCGAGCCCCTCGGCACCGCCGGCCGGCGCCATTGGCGAGAAAGCACCATTACCCGTCCGGACCTGAACGAACGGGGTGGCGTCTTCTTCGCCGCGGTCGAGATGACCCGGATGCCGATGATCCTGACCGATCCCAACAAGCCGGACAATCCGATCGTCTTCGCCAACAAGGCCTTCTTGGACCTCACCGGTTACGAGGAGGCGGAGATCCTCGGCCGCAACTGCCGCTTCCTGCAGGGGCCGGGGTCTGACCGCGAGGTGATCGCCGAAATGCGAGAGGCGGTGGCCAAGGTCGATGCGATCTCGCTCGAGATCCTCAACTACAAGCGCGACGGCAGTCCCTTCTGGAACGCGGTATTCATCGGCCCGGTCTACGACACGTCCGGCGAGCTGCTCTATTTCTTCGCCAGCCAGCTCGACGTCAGCCGCCGACGCGACAGCGAGCAGGCCTACCGGCAATCCCAGAAGATGGAAGCCATCGGTCAGCTGACGGCCGGCTTGGCCCACGACTTCAACAATCTCCTGCAGGTGGTCAACGGCAACTTGGAGCTCCTGGCCTCGCGCCCGCTGGACGACCGGAGCCTTCGCTACATCGACGCGGCCCGATCGGCGGCGGAGCGCGGGGCCAAGCTCACGCGCCAGCTCCTGGCGTTTGCCCGCAAGACCCGGCTGGAACCGACGGCCGTCAACCTGTCCGAGCTGATCATAAACTTCGGGGAGTTGATGGAGAGCACGCTCGGCTCCCAGATCGACGTGCAGCTGAATCTGCGGCGACGATTGCCCGCGGTGTTGCTCGACGCCGACCATTTCGAGATGGCCTTGCTCAACATCGTCATCAACGCCCGCGACGCCATGCCCGGCGGTGGGGTGGTGACGATCACGACGAAGAGTCTGCATCTCAACGGCGACGCCGAGGCTCGGCAACTGCCCAGCGGTGACTACGTGGCCGTCGAGGTGCGGGATGAAGGCGAGGGCATGCCGCGCCACGTGCTCGAGCGGGCCATGGAGCCGTTCTTCACCACCAAGGGCGTGGGCAAGGGCACGGGCCTTGGCCTGGCCATGGCGCACGGCTTCGTGCAGCAATCGCGCGGCCGGCTCGAGATCGAAAGCGAACCCGGGAAGGGCGCGCTGATCCGCCTGATCTTCCCGGTCGCCCCTGACGCCGTGCCACGCGTGCCGGCCCCGCCCGCCGCCTCGCCCGCGTCTGGGCCGATCGAGGTTGCCGCCGATGGCGCGCGGATCCTCCTGGTCGAGGACAATCCCGAGGTCCAGGCGCTGGCTCGCGAAATCCTGGCCAGCGCCGGCTACCAGGTGACGACGGCATCGTCGGGCGACGAGGGCCTGGCGGTCTTCTCATCCGCGCCCGACACCTTCGACTTGCTATTCAGCGATATCGTCATGCCGGGCGGACGCAATGGTATCGTGCTCGCCGAGGAGGTCCGTCGGATGCGCCCGGAGTTGCCCGTGCTGCTGACCACGGGCTACAACGAGGATCTCTTGGTCGAAGGACCGGCGCGACCCTCGCTCGACGTGATCGGCAAGCCTTATCGGCGGGTCGAGCTTCTGGATCGCGTTCGCCAGGCGCTGGCCCAGACTGAACCTTCGCCGCGTCGGACGCCGTCCGATTTCGGGTCCGCCGAAGCATAATCTATAGCGGGCATGTCCTGCTGGTTCGGAACCGGTTGCCGAGATCCTCGTGCGCACCTTCAACGAAGAACTAGACCGAGGCCGGGGGCACCATTCCGCAGCTCCCTACTCGGTCCGTCAGAGCCCTGCCTGCGCCAGTAGGAGACATTGACTCGCCTCCAGCAACCGGACCTTGGGCCCGGGGCGAAGGTCCGGATGCGGCCTTTGCGCTTCCTTCTGCCCCCGACCCGTTGCGGACTTTCGGTTGGAGGGCTTAACCTAAGGTGGATTGGAAACGGTCCCATGACGCAAGCGATGGAAGCTGCGGTAGTCGTCCTGAGCGCCGTGGCGCTGCTTACAGCGATGTCTCTCCGCGCCGACCGCCACTTTGCAAGCCAACCGCGGCTGCCGATGCAGTGGGGGGGGGATGGCTCGGTAAACTGGACCGCACCCCGGAAGGTCGCGCTCGCATTCACCCCGGTGCTGGCGGCAATCTGCTTGGCCCTCATCGCCGCCGCGGCAGCATTCGTAAAACCGAGGGCTGGTCAGGAAGGCCTCGTCATACCGGTAGTCGCCTTCTGCGCGGTCGTCTTCCTCGCAGTGCACGCCTTCCATCTCTGGCTGATCCGGCGGGCGCTTCATAGGCAGCTGTAAGCTGCACCGCGATGTGCGTAGGTGCGCGACCGCTACCCACCCATTGCTGACTCTCAAAAGTGCCGCTTTCTGGCGAATGTTGGGTCGCTCGTGCCAACCCGTGCCGAGCCAGCACGAGCGATACGCTCACCTCGTAACGGCAAAGTGCTTCTTCGCTGGCGAAGGACCAGATCGAGAATCGGACGTTGACGTCCTGAAAAGATGCCGCCTGCTACCAAGAGCCCAGCAAAGCCCTCGAGGACGCGCCGGCGGCAAGGCGTAGTGTCAAAAGCTTTCGTACGCGGCATTGGCCCCCGGTCCAAACGCAGACATAGATTGAGTACAGAGGCATTATTCGACCTCTCTGATTCGCCGTTGACCGGTACGTAAGGCCTGCGGCGAGCTGCTATTGGGGTGGGCGCTATGGCGGCACAACAACGAGGATCGACGCTAAGAGCCGGCGCGCCTGCTCGTGCAGGCGCAAAGCCGCAGGTCAATATTTTCGTTTCTTACTCACATAAGGATTCAGGCGCGCGCGAGAAGCTCGAAACCCACCTCGCCGCCTTGAAGCGCGATGGCGTCACAACTTGGTTCGATGGCGATATTAACGCCGGCGACGCCTTGGACACAGGTATCGCTCGCGAACTCCGCCAAGCGCATATCTTCGTGGCGCTTCTCAGCCCTGACTACTTGGCGAGTACTTATTGCTGGAAACTTGAGTTCACTCGGGCGATGTCGCGTAGGTCACGAGGCCTCGTTCACGTTGTCGCAGTGGTCGTAAGGCCTTGCGACTGGAAGGCTACAACGGCGGCGCATTTCAAATTGCTACCAACGGACGGGAAGCCGATCACTGCATGGCGGCCAGCTGACAAGGCCTATCTCGACATCTCTTCTGGCATCCGACGCGTGGTCGGAGCAGTTAGGTTGGAACTCGCAGCAAAATCCGCTGCACAGGGCAAAACACCTGTCGCGGCGAAAGCCAAGCCGACGGCGACCAAGGTCGGCAAATCCAAGGCCGGACCGGCGAAACCGAAGACGGTCGCCAAGGCAAAGCCCACAGTGCGCCGCCCTTTACGCAAGCCACGGGTCCCACGGAGCTAGAGCCCCACCGCGATGACCGTCTCTGACGGAGAAGCGCGAGATCGTACAATCTGGCCAACTTAGCATTGGTAGAACGATGCCAATTCCGACGCCATATCGCTGCAACAACTGCGGTCACAGGTTCACTGTCGAAGTCCTAACTCCCGAGGAACGGCGTGACGCCGATCGGGAACGCCGGCCGACGTACGCGATTGGGTGCCCAGAATGCCGCCGACAGGACGTTCGTCGGGGGTGGGAGTAGCCATTGCGGCTTTGGGAAACGGCGAACTCGGACTGTGCAGCGCCAGTTGCTGCCGTTGACTCCGCTCCGGAAACCGGACGCTCCGCCGACGAGTCGAGCTTCATCGGAGGAGGCTCTTTCCTGAAACTGTCGCGATCCGTGACGTTTATGACGCCGCGCGCCGAGCAATGCCAAAAAGCCGCCGATACCTTGGTTCTCGCGTGATGGCCTGATTAGACTGCGCCAAGGCGGTTAGCCTATCCATCAAGCCACGTGGCGGTTGGGCGGGATCGACCACCGCGTCGAGCAGTTCTAGCGTTGCTTGAGGGTTCTGGTTCAGCAGGGCCTCCTTGTCTTCGTCGAGAAGATCAAAGAGCGAGTTGGTTCGTGTCCCGGCGACCAGTGCCGGCCGAATTGTCGAAACCGCGTAGGCAAAGGCCTCACCGGCCTTCTGCGCGGCCCAGACGAGGTAGAGGGATGTGTCACTGCTTTGTAACGCCGGCTCCATCGGCCAGATGGCCTGGAACGCCGGGCCAAGCGTGCGCCGCCAGATCGCGGCGCCCGCCGCCGGTGTAAGATCCCGCAATCGGTCGAATATCAGGAATGACGCCCGCCCCCGCCCCTCGTGACTTGTTCTGGCCAAGGCTCGTTTAGTTTCAGGCCAGGTGGGCAATTCTTCGGGACGCGGATCAGAAATCGGATTGATGGCTAGGGCCACCAAATGACCGATGAGCCCCTCATTGGCTGCGCCGAACCGCGCTGGATCGGCGATGGCGGCAAGGAAGGCTGCCTTGATTTGGCCGATCAGTTCCAAGGTACCCAGGCTGCGGTTACGCACGTGCGCCGACCAAAGATCTGGAGCCCAGGCGTGGTCGACGGCGAGTTTGGGGACCAGGGTCGTTTGGACCCAAGCTGGATCGACTTGGTGTAAGAACGTCAGTTGCGAGATCAAGCCCATGTTCGCCAGAAGCCCTTGGGCGCCATTGAGATCAACCAGGCGCTGGAAGCGGGGCGCAAGATCGGCCGGCAGTCCAGCGCCGCCAATCGGACCGCGATTGGACAGCTCCGCAATCAAGATCTTCGACAGATGGCCCGGAGCCCGATTCCACGATTCAAACAGCGCATCGGCGTTGTCCAGGACCGCTTCCCGATCATCGCTGGCGATAACGTCCAACAACTTGTCCCATAGGTTCAGAAGTTGGGAGCGTTCGACGGCGGCCAAGCCGTCACGTCGTTGGATCCAGCTCGCCACTGAGGCGCCGAAGCCGGTGAGATCTTCGTTGCGCATGTCGACCAGGTAGCCGACCACTCGACGTTCGAGTTCGGCATCGTCCGTTTCGGCCATGGCCCAGAAAAACGGTGTCCAGGCCCATCCGAGCCATTGGCCACTTGTCGCCTGTGCCACCAATCCGTCGAACGCGCGCCCAGGCTCGGCCCCCGCAAACTTGCGCCAGATCTCACCCTGGTTGAACGGGTCGCGCTGTGCATGCTCCAGCGCCACGTCGACCAACCGCTCGGGCTCGACGCCGGCCAGCAGGTCCACATCCCCCTGTTCGCCGATCCGAGACTCCGACCATCCGGCGAACTCGGCGCGCTCGCCCATGCGCTCCTCCCAGGCGGGATGGGCCGAGAGGAGATCGTCGAGGGCCTTGGCTCCGTTCATCGAAAGCGCACCGCCCGTCTCGCGCAAGCGTCCGAGACGTTGAACGATTTCCAGGTCGCAGATCGCTCGGATCTCCTCGTCGAGCGACGGGTCGGGCAAAAAGAGGCTTCGGGGCGGCCCGATGGTCAGCCGCGTCTCCAGCGCGATGCGTGATGCAATCGAGAACGCGTTCCAACGCGTCACAAGCAGACGCATGACCTCGCGCTTGAACTCCGAGCCCCAGAAGTCTTCGTCGGAGAGCGCCAAGAGAGCCTCGGCGCCGGGCTCGGCCTCGAAGGGCGCATCTGCGGTCAACACATGCAGATGTAGGCGGCGGGTCAAGACGTAGGGCGCAGCGGCCAGTTCCTCGGCAAAGCCCGTGACGGCGCGGGGATCGGTCGCGGAGAGACGCTGCAGGAGGTCTGCGACCAAGCGCACCAAGGGATAGAAGCCCTCAGCGTGCCGGTTCTGGCCGTGGGGCGATATGGATTTGACCTGATTGGAGGCGCGATCGTACCCCGTGCCGGCGAACCCGTACTCGGTCGCTTCTTCCAGGCTATCGAACAGCGCCCGCAGCAGCGTTCGAAGCAAGATCTCATCCTTGTCGGCCGGCCAAGCCACCAGCAAGGCCGTAAGGTCGGCATGGGCCCGGATCTTGAACCCGACAGAGGCAAGATCGCGCAGACGCTCCACCTGCGGGTCCTCTGGAACTTCGGAGTCTGGCCAACGGAACGGCCGCTCGACCGTGGGCTTGGGCGTCAGGATTCGCGCGAAGCCACGCCGGACGTCGAGCCCCGTGTCACCGCGGCGGAGCCGGCCGAGCAGGCCATGCCAGCCATCATCCCAGGCAACGCCACCTGCATTCAGGCGCCGAGTGAGCAATCGCCAGGCCGTGTCCCAGGGCTGAGGGAGTTCCGCCACGTTCAGTCGGTGGGTCAGGTCGGTCAAGGTTGCACGGTCCAACGCTCGGTCGCCAACGATCTGCTGGAACATCTGACGGTCTTGGAGCCGCTGGCTCAGCCAATCGATCGCGTAGGCGCCCTCACCTCCAACCAGCGCGCGGTCGCGTAAGACCTCCCACCACTCGGGCGTCGGATTGACTTCACCCAGAATTCGGCCGCCGTCGCCCCTTCCGAGCGCCCAAGCCAGTCGATCCCAATCCCCGTCCGTCATGGCCTCAGGTCCGGCGGCCATGAGTTGACGGGCCCGGGCACGTCGCCAGCCGGTGGGGTCATCCTGATAGTCGGCCCACAGCGCCAGGGTGTCATAGAGCAGAGCGTGGTCACGGCCCTGATCACGGGCGGTGTAGAGGATCGGCATGACTCCCTGGAGTTTCCAGCGCGCCTCTGCATCTCCAACCGCCGCCCCTTCATCGACCGGCGCGAAGGCGTAGATGGGCTGAAGATCCCTGAAGCGGCTGCGGTCGGCGCTGAGGACCTCCAGAAGGTAGCGAACCGGCGGGTCGTCCGCGCCATAGCCGACGATCACCAGGGTTGAGGCTCTTGCTAGATCGTAGACATAGCGCGCGGCCCAGCCCGATCGAAGATAGGCCTCGCCAAACTCGGCGCTGGTCAGAACAAGATCGGACCGAGGCAATCCGAGATAGCGGTCGGCGATCCGTCCATGAAGATGCAACACCCCCTCAAAATCGGCCGATCCGGGACCGGGCATGTCCGCCGCGGCGCGGCTGGAGATGGCGCCGAGGTTGTCCCGTCTGCGCGAGCGCTCGAACAGAGTGTCGAAATTGGTCGTCACCACGCGCGGTCGCATCTCCGCGTCGCGCGATAGCCGCAAGATGTTGCCATGATGAACAAAGCGGCGGGCGCGCGGCGGCGCGAGGGCGCGTTGAACCGCCTCGACGATTTCCCGGCGCGCGTGCTCGGCTTGACGCAGCCCCGCGCCGCCAAGCCGCGCTTGCAGGGCGTACAGGGTTCGATCGTAGGCTGGGCTCTGTGGAGACATGCCCGCGGCCTCGACCGGATGTCCAACCCAGTCCTCGTGAAGGGTGGCGTAGACATCCCGCGTCAATTGCTCGAAGGACGGCAGCCCCACCGAGCGCGATACGCCCGCTCCGCAAACGAAGACCACTTCGCCGCGCTCCTGAGCTTCAATGAGTTCAAACGGGATATTGGGTCCGTCGTTGATGAACTGCATGTCGGTCCCCGGCCTGCGCATTCAGCTTCGATCAGCCGATAGCAGATTGGTCAATGGACGCGTCGCAGGTTCCCGGTCAGCTTCAACGGGCACTGCGGACTAGGACTGGCCTGCCGTCATTCGAGGGCGAAGGCAAGGTTGATCGTCGTGACGCTGAAGCGCGTTACATACATGCTCGCCTACTCAGACACGTTTTGATCACGTCGATCAGTTGTCCCTTGTCCCCTGTCTCGGCGGTAACGGAAGCTACCCGGCCAGTTTTGCGCACCTAGCCTACGCCTCGTCCCGGCTCAACAGCCGCGGGGACACGCGGCAACCATGGTTCGAAAACGCGTTCCCGCATCCGGAGACTCCTGCCAAGGTTGTCAGTGTAAATTTGAGCGACTGGCGCCGAGATGAACGACATTCCTGTCTCTCAGAACCTTGAGGCGAACCTGCGGCTTCTCCGCGCTCGCCAGCAAATGTTTCACAACGCCAAGATCATCTTCATCGTCCAGCTTTTCCTGACGGTGCTGTTGCCCATGGTCGGTGCGGTCGCAGGCCTGGTCATCGCTAGCGCCCGCCCGACCATCGCGCTGGTGAGCCTCTTGATCACGGTGCTCGACGTAGCCGTGCTTGACCGCGCCCAACGGCGATTTGTGCGCTATGGCGCCAAGATCGCGGAAAGGTTCGATTGCGCGGTCCTGGCTTTGCCTTGGAACAGTCTGGCGGCCGGGAAGCCTTTGGACGAGGAGACGATCGACGAAGCGGCGTCGGCCTGGTTCAAGCGGCGCAAAGACAAGGGACTGCGCGACTGGTATCCGGCGGCGGTTGGAGAAGCCTCGCTTGAACTTGGGCGTTTGATCTGTCAGCGGACGAACCTCTGGTACGACGGGAAGCTGCGCAGGCTTAACGGATCCGTCGCGCTCTTCCTGGCCTGGGCGGTCCCGATCGGCCTCGGCGTCGCCTGCTGGAGGACCAATATCCCGTTCCAGGATATGGCGACCGTGGTGACACCCGCCGCACCCATTTTGATTTGGGCCATTCGGGAACACTTCCGCCAGAAAGATACGGCCGAAGCCCAGGATCAAACGAAGGCTGAGGCTGAGAAGTATCTAGAGGAGGTCAAGGCGGGAAAGATGGACGCTGACAGCGCGAAAGCCGCCGCTCGTAACGTCCAAAACGCGCTTTACGCTAGGCGGACGGGAAGCCCGATGATCATCCCCGGTCTCTATCAGCTGGCCCGCCCCAATCTCGAGCGACAGATGAAGGCCGGCGCCAGCGAGCATGTTCGCGGTGCCGGCTGAGACCGTCACGACGCTGGGAAGAAATCACCGAAAATCGAGCGCCAGATCCGGACGGCCTCGCCTTCACTGCCCTGCATCTCGGCCCGGTAGGCTCGCGTGGCCCCCATTTCGGCGGCCTTGAGCTTTTCACGTGCCGCAGCGCGCTTGGCCGGCGTCATTTCATCGGAGACCGGCGGGCCAAGGCCGGCGGGGTCGGCCCAGGTATCGTCAATGCTCGCCGCCGCGGCCGCGAAGAAGCGCCGGGATTCATCCGGAAAGTTGTTGAACGGACCGTCAACCAGGTCGAGCGCCATCACCTCAACCAAGAATGACGGCTCGATCGGCCGGCCGTTGGCTCGGTTCCAGCTCTTGAGCATCTTGACCAGGGGCACCCAGTTCCCCGACAAGGTCTTGTTCTTCGCTGTCGTGAGTTCCTTGTGCTTGGCCGGATTGGTTTTGATCCAGGTCCCAAGCTGCTCATCGGGAATTTCGTAGTCATCGCCCGTGGCGAAGGCCGGCACGACGTCCAAGCTTACGACTTTTCCGTCCTCGTGCTGGGTCTGGTTGCGCTTCTCGAACCACACGGTGACGCAACGGCGATCTCGTTCCACCTGCTCCTTGCCGTAGGTGTCGACGAGACACTTCTCTAGGTCGTCCAGGACACCCTTGGGGTGGGCTTTCTTGCGATGTGCTTCCTTGGCCCCAAGGACGACAAAAATGTCGATATCCTTTAGTGGCTTTGTCTTGGTGTGGCGTCCGTACGACCCCGTCAGGAAGTCGCGCTCGACATCGAAGGCCTCTTGGACCGTCGCCCGCACGTCCTTTTGCCGCCGGCTGGCGTCGTCCTGTTCGGTCTGGGTAAGCTCTAGGCGAGACTTGAACGTAGCGAACGCGTCGCTGACCTTGCTCATTGCGGCCTCCAATAGTTCAGTCCGGCCGTGATATCGCCGGTCGCGATCGCCGTGCCGGTGGCGCGGCTGACGAGGCCCTGGGTGGACAGGGCCGAGCACGAGGACATCCCAGCCACGTCCGGTCGTCCGGCGCGGGTATAAAGGAGGATCCGGTAGGTGCAGTCCGCGGACGGTCGTCCGGCCTTGGCGATGGTGCGCTGGAGGTGTTCTCGATCGACCCACATATCGTCGTCGATCCCGCTTCCCGCGTATTCGATCGGGAAATCCCAGCGCAACTGCAATTGGCTCGATCCAGCCTTGTAAAACTCGATCGTCACCGTCTCGAGATGGCCGCTTTCCAGCCAGGCTCGCGTGGCGCGGCCGAGCACGTCCCAGTCATCGACAAGCTTTTCAGGGGACAAACCGGCCGCCTGCACGATCCGCGTCAACTGCCCACGCAGGTGGTCGGAGACGAAGGCGGCAGTGTGAGTGCGCGTGTAGGTATAGGTGGAAACCGCCATCAGATTGCCCCCCAGTTGATTTCGAAGCCCGACGCCGAGGCCGCGGCCTTCTCGCTTCCTTCCGAAAGCTCCGCAGGCGTCTCGTCCAGCGCGTGGACGACGAAGCGGGGCGCTCGGGTTTTCAGGCTTGCCTTGACCCAGTCGAGGTCGACCGGGTCGCACGGGACGAAGAGCGTCCAATCCTTGGCGGTCGGGTTCCAGTCGAGTTGCGAAACATCCGCGCCCAGGGACAGGGCGTCGGCCCCGTAAGCGCCATAGATCACCAGCCGATGGCCATCGCCCTTTAGCGTCAGCGCGTTGCTGGCGTAGTGGTCCTCCGACAGCAAACTGGCCATCACGGATGCTGCGGCGTTGAGCTGTCCAACATCGATCGACCCCGACGCGGTGATCAGTTCAACCACCTTCGACCAAGTCTCCGCGCCGGTGCGGAGCGGTACGGCGGCGATATCCCTACGCAGCTTCACGGCCCACCTCCTTGCTGGCCTGGGCGGCCGCCTTGATCGCCGCTAAGACCTGTTGGCTGGTGAGGCGGTTGGGATCTTTCGCCGTTTCGATCGACGAGCCGAGCGAAGCGACCAGCGCCTTGCGTAGGCGCCGGCCGTCCATGCCGTTCGATGCGCTGACGAATAGCGAAACGTCGTGCACCAGGCCCTTGATCTTGGGCCACTTGCTGGCGAGGCCCTCGAGCGTATCGCGGATGATTTCGGCGCGGGCGTCGGCGTTGGGCGGCGGGATCGTTTCAATCAGGTCGGCTCGGGATAGGAAGGCCGCATCAACCGCCTGGGGGTAGTTGGTGGTGGCGATGAGCAGGATGTTCTTGTGATTGCGGGTGAGCAGGTCGAGGCTGGCGAGGACGGCGTCGGTGGCTCGGTGCACGTCGACAGGGTTAGCCTCGAGGCTCATCCGCTTTCGATCCGCAGCCAAGGTCTCGACCTCGTCCAGGAGCACGATGGCGACGCCGCCCATGCCCGCCTCGGGGATGGTCTGAGAAAAAAGGGTCGTGACCTGTTGCTGGCTCTTGCCCAGCGAAGCGCTCGCCAAGCCATGGGGGTCGACCTGCAGGAAGGTCACCTTCTTGCCGGACAGCATCGCAGCGACTTTGGTCGCAAGGCCCCGGGCCAGAGTCGTCTTGCCCGTACCGGGCGGACCGGCCAGCACGATCAGGCCGTGAAGCGGCGCGGTGTCGAAGGGGATAGAGGGACGGATCGTCAAGGCCAGGATGGCTTGAGCGATCAGCCGTTCCTTGACGGCGGGATCGATCTTGATCGCGCTCCAGGCGCTCTCAAATTCTCTATCGGGCAGTGGACAACGGTGGGCGACACCAGACGACATGGCAGCGATCTTTCGGACGGAGGGGGAGGAAGGAATTTTCCGACCGATCTCCGTCGCGGCCATGGTTGTGCGCGCGACTGCGGCGCGTAAGATCGCACCGCTGGCTCGGTCGAGTCGGTACCGGAGAGAGGGCGACTTCCTTCGCGACGGCCAAGTCTAGGGTTGGTCGTCCTCTCCCCACCATGTGCACGCTCAGATCACTGGACATCTCCATTGCCTGGTACGCGGTGCGAATGCTCGCGTACTTACGAGCACATCTTCAATTTGAGTGGAAAGGAACAGCCAACGCCCAATCCGCAAGACTCGTATGGCGCGAGTCGGCACGATTGGAAAGGGCTTGTTAACCCGTTTTTACCATGGGCCGATTCTCACACCAAGTCGACCACCTCGTCAAGATCTTGTGGCCAAGCCGGCCGCTCCAACTACATCGAGCGGCTATGGTACATAGGAAGGCGGATCGCCTTGCCAAGGCCAGGGCGAGTGAAACGGGTGTTTTTATACCGAAACGTCGAAAGGCGGCCCGTAGGGCTTTACTCAACCTATATCTGGAACATCAACACGTACGTCCTGCGCCTGGCGTTTCGCCACTACCGGAAAGCGGCCCTTCCCAAGGTCAGCCATGAGTCAGCTTTCAGCGTTCGGAGGTCCGTCGTTCTCGTGCGCCGAAGCGGCGTTTTCATATAGGACCTCACGTCGAAGAAGCCGTCCTTCTGAGAGCCGGCGACCGAGCCGTTCAATGAACCAGGCGTACCGCTCCTGTCCCTTTGCGGCGGCCGCACGATCCTCAGTCGCTGACATCGTCGGCGTGACCTTCAGCCAAGTCTTCACGAATAGTGCGACAGCCTCATTTGAGATCGTAACGTCGCGTTCAATACGATCTAGCTGACGGGTCATTCGATCCAAGCGGCGCGTCAACGCCGCCTCCGCCGCTTCTGCCGTATCGGGCGACAGATATGACTCTATTGCGGCGCGGGCGATCTCCGACTTTTGACGGCGGGTTCGTCGTGCGAGGTCGTCGAGTTTTCGAATGGTGTCGCCGGGAAGGAAGACCTTCGTGGGGACCTTCAAGAGTCACCGCCCAACGGAATGCCGTCGTCATGATCCATGGCGGCTTGGCTAGCGACGCCCGTGAAGCGACGATGCAGCTCGCGGCCCTGCTGAATCTCATCGCCATCCCCGTCATGTTCGACGACCGGATCAATATCGTCTAGGTCATGCTGGGGCGACTTCATTTCCTCGAGATCGGGCTCCCTCCGTAGTCCGCCCTCCCCGTCTCCTGTGCTTGGGCGGGGACCATCGCCGCGGTCAACGAGTGGCGGATGGCGTTCCCAACTCGACGGCTCCTCGCCCAGTGAAATCGGGGGCTGCTCCTCCAACGGAACGACGCGCGCCACCAACCTGGTGTCGGCGTAATACCGAATCTTGCGCGCTCGAATAGGCGGAAGCCCGGCGACGAGGATGACCGCGTCCTGCGCAGGAAGTTGCATCACCTCGCCCGGCGTCAGCAACGCGCGCGCGGTTTCCTGACGCGAGACCATCACGTGGCCGAGCCACAACGACAGCCGTCCGCCGGCGAAGTTCTTCATAGCCCGCATCTCGGTAGCGGTGCCGAGACTGTCGCTGATGCGCTTGGCGGTCCGCTCGTCGTTGGTCGCGAACGCAACGCGGACGTGGCAGTTGTCGAGGATGGAGTGGTTCGGTCCATAGGCCCGCTCAATCTGGTTCAGCGACTGCGCGATCAGGAAGGAGCGGATTTTGTAGCCAGCCATGAACGCCAGGGACGCCTCGAAGAAGTCGAGCCTTCCGAGCGCTGGAAACTCGTCGAGCATGAGCAACAAGGGCCGGCGCGTCTTGGCCTCGTCGAGTCCCTCGGTCAGACGCCGACCGATCTGGTTGAGGATCAATCGGATCAGCGGCTTGGTCCGGCTGATGTCGGAGGGCGGCACCACGAGGTACAAGCTCACCGGCTTGTCGGCGTCGACGAGATCGGTGATGCGCCAATCGCATTTGCGGGTGACGTCGGCGACGACCGGATCTCGATAGAGACCCAGGAAACTCATCGCCGTCGACAGCACGCCGCTTCGCTCGTTTTCGCTCTTGTTGAATGTGCCGATGCGTGCCATTGGCGTGAGTCCTTTTCGCTTGTCGGGCCGCGACCATCGCGGCCTCGATGGCGCTCCGGAGACCGGGACGGCGACGGAAGGCAGGCCGCGCCAGCGCGGCCCCGCAGCGGGAGCGGAGGACCGCCCGGGGGCGGGTTTGTTGTCTCGCGAGGAAGGCGCCAGAAGCCCTGGGCGCGCGCCGGGGAAGAAACCCGACACCCAGGTTGCCTGACGGCTCCGGCTCGGTCCGGTTGCAGCCAAGAGAGGCCGCGCGGGTCGTGGCTTGATCAGCGGGAAGACGGCCTCCAAGGCGCGCCTTCGGCCCCGTTCAACGCCGCGCGGGAGGGCTCCATTGGGTCTCGGCGCGCGCTGGAGGCGTTCGTCCTCGGATCGTCTTCACGGCGGTCAAGGGCGTTTTGGGTCCAGGCCAGACGGCCTGCCCGCGTCTTCGCCGAGGGCGCCGATATCGGCGCGGCCTCGACGCGTCACCTCAACCAAGGGCGCCGCGACCTGTCGGTCCGGCGCGACGGCCCGAGCCTCCCGGCCTCGGTCAGGGCCCCGGCCGTTTGCCGTCGAGGCCGCTTTGCTCTGGCCTGTAGCCCGGCCCGCCGCAACGAGACCGGGCCCGACGAGGCCGAGCCGCGAGGCTGATCCCCCTCAAGCCGCGCCCCGCCGCCGCGCGGCAGGGAGCCCTACCCCACCGTCAAGGCGGCCGCCCTTGCCCGCGCCGAAGCCGGGCCACACAGGGCGGCCCGGCCCGGCAGGGCCTCTACTCAACCGTCAAGTCCGCCCCGTCGCCCGCCTCGGCCTCGGTTTCGGGGGCGTCTTCGGCCAACGCTTGGGCCGCCGGGTCGCCGGCTCGAACACCGGATCGGTCCCCTCGCCCGCCTCGCCGTGGTCCTTGGACGCTGGCCGCATCCGCAGCAGCGGCGGGAGCCAGCGGCCTTGACGAGATCGGGCTCGGCCGCCGCGATCAGGTCGGCCTTCTTGGCCCCCGACAGGCGCAGGGCCGTATCGGGCGAGACGGCCTCGGTCACCGCCGCCAGGACATGGGCCTTGGTGACCCTGGCGAGGTAACGCTCGGCGGTCGGGGTCCAGAAGGCGGTCATGTCGAGAGCGGTGGCGGTCGCCGGGGTCTCGGCATGGTCCAGCGCCGCCCCGCGCCCGCCAAAGGCGCGCACCGCGTCGATGGAGCC
Organism: Caulobacter sp. GW821-FHT10F06; assembly: GCF_058809215.1. NCBI lineage: Bacteria > Pseudomonadati > Pseudomonadota > Alphaproteobacteria > Caulobacterales > Caulobacteraceae > Caulobacter > Caulobacter sp. GW821-FHT10F06. The sequence goes on along the minus strand of NZ_JBXASK010000002.1, from coordinate 116,909 downwards.
GCCGACGCAGAAGGCCAGGAGGCTCATGCGGCTGTCGACATCCAGGCCCACCAGAAAGTCCCAGACCGCTTCGGCGTCGCCGGGGAGTTGCGCGCCCCACTGCGCATGACGCGTCGCCATCGCCTCCCAGGCCGGACTGGTCTTCACCCCCTCGCCATGCTCGGGCAGGAAGGTCGAGGACCGCTTGATGTCCAGGCACGAGGCCCGCGCCGCCCCGAAGAAGGTGCAGAGCGTCAGGGCGTGGGTCACGGCCAGCAGGGCAAGGTCGGGATCGCCCGCCACGGCCAGACGCAGCCCCGCCGTCCGATGGGCGGTGAGGTCGGCGATCAGCTTGGCCGACAGCGGCGCGCCCGCATCGCCCTCGGGGTCCTCATCGGAGCCCTCCGCTCTGGCAAGACCGGGGCGGTTGGCGGCGTCTTCGCCGGTCTCGTGCTCGCCTCTCCCCGCCTCACCGGTCTCGTCGTCCTCATCGGAGGTCTGCATTCGGACGACGTCTTCGGGCCGGACCAGACCGCGCTCGATGCGCGCTTGCCCGTCAGTGTTGGCCAGCGCGTGGGCGCTGGGGTGGGCGGTGGAACCAGACTTGGACATGACGGGTCTCCCGTAGAGGGTTGGGGTCAGGCGCAAGGCGCGCCTGACCCCTGCCCGTCGGCGAGACCGGGGGGTGCAAACGGAGCGGCGGTTTCGCGGGGACCCGGCTGCAGCCGTCGCCGCTCTCGTGATCCACGAGGTCCGCTCGCCCGCGAAGCTGGGCGGAAACCGATGCGAAGTGCGCCAGGGGGCAGCGCCCCCAAGCGCGCGGCCGCGGCGAGCGGCCGGGAAAACCTGTCCGAGGGTTGGGGGAGACGGCCAAAGCGTTGGACCGAAGGTCCAGCGCGCTCGTAAAAGTCAGCGGCTAGCTCGCGCGGCGCAAGCGCATATCCGAAGCGGGCTCGCTGGGCACGAGCGCCAGGAACCATGAGAGCTCGGGATGACGCTCAACCAGCGCCTCGAAGGCCGGGCGGATGATCGACGCCTTGCTGGGGTCGGCGACGCAGATGGCCGCCGCCAGGGCCGCCGTGGTCCGCGGACTCGGATTTTGCAGGGTTTGTCGTTGCTCGTGCAGACGCGCGAGGTAACGCCTGCCTCGCCCGACCGGATATTCACGAATGGCGCGGTCGACGTCCTGCAGGGTCGCGGCGATCTTTTCGACGAGACCGATTTCGATCGCCAGCTGCACAAACTCACTGTCGATCCGCGACACGCCAAGCACTCCCCAACACCCCGTACAATGCCGTCGCGCCAACCCGTTCGCCCTGTGGCGGGACGCCGCATCCCGATACCTCTTACGCGCTCCGGTCGCGAAAGCGAGTCTAAAAGTTCTCCATTTGTTCTAAGCCCCATCTTGGGCCATGATGGCGCCAGCCGCGACGATGGCGCCCGCTCGTCGCCATTGCTAAGGTAGGCACATGCCCCCACGCCGACGCCCCGCCCCTCGTTTGCTGACGCCATCGGGTTGGCTTCTGGCGCTTCTGCTGGCGGCGGCCCTGACCGCGATCGCCGCAGTCTCGGCGTTCAACCTGCTCGCGTGACGCAGACGTCCGGTCGCGGGAACCGGCGGCCAGCGTCTGAGTTCTTTTCACGTCCCACCCGTTAGAGCCGGGTCCGGACCTGCGGCCCGGCTATCGCCCCCCGACATCGCCGGGCCGCTTCCCGGAAAAATCGGCGGTCCGCAGGTCGGCGCGTGCGTCGCTCGACCCGCTTTAATGCGCGGGCGGGTGGCGGCTGTCGCGCCTTAAGCCGCAACGGCCGGTCGCGCATGGGGTTCGACAGGCTGAGCGATCCGAGCCGACGCGCCGCGCTGGGCGTGGGTCCAGGCGGCGGCGAGAAGGTCACGCGCGGCCGCAGCGTCCAGGCCGGACAAACGCACCAGAATAATGCCCGCCTTGCGGCGCCGGCCAGGTTCCGCCGACAGGGCCGTGCCGAGCGATAAGGCCCAGGCCTGTCGCCGCGGGTCGAGCTTGACCACCGCCACGCCGGGCTCTGGCCAACCGAGGGTGGCGAAGGCCTTGCTGCCGACCTTGAACTGCAGGGTGTCGAGGATCGGGCGGGTCACGACGTTGGAGCCCAGGCGTTGGGCGAGATGGGCGAACTCGTCAGGCGTCATCGAACCCTCGCTAGATGGTCGTCAAATCAACGCCGAGTCGGCGTGCGCAGGCAAAAGTCCGATGCGGTGACGACAAGTCCGGTCGCAGCCGCTCTCGATGGTGCGTCCGGCGCGTCAATTTGACCGATGTAACACCGACCAGTCCCGCTTGGTCCGACCGCCGCCCGCCCCATCTAGGCGTCTGAGGACAAGGAGCGACGGACGATGGCTGGCGGCTGGACACACGACGGCGGCGTGCTCGACCAGATCAACGACACGGTCACCGATGGCGTGCTGCACGCCCGCGCGCGCCTGCCGTCCGGCGAAGGAACCCTGTCCTGCGTTGAGTGCGGCGAGGATATTCCCGAGGCCCGGCGCAAGGCCCTGCCGGGGGCCCGCACCTGCGTCCACTGCCAATCGGGCCGCGACAAACAGGTGGTCATCGGCGGCATCAATCGCCGCGGCAGCAAGGACAGCCAGCTGCGCTAGCGGACGTTCGCTGGGAAACGTCGCTAGACAGCGGCCTCCGCAACCGATTTCAGGTCCTCATGGGGTTCGCCGCTCTCGCCGGCCGCCGCCGCCTCGGCGCGGTTCCAGACGCGGGTCTGGCGCTGTCGGCTGATGACAATGCGGACGCCGCGATAGCGGATGCCGCGCGCCGGCGACGTACAGCAGGTGGGCAGCGCCGAACGAACCCACGCATCGGTCTGGAAGGTGATGACGCCGGGCTTGTGGCCTTCGGCGCCGCTCGTCTCAAACTCAGACTGCATGGCGTCCAGCAGCGGATCGATCTCGTCTTGGGTCATGGGCGCTGACTAGGCGCGTTCTCGGCGGCGAGCAGCCGCCAAGCGACAGCCAGCGGCGAGCGTCCACAGTTTTTCGCGCCGCGCGCCCCGGGCGCGCGAACGGCGCCCGTCGCGAGCGCCAAACCTTCAGCGGCGATAGGCGACCAAAAACGCCTCGATCAGTGGCTTGGCCAAGCCTTCGAACCGGTCAGCCGCCGAGACCGGTATGCGCACGGACACCCCGCCCCAGAACTTGCCAAGCGCGCCGCCGGTCAGGGCGGCGACAAGGAGAAGCTGGTCGCGGGCGTCACGTTGCTCGTCCGGCGCGTTGAGCGCGGGCGCGGTCGCGCCGGACGGAATCTCGAAGTCATAGACCGCGACCCGACGGGCGGCGGCGGCGTGGGTCAGGAAGCGCGCGCGGCGGGCCGCCACGCCGTCCAGACCGTCCAGGTCCGGGGCGAGGTCGAGCCCGTCCCGGAGCGCCTCGAATGCAGCCTCGGCCGCTGATGTCTCACCCATCACCCTATGTGGGGACGATCGGACGCGACGCGAGCGCGCTGCGCCATCACGTCACAACGCTCCCTGAGTTGCGGCGAACCACGCGGCGTAGAGCGTGTTGCGCGCCAGACGTCGGTTGAGATCGGGCGCGCCATCGGTCCACCAGGGCGCGCCCCGTTCGCCCAGGTCGTGCTTGGCTTGGTCGACGGCGCGCCGGGCCTCGGCCTCGGCCTGGGCGTCACCCGCGCGACGCGCGATCTGCACGCCGCGACGGGCGCGCATCAGTTGCTGGGTCAGCTCGGCGCGACGCTCCGGGGCCAGGGCCGGGTTCGCCAGCCGCCAGAGGCGTCCGCGCACGACAAAATAGCGTCCGTCGGGCGTGACGGGATAACCGCCCCGTCCCGCCTTCGATCCGGCCGCCAAGCTAGACCTTGCCCAGCCGCTTGATGGCCTGGGCCAAGGACCGCTCGCCGTCGCAATAGTCCTCCCAGGCCGTGAGCTTGCGCACCAGGGCCGGGACGGTGCGGATCGTGTACTTGGCCGGATCCAGACCCTTCTTCACCTGGTTCCAGGTCAGCGGCATCGACACCGGGGCGCCGGGCCGGCCGCGTGGCGACAGCGGCGCAACGGCCGTGGCCATGCGGTCGTTGCGCAGATAGTCCAGGAAGATCCGGCCGGTGCGGTCTTTCTTGGCCATGGTGATCAGGTAGCGGTCAGGGGCGTCGGCCGCCATGACCTTGCAGACGTCGCGGGCGAAGGCCTTGGCGGTCGGCCAATCGACGCCCTCGCCGTCCAGCGGGGTGACGACATGCAGCCCCTTGCCGCCGGTGGTCTTGCAGAAACTCGCCAGGCCCAGGTCCTGCAAACGGTCGCGCACCTCGCGCGCGCCCTCGATCACGGCTTCGAACGGCACGTCGGGGGCCGGGTCGAGGTCGAAGACCAGCCGGCCGGGCTGCTCGGGCAGAAAGGGCTCGCAGTTCCAGGGATGCAGTTCCAGCGCCCCCGTCTGGGCGGCGGCGACCAGGGCCTCGACCCGGTCGAACTGCAGATAGGGTTTGCGATCGCCCCAGACCTCCACCTCGCTGATCAGGGCCGACTGGCCCTTGCCGCTATGGCGCTGAAAGAACTGCTGATCGCCAAGGATGCCGTCGGGCATGCGGATCATCGAGCACGGTCGCCCCTTGATGTGCTCGATCATCCAGTCGCCGACCGCTTCGTAATATTGGGCCAGATCGAGCTTGGTGACGGGCTTGCCGTCCGCCGCGTCAGGCCAGAGCGTCTTGCCGGCGTTGGACAGGGTCACGCCCAGGACCACCGCCGCGCTCTTGGCGTTGACGGTCTTGACCTGAACGGTGGCCGGGGCCGGCTTGCTGAGCGGCGTCGTGGCCGGCGAGGCCGGGACCTCCGCTTCCACCTCGGCCGCCGGCTTGTCCTCGCGCAGCCCCTTGAAGGCGGCCTGGCGGATCTGGCCGTCTCCGGTAAAGCCGGCATATTCGATCTCGGCCACCAGCTGCGGCTTGATCCAGTGGATGTCGGCCGTCTTGCGCGGCGCGCCCTTGCCGCTGAACGGGCTCTTGTCGGTCTCCAGCGCCTTGAGCTTGGGCAGCAGGGCCTCGACCTTGCCCTTGCCAAACCCCGTGCCGATGCGGCCGACATGCACCAGCTGTCCGTCCTTGTTGACCCCGGCGATCAGCGAGCGGAAGGCCGAGCCCGTCGTGGTCCAGCCGCCGATCACCACCTCATGGCCGGCGCGGCACTTGGACTTGGTCCAGCTGTCGCTGCGGCCCGACTGGTAGGCCGCATTGAGGTTCTTGGAGACGATGCCCTCCAGGTCCATGCGGCACGCCGACAGAAGCACCGCGTCGCCGGCGGTGATGAAGTGGTCGACATAGCGAAGATTGCCCGGAGCTTTGGCCAGCAGGCTTTCCAGCCGCGCCTTGCGATCGCGCAGCGGCAGGCCGCGCAGGTCCTCGAGCCCCGCGAACAGATAGTCGAAGGCGTAGAACACCAGGTTCTTGGTCGTCCCATCGGCGACAGCCGCCTGCAGCGCCGCGAAGTCCGGCGCGCCGGTATGATCGAGCGCCACCACCTCGCCGTCGATGATCCCGTCGGCAAGCCTGGCGCCGGCCTTGACGATCTCAGGGTAGCGCGACGACCAATCCAGGCCTTTGCGGGTCAGCAGCGTCGCCTTGCCGCCCTCGGTGCGCAGTTGCATCCGATAGCCGTCGAACTTGATCTCGTGCGCCCACCCGGCCCCGGCCGGCGGCTTGTCCAGCGACGTGCACAGCTGCGGCGCGATGAAGCCCGGCAGGGTTGCGACCCGCTTGGGGGCGGGCTTGGCCGAGGGCACGCTGGCCTTTTTCGCCGTCTGCGGCCTTGCCGCCCGCGTCGTCCCCTCGTCCGGTTCGGCCCGGTTGCTCTGCCAGACCGCGCCGGCCTTGCCGCCCTTGGCGGTCATGAACGGGGTCGGCGGCTTGCCCTTGCCGGCGGCGATCTCATCCAGGGTTCGCCCCGAGGCCACCGAACGATCGGCGTCGGTGGGCCCGCCGGCATTGTCCTCGATCGCCGCCTCGTCGCGGTGCTTGATCAGAATCCAGCTGGCCTTGCCCTTGCTGTCACGCCGGGTGCGCACCAAAACCCAGGAGCCGTGCATCCGCTCGCCTTCCATGACGAACTTCAGTTCGCCCTTGGCCAGGGCCGCGCCGATCTTCTCGAAGCCCTTCTCCGGCGCCCAGAAGCCGCGATCCCACAGCATCACCGTTCCGCCGCCGTACTGGCCCTTGGGGATCGTGCCTTCGAAGTCGCCATAGTCGAGCGGATGGTCCTCGACCTCCATGGCCAGCCGCCGCTCGCTGGGCGCCAGGGACGGGCCCTTGGGCACGGCCCAGGAGCGGAAGGTCCCTTCGACCTCCAGCCGCAGGTCGAAGTGCAGATGGCTGGCGGCGTGCTTCTGGATGACGAACCGCAGGGCTTCGGACGGGACGACCCGGGCGTCTTGGCCCGACGGCTCGGCCGTCTGGGCGAAGTCGCGCATCTCCTGGTACTTGGCCAGTTTGGGGGCGGATTTGGCAGCGGCCATGACGGCTCCGATCTTGAGGCGGAGGTTGAACGGCTCGCGCTCGGTCGCGATCCACACCGCTCTCGCCGGCGCAGGAATCCAAACGGCCCGCCGCGCGTTGTCTTTCGCGAGGAGACCTTGCATGTCCAAAGCCGCCGCCCACGCCAATGACGACCGCCGCTTCAGCGTCCATGCGCGCCACCTTGGCCAACATCACGCGCGCCTGATCGCCGAACCCTCGTTCGAGGCGGCGGCCGTGGCCTATGTCGAAGACCACCCCGTGACGCTCGGCGACGAGAGCGAATTGAGCGTCGTCGTGCGCGATCTCGACAGCGGCCACGAGCACTGCTTCCGTGTCGACCTGGACACCGGCGAGACCCAGCCCTGCGGCTGACCGCCACGGCGGCGAACGAATCACCGACATGCTCGTTGAGTCGAGTCCCAGCCCCGGCGCCGAGCGCCCAAGGACCTCGACATGGCTTATCGCCCGACCTGGCAAGGACACCTTCGGCTGTCGCTCGTGACCTGCCCGGTCGCCATGTACACAGCCACCGACAAGGCCGGCGACGTCCACTTCAATCTGATCAATCCCAAGACCAACAACCGGATCAAGATGATCACCACCGACCCGGACACCGGGCCGGTGGAGCGGTCCGATCTGGTCAAGGGCTACGAAGTCTCGAAGGGCTCCTACATCCTGCTGACCGACGAAGAGATCAAGTCGGTCAAGCTGGAGAGCACCAAGACGATCGACATCGAGCGCTTCGTGCCGGCCGAGGACATCGACCGCATCTATTGGGACAACCCCTACTATCTGGCCCCCGACGGCAAGCTGGCCCAGGAGGCGTTCGGCGTGATCCGCGAAGCCATGGAGCGGTCGGGTCAGATCGCGCTGGGTCGCGTGGTCATGGCCACCCGCGAACGCCTGCTGGCCCTGGAGCCGCGCGGCAAGGGCATTCTGGCTTACACGCTGCGGACCGATGCTGAAGTGCGCAAGGCCGACGAGGTGTTCGGGGGCATCAGCGAAAAGGCGCCCGCCCCTCAAATGATCGCTATCGCCGAGAAGATCATCTCTCAGCAGGAAGGTCCGTTCGATCCCAGCAAGTTTGTCGATCGTTACGAAGAAGCGCTCAAGGCGCTGATCGCCGAGAAGCAGAAGGGTCACAAGGTCGCCAAGGTCGAAGAGCCCGAGGACACCAACGTCATCGATCTGATGTCGGCCCTGCGCGCCAGCCTAGCAGGCAAAGCCAAGGCCGCCGGCAAGGCGTCCACGGCCAAGGCGTCAAGCAAGGCCGCGGACAAGGCCCAGAAGCCTTCGGCCCCGAAGGGCGGCAAGACCGCCAAGGCCAAGGACGCGCCGGCCGCCAAGCCCAAGGCGCGGAAGGCCGGCTGACGCGCGCCGCGCCGGTGGCCACCTTCACCTCGGCAAGCGCCATGGAGGCGCAGTCGGCCGATCGCCTGCCGACCGATCCCGGCTGGTGGTACGAGCCCAAGTGGGATGGTTTCCGCTGCCTGGCCTTTCGCCGCGATCGGGACGTGGTCCTGCAGGCCAAGTCCGGCAAGCCGCTGACCCGCTATTTCCCCGAGGTCGTCGCCCTCCTCGCCGCCATACCGGAGCCTCGCCTCGTTATCGACAGCGAGCTGCTGATCCCGGTCGACGGCGCCTTCTCGTTCGAGGCTCTGCAGATGCGGCTGCATCCCGCCCAGAGCCGGATCCAACGCCTGGCGGCCGAGACGCCGGCCGTGCTGGCGGTCTTCGACATGCTGCAGGGCGCCGACGGCGCGGACCTGCGCGGCGAGCCGCTAAGCCGGCGTCATGCCGCCCTCGAAGCCTTTCTCGACCGCCACGGCGGGCCACGTCTGTCGCTGACGCCCGGGACCGAGGACATCGACCTGGCGCAGGCCTGGCTCGATGAGGGAAAGCTGGAAGGCGTCGTGGCCAAGCGCCTGGACGGGCCCTATGCCGAGGGTCAGCGCGCGATGATCAAGGTCAAGCGCCAGCGCACGGCCGACTGTGTGGTCGGCGGCTTTCGCTATGGCAAGGACGGCAAGCTGGTCGGCTCGCTGCTGCTGGGCCTTTATGACGATCAGGGGCTGCTGAATCATGTCGGCTTCACCTCTGGCCTGGCCGCCGCCGACAAGCCGGCCCTGACCGGGCAGTTGGAAGCGCTGGCGGGCGGCAGCGGCTTCACCGGCGACGCGCCGGGCGGACCCAGCCGCTGGTCGGACGAACGGTCCAGCCAATGGACGCCGCTCAAGCCGGAGATGGTGGTCGAGGTGTCTTTCGACCACGTCTCGGCCCAGCGTTTTCGGCATGGCACGCGATTGATCCGCTTTCGGCCCGACAAGGCGCCGAGCCAGTGCCGGATGGAGCAGATCGACTAGGTCGAGGCTCGAGCCGTCAACTGCTGGGCGGTCGCGTCACATCGGCCGGCGCGGTCCTGGCGGTCGGCTTGCCGTCATTGACGGGGTCGGGAAGCGTCTCGCGCGTGGCGCCCACGCCGTTGGGCGCGGACGCCGCCCCTTTGTCGGCGCTGCTCTCGGGCGTCGGCGGCGGAACGGGTCTGGAGCAACCGCCGGCCAGAACGGCGGCGAGGAACAGGGTGACGACGGCGGCGTGGGTGCGGGACAAGACGGCTCCGATCAGCAAGATCCGCGATCGGCCGGAAGGCGGCCGCCGTCGGATGGAAGAGCCAGATCAACGTCTCGCCGCCGACTGGCGCCTCCGACGACGCTCGATCGTCTTCCAAGGCCCGCAGTTTGGGGATGAGAGCCCATGTCGCGGGACCTCAAATGATGATCGACGCGCACCAAGCCTCAAGTGCGCGCCGACCTTCCGGTCTACTTTTTCAGGACGGCGTCGGCCTTCTTGTCGATCCTGGCTTCCTCCGCCTTTGACATGCGCCCAGCCTTCACCGCCTGGCTGGCCCGCGCCTTGGCGTTGCGCGCGTGCGACTTGTCCTCGATCGGGAAGGCGCGCTTGTCAGGTTCGGCGAAATCCTTGGCCGGCAGCTTGTCGCGGGCCTTCTCGGTCAGCTTGCTCATGTCGATCTCCTGTCGGTCTATTTCGGGCTTGGGTCGGGCGTGCCGGTCGCGGGATCGACCAGGGTTCTCACCAACAACTCGGGCCTCTGCGGCGCTTCGAAACTAGCGCGTGGAGCGCTATGGCGATCCCGGGGAACCTCAACGCAAAAGACGCGCTGATTGGCTCCAAACCTGGAGACGACGATGTCCGACGACCTGAACAATCGCGGCGAACAAGACCGCTCGCGCATCAACATCAACGAAGACCACGAGGTCGCCTACTGGACCGAAAAGTTCGGTGTCTCGGCCGACGCGCTGCGCAACGTAGTCGCCGAGGTCGGCGTCAGCGCCGATGCGGTCGAGCAGCGCCTGCGCGACGGTCGAGGCGCGGCCGACTAGCCGCGCTCAAAGGGAAAGGGCGGGCCGGGGTTGCGTACCGCCTTTGTTCCCTTAAGGTCGGGCGGACTAACACTGCGCATGGCGTGACGATGCCCCAACCCGACCGAACCCTCCTGGCCTGGCGCCAGCACGCTCCTGGAAATCCGCACAGTTCGGGCGAACTGGCCTGGCCCGACGGTTCGACCTTCCTGGCCGCACACGACCGCGATCCGGGCGATTTCTTCCGTCGGCATCCGTATTTCGTGCGTGAGGCGCAGGAGATCCAGGCCGACAGAACCCGCGCCACGCGGGTCTGGCTCAGCGACTATGCGCCGCCCGACGACGTCGAGATTCCGGACCTGCCCGATCGGCTGGAGCGTCCGCATGATCTGCTGCTTCACGGCTATCTCGACGCGGGCGCCAACAACTTCGCCATCCATCCCGATGTCGAGGCGTTGGCCTATATGTGGTGCGACGGGGACGGCCCGTTCCTGGACACTTGGACCGCGAAGATTTGGCTGAAGGCGCGAGACTGAGCCGATGTGCAATCTCTACAGCCTCGAGACGGGCGACCTCTTCGAGACCTGGGCCAAGGTCCTGCGCCTGCCTGTGGTCTGGCAAGGTCAGGCGTCGAACTTCCAGCCGGTGTCGGAGATCAAGATCACCGACACCGCCCCGATCCTTCGCGCCTCGGCTGACGAGGCTCGCGTGACCATGACCCGCTGGGCTTGGAAGAGTCCAAAGGGCAAGCCGGTGTTCAACTTCGTGACCGAAGGCCGCGACTTCAGCAACAGCGACCGGGTGCTGATCCCGGCCGACGCCTTCTACGAGTTCACCGATCCGGAGCCCGGCCAGAAGCTGAAGACCAAGTGGCGGTTCACGATGAACAACGCCCCGCTCTTCTGGATCGCCGGCATCGTCAAGGAAGACTGTTTCACAATGCTGACGACCAGCCCCGGACCGGACATCGCGCCCTACCATGACCGGCAGGTCGTTCTGTTGCGACCCGAGGATGGCTTGGCCTGGCTCAATCTATCGCGCCCCCAAGCTGAACTGCTGGCGCCGGCGCCGGCGGGCGCGCTGACCGCCACGAAGGTCACCAAGACAGGATCGCTGCTTTGATCACCGCCCTGCGCGCCGCTCTGCTGTGCAAGAGCACGTCAAAGACCGACGACGACGTGATCAGCCTGGACGGCCTCTACACCAGCCACCTGACCTATGCCCAGAACCCGGCCTATCTCAGAGCCTCGCTATTCTTGCACATGGATGTGGACGGTCGATCGGGGCCAGCCAGCGTTCGGCTCAAGGCGCCGCATTTCCTGCATCGCGTTCCCATGACCACGCCGCTCGCGGTCCTGAACACGGTGGCGGTGCTGCAGTTTACGCTGCCCATCGTTGAGCCAGGCGAGCTGACGGTGGTGCTGATGGATGAGGGGCCGCGCGGCAAGGCCTACACCACCAAGTGGGGCCTGGGCTTTGCGCCCGACGCCAAGCCGGCCGAGCAAAGCGCGCAAGAGGTCATCCGCCTTTGCAACGCGGAAACCGAAAGGCTGCTGGGAAGCCTGGCCGGGCGGGGGCCACAACGCCATTGAGGTTCGCGCGGCGATGACAGATCCGATCGACCTGTGGGACACCATCATCGAAGACGGCGTGGCGGCGCTGGATTTTCGGCGCGTGACGGGTGCGGACGGCGGCTTGCTCGCCCTTGAGGTCGGAGCCCGGAGCCTGAACCCCAATGTGCTGACCGCCGCCCATGCCGCGATCGAGATCGACAAGTTGGTCGCCTTCGATCTGGCCGATCCCTATGCGGGCACGGCCGTTCAGCTGCGCCGGACGCTGCTGCAGGCGATGTCGGCGACAACGCCGAGCCACGACCTGAAGATCGCGACGGCCGGCCTGCTGGATCGCTACCGTCTGGAGCTGGCGCGCGTCGTGCGGCGAGCGGCCGGCGACGACCCAGGGCCACGTCTGCTGGCGCTCGCCTCACCGCACCAGGGATAGCGCGCCGACAGCGGTCAAGGCGCTGAGCCGTGGTCGCGGGTTTGTGCCTTTCGGACGCGAAGGGCATAGTCGGCGAGCCTGGCGACGCCGAGACGGAAGCTGCAACGAAAGGACGCCCGATTGATCGAGTCGTTGACCCGCTGGGTGGCTCGCATTGCGCTCATGAGCGCCGCCGTGACCATGGTCGCTGTCGGCGTGATCTGGCTGGTCGTCGTGATCGGCGGTTACCCGGCCTTTCTCCAGGTCGAGCCCGGCCGGTTTTTCGCCAACCTCCGATCGGTGGCGGTTGGGTCGCTTTGCGCCGCCGCCGCCAGTTGGACGATCCTGCGCTGGTACGGCGTCGGCCGACCAGCACGCTAGTCTGAAAGGATGGCGCCAACTCTTCGAGGCGGACGCTTGACGCCAGACGGCCATGCGGTCCGCGGCGCAAGCGTCCCATAGGCTGATCGCACGGCGGCCTACGTCGCCTTCGGTCGTAGCTTGGCTGCGACAAAAGAATCCCGAGTCCTCCCAAACCCTTGTGCCGCTTGGTCTTGATGACGGTGGGGCCTCGTCGCCGCGCGCCGGCCTGCGTTGACTCTCGCGCCGGAGAGAGAACAAAGATGGAACAAATCCATTTCATGACCATGTCCCCAGATCCAAACCCGGGTTGCTCCCCCACCGCGCTCGACGCGCTTCGCCGTCAGGTGCGGGCCATCGAAACCGCCGACCAGGCCGTGCGCGCCGTGCTGCCGTTCGGCGTGCCGGCGATTGACGATCGCCTGCCCGGCGGCGGTCTGGCGGTTGGGGCCCTGCACGAGGTGGCCGGCGGCGCCAACGGCGCGCTGCATGGCGCGGCGGCCGCGCGGTTCGCCGCCGGGATCCTCGCGCGATCGGAAGGCCAGGTGCTGTGGTGCCTGCGCCAGCGCGATCTCTTCGCCCCGTTTCTGGCCCAGGTCGGCCTGCCGCCCGATCGGGTGATCTTCGCCGAATGCGGCGACGAAGCGTCTGTGCTGGCCTCGATGGAGGAAGGTCTGCGCTGGAAGGGCCTGGCCGGTGTGGTCGGCGAGGTCGCCAAGCTTTCCATGGTCGCCTCCCGCCGGTTGCAGCTGGCCGCCGAACAGAACGGCCAGATGGCCATCGCCATTCGAAGATGGCGCAGGGTCGCCGACGCCGCCGATCTTGGCCAGCCGACAGCGGCGGCCACACGCTGGCGGGTCTCGGCCCTGCCCTCTTCTCCGCTTCCCACCGCCGGCGTCGGTCGTCCCCGCTGGCTGCTCGAACTCTTCCGATGCCGCGCCGGTGAAGCCTTTGATCTCGAGATAGAAGCCTGTGACGCCAAGGGTCATCTCCGTCTTCCTGCCCCGCTGGCCGACCGATCGGTTGGCGCGCAGCCAGGGCAAGGCCGCGCCGCCGCCTGAAACGCCCGTGGCCATGGTCGGGCGGGTCGGTCGGCGGCGGGCCGTCGCGGCCCTGAACCTGGCGGCCAGCGAAGCTGGTCTGCGCCTGGGCCAGGCGATCGCCCACGCCACGGCGCTCATCCCCGGTTTGGTGCTGCATGAGCTGGATGCGGCGGGCGACGCCGCGGCCCTGCATCGCCTGGCCCTGTGGGCCCAGCGTCTCTATTCGCCGATCGTCGCTTCCGACGGAACGGACGGCCTGGTCATCGACGCCACCGGCGCGGCCCATCTCTTCGGCGGCGAGGAGAAGATGCTGATCGATCTGCGCGCCCGCCTGACCAAGGCCGGGCTTTCCAGTCAGCTGGCCATCGCCGACAGCTGGGGCGGCGCCCATGCCCTGGCGCGCTATGGCCGGCGAGCGATCTTCGTGTGTACGCCCGGGGCGACGGGGCGCGAGCTCCGGGACCTGCCCGTCGCCGCCCTCCGCCTGCCCGGCTCGCTAACGGAGAACCTCGGGCGGCTCGGCTTCGACACGATCGCCGAACTGGACGCCACGCCCAAGGGCCCCTTGGCCCATCGCGTTGGCCTTGAGGCTGTGCGTCGTCTCGACCAGGCCCATGGCCGCCAGGCCGAACCGATCGAGCCGGTCATGGCTCCAGAGACCGTTCTCGTCCGGCGAGCGTTCGCCGAGCCGATCGGCGCGCCCGAGACCCTGGCGCGCTACGTGACCCTGCTGACCCATGATCTCTGCGCGACGCTGGAGGCGGCCGGCCTTGGCGCCAGGCAGATCGACGCTTGGTTCACCCGCGTCGACAACCGCATCGAGGCCGCGCGCATCGGCATGGCCACGCCCTCGCGCGAGCCCAAGCGCCTGGCCAGGCTGCTGTGCGAGAAACTGGAAACGGTCGATCCCGGCTTTGGCGTCGAAACCATCGTCCTGGCCGCGCCCTGCGCCGAACCCCTCCCCTCTAGGCAGACCCAGGCGCTGGGTGCGGACCCGGTCGCCGACCTGTCGGGCCTGATCGACACCCTGTCCAATCGGCTGGGCGCCGAACACGTCTATCGGCTGGCCTCCGCGGACAGCGACTTGCCTGAAAGGTCGGTCAAGCGCGCCCCGGCCCTTGATCCGCCTGCGGCTTTCTCGTGGCCGGCCGATTGGCCTCGCCCCACCCGGCTCTTTGCCCATCCCGAGCCGATCGAGACGGTGGCCCTGCTGCCCGACGCCCCGCCCGCCGCCTTCACCTGGCGTGGCAACCGTTATCGGGTGCGCTGCGCCGACGGCCCTGAGCGGGTGTTTGGCGAATGGTGGAAGGCCGACGCGGAGCTCGCGCGCTCGCGCGACTACTTCCAGGTCGAGGACGAGGGCGGCGAGCGCTATTGGCTGTTTCGGGATGGCGACGGTGAGGATCCCGCCACCGGCAGCCAACGCTGGTACATGGCGGGGATCTTCGGATGAGCCCCAATCCCGAACCGCGGGACCCGCCCCCCTATGTCGAGCTGCAATGCGCCTCGCACTTCTCGCTGCTCCGTGGCGCGTCCTCGCCCGGGGAGCTGTTCGAGGAGGCTGCGCGTCTGGGCTATGAGGCTCTGGCGATCTGCGACCGCAACAGCGTCGCCGGGATCGTCCGCGCCCATGTCGCCGCCAAGGCCACGGGCGTGCGGTTGATCATCGGCTGCGAGCTGGTGCTGCGCGACGGCCTGACCCTCGTGGTTTTGCCCACCGATCGCCGGGCCTATGCCCGCCTCTGCCGCCTGCTGTCCCTGGGCAAGGCCCGGGCCGGCAAGGGGGAATGCGATCTTACCCTGGAGGATGTCGCCGCCTACGCCGAAGGCCAGATCGCCATCCTGGTCCCGGATCTGGCGGACGACACCTGCGCTCTGCAGCTGAAGAAGGTCGCGGCGATCTTCGGCGCCGACGCGCACCTGGCCCTGACCTTGCGTCGGCGCCCCGGCGACGCCCTGCGCCTCTATGAGCTGGAGCGCTTGGCGCGCGCCGCCAACGTGACGCCGGTCGTCACCAACCGGGTGCTGTTCCACGAGCGTGGCCGGCGACTGCTACAGGATGTGGTCACCTGCATCCGCGAGGGCACGACGATCGACGAGGTGGGCTTCAAGCGCGACCGTCACGCTGATCGCCATCTCAAGGCTCCCGAGGAGATCCTGCGCCTGTTCGCCAAGCATCCGCAGGCCGTGGCGGCCTCGCGCCATGTCGCGCAGCGCTGCCGGTTCAGCCTGGATGAGCTCTCCTACCAGTATCCCAACGAGGTCAGCGAGCCGGGCCGCACGCCGCAGGAGACGTTGGAGCGCCTGACCTGGGAAAGCGCGGACGAACGCTATCCCGACGGCGCGCCCCCAGAGGTGCGCGCCACCCTGGCCCATGAGCTGAAGCTGATCGGCGCCATGGGCTATGCGCCCTATTTCCTGACCGTCAACGCCATCGTCCGCTATGCGCGCAGCCAGGACATCCTGTGCCAGGGCCGCGGCTCGGCCGCCAATTCGGCGGTCTGCTATGTGCTGGGCATCACCTCGATCGATCCCGAACGCAACGACCTCCTCTTCGAGCGCTTCGTCTCCCAGGAGCGCAACGAGCCGCCCGATATCGACGTCGATTTCGAGCACGCGCGGCGCGAGACCGTGATGCAATGGATCTTTGAGACCTATGGCCGCCATCGCAGCGCCCTGGTCGCCGTCGTCCAGCGCTTCCAGCCGCGCGGCGCCGTGCGCGACGTCGGCAAGGTGCTGGGCCTGCCCGAGGACATGACCAAGGCCCTGTCGAGCCAGATCTGGAGCTTCTCGCGCGAGCAGATCCAGGCCAAACACGCCGCCGATGTCGGGCTGGACCTCTCGGATCGCCGCCTGCGGCTGACCCTGGAGCTGGCCTCGCAGCTGCTGCTGACCCCGCGCCATTTCTCCCAGCACCCGGGCGGCTTTGTGCTCACCCAGGACCGGCTCGATGAGCTGGTCCCCATCGAGCCGGCGCGGATGGAAGATCGCCAGATCATCGAGTGGGACAAGGACGACATCGACGAACTGAAGTTCATGAAGGTCGATGTGCTGGCGCTCGGCATGCTGACCTGCCTCAAGCGCGGCCTGGATCTCCTGGCCGAGCACAAGGGCGTCCATCATGACCTGGCGACCATCCCGCCGGAGGATCCGCGCACCTATGCGATGATCCGGCGGGCCGACACCCTGGGCGTCTTCCAGATCGAGAGCCGGGCCCAGATGGCCATGCTGCCGCGGCTAAAGCCGCGCAGCTTCTACGACCTGGTCATCGAGGTGGCGATCGTTCGTCCCGGCCCGATCCAGGGCGACATGGTCCACCCTTACCTGCGTCGTCGCGAGGGCAAGGAGGCGGTCGTCTTTCCCAAGCCCGAGCTGGAGAAGGTGCTGGGCAAGACCCTCGGCGTGCCGCTCTTCCAGGAGCAGGCCATGCGCGTGGCGATCGAATGCGCCGGCTTCACGCCCGGCGAGGCGGACCAGCTGCGCCGGTCCATGGCCACCTTCAAGATGACCGGCGGCGTCAGCCATTTCAAAACGAAGCTCGTCGGCGGCATGGTGGCGCGCGGCTACGCCCAGGACTTCGCCGAAAGAACCTTCAGCCAGCTGGAGGGGTTCGGCTCCTACGGCTTTCCCGAAAGCCACGCGGCCAGTTTCGCGCTGCTGGCCTACGCATCGTCCTGGCTCAAATGCCACCACCCCGACGTCTTCTGCGCGGCCCTGCTCAACAGCCAGCCGATGGGCTTCTATCAGCCGGCCCAGATCGTGCGCGACGCCCTGGAACACGGCGTCGAGGTCCGGCCGGTCTGCGTCAACGCCTCGCGCTGGGACTGCACGCTCGAGCCGGTCGATGGGACCGGACGGCTGGCCGTGCGCCTGGGCCTGCGGATGGTCAAGGGCCTGGCCGACGCCGACGCCGCCCCGCTGGTGTTGGCCCGGGGCGAGCAACCCTATCGCTCAGTCGAAGAGGTCTGGCGACGCTCGGGGACCAAGACCGGCGCCCTTTCGCGGCTGGCCGAGGCCGACGCCTTTCTGCCAGGCCTCAAGCTCCAACGGCGCGAGGCGGCGTGGGCGATCAAGGCCTTACGCGACGACGCCCTGCCCCTCTTCGACCAGCCTGACGCTTGCGAACTGAACGAGCCCGCCGTGGCGCTGAAAGCCATGACCGAGGGCCGGGAAATCGTCGAGGACTACGGCCATGTCGGCCTGTCCCTACGCCGCCATCCGCTGGCTCTGCTACGCCCCGACCTGACCCAGCGTCGCCGCGCCCCCTGCCGCGACGTGGCCCAAGGCAAGGACGGCCGGTTCATCCAGACCGCCGGCCTGGTGCTGGTGCGCCAGATGCCGGGCAGCGCCAAGGGCGTCTTGTTCATGACCATCGAGGACGAGACCGGCGTGGCCAACCTCGTGGTCTGGAAGGATCTCTATGACAAGCAGCGCCGGATCGCGCTGGGCGCGCACCTGCTCGGCGTCGATGGCCGGATTCAGCGCGAGGGCGAGGTCGTCCACCTGGTCGCCTACAAGCTTCACGACCTGGCCGAGGTGCTGACGGGTCTGGAAGACCGCGTCGGCGATCCGGCCGACATGGCTTGGGCCGCCCGCGCGCGCAATTTCTGTTGAGGACGATCGATGGACCTGCAGCCGTCTTTGTTTGACCTGCCGCTGGCGCCCCGGCGCCCCCTGCCCGAAGGTTTTCGTTACCAGGAAAACTTGATCACGCCGGAAGAGGAGCGCGATCTCGTGGCCCGTTTCCAGGACCTGCCGTTCAAGCCCTATGAGCACCTGGGCTATATCGGCCATCGGCGGATCGCTGGCTTTGGCTGGCGACAGGACGACGGCGGCCAGATGATCGAGACGGGCGAGCCCATTCCGGACGTCCTGCTCCCGCTGCTGGACAAGGTGGCGGCCTTTGCGGGCTTAGCCCGGGAAACATTCCGCCATGCCCTGGTCACGGAGTATGCGCCCGGCGCTGGCATCGGTTGGCATCGTGACCGGCCGCCGGCCATTGAGATCGCCGGCGTCTCGCTGCTGTCGCCGTGCACGTTCCGTCTGCGCCGCAAATCCAATGACGCCTGGGAACGCGCCTCGATCACGGCCGCGCCGCGCTCGGCCTATCTGATGAGCGGGCCGGCCCGCACCCACTGGCAGCACAGCATTCCGGAGGTCGAGGCGATGCGATATTCGGTGACGTTCCGGACGGTTGGCCCGCGTTGGTCTCTCGCGAAAATCGACGCCAGCGAGAAACAATCCGCCGGGCCTCTGGGGCGAGGTCTGGGCGGCAATGGCAGACGAAACTGACCTCGCCCCGATGGCGGCTTTGAAAGCCGCCGTCGCGTCACGGCTCTGCGGTTGCGAGCGCCTTGGCAGCAGGCGTAGTTCTCCAACGATCGACCAGATCCTCCGAATAGACCACCCGCTTGCCAATCTTCTGGAACGGCGGCCCAACACCTAACCAGCGATAGGTCTGTAAGGTCTTCACCGTCAGCCCAAGCCGAGCCGAAACAGCGATAGTGTCCAGCCAGCGAGCCTTGACCACCTCGCCTAACAGCGTTCGCACCGGCTCGACCTCCGCCTTCGACAACGCGGCGAAATCGGTGATCTCCTCCGAGCAAACTGGCGGGCGTCCCAAGAGGTCGGCGATCTCCCCGGATATGCGTTGGGCGGCGTCCTGCACCGGCCCTGCCGCAAGGTGCGCGTAGCGTTCGGTCGACTTGGCGCTGCGGTGCCCGAGCAGCGCTCCGATGACCAAGAGGCTATCGCCGGCATTGGCGCCGAAGCTGGCGAACGAGTGACGTAGGTCGTGGATGCGAACGTCCTCCAGGCCTGCGGCCTTTCGCAGACGATCCCAAGGCTTCTGAATATTGACCAGCCGCCCTTCTCGCCCCGGCCCAGGCAGTACGTAAGGGTTGCCCTCGACCGCGGGGATGTCACGAAGCAAGCTCATCACCGCCGGCCCAACATGGACAACCTTCGCACCCGTCTTGCTGTCGAGCAGGCGCAGGCATCGATTGGGGTAGTCGATGCACCGGCGCTCGAGTTCCAGGATCTCGTTGCGCCGACAGCCGGTCATCACCAGGAGCCGAATGGCGGCGATGGCATAGGGGTTCTCGACACCGACGGCCTCGGCCGCCTGCAACGCTTCGCCCAGCCGCACCAGTTCGTCCGGCGACAGGAAGCGATTGAGCTTACGCTCGGTGTACTTGGTCACGCCGGCGCAGGGATTGTCGGCGCGCACGCCGTTGGCGACGCCGTAGCCAAACGCCGCCGATAGGGTTCGCACGACGCTGTTGGCCGCGCCCTTCCCGCCTCGGACACGCGAGAGGCTTCGTTTCTTGGCGCCCTTGCTCCTTCGGGCCGTCTCGCCATTGGCGATGTCCACTAGGAGCTTCTCGATATCCGCCCGAACAATGCTCGTGGCCTTGCGACTACCGAGCCGGGGTTTGACGTGATTTTCGAAATCCGAGCGCGCGGCCTCTCGCGAACTTGCCTTCCGCGTTGCCAACCCAAGTTCGAGATAGAGATCACAGAGCTCGGCGACGGTCGGATCAGACCGCCGCTCGATCTTCTCGGTCTGCACATCGACCTTCGTCACCACCTGACCCAGCAGGCGACGCGCCTCGTTGCGCGCTGTTTCCACGGTCCAAGGAGAGCCATTGGGTCCAATGGCGTATCGGCGGCTTCGACCATCGTGCCGGTACTGCAGAACATACGTCTTATGGCCGGTTGGCGTGACCTTCAGACCAAAGCCGATAACCTCGCTATCCCAGACAAAGTAGTCTGACTTGCGTGCGCCGAGGGCGGTGACGAGTCGCAGCGTGAGCTTGCGTCCGCGCATGATTATGCCCCTCCGATGGAGGAAGCGCCCGCGCGGGCATCATTGGGCCATCGGTCAGACGGCTTGTCGCCAGTAAGCGAGGGGTAAGCGACAGGAAGGAATTGGCGGGAAAAAATGGGAAAGTTGCGAAAAGCCTGACTTGACAAAACGCTATCTAAAACAATAGATAGGACTACATGAGAATATTCTCGTAAGTCTTTGATATTGCTTGGTAAGGCTGAGGTCCAGGGTTCGAGTCCCTGTCGTGGCACCATCGGGACCCAAAGCTCCAAGCTTTGGGTCCCGACCATTCCCTAGACATTGCGAAGAGAACGACGGCGCAAGCGGCGCGCAGCAAGCAAACGGCTGTTTGAGGCGCCCATTGGGCAGGGCGCGACGCTCTGGAGCGCGCTAGCAGCCAAGGTATTCTTCCACGGTTGGCGCTGTCGCTCAGCCTCCAGGACGCACCTGTCAGGCTTGATCACGGTGGCGGCTTTTGACCAAGGACGGCGTTTCGCCGCAGCCACCGTAGCGGCGGCTTAGGCGTGAAACCGCAAAGCGGAGCCTTCACTGCGCCAATGGCGGAGGCTCGAGCTTAGGCCATCCCTCAGGGCAGTCGACCATGACTGACAATCCAGGCGCTCGGACGTGAAGGAGCATCGGCGCCTAGATCGGGAAATGGCCCGGCTGGGTCTCAAGGGTGATCCAGCGCAGTTCTGTGAAGGCCTCGACGCCCGCCCGCCCGGTTTTGCTAATTCCATCATCTAGAGTGATGTCTAGTGGCTGCTGCGTCCTCTATCGACCCTCGCCATCTCGCGCATCTGCTGGCCATTCACGAGCATGGATCCCTGATGCGCGCGGCCGAGGTTCTGCAGGTCTCTCAGCCGGCGCTCTCCAACAGCATCGCGCAATTGGAACGTCGGCTTGGCGTGCAGGTGCTCAACCGGACGGGCCGTGGCGCGACGATCAACGACTACGGCCGGCTGCTGGTGCGGCGGGCGCGCGAACTGCGCAGCATGCTCCTTGGCGCCCAGGCCGAAATCAGCCTCAAGCGCCGCGGTGTGTGGGGGCCGCTCACGGTCGGGGTGACGCCGACCATCGTCGAATATCTGATGCCCGAGGTCCTGCGCCGCTTGCGCCGGGACGCCTCGCTGGCGATCACGGTCGTGGAGGGACTGGATGGTCCGCTGGAGTCGGGCTTGCTCGACGGGGATCTCGATCTGGTGATAGGCGCGGTCCAGCAGCCCAAGCACTCCGAAGGGATAATGGAGGAACTTTTGCTGGACGACCCGTTCGTCCTGGGCGTGGGTTCAGACCATCCGTTGGCGGGACGCCAGACGGTCAGCCTGGCGGAAACCTCCGACTATCTCTGGGTGGCGCCACGGGTCGGCGGATCGGCCCACGCGCATGTCGAGGCGGCGTTCCTGCACGCTGGCGCGCCCTTTCCCAGCGATCTGATCACCACAAACTCTTCGGTGCTCACCAAGCGGCTGATCGCCCAGTCGGACGCGATCGGCCTGATCAGCATGCTGGCGCTGTCGGGCTGGAACACCTCGATCCAAGCCATTCGCGCCCCTGAGGCCGGCGCGCGCCGCATCGGTGTGCGTCGCCGCCAGAACACCGAACTGAGCCCCCTGGCCGAGCGCTTTCTCGACACCTTGCGTGAAGTCGCAAACGCCATGCCCGACTTGGTCAGCTCGTATCACCCTGCCGCGGTCGCGCCAGGAGGAGACCGAGGATCGGCGTCAATGGTGACATCCACCTGACCACCACATTACTTGCCCACGGTCCGCGCTGATCGCCCTACCGAGCATTCCTGGCCGTCGCCCTCTGGAAACATCAAGCCGCAATCGCTCGACGTCGGACCGCGTCACGGCTTCAGCCTTCCGACAAGCGGCTTGACGTGATTGTCGAAGGCCGACCGCGCCGCTGCGATGGAGGTCGGCTTCTTCGTCACCAGACCGATGGTGACACACAGGTCGCACAACTCCGCGACAGTCAGGCCCGATCGGCGCTCGGTCTTCGCGCCGATACTGCATAACGTAGCTCTTGTAGCCGCCCATGCTGACCTTGAGGCCGAGGCCGACAACGTTCAGGCCAGGGCTTGCGCCAGGAAGGTCCACGTCCGGCCGTTGGCCAGGGCGGCGTCGGCGGCGTGGTAGTGCAGGCCCGTGTGGCGCGCGAAGGCGTGGCTGCGGTCGGGATAGCTGAAGATCTCGGCCTTGGGCTTGCCGGCGAACGCGGCCTTGATCTGGGCCTGGGCGTCCTTGGAGATGAACTCGTCCTCCTCCGCCAGGTGCATGATCAGCGGCGCGGCGATCGCCGGGGTCTCGGCCAGATACTTTTCCGTCTCCGAGCCGTGATATGCGACGACGGCGTCGACCTCGCCCCGCGCGGCGACCAGGAACGCCATCAGGGCGCCGAGACAGAAGCCCATCACGGCGACCTTGCCCGAAGCGCCGTAAAGCGCTCGCGCCGTCTCGACCACGGTCAGGATGTCCTTCACGCTCTGATCGCGGTCGTGGGCCATGTAGAGGGCCAGGCCCTTCTGCCACTCCTCTTCCGACCAGGCGTTGAGGTCCACGCCGGGCTCCTGACGCCAGAAGAGGTCGGGCGCGATGGCGATGAAGCCCTTGGCCGCGAGTTCGTCGCAGGTCGCGCGCATGTCGTCGTTGACGCCGAAGACCTCGTGCAGAACCACGACGACAGGAGCGACCGCCGCGGCGGGACGCGCGACATAGGCCTGGAAGTCGCCGTCGGGCGTGTGGATTGTCAGGGACTGGCTCATGGTTGCGCCTCCGGAAGGGA
Source organism: Caulobacter sp. GW821-FHT10F06 (assembly GCF_058809215.1). Taxonomy (NCBI): domain Bacteria; kingdom Pseudomonadati; phylum Pseudomonadota; class Alphaproteobacteria; order Caulobacterales; family Caulobacteraceae; genus Caulobacter; species Caulobacter sp. GW821-FHT10F06. Next base: position 94,042 of record NZ_JBXASK010000002.1, on the reverse strand, counting down.
TCTGGATTTGAGCCCGAGGTTCGGCCGACGGACGGGGTCGGCGCTTGAACGATCCGATGACCGCTCTGTCTCGATCCGCCGCGCCCTGCCCCGCCCTGGCCAGACATTGCGCGCGGGGCGGCCAGGACCAATAAATCCAAGACGGGCGGCGCCAAATCGGGCAACCCGGGGACGCGACGTGTCGGCCTAGCGGGGAGCGGCCATGTCTTCCACGATCAGGATCCTGATCGCCCTGGCCATGGGCCTGGCGGCCGGCGCGGCGATGGCGGCCCTGTCGCCCGGAGCCCTGGCCACCTCCCTGGCGATCGCCAAGGCGGCCGGCGGCCTGTGGCTGGCGGCCCTGCGTATGACGATCGTGCCGATGATCTTCGTGCTGATCGTCACCGGTGTGGGCCAGACCCTGAACACCGCCTCGGCCGGCGGCATGACCGCCCGAACCCTCGTACTGTTCGTCGGCCTGCTGCTCGGCGCGGCCGTCTTCGGCGTGATGCTGATGCATCTGATCCTGATGATCGCGCCGATCCCGGGCTCGGCCAGCCGCGCGATGCACGACGCCCTCGCGGCCGGCGGCGCGACGGCTCCGATGCCGCCCGCGGCGACCGACTGGATCGCCGGCCTGATCCCGGTCAACCCCGTCGCCGCGGCCGCCGACGGCGCCATCGCGCCGCTGGTGGTGTTCAGCCTGGCCTTCGGCTTCGCCGCCACCCGGCTCGCGGCCGAGTCGCGCACGCGGCTGCTGGACGGGCTGGACGCCGTCCTTAAGACCTTGCTGACGATCGTGGACTGGGTGCTGAAGGCCGCGCCCGTCGGCGTCCTCGCCCTGGCCTTCGTGGCGGCCGCCCAGACCGGCCTGGGCGCGGCGGGCGCGCTGTTCCACTATGTGGCGACCGGGTCGCTGTTCTGCATCGTGACCACCGCCGTGCTCTATCCGCTGGCCACGCTGTGGAGCGGCATGGACCTGAGCCGCTTCGCGCGGGCGGCGGCGCCCGCGCAGGCGGTCGCCTTCAGCAGCCAATCGTCGGTCGCGACCCTGCCGGCCATGCTGGAAGCGGCGCGCGTGATGGGCGTGCGCGAGCCGGTCGCCAACATGGTGCTGCCGCTGGCCGTGTCGCTGTTTCGCCTGGGCAGCGCCGCATCGGCGGGCGCCATCGCGCTCTATGTCGCCAGGCTGTCCGGGCACGTCCTGGACCCGATGCAGATGGCCGTCGCGGCGGGGATGTCGGCCGTCGTCAGCATCGCGGCCGTGGGCCTGCCCAGCCAGGCCACCTTCGTGACGATCCTCAGCCCCATCTGCCTGGCGATCGGCGCGCCGCTCGAGGCCCTGGTGTTGCTGATGGCGGTCGACACGATCCCGGACGCCTTCCGCACCGTGACCAACGTCACCGGCGACATCGCCGTCACCGCGATCAGCGAGCGGACGATCGCAGCGACGTCACGCCAGGCCGACGAGCAGGCGCTGGCCGGCGCGGTAGTCGGCGGTTCCGAACCCCTCGCTGAACCGGTCGAGCACTGAGACCAGACGCGCCTTGGCGTCTGGCGCGCGATCGCCGCCGCTCCAGGCCCTGGCCAAGGACATGGCGGCGCGCAGCTCCCAGGCCAGGGCCCCCTGGCCGGCGGCGATCTCCAGCGCGCGCAGGAAAATCTCCTCGGCCTCGTCGCCTCGCCCCTGGTCGGCCAGGATCTCGCCACGCAGCCGCAGCAGCTCCGGCAGGCACCAGGCCTCGCCCGTCCGCGCGCAGCGCCCCAGGGCCTCATCGATCGTCGCCATGGCCTCGGCCAACTGGCCGGCGCCACGCAGGCCGTCGGCGAGAACGCCCAGGAAGGCGGTCTGGTAGCAGATGAAACCCGCCTGCTCGAGCTTGTCGATCCCCGCGCGCAGCTGGACGAGGCCCGGCGCGATCTTGCCCCGTCGCAGCAGGATCTCGCCTTCGAAGCAGTCGCCATAGGTGTTCCAGACATCCAGGGCCTGGGCGGCGGTGTAGAGGCGCAGCATCCCCGCGTAACGCTCGGCCAGGTCCAGGTCGCCGCGCCACAGGGCCAGGAAACAGGCCGCGTCCGACAGCACGTGCGCCACCGACAGCGTGTGGCCCGAGGCCGTCACCTGGGCCAGGTTGTCCTCGACGTCCTCCAGGGCCTGATCGGCCAGGCCCTTCAGCCACAACGATCGCGCCAGGGTGATCCGCGCCGTGCTGCGCTGGTCGTAGTGGAAGCGCGCCACGTGCGAGCGCTGGGGCGGCGGGGCGTAGCGCCGCAACATGTCGCTGATATTGGCGTGGGCCTCGTCCAGCGCGCCCAGCATCAGCAGCGACCAACCGCGGATCCGCTGGGCGACCAGCCGGTCGGCGGCCTCGGGCTGGGCCTGGGCCAGGGCCGCGAAGCGATCGGCGAACACCAGCGCCTCGACGGCTTCGCCATTGTTGATGCGGTCGATCCACAGCGCCCACAGCGCCCGCGCCTGATAGTCGGTGTCGCCGATCTCCTCGGCGATCGCCAGGGTGGAGCGCCAGGCTTCCACGCCGCTGGGAAAGCCGGTGATCGCGCGCATCTGCGGGAAACCGAGCACGGCGTAGAGGCGCATCCGGGCGCGCAGGTCCGGCTGCGACGCGGCTTCCAGGCACGCCAGGGCGCGCTGCACCCGACCGATGCATTCGTCGACCAGGGACAGGTGGAACCACAGGGGGACGGCCGCCACGGTCAGCGCCACGCCGATGGCCCCTTCGCCCTCCTCGGAGAACGACCAGTCCAGGGCGGCGCGCAGGTTGCCCAGCAGGCCGGCGTAATCGGTCAGCCACTCGCTGGTCGCCCGCGTCTCCCATTCGGCGCCCGCGTGCACGAACAGGTCCCGGTAGTAGAGCGCGTGGCGACGGCGCAGGGCCGGCCCCTCGCCCGCCGCCTCGGCCTTCTCCTGGGCATAGGTCCGCGTCGTCTCCAGAAGCCGATATTGCGCCTGCCCGCTTTCCAGGTCGGCGACCACCAGCGACTTGGCGACCAGGTTGAGCAGATGGTCCTCCGCCACGCCGGTCGAGGCCTGGCCTTCGCCGGTGATCGCCTGGGCGGCCTGCAGCGTGAACGGCCCGTTGAAGGCGCCCAGGCGCAGGAAGGTCGACTGCTCGCCGGGCGTGAGGCCGCCATAGCTCCAGTCGATCGCGCCGCGAAGGGTCTGGTGGCGCGGCAAGGCGGTGCGTCGGCCTCGGGTCAGCACCTGGAAGCAGTTCTCCAGGGAGCTGGCCAGCGCCGGAAGGCTCATGGCGTCCAGGCGGCCGGTGGCCAGCTCGATCGCCAGGGCGACGCCGTCCAGGCGGCGGCAGATCTCGGCCACCAGGGGCGCCTGGCCATCGTCCAACTGGTAGCCGCCCAGCACGGCGGAGGCCCGCTCGACGAACATCTGAACCGCCGGATAGCGAAGCGCCTCGGCCGCGGTCAGCACGGGCGACACGGGCGGGGCGTCAAGCGGCTGGAGCCGGTGAACCCATTCTCCGCTCGCGCGCAGCGCCTCGCGGCTGGTGGCCAGGATGGTCACGCCCGGCGCGAGACCCAGCAGGGTTTCGGCCAGGACGGCGGCGGCGTCGATCAGGTGCTCGCAGCTGTCGAGCACGATCAGCACGCGGCGTCCCTGGAGCGCGTTGGCGATCTCCTGCACGGGATCGGCGGAGCGGACCGCCAGCCCCAGGGCGGCGGCCGCCGCGCCCGGCGCGAGGGCGGGATCGGCCAGGGAGGCAAGGTCGACGAAGACCGCCTCGCGGTCCTGCGCGTCCGCGACCCGTTCGGCGACCGCGACCGCCACCGTGGTCTTGCCCATGCCGCCCGGGCCGACGATCGTCAGCAGACGCTGCTGGGTCAGCAGGTTCGCCAGATCGCGGATGACCAGATCGCGCCCGACCACCTTGGTCACCGGCGTCGGAAGGCGACGCGGCAGCGGCGCGGGACCGACCGGCGCGCGCTCCGCCGGAGCCGCCTCGCTGACCGAGACCGGCGCGACGAAGCAGTAGCCGCGCCCCGGCACGTTGGCGATCAATCGGACATCGTCCTGGCCGTCGCCCAGGGCCTTGCGAAGCGTCGAGATGTGCACCCGCAGGGCGCTCTCCTCGACGAAGGTGTCGGGCCAGACGGCGGCGATCAGCTCGTCCTTGCTCAGAACCTCGCCCGGTCTGGCGATCAGGGCCATCAGGATGTCGAGACCCCGGCTGCCGACAGGCACGGGGGCGCCCGCGCGCAGCAGCTTGCGCTCGGCCGGAACAAGCTGGAAGGCGCCGAAGGCGAGGCGGTGCTGGCCCTCGGCGCGCGTAACGAGGACCATGGGAAACCTGACTGCGAACGCCCGATATCCACGTTATGTGATGGTGCGATTCAGAGCCAGCCTTGGCCGCGCCTTGGTGACAGCGATGTCGCGGTTCGTCGCGATGCGAACAGTCCCCGCGGCGAAACGATCGTCCAGGCGGCGCCGCGAGGCGTGTAAAGGCGGCCGCAACACGGGCCTACACTTCTTCACAGCCTATAACTGGCGACGACCGTCCCCGAGACCCACCCTGCGCTCACCACTTCACGCCGCCGCCCGCCGGGCGGGGCGACGATCAAGGAGCCAGGTCATGACGACAGCAGCCCTCGCCACAACGTCCAACCGCGCCGATCCGTTTGCTTCGGTTCTGCGGGTTCGCGAACCGTCGCGGTCGTTCGCCCCCCGCGAGGCCGAGAGCGGCCGCTCCGTCGCGCTGCTCAGCCGCCTGCTGGCCGACGCTTTCGATGCGCTGGACAGCGACCGGGAAGTCGCCAGGGCCTCGCTGTCACGGGCGGTCGCCCTGCTGGAGGGCGAACGGTCCGAACAGCCCGCCAAGCGCGCGTCGAGCGATCAGGCCGGGCTCGCGCCCTGGCAAAGCAAGAAGGCCGTCGCCCACATCGACGACAACCTGACCTCTCAGATCAGGATCGGCGACCTCGCCGCCCGGGTCCGGTTGAGCGCCTCCTACTTCTCGCGGGCGTTCAAGACCACCTTCGGCGTGACGCCCCAGCAGTACATCCTGAGCCGGCGCGTCGCCCAGGCGCAGCGCGTGATGCTGACCAGCGAGGAGCCCCTCTGCAGCGTCGCCCTGACCTGCGGGTTCAGCGACCAGGCGCACATGTCGAGGCTGTTTCGCCGCGTCGCCGGCGCGTCTCCCGCGCAATGGCGAAAGCTGCGCCGCGCTGCGCCCACGTTCTCCTGAAACCGGACCGGAAGAGCGGTACGGACCGCCGGCTTCACACCTTTTCACAACCGATAACTCGTCCCGCGCGATGTCCGCCGCGACGGTCGACGAGGCCCACGGCCTTCATGCGGCGGGGGGAATGTGATGCGGATTCTGATGATCTTGATCGCGGACGTCGACAGCCGGCAGTCCGCCCCGCCGCCCATCCTGCGGTTCGAGCGCTTTCTTGAGCCCTACTATCTGTTTCGCGATGCGGGCGCCGAGATTGTGCTGGCCTCGATGTCCGGCGGCGATCCCGGCATGCGCACCGCCGACGGCGGACGCATGGATACGACGCCTCTGATGCGCCGCTTCCAGGCCGACCCGCTCGCGCGCGACGCCCTGGTCGACACCCTGGCCATCGACCAGGTCGAGCCCGAGGACTTCGACGGCGCCTATTGCATCGGGGTGTCGGGCGGCGTCTGGCCGCCGCGTGTGGAGAACCCGGCCGGCGGCATGATCGGCCAGATCCTGGCGGCGGGAAAGCCCGTCGCCGTGACCCCGAGCCGCCTCGATATCGAACCGGACGGCGCCGGGGACGGCCTGTTGATCATCGGCGACCAAGCCGTGACGTCGCGCCTCGCGGCCCAGGCGCTGCTGGCCGCCATGAGCGCCAGGCTTTAGGCCAGCCCCTCCGCCCGGGGTCGGAGCCACAGGCGCAGTCGCCGCCTGGCGCCGTCGGCATGGTCGTTCAGTTGCAGGTCCCACTGCCGCGCGACGACGTCGGGATGGCGCTCGAAGAAGCCCGGGTCGTGGGCGGTGTCGAAGGTAAAGTCCAGGTCTGCCGGCCGCTCAGGCGGCGGCGGCGCATCGACCTCGAAGGTTTGCTCGGCGTCCAGCCGCACGCCGTCCTTCAGCCAGACCAGCACGTCGGACGGCTCGCCGTCCTGCTGCGTGCGCACCACGATCCGATAGCGCTCGACGTCGGGGTGGCGATCCCAGAACGACGCGTCATGCGGGCCGGAGGAGACCAACAGATCGGCGCCTTCGGGATAGGTGTCGGCGGTCGGGGAGATGGCGGCGTCTGACATGGCGGCTCCTATCGTTACGGAGAGCAAACGCCTGTGGAGCGATTTTGGCCTCGCCGCCGTTCGCACTGCTGCAACTTCCTCGATCACCCGGTGTTGTGGCCCTGCTCGCGATCCCGTCGGGCCTCCCTTTTTTGACCAGAGTTGCGCATGGCCCCGGCCGATCCTCACACGCCTTCCGTCGGCGAGACCCTGACGCCCGGCGCGCGGCCGCAACAGGAACCCGCACGCGTGGCGTCGCAGGCGCCGGCCTCGGCCACCGCCGTCGCCCTGGCCCGCCAGGCGGCGACCCTGCGCGGGGCCAGCCTGGTCCACGTGGCCTCCAGCGAACGGCGGGCCGAGGAGATCGGCCGCGCCCTGGCGGGCCTGGCGCCGAGCCTGGACGTACTGGTCCTGCCGCCATGGGACTGCCTGCCCTACGACCGCGCCTCGCCATCGCGCGACGTGATGGGCCGGCGCATGCGCGTGCTGCAGAGGCTGGCGGAGAACCCGGCGGGCCACGTCGTCGTCACTTCGCCCGAGGCGCTGGTGCAGAAGCTGCCGCCGCGCGCGGCGCTGGACGGAGCCTTCCTGACGTTGGAGCCCGGACAGGCGCTGGACCGCGACGCCCTGGCGGCCTTCGCCGCTCGCGCCGGCTACGTCCTCGACGACCGCATAGACGAGCCCGGCGAGATCGCCTTCCACGGCGAGGTCATCGACATCTTTCCCGCCGACGCGGCTCGCCCGGTGCGGATCGTCGTCAGCGACGAGACCATCGGCGAGATCCGCACCTACGACCCGCTCAGCCAGAGATCCGAAGGCGAGATCGACAACCTGTCACTGGGTCCCGCCAGCGAACTCATCCTGGCGGAGGCCGAGGCGGAAGCGTCCAGAAACGGCGGCGCGGAGCACGCCCTGGCCGAGCACTATGGCCCGCTGCAGAGCGTGTTCGACCTCTTGCCCAAGGCGCGGCTGTCGACCGACGCCAAGTCGCTGGCCCGCCTGGCCGATGTCGAAGACCACGTCATCGAGGCCTACGAGGCTCGCCGCAGCCTGGGCGGCGCCGACGGCCCGGTCGCCTCGCCGCCCGCCGCGCTCTACCTGCTGGGCGAGGACCTGCAGGCCGCCCTCGCCGATTGGAAGACCACGGCGCTGGACCTGGAAGGCCTGGAGCCGATCCCCAACCTGGCCGCCCAGCGCAATCCGGGACGGGCCTTCTGCGATCTGGTGCAGACACACCGTGACGCCCACCGCCGGGTCGTGCTGACCGGCCTCAAGCAGGAACAGCGGCCGCTGGCCAAGGCCCTGTCGCGCGGGCTGGACCTGAAGCCCGATCCGGTCGCCGACTGGGACACGGCGATGGCGGCGGACCTGGGCCAGGTCGTCAGCCTGCAGATCGACTTCGACACCGGCTTCGTCGACGCCGCCGCGGGCTTGGCGGTGATCGCCGCCAGCGACGTGGTCGGCGGGCGCATGGCCGCGCGACCGACCTCGGGCCTGCAGGACTTGGTCGCCGAACCCGATCTGCGCCCCGGCGACGTCGTCTTGCACGAGGATCATGGCGTCGGCGTGCTGCGCGACCTGAAGACCATCGAAATCGACGGCGTGTCACGCGACACCCTGCAGCTGGACTATCACGGCGGCGCCAGTCTTCTGGCCCCGATCGAGGAGATCGGCCGCATCTGGCGCTATGGCGCCGAGGCCGCCGCCGTCACGCTGGACCGCCTGAAGGGCGACGGCTGGATCAAGCGCCGGGCCGAGGTCAGCCGCCATGTCGACGAGGCCGCCGCGCAGTTGGTCGCCCTGGCCAAGGCTCGCGAGGCCCGGCGCTGCGAGCCGATCACCGCGCCGAAGGCCGCCTATGCCAGGTTCGCCGCGCGCTTCGCCTACCCGGAGACGCCAGACCAGTCCGCCGCCATCGAGGCCGTGCTTGCCGACCTGGCCTCGGGCCGGCCGATGGACCGGCTGGTCTGCGGCGATGTCGGCTTCGGCAAGACCGAGGTCGCCTTGCGGGCCGCCGCCGCCGTGGCGCTGAGCGGCCGGCAGGTGGCCCTGGCCGCACCGACCACGGTGCTGGCCCGACAGCATGTGGAGACCTTCAAGCGCCGATTCTCCGGCACAGGCGTGGGCGTGGCCCATCTCTCGCGCCTAGTGACGCCGGCCGAGGCGCGAGCCGTCAAGCAGGGGCTGGAGAGCGGCGAAATCCGCATCGTCATCGGCACCCAGGCCCTGGGCGGCAAGGACGTCGCCTTCGACAATCTGGGCCTGATGATCATCGACGAGGAGCAGAAGTTCGGCGCGGCCCTGAAGGCGCAACTGCGCGACCTGGCCGCCGACGGCCACCTCCTGACCCTGACCGCCACCCCGATCCCGCGCACCTTGCAGGCGGCCATGGTCGGCATCCAGGACGTCAGCGTAATCGCCAGCCCGCCCGCGCGCCGGCGGCCGATCCGCACCTTCCTGGCGCCGTTCGACGCGGCCAGCCTGCGCACCGCCCTGTTGCGGGAGAAGCGGCGCGGCGGCCAGAGCTTCTTCGTCGCCCCGCGCATCGAGGACATCGGGCCCTTGCAAAGCCAGCTGGCCGAGCTCGTCCCTGAACTGTCGGTGCGCGTCGCCCATGGCGGCCTGCCCGCCGACGAGGCCGACGCTGTGATGGTCGGGTTCGCCGACGGCGAGGGCGACGTGCTGCTGGCCACCAACATCATCGAGAGCGGTCTCGACGTGCCGCGCGCCAACACCATGATCGTCTGGCGGCCCGACCGCTTCGGGCTGTCGCAGCTGCACCAGCTGCGCGGGCGCGTTGGCCGGGGCCGTGCCCAGGGCGTCGCCTATCTGCTGTCGGATCCGCAGGACGACCTCTCCGACGCCACCCGGGCGCGGTTGTCGACCCTGGAGGCCTTTGACCGGCTGGGCTCGGGCCTGGCGATCAGCGCCCGGGACCTGGACCTGCGAGGCGGCGGCGACCTGGTCGGCGAGGACCAGGCCGGCCACATCCGGATGATCGGGGCTGCGCTCTATCAACGGCTGCTTGAGCGCGCCGTGCGGGTGGCGCGCGGCGAGGTCGAGGCTGGCGAATGGATACCGGATATCGGTCTGGGCGATCCGGGCGCGATCCCCGAGGACTATGTGCCCGACGCGGTCACTCGCATCGGCCTCTATGCGCGCCTAGCGCGGATCGAGGCGCTGGCCGAAATCGACGCCTTCGAGGAGGAGCTGGAGGACCGCTTCGGCGCCCTTCCCGACGCTCTGGACGCCCTGCTGGGGCAGGCCCGCCTGCAGAGCCTGGCCAAGGCGGCCGGAGTCCGTCAGGTCCGCGCCGGTCCCAAGGGCGTGGCCCTGACCCTGACGCCCGGTGCGCTCAAGGCCGCCGAAAAGGCGTTGTCCCGATGGGCCGGCGATCTCTCCGTCGGCGACGGCCGAGTCGTGGTGGCCACGCCGACCGCCGACGACGTAGGCCGCCGCGCCCTGGTCGAGCAGTTGTTGCTACGGCTCGCCAACAGCGCCTAGTCGTCTCGGTCCAGACGGTCGCTCGCGGGGCGGTTCGCGGAACAACATCCGACGGCCGGCCTTATGCCTTCATGCGCGCCATCCCCGACGAATATCTGGTCGATCACTATCCCAATGCCGGGGAGCGGGCGGCGGATCGATGGATCCACCTCGTCGCCATCGCCCTGGCCGCCGTCGGCGCGGTCTGGCTGGTCGAGCGCGCGCTGATCACCGGCCGGCCCGGCATGGTCCTGGCCGCCGGCCTCTACGGCGCGGCCCTGATCTGCATGCTGGCGTTTTCGGCAGTCTACAATCTGAGCCACGTCTCGGCAGCGCGTCCGGCCCTGCGACGCCTCGACGAGGCGGGGATCTTCCTGATGATCGCCGGCTCCTACACGCCCTTCACCACCCAGCGCCTCGACGGCGCCTGGGCGATCGGCATGACCAGCCTGGTCTGGACCCTCGCCGCCGCCGGAATCGTCGGCAAGCTGGCCCTGCCGAGGATTTCCGAGCGGGTCTGGACGGCGCTTTATGTCGTCTTCGGATGGGTGGCGCTGCTGGTGCTGGAGCCGCTGCGCCACAGCCTGCCTTTCGCGGCCTTCGCCCTGCTGATCGCGGGCGGGCTGGTCTATACCGGCGGCAGCCTGCTGTTCCTCAATCCCCGCCTGCCCTATCGCCGCGCCGTCTGGCATGGCTTCGTCTGCGCCGGCGCGGGCCTGCACTTCGTGGCGGTCGCGGCCGGCGTCGTGCTGACGCACTGACGCAAAGCGGTCCTAGCCTCGCTCGGCGCGAAGCTTGGCGTTCAGGGCCACGCTGGCGTCCATGCGGGCCAACTGCTCGGGCGTCGCGGCCTGTTGGTGACGCGCCTTCCATTCCGACTGAGGCATGCCGTAGATCGCCTCGCGCGCCTGATTTCGATCCAGGGCGCCGTCCGAGGCCTCCTCGACCCAGTCGGCCAGACAGTTGCGGCAGAAGCCGGCCAGGCCCATCAGGTCGACGTTCTGGGCGTCGGTCCGCATCCGCAGGTGCTCGACCAGGCGGCGAAAGGCGGCGGCGGCGAGGCGGTCTTCGATCTCGGTCATGGCTCCCCATAGCATGCCGTCACGGGATTTTCGCGGCGGGGCGCCGAGCGCCCAAATTGTCGGCGCGCGATCGGTTGCTCGGCCTTCGACATGGGCGACCGTTCATGGGCGCGCATCCAAGGCGAAGTTGGGCTGACAACCAAGCGGCGCCATGGCAGCCTCGGCTCCGGGGCCTGTGGGGCGAAAGTCGCCCGGCGCCCCTCGTATTCAAAGGCAGCCCGATGACCACGCCGTCCGAAGACACCCCGCCCGAAGTGGAAACCCCGCATGTCGCCAAGGTCGGCGTCATCGACACCGGTCACAACGTCACCACCGCGTTCGACGAGCCGATCAACGGCCTGATCGCCGATCTCGCCGACGGCGACGCCTGATCCGTCGCGCCGTCGCGGCGGGACTCTCGATCCCGTCGCGACGGCCCCGCGCTCCTAGGCGCGGAACATGCGCTGGGCCGCCGCCAGGCTTTCTGGCAGGCCGATGTCGATGAACGGCCCCTCGAACACCCTGCCGCCCAGGTCGCCCCGTGCGCACAGCGCCGGCAGCAAATCCTGCTCCAGCGACGACACGGCCCCGCCAACGGGGATCACCGCCTTCGACAACTGATAGGCCCCGCCATTGATCAGGCCGGGCGTCGGCTCCCCTGTGCGGGGCTTGAAGGCCGCGACGCGGTCGCCATCGAGGACGATGGTCTCATAGCGGTCGGCGATCTCAATGGACCGCAAGGCGATGGTGGCGAGATGGGCTGAGCCCTCCGCCAGAACCCGCCAGTCGAAGTCGAACCAGGTGTCGCCATTGACCAGCAGGAAGGCGTCTTCGAGATGCGCACGAGCATGCGACAGGGCTCCACCGGTGCCCAGGGGCGCTGGCTCCACCGAAAGCTCTATGTGCAGACCAAGGCGCTCGGCCACGCCGCTGGCGACCAGATAGTCGCTGACGACGTCGGCGCGGTGGCCAGCCAGCAACAGGACATGGCTGAGACCGTGTCCTCTCGCCTTCTCCAGCAGATGCTCCAGGAAGGGCCGGCCACCGACGTCGAGCATCGGCTTGGGGACGTCGCGGGTCAGGGCGCCCAGGCGCGAGCCGGCGCCGCCGATCAGGATCGCGACCTGCCGCACGTGACCGCTCATCGCGGCACGCTCCAGGCCTCGGCTCCGTCGAAGGTGATCTTCACAGAGCTGGCCTGGCCGCCGGCGGCGTTCAGCGCCGAGATCAGGTGGTAGCGGTTTTCCGGGTCGGTGCAGAACATCAGAAAGCCGCCGCCGCCCGCGCCTGACACCTTTCCGCCCCACGCGCCGTTGGCGATGGCCAGGTCGAACAGTTGGTCGACGACATCGGTGGCCACGCCCTTGGCGGTGCGCTTCTTGGCCGCCCACGAGCGCATCAGAATGTCGGCCAGGTCGCGCATGTCGCCGCGCAGGAGGGCCTCGCGCATCGAGGCGGCGTCGGCCTTCAGCTGATGCATGCTGTCGATCGTCTCGGCGTTCATGCCGCGCAGGCCGTCGATCTGTTCCTGGATGATGCCTTCCGAGCGTCGCGACTGGCCGGTGAAGCAGATCACCAGCGAGGATTCGAACTCGTTGAGATAGGCGCGCGGCACCCGCAGCGGGCTGACCAGCACCCTTTCCTGGGCCAGGAACTCGATATAGTTCACCCCGCCGAACGCGGCGGCGTACTGGTCCTGCCGACCGCCGGCCAGGCCCAGCTTGACGCGTTCGATGTCGAAGGCCAGCCGCGCCACCTCGTGGGGGCCCAGCGGCAGCTCCAGCGCCACGCGGAAGGCCTCGACCAGGGCCACGACCAGGGCCGAGGACGAGCCTAGGCCGGAACCCGCCGGCGCGTCGATGGTCGTCGACACCGTCAGGGCCGGCGCGCGGCCGTCCAGATAGGTCTCGACCACATGGGCGTAGACCGCCTTGTGCAGGATCAGCTCCTGGTCCAGCGCCAGCGGCGCGCCGGGGATCAACACCTCGTCGGCGCCCAGGTCGCGGGCCCGGAACACCAGGGCGCCGTCGGGATTGGGGGCGATATGGGCGAAGGCGAAGCGGTCGATGGTGGCGTTCAGCACCGCGCCGCCGAACTGGTCGCAATAGGGCGACAGGTCAGTGCCGCCGCCGGCCAGGCCCAGGCGCAGCGGCGCGCGCGCCCTGACGTCGAATGGATGAACAGCGCGGCCCAGCCCCATGGTCCCGCCCTATCGCTCGTCGCCCAGCAGCACCTGCGCGCCGCCGCGATCGATGCCGTAATGCAGGCGCGGCATGTTCTGCGAGGCCATGTAGGCCTCCAGCGCGTCGCCCGGACCCGGCGTGAACAGCATCAGGAAGCCGCCGCCGCCGGCGCCGATCACCTTGCCGCCCGTCACGCCATGGTTGGCGCGGACATGGTCGTAAAGCTGGTCGATGTGCGGCCAGCTGATCTTGGACGACAGGCGTTTCTTGCTCAGCCAGTGCTCGTGCAGCATCAGGCCCCAGCCCTCGAGGTCGCCGGCGACCCACGCGTCGCGGATGCGGTAGCCCAGGTCCTTGATCGCCCCCAGGCTCTGGGCGACCTGGTCGTGCTGCGCGCCGGCGGCCAGCATGGCGCTGTTCTGGTCGTCCAGGATCACTGCCGCGTCGCGGCGCAGGCCGGTATAGTAGATGTGGGTGTGGGCGACGAAGGCGGCCTCGACCTCGGGATCGATGGCGACGGCGCCGACCTTCACCTGTCCGTCCGGCGCGATGTCCAGGGTCGTCAGGCCGCCGAACGCGGCCATGTACTGGTCCTGCTTGCCGATGCCCTTGGCCAGGACGTTGATCTCGAGATCGCAGGCCTCTTCGGCCAAGGCCTGACGGTCGGGCGTGTGGCCCTTCAGCGCGTGCAGCGCCCGCAGGAAGCCGACCAGGAAGCAGCTGGACGAACCCAGGCCGGTGCCGCCGACGATATCGCCGATCGAGGCGGCTTCGAAGCCCGTCTCGATCCCGTGGCTGAGCAGCGCGGCGCGGACCAGCTCGTGCTTGAGATCGGTCGAGCGGGCGACCGTTTCGGGATCGGGGCCCATCAGCGCCACATGGTCATGGAACGCCGGCCGATGGGCCGAGATGTGGATGTACTTGTCCAGCGCCATGGCGAAGATGAAGCCGCCATCGTGCTGGTAATAGCTCTGCAAGTCGGTGCCACCGCCCCCCAGGGTGACGCGCAACGGGGTGCGAGTGGAGATCATGGGGTCAAGCCGTCGCCGCGACAGGCGCGATCTGCTCCCAGTGACCCTTGCTCTGGGCCAGGGCCGGGTGCGAGACCAGCAGGTGCCAGACCACCGCCGCCAGGCCTTCGACCAGGGGCGTGATCAGCTGCGGATCGACCGTGGGCACCACCACGCAGGCGTCGGCGATCTGAGCGGTGTAGCCGCCGTTGCGGCCCACGATGCCGGTGACCGTCGCGCCGCGTTGCTTGGCCAGCTGCATGGCGCGCACCAGGTTGGCGCTGACCGGCGGCTCCAGGCTGCCGCCGCCGACCGAGAAGATCAGCAGGCCGTCTTCCGGCTTCAGCCGGCTGCTTTCCAGCCAAGTCGAAAAAGTGCCTTCCCAACCTTCGTCATTGATGCGGGCCGTCAGTTCCGAGACGTTGTCGGTCGGGCAATAGGCCTCGAAGCCGCAGATCTTGCGGAAGTCGTTGGTGGCGTGGCTGGCGTGACCGGCGCTGCCGCCGACGCCGAGCAGGAACAGTCGCCCGCCCCCGTCGCGCACCGCCGCCAGCTTCACCGCCATCGCCTCGACGGCGTTGCGATCGATGGCCGCCATCGCGCGGGCGGCGGCGTCGAAGAAATGATCCGCGAACATGAGCTGTGTTCCTTATCCGGCCTGGGCGAGCGTAGTTGGCCGCATCATGACCGCGAGGGCTTGCGACAAGGTTTCCACGACGTGATCGGCGTCGGATTCCCGACCTGAATTATACGAGCGCGCCAACAGCACGGTCCGGCAGCCGGCGGCCTTGCCGCAGACGATGTCGCGTTCCTGGTCGCCGATCAGCCAGGATCGCTCCAGGTCGACGCCGTGGCGGGCGGCGAGATCCAGAACCAGGCCCGGCTTGGGCTTGCGGCAGGCGCAGTTATCGGCGTTGTCGTGCGTGCAGGCGGCGATGTCGTCGACCGGCAAGGCCTCTGACACGCGGCGATGGATGGCGTTCAAGGTCTCGGCGGTCATGAGGCCACGGCTGACGTCGGGCTGGTTGGTGACGACCAGCAGCTTGAAGCCGGCGGCCTTCAGCGCGGCCAGGGCGGCGGGCGCCTCGTCCTCGATCTCGAGTTCCTCGACGGCGCGCGGCGAGGCGGCCTTGCCGTCGCGCCAGACGATGCGGTTGAGCACGCCGTCGCGGTCGAGGAAGACGGCGGGAACGCTCACAGCGCGATCCTCCCCTCGGCCAGCAGACGTTGCCCCTCGGCGTGGCTCTCGGGCGTGTCGAGACCCAGGCAGAAGCCGGCGGCGTCGATCACATAGCCCTGCAGCGCGCGACCGCTATCGAGCATGGCCGGAAAGACGTCGCGGCCGAAATCCACGCTCGTCCCGCTCGGGATCAGATCCAGCAGTCTGGGCTCGACTACATAGACGCCGGCGTTGACCAGGGTCGAGGCCGAGGCCGCGCCCTCGACGAAGGCGCTGACGCGGCCGTCTGCGTGGAGCTCGACCCGGCCGCCGGCGATGCCGGTGTGCGGATGGCTCTGCTGGTCGAAAAGCGCCAGGGTCGCTTCCGCGCCGGTCGCCGCATGGCGCGCGGCCAGGGCGTCCAGGTCGCAACGAACGATGTTGTCGCCATAGACCACCAGCATCGGCCGATCGACGACCGAGGCGATATTGGCCAGGGCCCCGGCGGTGCCCAGCAGCGCGGGCTCGTAGACATAGGTCACGGTCAGGCCGAAGGCCGAGCCGTCGCCGATGGCCTCGCGGATGGCGTCGGCGGCGAAATGCAGGTTGATCCAGACCTCGCGCACGCCGCCGGCCGCCAGCCAGCGCAGGTTGTGCGCCAGGATGGTGTCGTCGCCGAACGGCATCAGCGGCTTGGGCAGATCGCCGGCGATCGTGCGGATCCGGCTGCCCATGCCGGCCGCCAGCACCAGCGCTCTAGCGATCGAGGCGGCCACGACAGCGGCCTAGAGCTGGAAGCCCGCGGCGACGGCGTCGTCGTAGAACATGGCCACCGTCTCCTGCGAGAGGTCATCCAGGTTCTTGCCGGCCATCGACAGCTTCTTCAGCACGTCAGGCGTGGAGGTGATGATGTGGCAGCCGCAATCGGCGGCCTGGTAGATGTTGAGCACCTCGCGGACGCTGGCCCACAGCACCTCGGCCTTGGGCTTGCGGGCGGCCATGGCCACGGCGGCGCGCATGATCGGCATCGGGTCCACGCCCGTGTCCGCGATGCGGCCGGCGAACACCGAGACCACGGCGGGCACGTCGGCTTCCAGCGCATCGACCGTGCCGGCCACCTGCTCCAGCGTCAGGATCGCCGTGACGTTCAGCTTCACGCCCTCGGCGGCCAGCTCACGCACCATCGGCAAGCTGCTCTCGCGCTTAGTGTTGGTGATGGGGATCTTGACGTAGACGTTGTCGCCCCAGCGCGCGATCTTGCGGGCCTGACGCTTCATGTCCTCGAACTCGTCGGAGAACACCTCGAACGAGATCGGCGCGTCGGGAATGTGCTGAAGCAGCTCCTTGGCAAAGGCCTCGTAGTCGGTGATCTGCGCGCGGCGCATCAAAGTCGGGTTGGTGGTGAAGCCCGCCACCTGGCCCTCGGCATGCAGCCGTGTGAAATCCGCCATGCTGGCGCCGTCGGCGAACAGCTTGATCTGGTTGGCCAGATTGGCGGTCAGCACTTGTGTCACATCGAGACGTTGCAGCATGGGTCTTCGCTTTCAGTCAGCCGTTTTGGGCCAAATCTGACCCAAAACGAGGTTGCCCCCACCCTTCGGTGGCGTTTGTTGCAAGCCGATGGCCAGGCTAGGCGCCTGCTCCGCCGGGAGAACCCGAAACGGGTTCGACAATGTATCCGACCGGCTGTTTCCAGCTGAGCTTGCCGGCGCCGTGCGCCATCAAGAGCCGGCCCTTCAGCCTGCGTCGCGACCAGAACTCGCCCGTGATCGCCGCCAGCGCCGCGCCGACAAGCAGTTGCAGCACGCCCTTGGCCATCAGGCTGGCCCAGACCAGGCGGGGTCGCGGGGCGGCGTCGAGATAGATCGAGACGTAGTGCTGGGTTTCGCGGCGGGTGCGCAGCAGGCGGTAGGCGATGTCGGTGCGGTGCGGCGCGACGGCCTCGGTGACGAAGGCGCGCGCGGCCCAGACGATGCGGCGACCCTCGCGGTGCAGGCGCACGAAGAGCTCGGCATCCTCGCCGCCGGCGTCGCCAAATTCCTCGCGCATGGCCGCCTGCCCCCTTGAGAAGCAGCGCGCGACGACGAACAGGGAATTGCCGGTGCCCAGGCCATAGCGCGGCTTGCCCGACGGCGCGGTCAGGTCGACCAGCGCGCCGTCCGGGAGGTGAAGGTCACGGGCGAACTGCGCGCCGGTCGGATCATAGGCCGGCGGACCGTTCGGGAAGGTCGCCAGGCGCGGCCCGACGGCGATGTCGGCGTCGGCCGTGCGAAGCGCGCCGACCAGCTGGTCCAGCCAGTTGGGC
Source organism: Caulobacter sp. GW821-FHT10F06 (assembly GCF_058809215.1). Classification (NCBI taxonomy): domain Bacteria; kingdom Pseudomonadati; phylum Pseudomonadota; class Alphaproteobacteria; order Caulobacterales; family Caulobacteraceae; genus Caulobacter; species Caulobacter sp. GW821-FHT10F06. The sequence goes on along the minus strand of NZ_JBXASK010000002.1, from coordinate 76,612 downwards.
AAGGCGACCTCGTCGTCGTCGATGAAAGCCACTAGCTTGCCCGCCGCCTCGGCGAAGCCGCGGTTGCGCAGGGTCGACATGTTGCGGGTCAGGTCGGTGACGTACCGCATCGGCCAGGCCGTCGTGGTCGCCAGTCGCTCCACCACCGCGCGGCCATTGCCGCTGGGATGGTTGTCGACCACGACGATCTCGATGGTCAGGCCCAGAGCGTTGGTTTGCGCCAGGCACGACGCCAGCGTCGCCTCCAGCGAGACCGGACGGTCATATGTGGCGACGACGATCGACAGGTCGGTCATGCCGCCTTCTCGTCGATGAAACCGATCGGGGCGCGCCAGGTCAGCTTGCCAAGCCCCTTGGCCATGCCGATCCGATGATTGAACCGCCCCGTCCGCGCCCATTCCCCAGATACGAGGTAGAGGCCGGCATGGACGCAGAACTGGGCCACACCCAACAGCGTGACCTTGATGCGGGTCAGGCCCGGACTGTCGCTGGTGGCGATGCGCGAGGCCGCATAGTGCTGCGAGCCGCGCTTCATGCGGGTGACCATGTAGCTGGGCTTGGTGCGGTCGGTCTCGATGAACTCGCGCACCATGGCGGTCGGGCACCAGACGAAGCGCTTGCCGGCCAGGGCGAGGCGGAACAGCAGGTGGGTGTCCTCGCCGTTGCCGTCGCCGAACGCGACGCTGAACGGCTCGGCGGTGTCAAAGCAGGTGGCCACGCGGAAGGCGGCGTTGCCGCTGCCCAGGCCCTTGCCCTTCTTGCGCAGCCGCCCGAACAGGTGGATCGGCGCGTCGGCAGGCTCCTGGTAGTCCAGGGTGTAGCGCCAGCCCTCGGGGTCCCAGTCGGGCGCGACGCCGGCCTCGAACACCGGGTGCTTGGGCCCGAAGGCCGCGTCGGCGTCGGTGCGCTCCAGGCACGCGTGCAGCTCCGACAGCCAGTCGGCGTCGGGCGCCTCGTCGTCGTCGATAAAGGCCACATAGCGCCCGCGCGCGGCGTGGATGCCGATGTTGCGCACGATCGAGACGTTGCGGCGCGCGTCGCTCAGATAGGTCAGCGACACTGGGCTGCTCGCGTCCAGGCGCTCGACCAGGCCTTGGGCCAGACGGTCGGGATGGTTGTCGACGACGATGATCTCGAACGGCACGCCGTTGGCGACGTCATCGCGCAGGCAGGCGACCAGGGTGCGCTCCAGCAGGTGGACGCGGTCATAGCTAAGCACCACGACGCTGATATCGGGAGCCTGGCTCATGCGCCGGTTCCCTTCAGCACCACCAAGGCCGTGCGGAACAGGATCTGGACGTCCAGCCACAGCGACCAGCGGCGGATGTAATCCAGGTCGCGCTCGACCCAGTCGTCATAGTCGCTGATGCGGTGGCGGCCCTCGACCTGCCACAGGCAGGTGATGCCGGGCTTCACGGCCAGCTTCTGCTTCTGGAACTCGGTGAAGCGAGCGTATTCGTGCTCGCGCGGCGGCCGGGGGCCGACCAGGCTGAGATCGCCGATCAGCACGCTCCACAGCTGGGGTAACTCGTCCAGGCTGTACTTGCGCAGCACCTTGCCCAGCGGCGTAATGCGCGGATCGTTGGTCAGCTTGAAGGCCGGACCGCTCATCTCGTTGCGATCCTGGAGACCGGCCTCCATCGCTTCGGCCTTGTCGACCATGGTGCGGAACTTGAAACCGGTGAACGGCCGCGCCTGCATCCCCACCCAGTGGCACGCATAGAAGAGCGGCCCACGCGAGGTCGCCTTCACCGCCAGGGCGATGAGCGCCAGGAGGGGCGCGAGCACGACGAGGAGCGTCGCGGATATCGCGATGTCCATCACCCGCTTCATGGCGTGCGCAAATCTCAAACCTGGCCTCTCGACGGGAACCGGACGTAAAGGGATGTTGGGCGAATATTAAGGATGACGCGGCGGTGCGTCGTCTTGCCGACCCCTAGCTTGCAACAGGTTCCCTTAATGCTCCGTTCGCTGGAACCCCAATCAGGGCAGGACTTTCAGCAAATCTGGTTCGCCGGCTTGAGGTTCACGCCGCTGACCGTCGACCAGACGGTGACGGCCCTGGCCGAGCGCCCGGCCGCCGCGCCGTTCACGACGTTCGTCACGCCCAACGCCGAGCATGCCTATCTGCGTCGCCACGACGAGGAGTTCCGCGCCGCCAGCGAGGCGTGCTGGATCAGCACCAACGACAGCCGGGTGATCGGCCGCACCGCCGTGCTGGCGGGCCTGCGCCTACGCTTCGCCCCGGGAGCCTATGTCGTCCGCAAGATGTTCGACGAGGTCATCGTCGCCGACACTCCGCTGACCGTGGTGGGCGGCGCGCCCGAACTGATCGACAAGCTGCGCAAGCAATACGGCCTCACCAACCTCGCCCATCACAATCCGCCGATGGGTTTCATCCGCGATCCCGCCGCCGTGGCCGTGGCCATCGACTTCGTCGCCGCCCACCCGGCTCGCTTCGTATTCGTGGCCATGGGCCCGCCGCAGTCGGAGCTGTTCTGCCATCGCGTGATCCAGGACGGCCGTTCGACCGGAGTGGGCTTGTGCATCGGCAGCTCGCTGTCGGTGCTGACCGGCGATTCCAATCCCGCCCCGGACCTGCTGGAGCACAGCGGCTTCGTTTGGCTGTACCGCCTGGCCAAGGAGCCCAAGCGGCTGTGGCGGCGCTATCTGCGCGGCTTCTATGCCGTGGGTCTGGCGCTGCGCGACGTGCTGGCGATCCGGCTGGGCCTCAAGCGCGCGACCGTCAATGCCTAGTCTCTCCCCCCGCCGACGCGTCCTGGACGAGTGGCGGGCCGGCCTCGACGCCGATCGCCGCGCGGAGGCCGGGCAGCAGGACGGGCTGATCGCCCTGTGGTCGGCCTTCGTGCTGATCCTGATGGTGCTGTACCTGATGATCGGCCAGTCGCCGTACAAGCACCAAGTCGAGCTGGACCCCCTGACCGGCGCCGCCGTGGTCTCACCGCTGAACCGGTTGATCTGGCTGGGCCTGGCGGGGCTGGCCGCGCCGATCCTGTGGTTCCGGCGCGGCGAGACGGTCGAGCTGTTCAAGCGGTTGTGGCCGCTTCTGCTGGTGTTCGCCTGGTTCGCGGCGACCACGCGCTGGGCCATCGATCCGGCGGCGTCCAACCGCCGCTTCTTTCTCTACATGCTCAACCTGATTATCTGCGTGGCCCTGGTGGCGGGACTGCGCGACGCCCGGCGCATCCACGCGGCCCTGGCCACGGCCTGCGCCATCGTCATCATCATCGACCTGGTGTCGTGGATCGTCGCGCCGAGCGCCTCGATGACCGTGCTGGGCCTGGCGGCGATCCACAACCACAAGAACACCCTGGGCTCGGTGATGCTGCTGTCGGGCCTGGTGATCAGCCCCTACATCCTGTTCCACCCGCGCCTGAGCGGTCGACTGTTCTGGAGCGCGATGTTCCTGGGCTGCGTGGCCTTGCTGATCGGCAGCAAGTCCAAGACCAGCATGGGCATCCTGGCCGCCGCCATCCTGGTGATCCCAGGCCTGCTGATGATCCTGCGCCTGCGGGCCGGCGCGCTGCGGGCCCTGGTCGCGGTCGGGGTGCTGGGTCTGCTGGCAATGGGCTTCGGCTGGTTGGCCTGGAGCCGGGTGATCGGCGCCGATCCCCTGGCCCCGCTGCGCGACGTGACCTTCACCCAGCGCACCGAGGTGTGGGCTTTCGTGCTGGGCGAGTTCGCCCATCATCCCTTCAAGGGCGTGGGCTTCGCCTCGTTCTGGGACGTGGACCCGAAGGTGCAGCCCAGCCTGCAGACCGACCTGTGGTTCGCCCAGCCGGACTCCTACACCAACGAGTCCCACAATGGTTACATCGACCTCCTGGTCACCACCGGCGTCGCCGGCCTGCTCGGGTCGCTGTTCCTGCTGGGACGCTGGATCCTGCGCGGCATGGCCCTGATCCGCCAGGGCCTGATGGCGCGTCCCGGCGAGGACAACACCGCCCTGCCCTACAGCGTCTATCTGGGCGTGTTCCCGCTGGTGCTGTTCGTCCACAACTGGATGGAAAGCAGCCTGTTCGCGGCCAACTCGATGTTTGGGGTGATGATCCTGCTGGCCGGGATCGACATCGACATGCGCTATGCGCCCAAGCCCCGGGCAGCAACGCCTAGGGCGCTGCGGGCGCTGGCCGAGTCCGAGACGCGACTGCTGCCGCCAACATGGACCCCATGACGACCAGCTCCAGCAGCTGACCGGCCGCTGTGCCGACGATCGCGCCGCCATAGCCGAAGCCGCGCATGATCAGCAGGATCGCCGCGGCCGCGACCAGCGACGCGGCGGCGTTGGCCAACGCCAGGGCCTTGAACATCTTCAGCACCTGCAAGGCCGCGCTGACCACGACCTGGCCAAAGCCGATCGCCGCGCCGACGCCCCACAGCAGCACCATCCAGCCGTCCTCGCCGTACTTGCCGCCGAAGAGATGGGTGGTGAACACGGGCCAGGCGCGGAAAACCAGCAGGGTCCACAGCACCGCCACCACCAGCCCGCCGACCAGGGCCAGGACCACCGTGCCGGCAAAAGCGCGCCAGTCCTCGGCCTCGCGCCGCTTGGCCAGATCGGCCCGCGCCACCATCCCCCAGGACGAGGCCAGCAGCGGGATCGGCCGCAGCAACTGCTGGGTCGCCGCCAGCGAGGCCAGGATCGCCGCGCCGTACCAGCCGGCCACCACGAAGACGTAGAATCGCGTCAGCAGCTCGGTGCTCGACACGCCCAGGAAGATCCAGCCCGACTGCTTGGCGTAGGCGCCGTAGCCGGCCAGCTCATGCAGGCCCGCCGGGCGCCCCTGCCCCGCTCCGGCCCAGGCCATGCCGACGACGCCGCACAGCGCATAGGCTCCACCCAGGCACAGCAGGATCAGATTGGCGTCCAGCGGCAGGCGCAGGACCATCGCTCCGCCCAGCGCCAAGACCACCAGCCCGAACACCGCGCCGGTCTGGATCGCCGCCGCGGCCGGCCGGCCGCGCGAGAAGGTCAGGGCCCGCACATATTGCTGCAGCAGATAGGCCGGCACGAACAGGCAGGCGGCGATCGCGCCGTAGGGACTGCCGGAGTGGCGATAGGCCAGGGCTCCGGCCAGGCTGGCCAGGGCCACCACGACCAGGAACACCAGGTTGACCGCGTGCATCAGCCGCTCGACCGGCAGCCTGTCCGGCGCGCGTCCGTCGCCGGGGGCCAGCACCTGGAGGTGGCAGACCGTCAGGGCGTTCTGGAAACTGGAGAGCACGAAGCCGCACGAGGCCCAGAACACGAACCCGCCGTACTGGTCGGGCGCGACGAAGCGGATCAACAGCAGGTTGACGCCGAAATTCAGCACCGACCAGATCGCCTGCTCGACGGCGGAGATCAGATAGCGCGACATCCGTCCCCCGGCCGTGGCCCCGCCCGCCTAGTAACGGGATCCGCGGTTGATGCTGTAGTTGAAGGTGAAGGGCAAGGCGCCGGTGATGTACTGGCGGATGAACAGGTTGACCTCGGCGATCGCCTTGCGCGGCACGAAGATCAGGTCGCCTGGCAGGACAGCGAAATCGCCGCCGTCGCCGCCGTTCATCGCCGCGCGCACGTCGACCGTCCGCATCAACAGGCGCGGATCGCCCGGACGCTGGCGCAGCACCACCACCTTGCCGGTCCTGGCCGTCTCCAGGAAGCCGCCCGCCGCCACCACGGCCTGGGCCACGGTCAGCTGCCCCTTGATCGGCTTGACGCCCGCCTCCTTGACCTCGCCGCCGACGAAGATCTGCGCCGCGCCATAGGTGGTGATCAGGGTCTCGACCTGCGGGTTGCGCAGCACCGAGCCATAGGCCCGGCTGAGCGCCAGGTTGGCCTGCTCGACGGTCATGCCCGCCACGCCCTGGCCGCTGACCAGCGGGAACACGCCCCGACCGTCGGGGCCCACCAGCACTGAGGCGTTGAGGTCCGGGTTCAACAGGAAGCGCACGGCCAGCTCGTCGCCCGGACCGATTCGATAACGATAGTCGTCAGCGGACCACTGAGCGAAGCCGACCCCGGGATCGACGGCCTGGTCATAGGCGGGCTGTGCGTAGGAAGGGGCCCCATAGTCCCGGCGCGCCGGCTGCGCGGAAGCGCACGCGGCGACCAGCGTCACGGCGGCCAGCGCCGCGAACCGAGCCCATGACAACACTTGCAGACCTCCATCGACGCCGGGGCGTCGGGTTCTCATAGATCAGGGTGCGGCCACGTCGGTTAGAAATTCGTTGTTAACGCCCGGTGCGTCCGCGTCAAAAAGCAGCATCGTTCCGCGCACGGCGGTCCCAAGGCCAAGGATTCCAAGGCTCGGGCCACAAACCCTTCCCCGACAAGGGCTCGAGGCTCCCAAACGTTAGCCTTTATTAAGATTGCGACCGTATCGAATGGTTAACCGCCCATGCGCAGGCGGCGTTTCGTTCGATCGAGTGTCCCCACCCAGATGACTGCCGCGGTGATCGATCAAGGGTCCTATGCCCAGGACGGCCCCGTCGGCCGTATTCGATCCCCCCTGACCATTCGCGAACTGCTGACCCCGGCCTTCTACTATCGGCAGGAAGCCCTGCTGGCCTTCCTGGTCCCGGTGATCATCGCGGTCATCGCCATCTTCATGGCCCAGCCGATCTTCGTGGCCCAGTCGCGGCTGCTGATCCTGCTGGGCGACGACTACGTCTTCCGCACCGACGTCAATGGCGCGACGCCCGGCCTCAGCTTCGACCGCGCCCAGATCGTCCACGCGGAAATGGAGATCCTGACCGCCAAGGACCTGCGCACCAAGGCCATCCAGGAGATCGGCCTGTCGCGCGTCTATCCCGCCTTGGCCGCCCAGCCGCAGGGTCTGGAGAAGGCCGCCGAGCAGCTGAGCAAGGACTTGACGATCGAGAACGTTCCGCAGTCGAACGTCATCGAGCTGAGCCTGCGCAACCGCGACCCGCACGTCGCCGCCGACGTCCTCAACAAGCTCGTGGCGCTCTATATCGAACGCCGTCGCTCGATCTTCCAGCAGTCGGACCTGCAGTCGGTCAACGGCCAGCGCGACCAGCTCAACACCCGCTTGGCCGAGATCGAGGACCAGCTGTCCAAGTTCTCGATCGACCACGGCTTTGGCGACTATCCGTCCGAGTTCGCCACCATCCAGACCCAGCAGGCGTCGCTGACCAGCCAGGTGCAGTCGCTGGACCAGCAGCTGGCCACCCGCACGGGCCGCGCCTCGGTGCTGGCCCGCCGTCTCCAGGCTGCGCCGGCCGAGCTGGAGCTGTCCAGCGATCGCGGCCGCTCGCAACAGATCGAGAACCTGACGGCCAGCCTGCTGGACTTGCAGAACCAGCGCCGGCAGGCCGCCGCGCGCTATGTCGACGGCTATCCTCTGGTGGCGGACCTGGATCGCAAGATCGCCGAGGTGCAGGAGCAGATCCGCTCGGCCCCCGCCCAGCAGGTCACCACCGTCCGGCGCGGGGTCAATCCCGTGCGCCAGGCGCTGGACACCGACCTGGCCGATTCCGAGAGCGACGTCGCCGGCCTGCGCTTGGCGCGCGGCCAGGCCGCCCGCGACCTCGAGGCCGCCACCGTGCGCCTGACCGAGCTGGTCCGCATCGGTCCCGAATATCGCGAGCTGGTCCGCAAGCGCACCATGCTGGAGACCACCTTCTCCGACATCGCCAAGCGTTCGGAAGACACCCAGCTGGCCGACATCCTGTCGCGCTCGAAAGCCAATGTCCGCGTCGTCCAGGCCGCCGATCCGCCGGTCAAGGGCAAGAGCGGCCGGCTGATCCTGCTGATCGGCGGCCTGGCTGTCGGCTGCTTCGCCGCCGTCGCGGTGATCCTGGTCTCGGCCGCCTTCTCGGACGTGATGATCACGCCGCGCGACGTCGAACAGAAGCTGGACGTGCCCATCATCCTGGCCGTCAATCTCGACCCCGACGCCCCCACCCGCCGTCGCGGCGCCATGGGCCGGCCGCGCACCTCGCACCTGACCTATGACGATAGCAAGCTGCTGCTGCGGCTGCTCAGCAGCGTCGCTCCGGGTCCTGGCCGCGTGATGCAGATGGTCGCCGCCAATGGCGAGGAAGGCGTCTCCAGCCTGATGCTGGACCTGGCCCTGCTGGCCTCCAGCGAGAGCGCCCGCCGGGTGCTGCTGATCGACATCGAGCCGCCGGAAGATCGCGCCGCCGCCACCATCCTGGCCCAGAGCGGCGCGGTGCTGCGCCAGGTGCCCGGCCAGAACCGCCTGCAGGTCAACGAAGGCTCGCTGCATGTCACCCTGCCCGTCGGCGCCCGCGACCTGGCGGTGGCCGAGGCGCAGTGGGAGAAGCTGATCCTCGAGGCGCGCCGCGACTACGACATCGTGCTGATCGACACGCCGGCCATGGCCCGCTCGGCCGCCGGTCTGATCGTCGCTCCGCTGGTCGATATGACCTTGATCGTCGTCGAGGCCGAGGCCACCCGCGCAGCCGTCGCCCGCAACCTGATCGAACGCATCGACGCCGCCGGCGGCGAGGTGATCGGGGCTATCCTCAACAAGCGCGCCTTCTATATTCCTCGCCTGATCTACTCCTGGCTTTAGAGGACCGCGACATGCGGCTTGGACCTTCCCGCCGCGCCCTCCTCGCCACCGGCCTGTCGCTGGCCGCCGCGCCCGTCCTGGCCGCCGAAACCGCCCTGCGCCGCCTGGCCGCCGAAAAGGGCCTGATCTACGGCGTGGCGATCGAGCCGGAAGCCGTCGCCCGCGATGCTGGTTTCGAGAGCCTGCTGCGCCGCCAGTGCGCTTCGCTGACGCCCGAGAACGTCATGAAGTGGAACGCCCTGCGCCCGTCGCGCGACGCGTTCGACTTCGGCCGCGCCGATCGGTTCATGGGCCTCGCCCGCGACCAGGGCGAACTGGTCCACGGCCATTGCCTGGTCTGGCACGAGGCCCTGCCCGACTGGGTCCAGGGCGCGCTGACTCCGCAAACCGGCCGCGCGCTGCTGACCGACCACATCCGCCAGGTCGTCGGCCGCTACGCCGGCAGGATCCGCTCTTGGGACGTCGTCAACGAGGGGGTCGAGCGCAACGACCGTCGCCCCGACGGCCTGCGCCTGTCGCCCTGGTTCAAGGCCTTGGGCCCCGGCTATATCGGCGTGGCCTTCCATGCGGCCCACGCCGCCGATCCCCGCGCCCGCCTGGCGCTGGCCGACTACGGCCTGGAATATGACGACCAGAGCTGGATGGTGGAAAAGCGCGGCACGATGCTGGCCCTGCTGCGCAGCCTGAAGGCCGCCAATGTTCCGATCCACGCCCTGGCCCTGCAAGGCCACCTGGACGGCTCGCGCCGCGCCGCGTTCGGCGACGGCCTGCGCCGGTTCCTGGCCGAGGTCGCCGACCTGGGGCTGGAAATCTATGTCACCGAGCTGGACGTCGACGACCAGAAGGTCCCCGGCTCGGCGGCGCGGCGCGACGTGGTCGTGGCCAATGTCTATCGCAGCTTCCTGGATGTGGTGCTGGACGAGCCGGCGGTGAAGATGGTCACCACCTGGGGACTGTCGGACCGCTACACCTCGAAGTCCGGCATGTTCCCGCGCGACGATGGCCAGGGCGTGCGGCCTCTGCCTTTCGACACGGCCTTCCAGCCCAAGCTGGCCGCCCAGGCGATGATCGACGCCTTCCGCGCCGCGCCGGCCCGCTAGAGTTCGGCGACAAAGGCCAGCAGCTGGCGGCGGGCCTTTTCGCGGCTGGCGGCCAGGGCCAGGCCGTGGTCCAGGCCGGCCTCCAGGCGCAGCGACATGCCGGGCAGCGCCGTGAACCGCCGGCCGCCCGGACCGAAATGCGCCTCGACCATGTCCAGAGACGGGTCCTCGGCGCCGACCAGGAACCGCACCCGGCCGCCGCGCGCCGACAGGTCCGCCAGCCGCGCCTTGACCGCCGCCTCGGGCGTCGTCGCCTTGCGAGCGGCCAGCCGAGCCTTCAGGCGCAACAGTAGCGTGCGGCCGATGGCGCGCACATCGACCCCGCCGGCGATCAGCCGCTTCCAGGTCGCCGCGTCGCCCAGCCTATCCATATAAGCCCTTGTGGAGCGCCCCTCGTCGCGGTCGCCCGCCGCCAGTGAGGTCCCCGGTCGCCAGGCCAGGATCACGGTGTTGATCGTGAACACGCCCGTCACGCGCGGATCTTCCAGCGCGGCATGCAGCGCGTGGTAGCCGCCGGCGCAGACCCCGGCGATGACGATCTCCCGCGCACCGTGCTCGAGCAGCAACGACAGCGCCGCGTCGAAGTCGGCCCGGCGCGGGGTCTCATAGACGTGACTGCGCGGCTGGCCGTCGGCCATGGGACTGTCGCCCAGGCCCGCGAAGTCGAACCGCAGCGACGTCACGCCCTCGCGCGCCAGCGCCCGAGCCGTCGCGGTCGAGAAGCCGCCGATGCCCGCGCGCGGGTCGCCGCCGGTGTTGCACAGCAGGACCGCTCGGCCGCTCGCCGCCCCGTCGGAGGGCCCGCACAAGACCCCGCGCAGGCCTTCGCCGAACGCGACCGGCCGCTCGATCGCGCCGGGCGGATGGAGCGCCAGGCCCTCGGCGTCCGGCGTCGCGATCGCGATCCTCTGGGCCGCCGACCGCGCGAAGGCGGCCAGCACCCAGTCGACCACCTGGTCGAACACTACCTCGGGCGGACGATTGCTGTGGGCGTCATCGAACATCGCCTCGAAGCCCGGAAACGGCTCGATCAGGATGCGCGCGCCGGTCAGGGCCATGGCCTGGCCGAAGGCGGTCACCGTCGCGCTCTGGGCCGCCAGCAGCATCGGGCGCTGGCCAAACCGGGTCTCGCGCAGGTCGATCTTCGCCACGCCGGCGGCTGTCTCGGCGGTGAGGACCAGGCCGTCGGCGTCGAGTCCGCTGGCGCCGGTCGTGGTGGGGGCCAGCACCGCCGTGGCCAGTTTCAGCTCGCGCAACCACGACCCGCCGCGCACCACCGGCGCCAGCATCGCCACGCCGTCGGCCATGTCCGCGCACAGCGCCGCCAGGGTCGCGCCGAACCGCACGCCGATCAGCACGACGCGATCGACATCGGCCTGGGCGCGCAAGGCCGCGATCGCCGCGCGCACGCCCGCGATCCAGGTCGGCAGGCTGTCGCCATCGTCGTCGAGATCCAGGGAGTCGCCCGTCCCGCGATGATCGTAGCGCACAGTCGGAACGCCGGCGGCGGCCAGGCGCTCGGCCAGGAGCCTCATCGGCAGGTGGGCGCAGCGGGCGTCGCGGCCCAGCGGCGCGCAGATCACCACCCCGACCGCGCGGGCGGTCCCGGACGTCGGCGCATGCAGCCAACCGGCAAGGCCGTCGAAGACCAGCGGCGACATCGCCGTCGGACCGAACGTATCGACCGCGTCGGGGCGTTGCTCAGTCAGCGGATCGATCATGATCCAGGCCCAAGCGCGGTTGCTGCGCGAGCAGAAGCCGCGCGGCGCCGTCGCGCATCCGGTCGTTGGCGATCATCAGCGGCGCCGAATGCAGGTCGCGCAGATGGCGCGAGACGCTGAATGGGCCCTGGCGGGCATAGCCGGCGAAGCCGCAGACCGACAGGGCGATCTGGACCACCTCCAGGCAGACCTCGGCGACGCTGGTCTTCAGCCCGCTGTCGGCGGCCACGGCCGCGAAGCCCGGCGCCTGGGGATCGTTCCAGTCGAAGTCGTCGATGGCCTTGCGCACCCGGGCCTCGGCCATCTGCAGCTTCTCAACCGCCTCGGCCAGAGGCAGGGCGCCGGCCGGCAGTTCGCTCGATCCTGGCTTGCGGCGCGCGCGCACGGCGGCGCGGGCCCGGCCCACGGCGCCGCCGGCGATGCCGGTCCACACCGCGCCCCACAGGATGTGCGAGATCGGGGCCATGGTCGCCCCGGCGATCTGCGCGAACGGCGTCGAGACGACCTGCGCCAGGACGCCCGAGCCGGTCAGGGTAAAGGCCCCGCTGCCGGTGCCGCGCATGCCCATGGCGTCCCAGGCCGCGCCGGGTTCCAGCGTGAAGTCGTCGCCTTCCAGCACCACCAGAACCTGGTCGCCCGGCGCGGCGTCGGCGTGGGCGCGGGCGGTGACCAGCACCGCGTCGGCGTGGGCGCCGTAAGAGATGGCGCTGGCCTGCTTGGTCAGGCTGAAGCGATCGCCGTCGGCCAGCACGGCGCAATGGCTGGCGCGCAGATTGCCGCCGATGCCGACCTCCGAGGTCGACGAAGCCAGCAGCAGCCGGCCCTCGGCGACGCGACGCAGGAAAGCCGCCTGCCAGGGATCGCCGGACGCGTGGCGCGCCAGGCAGGCGACCTGGATGTGATGCATGGCCAGCACCATGCCGGCGCTGCCGCAGGCGCCCGCCAGGCTGGCGCACTGAACCGCGACGCGCAGCAGAGAGGGCTTGCTCGTCGCCAGCTCCCCCAGCAGGCCGGTCTGGCGCAGGGCGTCGAAGGCCTCGATCGGGAACCGTCCATCGGCGTCGACGGCGTCCGCCGCGGCCTGGGCGGCCAGCCGCACGGACTCAGGCAACGGACGCCCTGCGGCGGCCTCGTCCTGGCTCGGCGTCGTCGTCAGCGCCGACGTCTGCATGCCATCCCCGTTTCGACCTGGTTCAAATAACCCTCGTTTCTTAGCGTATCAGGCGTGCGAATGCAGAGGCTTTCGCGTCGGACTAGAGTTTTTGGAACAATGACCGGCGCCTAGGTTTCACCGTCATGACACGAAGCGCATATCGGGAAATCCCCAGGTCACGTTGCTTTGCGCCAGTTAACCTTGTTAAAAAAACACGATTAGGTTTTTCATCACTATACTGCAAAAGTACAATTTTACGCCTTCAGGCGCAGTGAGACACTGACGATGGCGGGTTGCGAAGAAGGCGGGGCATGATCGAGCAAGTTCGGGAACTGGTGGCAGACCATGGCGGCTTGGCGGTCGATGTCGCCACCCTGGCCGAGGACGCCGACCTCTATCGGGCCGGCATGAGCTCGTTCGCCTCGGTTCAGCTGATGCTGGCCCTGGAAGAGACCTTCGACATCGAGTTCCCCGAGTCCATGCTCAGCCCCAAGACCTTCTCCAGCCTCAGCGCCATCCAGGCCGCGGTCCGCCAGCTCGCGCCGGCGCCCGCCGCCTGACCGTCGCGCGGGATTCAGGCATGCACGCCCAGGCCTCCTTCCTCGACCAGCTGTTGGGCGCGGGACTGCTGATCGACACCGGCGTGCCGGGGCTCTACGGCCGGAGCGGCGCGTTCGAGGACGTCATCACCCGCTTCGAGGCCCTGGTCACGGCGGTCGGCGGCGAGGCCGAGGTGATCCGCTTCCCACCGGGCATGAACCAGGCCCACTTGGCCCGCAGCGGCTACATGAAGAGCTTCCCGCAGCTGGCCGGCACGGTGCACAGCTTCTGCGGCGACAGCCACGCCCACAACGATCTGCTGCGCGCGCTGGACGGCGGCCAGGACTGGAGCGCGGGCCTGGCCAGCACCGAGGTCGCCCTGACCCCGGCCACCTGCTACCCGCTGTATCCCATCGTCGCCGGGCGCGGCCCCTTGCCGCCCGAGGGCGTGCTGGCCGACCTGCAGTCGTACTGTTTCCGGCACGAGCCCTCGGCCGATCCGGCCCGCATGCAGATGTTCCGCCAGCGCGAATATGTCCGCATCGGCAGCGCCGAGCAGGTGCTGGCCTTCCGCAGCCAGTGGCTGGAGCGCGGCCAGAATCTGATCAACCGCCTGGCCCTGCCCTACCAGCTGGACATCGCCAACGACCCGTTCTTCGGCCGCGGCGGCAAGCTGATGGCCGTCGCCCAGCGCCAGCAGCAGCTGAAGTTCGAGCTGCTGACGCCGATCGCCAGCGAGACCCACCCGACCGCCTGCCTGAGCTTCAACTATCATCAGGACCACTTTGGCCAGACCTGGGACATCGTCACGGTCGACGGCCAGACGGCCCACACCGCCTGCGTCGGCTTTGGCCTGGAGCGCATAGCGCTGGCCCTGTTCAAGCACCACGGCCTCGACGTCGCGACCTGGCCCGCGCCGGTCCGCGAGGCCCTGTGGGGGTGAGCGGTCCGGCCTGCTTCCTCGCGCTGAACCCGGCGCGTCACGCGCCGCACCGGCTGCACGATCCCGACCGGCTGTGGCCGCAGACCAACTGCTCGGTCGACCTGTGGATCGAGGTGATCGCCGCCATGGGCGCGCCGCCCGAGGCCATGCTGGGCTTCACCGTCGCGCTGGATTTCGAGGGCGACCACTTCACCTTCTTCAAGGCCCCGGTCGAGGACCTGGAGGCGCTGTATGGCGTCACGGTGCAGGAGCTGGCGGTCTATGACGCCATCGAACGCCACGCCGCGGTCCAGGTGGCGCGCGGCCGGTTGAGCCTGGTCGAGGTGGACAGCTTCTTCCTGCCCGACACCCGCGCGGTCTCCTACCAGCTGGAGCACGGCAAGACGACGATCGGCGTCAACCGCCTGGACCTGGACGCGCGCCGCCTGGAGTACTTTCACAACGGCGGCTATTTCGCCCTGGACGGCGCGGACTTCGAGGGCCTGTTCACGGGCTACGCCCATGGCGACACGCCGTTCCTGCCCTATGCCGAGTTCGTCAAGTTCGGCTCGCGTCCGGCCGGCGACCTGCGCGACATCGCCGCGCCGCTGCTGGTCAAGCGCCTGGCCCAACGCCCGAGGGACAATCCGGTGGCCGCCTTCCAGGCCGTGTTCGCTGAACAGGCCGAAGCGGTGGCAGCGCGCGAGCCGGCCTATTTCCACAAATACGCCTTCAACACGTTGCGTCAGTTGGGGGCCAATTTCGAACTGCTGGCCGATCACCTGGCCTGGCTGGACGGCGCGACCGGCGAGGGCAGCGTCCTGTCCCTGCGCATCGCCGAGGTCGCCAAGGCCGCGCAGTTCCAGCTGGCCCGGGCCTGCGCCCGCAAGCGCTTCGACGCCCTGCCCGCCGCCATCGCCCCGGCGGTCGAGGCCTACGACGCCCTGTTCGACCGTCTCGATCGCCGGCGCTAGGCGATGGCGCGCATCGTCTCGATCGACGGAGAAACCCGACAGGCTCTGTTCGATGGCTGGACCCTGGCCCTGTCGCCATCCGGAGCCTACGCGACGCCCGCCGAGGCGGCTCGCCTGATCGACTGGGTCCCGGCCCGGGTTCCCGGCACGGCGGCGGGCGCGCTGCGCGACGCCGGTCGTTTCGACCTGGATAACCTGAGGCCGTTGCACGACCAGGACGTCTGGCAACGTCGCGACCTGCCGGGCGAGGGCTCGCACATCCTGGCGTTCGACGGCCTGGCGACCCTGACGGAGGTCTGGCTCGACGGGCGACTGATCCTGCGCTCGGAGTCGATGTTCACGCCCCATGAGATGACGGTCGAGCTGACGCCGACCTCGACCCTGTGGCTCTGCTTCCGCGCCCTGACGTCGGCGCTGGAGCGCAAGCTCCCCCGCGCGCGCTGGCGGCCTCGAATGATCCCGCGCCAGGGCCTGCGCGGTGTGCGCACGACGTTGCTGGGCCAGGCGTCGGGCTGGATGCCGAGCGTCGACGCGGTCGGACCGTGGCGGCCGATCCATCAGGTGACCCCCGGAGCGGTACGGGTCTCGCACGCGCGTCTTCAGGCCAACCTCGACGCCGACGGAACCGGCCGGCTGTCAGCCTCGGTTCGGATCGAGGGCGGCAACGCCGCGCCCATTCTGCATTGCGCCGGACGCGCGACGGCGCTCACGGCCGGTCCAGACGGCGCGTTCACCGGCGTGCTCGACCTGCCGGACGTCACGCCCTGGTGGCCGCACACCCATGGCGAGCCGGCCTTACACGCCGTCACCCTGTCGGTCGGCGACACGGTGATCGACCTGGGCCGGACGGGCTTTCGTCGGATCGAACGCGACGACGGTCCGGACGGCGCCGGCTTTGGGCTGAGGATCAACGGCCAGCCGGTCTTCTGCCGCGGCGCCTGCTGGACCACCGCTGACATCGTCGACCTGCCCTCGACCCGCGAAGCCTACGCACCCTGGCTGAACCTGGCCCGCGAGGCCGGCATGAACATGCTGCGGATGAGCGGGACCGGCGCCTATGAGAGCCCGGCCTTTTTCGAGCTCTGCGACGAGCTCGGCATCCTGGTCTGGCAGGATTTCATGCTGGCCAATTTCGACTATCCGATCGCCGATCCGGACATCGCCGCCCAGATCGCGGCCGAGGCCGACGCCCTGCTCGACGCCGTCCAGCTGTCGCCTTCGTTGGCCGTGCTGTGCGGCGGCAGCGAGGCGCATCAGCAGGCGACGATGATGGGACTGAAGCCTCACGCGGCGACCAGCCCGCTCTACGACGAGATCCTGCCGGCGGCCGTCCAGCGCTGGCGACCGGACACGATCTATGTCGCCAATTCGCCTAGCGGCGGCGCTCTGCCCTTCGTCACCGATATCGGCGTCACCCACTATTTCGGCGTCGGGGCCTATCGCCGACCGTTGGAGGACGCACGCCGCGCCGACGTGAAGTTCGCCGCCGAGTGCCTGGCCTTCGCCAATATCCCGCAGTATTCGACCCTGGCCCGCGCCCTGCCCGACGCGGTCGTCGGCGATCCGGCGTGGAAGGCCCGCACGCCCCGCGACGCCGGCGCGGACTGGGATTTCGAGGACGTCCGCGACCACTATCTGGGTCTGCTGCACGGCGTCGATCCAGGCGCGCTGCGGCAGGAAGATCCGGCGCTCTATCTCGACCTTTCCCGGGCGGTGACTGGCGAGGTCATGGCGGCGACCTATGCCGAATGGCGGCGCGCGGGATCATCGTGCCAGGGCGCACTGGTCTGGACGTTGCAGGACCTGTGGGCCGGCGCGGGGTGGGGTCTGATCGACAGCCTGGGCGAACCCAAGGCCGCCTTCTACGCCCTCAAGCGCGCGTTTCGGCCGATCCACCTGGGACTGACCGATGAGGGCTGCAACGGGCTGGCCATCCACTTGGTCAACGAGACGCCGCGAGACCAGTCGCTGGAGCTGGAACTGGTCTGCCTGCGCGACGGCGCCACGCCCGTGGTCTCAGCGCGGCGCGTGGTCGAGCTGTCCGCCCGCGCGTCTCTGACCCTGTCGGCCTTCGAGCTGATCGGGGCGTTCTTCGACATCACCTACGCCTACCGCTTCGGGCCGCCGGCTCATGACGCGACCGTGGTTCGCCTGCGCAGGGCGGGCGAGGATCACGTGCGCGCCGAGGCCGTCCACTATCCCGCCGGAGCCCGGCCCGCTGGCCCGACCAAGGTCCAGGCCAGCCTGACGAAGGGCGACGATGGCGCCTGGACGCTGACCCTGGAGACCGATCGCCTGGTCCGCGCGCTCCACGTCGAGACCGAAGGCTTCCGCGCTCAGGACGACTGGTTCGATCTGACGCCCGGCGCGCCGAGGCGGATCGGGCTCACGCCGCGCACCGACGCCGGGGAACGCCCAACGGGCGTCGTGCTGGCGCCAGGCGGCGAACGTCTCGCGGTATTCGGCTAGGGCTATTCGACCGCCAGGATGATGTCGGACGGCTCGACGACCGCCGTCACCGCGTCGCCGACCGACAGGGTCGCCGCCGCCTCGCGAGCGACGGTGGCGACCAAGGTCTTGCCGGCCGCCAGGGTCAGGCGGACCTCACTGGCGGTCTCGCCGGTTTCAAGGTCGGAGATGACGCCGGCCAGACGGTTCGCGCCCTTTCCGTCTACGGCCAGCGACACGAAGCTGGACTTGATCAGGGCGATGGCCGGCTTGCCGACCGCCAGGCCCAGCTCCTCGGCGCTGCGGCGGGTGATCACCGAGGCGATCTCGACACCGTCGCCGAGCGACAGCACGACCTCGACAGTCACCGCGCCCTCGCCGATCCCGACCACCGCGCCCCGCAAGGCGTTGCGGGCGCTGGTGCGCAGGCCCAAGCTCCAGAAGAGGTCGCCCAGACCCTGGTCGGGCGCGTTCGCCAAACCCGCCTCCAGCCGCGTCAGAGCCGCGCCGATCTCGCGCTCGACCTCGCGGAAAGCCTTGATCACCGCATGGCCGCGCGGGGTGACCACCGCCGCGCCGCCCGCCTTGCCGCCGGCGCTGGCGGCGATCAGCGGCGCGTCGAACAGGTTGTTCAGCGCCTGGATCGCGTCCCAGGCGCCCTTGTAGGACAGGCCCAGACGCTTGGCGGCGGCGGTGATCGAGCCCAGCTCGCCCACGGCCTCGACCAGGGCGATGCGCTCCAGCCCCACGCGCGCAAAGGCGCCGCGCCGCAGGATCAGGCTGGCGCTGAGATCGCCTTCGGACATCGGACACACCTCACGAACGGATCATCCGTTCATAGCGTCCCCGCGTCGGATCGCCAGCCGCTAGGGCCGCTTGGCGACCATGATCGACAGCGTCGCCGTCGCGCTTCCCGAGATCTGCGCCACATACATGCCGGGCTCCAGATCGAAGGCCACTATCTTACGTAGCGTCGAGCAGGCCGGACCATGGCCGTGCGAGCTTGATCGAACCGGCGCGCCGTCACGCAACACATCGATCCAGGCCCCCGCGCCCAGGGCGACGACATAGGTTCCCGCCGTCGGGACGGTAAGCGCGAATAGGCCGCCGTGCTGAGTCGGTTCGCCGGGCTTTTGGAGCGCCGAGAGATAGGTCGCCGTCGAGGTGGCCGGCAGGGTCGCGAGATAGGCTTGGCCCAGCTTCAGTGTCGCTGCCGGCAACTCCGCCGCGTTCGAAGCGGCGGTCAGCGAGGCCTTGGACGTCCATCCGGTCAGCTCGACAGGAAGATTGGCGTCCTGCGACGCGCAGGGCGTCGCGGCGGTCAGAGCCTCCTGAGCCGTGGCCGCCAACGGAGACAAACAAGCCGCGACGAGCAAAAAGGACCTGAACGGCATGGAAAACCTCGTTATGTAGACTCACTACATAACCGAACGGCACGGCGCTCGCCATGCCGCGCCTTGGGAACCTCGCATGCTGAACCGTCGCCCTCTGCTCGTCGCCGCTTTCGCGGGTGCGATGTCGCTGATGCTGGGAGCTTCGGCCCTGGCCGCCGAAACCAAGGTGGCGGTGGCCGCCAACTTCACCGAACCGGCCAAGGAGATCGCCGCCAAGTTCGAGGCCAAGACCGGCCATAAGGCGACCTTGAGCTTCGGGTCGTCGGGCCAGTTCTACACACAGATCGCCAATGGCGCGCCGTACGAGGTGTTCCTGTCGGCCGACGCCGAGCGCCCGACCAAGGCCGAGACCGACGGCTTGGCGGTGGCCGACACGCGCTTCACCTACGCCACCGGCCGCCTCGTCCTGTGGAGCAAGACCCCTGGCCTGGTCGACGGCAAGGGCTCGGTGCTGACCAAGGGCAAGTTCGAGAAGCTGTCGATCGCCGATCCCAAGGCCGCGCCTTACGGCCAGGCCGCTGTCGAAACCCTGACCAAGCTGAAGCTCTACGATGCGCTGAAGCCCAAGATCGTGCAGGGCGCGTCGATCACCCAGGCGTTCCAATATGTGCAGACCGGCGCGGCCGAGGTCGGCTTCGTGGCGCTGTCGCAGGTGATCAACGAACACGGTGGTTCGCGCTGGGTCGTTCCCGCCGCCGACCACATGCCCATCGATCAGCAAGCCGTGCTGCTGAAGACCGGCGCCGGCAATGACGCGGCCAAGGCCTTCCTTCTGTTCTTGAAGGGCAAGGAGGCCAAGGCCATCATCAAGCGCTACGGCTACGAGGTTCGCTGACACACATGCTGGAAGTCGCGTGGCTGACGATCAAGCTGGCGGGGATCACCACCGCCCTGCTGCTGGTCGTGGCCACGCCCCTGGCCTGGTGGCTGGCGCGCGGGCGCTCGAGCTGGAGGCCGGTGGTGGGCGCCGTCGTGGCCTTGCCGATCGTGCTGCCGCCGACGGTGCTGGGCTTCTACCTGCTGATCGCCCTGGGACCGCATAGCGTGCTGATGGCGCCTCTGCAGGCGCTGTTCGGGATCCGAACCCTGGCCTTCACCTTCCAGGGGCTGGTGATCGGCTCGCTGATCTACTCCCTACCCTTCGCCGTCCAGCCGCTGCGCAACGCCTTCGTGGGCGTCGGCGACGAGCCGCTGGAGGCCGCCGCCACCTTGGGCGCGTCGCGCTGGGAGAGCTTCACGCGCGTGGCCTTGCCCCTGGCTCTGCCCGGCTACGCCGTCGCGGCCCTGCTGGCCTTCGCCCACACCATCGGCGAGTTCGGCGTGGTGATGATGCTGGGCGGCGGCATTCCGGGCGAGACCCAGGTGCTATCGATCGAGATCTACCGGCTGGTGGAGTCACTCGAATGGGGCAAGGCCCATGAACTGGCCGGCGGGCTGCTGGCGTTCGGGTTCCTGGTGACGCTGACGTTGTTGCTGCTGGAGAAGCGGGCGACTAAGGCGTCCTAGACCCCTTGCCCCCTACGGATCGCTTGCGATCTCATCTTCCCCCTATGGGGAAGGAGCGCGTCAGCGCCGAGGGGGCGAGTCCGCCAACACCCGCGCCAACCCCTTGGCCGCCGCCGCCACCTCGTCCCACGTCACGTCGAACCCAGCGTCGTCGCCGTAGTAGGGATCGGCCACGCCCTGCCCTCTACGCCCTTCGACATGATCGAGCAGCAACCCTAGGGTCGCCGTGGCGTCGACCGGGCGCAGGTCCTGCAAGTCGCTGAGATTGTCGTGGTCCAGGGCCAGGATGTGGGTGAAGCGGCGGAAATCGCCCACCGTCACCTGCCGGGCCCGCAGGCCGCTGATGTCGACGCCTTGGCGACGGGCGGCGGCGATGGCGCGGCGATCGGGCTTCTGGCCCGCGTGCCAGCCGCCGGTGCCGGCGCTGTCGACCTCGACGTCCAGGCCCAGCCGCTCGGCCTCGGCCCGGAAGGCGCCCTCGGCCAGGGGCGAGCGACAGATGTTGCCCATGCAGACGAACAGCACCGATGGCCTGGTCATGGCTTCCCCCAACCGCCGCCGCCTGGCGTCTCGATGACGATGCTGTCGCCGGCCGCGACTTCGACGAGGTCGGTGGCCGCCATCGTCTGGACGGAGCCATCGGCCCGCTCGACCCGCGCCTGGCCCAAGGCCCCGGCGTCGCCGCCGGCCAGCCCGAACGGCGGCACGCGGCGGCGGTTGGAGAGCAGAGTCGCTGTCATCGGCTCGCGGAAGCCGATCCTGCGCACCACGCCGTCGCCGCCCGGATGCGCGCCAGCCCCGCCCGAGCCGCACCGGATCGAAAAGGCCTCGACCAACACTGGATAGCGGGTCTCCAGCACTTCCGGGTCGGTCAGACGGCTGTTGGTCATGTGGGTCTGGACGGCGTCGGTCCCGTCGAAGGTCGGTCCAGCGCCCGAGCCGCCGCAGATCGTCTCGTAGTACTGCCGCCGCTCGTCGCCGAAGGTGAAGTTGTTCATCGTGCCCTGCGCGCCGGCCATGACGCCAAGAGCGCCATACAGCGCATCGACCACCACCTGGCTGGTCTCGACATTGCCGGCCACCACCGCCGCCGGATAACGCGGCCGCAGCATCGAGCCCTCGGGAATGACCAGCTCGACCGGCCGCAGGCAGCCGTCGTTCATCGGGATCTCGTCATCGACCAGCGTGCGGAAGACGTACAACGCCGCCGCCCGACAGATCGAAGCCGGGGCGTTGAAGTTGGTCGGGACCTGGTCGCTGGTGCCGGCGAAGTCTACCCGCGCCGTCCGGGCCGTCTGGTCGACGGTGATCGCCACCTTCACCACCGAACCGTCGTCCAGTTCATAGGCGAACGCGCCGTCGTTCAGCGTCGCCAGCACCCGGCGGACGGCTTCCTCGGCGTTGTCCTGCACGTGGGCCATGTAGGCTTCGACCACGTCCTGGCCGAACTCGGCGACGAGACCCGCGAGGCTCTCGGCCCCGCGCGCGCAGGCGGCGATCTGGGCCTTGAGGTCGCCGATGTTCTGATCGGGATTGCGGGCCGGCCAGCGGCCAGAGGCCAGCAGGAAGCGAGTCTCTGCTTCAAGGAACCGCCCGCCCTCGACCAGCAGGAAGTTCTCGATCAGGACGCCCTCTTCCTCGACCGTGCGGCTGTTGGGCGGCATCGAGCCCGGCGTGATGCCGCCGATGTCGCCCTGGTGCCCGCGCGCGGCGACGTAGAACAGCAGCGCCCCGGCCGCGTCGAATACCGGCATGACCACCGTGACGTCCGGCAGGTGGGTGCCGCCCTTGTAGGGGGCGTTCAGCATGTAGACGTCGCCCGGCTTCATGCCTCGGCCATCGCCTTCGCACGCCTCGCGGATGGCTCGAACGCTGTCGCCCATCGAGCCCAGGTGCACCGGCATGTGCGGGGCGTTGGCGATCAGGTTTCCGTCGCGGTCGAACAGGGCGCAGGAGAAGTCGAGCCGCTCCTTGATGTTCACGGAGTAGGCCGTGTTCTGCAGGGCGAACCCCATCTCCTCGGCCACGGCCATGAATAGGTTGTTGAACACCTCCAGCATCACCGGATCGGCCTTGGTTCCGATGGCGCGGCGGGTCGGCAGTGCCTCGATGCGGTCGAGGATCAGGTTTAGATGAGTATCGACCGTGGCGCGCCAGCCAGGTTCGACCACGGTCGTGCCGGTGGCTTCGCGGATGATGGCGGGGCCTTTGATCTGCACGCCGACCGCCAGGGCCTCGCGGTCGAAGACGGGCGTGGCTCGCGCCTGCCCGGCCATGCGCACATCGACGATGGTGAGGGCTTCAGGATCACTGTCGGCGCCAGAACCTAAATCTGGCGCGCCTCCAGCGTCGGAATGACCGATAGCCTCCACAGACAGGGTCTCGACCACCAAGGCCGTCGTCGGCGAGGTGAAGCCGAAGCGCCGTTGATGCATATCTTCGAACGCCGCGCGCACGCCGGCCTCGTCGGCCAGCGGCACGACCAGCGGCGTATCGGTCCCGGCATATTTCACGCGCAAGGTCGCCAGGGTCTCGACCGAGGCCACCGGTACGGCCTGGGCGCGCAGGGCGGCCTCGGCCTCGACGGAAAGCGCCCTCGCCTGCTCGGCCAAGTCGGCGGCGGCTTCGGCCAACGGTCGCTCCACCGTCGCCTCACGGATCAAACGCAGGTCGGCCAGGCCCATGCCGTAGGCGCTCAGCACCCCGGCGAAGGGATGGATCATCACCTTGGTCATGCCCAAGGCGTCGGCCACCAGACAAGCGTGCTGCCCGCCCGCCCCACCGAAACAGGCCAGCACATAGCGGGTGACGTCGTAGCCCCGCTGGATCGAGATCTGCCGCACGGCCTTGGCCATGTTCTCGACGGCGATGGTCAGGAAGCCCTCTGCGATGGCTTCGGGGCTCATGGCCTCGCCGGTGGCGGCCAGGATCTCGGCGGCCAGCTTGGCGAAGCCGGCGGCCACGGCTTGCGCGTCCAGCGGCTGGTCGGCGTTGGGTCCGAAGACGGCGGGGAAGAACTCCGGCCGCAGCTTGCCCAGCATGACGTTGCAGTCGGTGACCGTCAGCGGCCCGCCCCGGCGATAGGCGGCGGGTCCCGGCACGGCTCCGGCCGAGGCCGGCCCCACCCGCAGCCGCGCGCCGTCGAACGAACAGATCGAGCCGCCGCCGGCCGCCACGGTGTGGATGTTCATCATCGGCGCGCGCATCCGCACGCCCGCGACCACGGTCTCGAAGGCCCGCTCATACTCGCCGGCATAGTGGCAGACGTCGGTCGAAGTGCCGCCCATGTCGAAGCCGATCACCCGCTCGAACCCGGCCTGGGCCGCCGTCTGCGCCATGCCGACTACGCCGCCGGCGGGACCCGACAGGATGGCGTCCTTGCCCCGGAAGGCGCGCGCGTCGGTCAGGCCGCCGTTCGACTGCATGAACAGCAGCCGGGTGTCCTCGCCCAATTCGCCGGCAACGCGGTCGACATAGCGGCGCAGGATTGGCGAGAGATAGGCGTCGACCACCGTGGTGTCGCCGCGCCCGACCAGCTTCATCAGCGGGCTGACCTCGTGGCTGACCGACACCTGGGTGAAGCCGATCTCGCGCGCGATGGCGGCGACGCGCGCCTCGTGATCGGTGAAACGAAAGCCGTGCAGCAGCATGATGGCCACAGCCCGGAAGCCGGCGTCGAAGGCCGTTTGCAGGCGCTCTCGGGCGGCGGCCTCGTCTAGCGGCTTCAGAACCGCGCCGTCGACGCTCATGCGCTCGTCGATCTCGACAACGCAATCGTAGAGGGCTTCGGGCTTGACGATATGGCGGTCGAACAGCTTGGGCCGGGCCTGATAGCCGATCCGCAGGGCGTCGGCATGGCCCGCCGTGATCGCTAGCACCGTCGGCTCGCCTTTGCGCTCCAGCAGGGCGTTGGTCGCCACCGTGGTGCCCATCTTGACCGCGTCGATGGTCGCACCGGCCGGCAGCAGCGCGCGCACGCCCGCGACGGCGGCGTCGGCATATTGCTCGGGGTTCTCCGAAAGCAGCTTGTGGGTGACAAGCGACCCGTCCGGCCGTCGCGCGACGATGTCGGTGAATGTGCCGCCGCGATCGATCCAGAACTCCCAGCCGCGCAGGTTCTGATCGTCGGTCATGAGGCGGCGGGGCTCCTTTGCGCGCTCTCGTCATAGCGCCTTCAAAAACCTTGTCATCCCGGAAGCCTCCCAGAGGCTATCCGGGACCCAGGGGCCAATGCAGCGCGGTTGCCCCTGGGTCCCGGCGCTGCGCTTCGCTACGGCCGGGATGACAAGGTTGGGAAGCCTATTTCAGCAAACCAGAAGCCTCGATCGCCGCCCAGACGCCCAACAGCAAGAAGATCACCGCCGCGCCGATGCGCACATACTTCAGCGGCACGATCTTGGTCGCCGCCTCGCCCAGATACACCGCCGGAATGTTGGCGATCATCATGCCCAGGGTGGTGCCGCCGGCGACCCAGGCGATGTTGTGGAAGCGCGCGCCCAGAGCGACCGTGGCGATCTGGGTCTTGTCGCCCATCTCGACCAGGAAGAAGGCGATGGTGGTGGTTAGGAACACACCGTAGCGGCTGGCCGCGCCGGCCTCCTCGTCGTCGGCCTTGTCGGGGATCAGCGCCCAGGCGGCCATGGCGATGAACGACACGGCGATGGCCCACTTGAACCATGGGCCGCCGAGAAGGTCCGAAACCCAGTAGCCGGCCGTCGCGGCCAGGGCGTGGTTGGCCAGGGTGGCGACCAGTATGCCCAAGATGATCGGCACCGGCTTCTTGAACCGCGTGGCCAGGATCATGGCCAGAAGCTGGGTCTTGTCGCCGATTTCGGCGATGGCCACGACCAGGGTCGAAACGAGCAGGGATTCCATCGTGATAAACCTTCCGGGCCGGGCGCATGCCAATAGCGTCGATAGCCCACCCAGCCCGGGAGGATATCGGCGCCATTGGTCTCGCCATGGAAGCGGATCGATCGCTTCCCTCCCCGCGCCATGATCCGAGGATCAAGTGTGTTGGCGGCGGGGCCCGCTGATAAGCGCGGGCGGCTACTCCCCAAAGGTGGGGTGCGTTTAGGTCGTTCGATCTGTGACGTCAATAATTCTTGTCATCCCGGAAGCCTCGCAGAGGCTGTCCGGGACCCAGGGGCAACCGCACTGCATTGGCCCCTGGGTCCCGGCTCTCCGCTTCGCTGCGGCCGGGATGACAGGCTAAAAAACTAGACGCTGGCCGGCGCATCGAACCGCAGCAGGTGCACCGCAACCCGCACCTTGCCGGCCGTGAAGTTGGCCCCGACCGCCGTCAGCAGCACCGGCGTGTCGGCGTAATAGGCCGTCGGCCCAACCACCCCGACATTGCTGGAATTCTTGGCCACGCCCAGCGAACCGCCAAACTTCGACGCATCGCCCGAAACGCCGCAGTTGAACGACGTCGCCCCGGTCACCGCCACCGTGGTGCGGGTCGAGACCGCCAGCACGATGGCCCGCGCCGGGATGACGATCGCCGTCGAGGTCGTCGCGCCGAGGACGCTGGTCTCCTCCTCACGGATCTCCAACCGGGTGTTGGCCAGGCCCGGCGAGGCGGCGGCGGTGAGGCTCTTGAAGCTGGCCGATAGCGGGGCCCAGGCGACGCCGTCGTGGGCGACCATCTGATTCTCGTCCTTGACCCAGGCCAGCACGCCCTCGGCCGGAGCCAGAGTCTCCCAGGCGCCGGCCTCGAAGCGCATCATCACGCCGGCCGGCTGGCCAGCCCACACGGCGCCCGTCGCGCCGGAGGGCAGGATCCAGACCCCACCGGCGACGGGGCTGGCGGGCTGGGCCGAGACGGCGCGGCTCTCGACCGCCAGCTGGACCAGGCCGTCCAGCCGGGCGAGGCTTTCATTGATGGGGATGTGCTTCTGGGCCTGGGCGGCGACCACATAGGGCAGGCCAAGGCGCGGGGTGGTTTCGTCGAACATCGGGGACCTCCAGGGGCGTTGAAAACACCCCTAGGATCACCCCGCCGGGAGCGCGGAGGACCGGCCCTCGCCAATCCCCGCGCCATCCCCGCTCAAACGTGTCGCTACTCGGCCGCGAAAGCCAGATGGTTGCCCGAGGTCAGCGCCGTCTTGGCGGCCAGCTCGGCCTTGGCTTGCTCGTACTCTTCGGCGAACTTGGCCACCAGTTCGCCCGCGCTCAGCACCCTGTCGATGGCGCCGACGCCCTGGCCCGAGCCCCAGATGTCGCGCCAGGCCTTGGCTTCCTGGTTGCCGCCCGAGCCGAAGTTCATGGCTGACGGATCGCTGACGGGCAGGTTCTCCGGGTCCAGACCCGCCTTGACGATCGACTGGCGCAGATAGTTGCCGTGCACGCCGGTGAAGAGGTTGGAATAGACGATGTCGTTGGCCCGGGCCTCGACGATGGTGTCCTTGTAGCCCTGCGGGGCGTTGGCCTCGGCCGTGGCGATGAAGGCCGAGCCGATATAGGCCAGGTCCGCGCCCATGGCCTGGGCGGCCAGGATCGAGCGGCCCGAGGCGATCGAGCCCGACAGCGCCACCGGCCCGTCGAACCACTGGCGGATCTCCTGAACCAACGCGAACGGCGACAGCGCGCCGGCGTGGCCGCCCGCGCCGGCCGCGACCGGGATCAGGCCGTCGGCGCCCTTCTCGATGGCCTTGTGGGCGTGCTTGTCGTTGATGACGTCGTGCAGGGTGACGCCGCCGTAGCTGTGGATCGCCTGGTTCAGGTCCTCGCGCGCGCCCAGCGAGGTGATCACCACCGGCACCTTGTATTTGACGCAGAGGGCGACGTCTTCCTCAAGGCGGTTGTTGGTCTTGTGGACGATCTGGTTGACCGCGAACGGCGCCGACGGGGCTTCCGGGTGGGCGCGATCATGAGCGGCCAGTTCCTCGGTGATCCGGGCCAGCCACTCGTCCAGCTGCGAGATCGGGCGGGCGTTCAGCGCCGGGAAAGAGCCGACGATGCCGGCCTTGCACTGGGCGATCACTAGGTCCGGGTTGCTGATGATGAACAGCGGCGAGGCGATGATCGGCAGTCGGAGACGGTCGCGCAGGATCGGCGGCAAGGCCATGGAGTCAGGCTCCCCTTTTCAGGCGGCGTTGAGCGCCGCGCATGTGAACAGCGTTTAGCTTAAACGGTCGTTTGGTCCCGGCGCAAGGCTTGACGGCCCTAACGGCAGGGGCGCATCACGGTCGAAAATAAGAAAATGCTGCGCCGCAGGAGAGAGACGTTTGACCCAGGCCGTGACGCCTCTGGCCGATGATTTCGTCGCCCCGGACGACGCGGCCGTCCGCGCGCGCTGGACGGCCCTGGTCGAGAAAACCCTGAAAGGTCAAAGCTTCGACGAGGCCCTGACAGTCAGGACGCCCGACGGCCTGACGATCCAGCCCCTCTACACCGCCAAGGATGGCGTGGCCGTCGCCCGCGACCTGCGCGCCCGCGACGCCGAGCGTCCCTGGGACCTGCGGATGCGCGCCGCCACCCCCGATCCGGCCCGCGCGGCCAAGGACATCCTGGTCGATCTGGAGAACGGCGCGGCCTCGGTGCTGCTGGCCGTCGACCCGACCGGCGTCAGCGGCGTGGCCATCGGCTCGGCCGAAGATCTGGCCAAGGCGCTGGACAATGTGCTGATCGACCTGGCGACCGTGGCGCTGGACGCCGGCTATCTTGGGCCCAAGGCCGCCGACTGGCTGGGTTCGCTGGCCAAGGCCGCGCCCAACGCGCCGATGGCCTTTCACATGGATCCGCTGACGACCTTCGCGACCACCGGCGTCAGCCCGGGTCCGGTCGAGGCCCACGTCTTCAACGCCGCCAATGTCGGCGCGCGACTGTCGGGGACCTACGCCAAGGCCAGTCTGTTCCTGGCCACCGGCCGCGCCGCCCACGAGGCGGGTGGCTCGAACACCGAAGAACTGGCGCTGATGACCGCCGCCGCCCTCGCCTACGCCAAGGCGCTGGTGCGCGCGGGCCTGTCGATGGAAGAGGCCTTCCAGCGCATCACCCTGGGCGTCAGCCTGGATGGCGAGTACTTTACGGGCGTGGCCAAACTTCGGGCGGCGCGGGCGCTGTGGGCGCGGCTCACGCAAGCTTGCGGCGTCGAGGTGCCGGCGACCATCGAGGCGCGGTCTTCGGGCCGCATGCTGACGACGAAGGACGCGTGGACCAACCTCCTGCGCCTGACCTCGGCCGGGTTCGCCGGGGCGGTCGGCGGGGCCGACGCCATCGTGCTGGGCGCCTTTACCGACGCCATAGGCCTGCCCACCACCTTCGGCCGCCGCCAGGCCCGCAACACCCAACTGGTGCTGATGGAAGAGAGCCATCTGGGCCGTGTCGCCGATCCGGCCGGGGGGGCTTGGTACCTCGACAGCCTGACCGACCAGATCGCCCGCGCCGCCTGGGGCGGCTTCCAGGCCATTGAGGCCGCCGGCGGCATCGTCAAGGCGCTGGAGAGCGGCGCGGTCGCCGAGGCGGTCGCCGCCACCCGCGCCGCGCAGGACGCCGCCTTCGCCGACAAGAGCCGCAAGATCCTGGGCGTCACCGCCTTCCCCAACGCCGACGACAAGCCGGCCGAGGTCGAGGCCATTGATCCCGCCGCCTTCGCGGTCGCCGGTCCGGATGTTCGCCTGCCGGGACCGGACTCAAGGTGCCCGCCGCTGACGCCCGTCCGCTTCGCCGCCGCGTTCGAGGGCGCCTGACCATGAGCAAGTTCCCCGACTTCACCACCGTCGACTTCGCCGAGGTCGCCGCCGCGCCTGCGCCCCAGGGCGAGGCCTGGGCGACGCCGGAAGGCGTGGACGTCGCGCCGGCCTTCACCGCCGCCGACGTCGAGGGCCTGGACTTCACCGGCGGCTATCCCGGCGTCGCGCCCTATGTCCGCGGCCCCTACCCGACCATGTACGTCACCAACCCGTGGACTGTGCGCCAGTATGCGGGCTTCTCGACGGCCGAGGACTCCAACGCCTTCTACCGGCGCAATCTCGCGGCCGGCCAGATGGGCCTGTCGGTGGCCTTCGACTTGGCCACGCACCGGGGCTACGATTCCGACCACGAGCGGGTGAAGGGCGACGTCGGCATGGCGGGCGTCGCCATCGACTCGATCCTGGACATGCGCACGCTGTTCAGCGGCATCCCGCTCGACAAGATGAGCGTGTCGATGACCATGAACGGCGCGGTGCTGCCGATCCTGGCGCTCTACATCGTGGCGGCCGAGGAACAGGGCGTTTCACCCGAGAAGCTGTCAGGGACCATCCAGAACGATATCCTCAAGGAGTTCATGGTCCGCAACACCTACATCTATCCGCCCGCACCTTCGATGCGGATCATTTCCGACATCTTTTCATACACTTCGGCCAATATGCCGAAGTTCAACTCCATCTCGATCAGCGGCTATCACATGCAGGAGGCCGGGGCGACGGCCGACCTGGAGCTGGCCTACACCCTGGCGGACGGCGTCGAATACGCCCGGGCCGGCGTGGCGGCGGGCATGAGCATCGACACCTTCGCGCCCCGCCTGTCGTTCTTCTGGGCGATCGGCATGAACTACTTCATGGAAGTCGCGAAAATGCGCGCCGCCCGCCTGCTGTGGGCTCGCCTGATGAAGCGCGAGTTCGATCCAAAGGACGACCGCTCGCTGTCCTTGCGCACCCACAGCCAGACCAGCGGCTGGTCGCTGGCGGCGCAGGACGTGTTCAACAACGTCTCGCGCACCTGCGTAGAAGCGATGGCCGCCGTAAACGGCCAGACCCAGAGCCTGCACACCAACGCCCTGGACGAAGCCCTGGCCCTGCCGACCGACTTCTCGGCCCGCATCGCCCGCAACACTCAGCTGTTCCTGCAGATGGAGAGCGGCACGACCCGCGTCGCCGATCCCTGGGGCGGCAGCTACTATGTGGAGCGCCTGACCCACGACCTGGCCCAGAAGGCGCTAGCACACATCGAGGAGGTCGAGGCGGCCGGCGGCATGGCCAAGGCCATCGAGCGCGGCATTCCCAAGCTGCGCATCGAGGAAGCCGCCGCCAAGACCCAGGCTCGCATCGACGCCAATCGCCAGAGCGTGGTCGGCGTCAATCGCTACAAGCCCGACGTCGAGGACGTGATCCCGATGCTGAAGGTCGACAACAGCTCGGTGCGCAAGCAGCAGTTGGAAAAGCTGGCCCGCCTGAAGGCCGAGCGCGATCCGGAGGCCACGGCCGCAGCGCTGAAGGCGCTGGAGGATGGCGCACGCGGCGACGGCAACCTGCTGGCGCTTGCCGTCGACGCCGCCCGCGCCAAGGCCACGGTCGGTGAGATCAGTCTGGCGATGGAGAACGTCTTCGGCCGCCACCGCGCCGTGATCCAGGCTATCGAGGGCGTCTATGGCAAGGAGGCCGGCGCCGATCCCAAGGCCGCTCGCGCCAAGGCCATGGTCGCCGCCTTCAAGGAAGCCGATGGCGGCCCGCCGCGCATCATGGTCGCCAAGATGGGCCAGGACGGCCACGACCGGGGCCAGAAGGTGATCGCCAGCGCCTTCTCCGACCTCGGCTTCAAGGTCGAGATCGGCCCGCTGTTCCAGACCCCCGCCGAGGCCGCCGACGAGGCGATCAAGGCCGGCGTCCATGTGGTCGGCGCCTCGTCCCTGGCCGCCGGGCATCTGACCCTGGTGCCGGAACTGAAGGCCGAACTGGCCAAGCGCGACCGCTCCGACATCGTGGTGGTGGTCGGCGGCGTGATCCCGCCCCAGGACTTCCAGGCTCTGCTCGACGCCGGCGCGGCCAGCATCTTCCCCCCCGGCACGGTGATCGCCGAGGCGGCCATCGAGGTGTTGGAGAAGCTGAACGTGCAACTGGGCTACAGCCAGGGCGCGGCGGCTTAGCGTTTAGCGAGAGGTCTGCGCTAAACGCACCAAATCCCGTTCGCGGGATGCGTATCCGCAAAACGGGATAACGTGGTATCGTTTCCGCCATGAACGCGCCCGTCCGCTTCCAGCAGTCGACGCCCCATCACCGCTTCACCCATGATGAGATCGCCATCATGCAGGCAGCGGGGCTGCTGCCGTCGAACGACAACCTGACGCTGGTCGAGGGTCGTTTTGTTGACCGCACGACCGACAAGCCAGTCCGCTTCACCCTTGAAGAGATTCTCCATATGGTTGAGCTTGGCGCACTCAATCCCGATGAGCGAGTAGAGCTGATCGACGGAGAGCTTCTCGACACGCCATCCACGTTGAAGGCACACTGTCGCTGGCGAAGGGCGTCAGCCCCATGCCGGACATCTTCATCCATTCGACGGACACGCGCGTGGACGAGGTGCGTGGCCCCGATGTGCTTCTGCTGATCGAAGTGGCCGACAGCTCTCTGCTCTACGACCTGAACCTCAAGGCGTCGCTCTATGCGCGCCACGGCGTGGCCGATTATTGGGTTGTCGACGCCTCCGGGCGACGGATCTTCGTCCATCGCCAGCCCGGACCAGACGGCTATGGCGAGATCACTCAAGTCGATCGGGACGGAGAGGTCGTTCCCCTCGCCTTTCCCGACCTGACGATGCATGTCGCCGACCTGCCGACGACCGAGTGAACGGCCTAGTGGCGCTTGGCCTTGCCGCGCTTCTTCCTGACCCGCGCCATCGCCACGTCGTCGGGCAGGCCGTGGCGGGACTCGATGTCCTTCTGCAGCGCCTTGGCGGCCATCAGGTGGCCGGGGAACAGCATGTCGACCATCGAGCCGGCGACCGGCACGGCGTCGGTGGCGGTGTCCATGGCCACATAGGCCAGCATGCGCGCCAGGGTGAAGAACGAGGCCCCGCCCGACATGCCGTGCAGCAGCAGCAGACCGCCGGCGCCCATGCTGTAGAGCGGTCCCACGACCGGCACCCAGGACAGGACGCCGTCCAGGCCCAGGCCGAACGGGCCGATGCCGATCAGGCGATCGGACAGGCCCTTGATGGTCTCGGCGGACTTCCAGGCCCGGTGAGCGCGGGCGCGGCGGCTGTCGCCTGAGGCGGAAACGTGGGCGTCATCGATGGTCATGCTCTCGTCAACGCCTCGCCGGTGCTTTGGTTGTCGATCAGCCCAGGAAGACGACCCGACGCTTTTCCTTGCCCGCCTGGATACGGGCCAGCAGGTCGCGATACTCGGCCGTGCCCTGCGCTTCTTTGCGGGTGCCTTCGAAATAGATCGTGTCGTCCATGTGCTTGGTCAGCATGTCGGCCGACCACTTGTGACCGGTGAACAGCATGTCGGCGACCTTGCCGGCCACCGGCAAGGCGCCGGCCACGGTGTCGATCAGGATGATGGCCAGGATCTGGATGACGATCATCGGCGCGGCCCGCGCGCGCACGGCGTCCATGATGATCAGCCCGCCGGCGCCAAGGCTGTAGAGCTCGCCGGCGCCCGGGATCCAGGTCAGCAGACCGTCCAGGCCGATGCCCAGGGGACCGATGCCGACGACATTGTCCGACAGCTTCTTCACCCGCTCCACGTTGTTGCGGATGTTGTGCAGGTCGAGATGCGACTTGGCGAAGATCACCAGGAGACTCCGGGGGCGAGAACCGAGGGGCAATCTGCCTTAACCACGGCCGCGCAGGAAGTGGCGTAACACCAGATTCCCTTGTCACGGGAGAACGGCGCACGATTGTCTCGCTTTCCGGGGGAGCCCCTCGCGAACAGCGGCGTTTGCGCCTAAGTTAAGGACGTTGGCGCACGCGTCGCACAGGGGTTCATCCATGCTGATCTCGACCACACCCTTCATCGAAGGCCGGCCGGTTCAGGACTACAAGGGCGCGATCTATGCCCAGTCGATCCTCGGCGCGAATGTCGTGCTGGATCTGCTGGCGGCGATCCGCGACTTCGTGGGCGGCCACTCCAAGTCCTATGAGCGCGTGCTGGCCCGCGCCCGCGAGGACGCCATGAAGAACCTCGTCAAGGAAGCCGAGAAGCTGGGCGCCAACGCCATCCTGGCCGTCGACCTCGACTACAACACCGTGGGCCCGAACGGCTCGATGATGATGGTGTCGGTGTCCGGGACGGCGGTCGTCCTCTAGCTGTAGCCCAGAAGCGCTCGTAGGCCGGGCGCGTGGAAGTCCACCACCCGCTTGTGAACGTCCGACAGCGTCTTGGGCAAATCGGCCGTGACGTTGAGGTTCTCGCTGGCGGTGCGGCTCTCGCGACGGTCGGCGCCGGCCTCGACGCGATCGCGCCAGTCGGCGGGCAGGTCTAGGCCGCAATCGGCCAGCAGCTTGCCGAAGAACGCCTCGGCGCGCTTGGAGCCCAGGTCGTTTAGGGCGTCGACGATGTCCTCGTAGCGGACGATCACGGCGCTGGAGCCCATCCAGGCCACGGCGTTCATGCTGAAGACGTCCTTCAGATCGGGCACGCGGCCATGTGCGCCCAGGATCATCATCATGATGACGTCCTCGATCGCCGCCCCGCCGTTCTTGATGTGGTTCAGGTTGCCCTGGAATTCGTCAGACAGGTAGAAGCGCGCCCGCGCCAGCACCCAGTCATAGGGGTCGCGCACCAACACGATGTGGCGCACGTCGCGCAAGGCGATCGCCGACTCGTCCGAGAACAGCATGTGCCCCCAGCTGATCATCGGCTTGGTCTTGGAGAAGGCCTCGGCGCCGTACTGACGCAGAATGGCGTGCTGGATGTATTCGCGCCGCCAGTGCTGATCGGGCGCGACGAACATCCGCATGATGTTGCGCATCAGGTGGGTGCCGGCCTTGGGCACGCTGTTGAGATAGACCGGGCCGCTCAGTCGGGCGCGGTCGAAGCGCTGGCCGATCTCGTCGAGATTGTCGGGCTTGCCCCGGATGATGGCGTTCACGCGCGACGTTCCTCGATACGAACCCGGATACAAAAACGGCGGCGGGTCGCCCCGCCGCCGCCATGCTAGCCAATCAGACGTCGACTAGAAACGGGCCGTGATGTTCATGAACACCCGGCGGCCGATATAGTCGTATTGCGACGACAGGACCGAGTTGCCCACCGTGTTGTAGTTGCCTTGGCCGAACGAGACCGCCGGGGGCGCCTCGTTGAAGACGTTGGCCACGCCGCCCAGCAGTTCCCAGTTGTCGAATTTCTTCTGAAGCGAGACGCTGTGATAGGCGGTGAACTCGGTGTGGATCTTGTAGAAGGTCGTGCCGGCGGTGTTGCGGTCGGCGTAGAACTCGGCGTCGGACGCCTTGCCGATCATGTCGATCCCCCAGAAGCCGGTCCACTCGCCGCGGGTGAAGCGGAAGTTCAGCTGACCGGTCCAGTCGGGGTCGCCGACATAGCCGTTGTTGTCCTCAACCGTGCCGGCGAACTTCTCGACCGTGTCCTCCAGCTGCCAGGTCGATTGCAGGTCGACCGTCAGCTTGGTGTCCCAGGGCAGTTCCTGGCCGTAGCGAACGGTCAGGTCGATGCCGCGGTTCGATTGCTTGGCGATGTTGATGTAGTTGTTGGTGACGCTGGTGATCAGGTGCGAGCCCGAGTTGCGCGTGAACAGGGTGCACAGCGGATCGGTCGGGTAGGACCGCGAGGTGTAGCAGCCCTTGACGATATTGGCCGCGCCCAGCTGGTCGACTTCGTTGCTGACGTCGATCTCGAAGTAATCGACGGCCACGTTCAGGTCGGCGAAGCTGGGGGTCCAGATCACGCCATAGGTCACGGCCTTGGAGGTTTCGGCTTCAAGCGTGCCCTTGCCGCCGCCGGCGGTGACGGTCGCCGAAGCGCCCGCGCCCGAATAGGTGCCCGGGACGCCGGCGGCGCGGCAGTTGTCGGCCACGTATTGCTGCAGGTTGCCCTGCGCCAGGTTCTGGGCCCAGTTGATGCAGGGGTCCAGGGTGCGCTGGCTGGCGAAGCTGGTCTCGCGGTTCTTGTAGAGCTCGAACAGCGCCGGGGCGCGGAACGAGGTGCCCTTGGTGGCGCGGACCCGCAGCGCGGGCACGATCTGCCAGTTCAGGCCCATCTTGTAGGTGTCGTCCTCACCGTAGCTGTTGACCTTGGTGTGACGGCCCGACAGCGACAGCTCGACGTTCTCGGCGAAGGGCAGGCCCTTCAGCAGCGGAACGCTCAGTTCGCCGAAGATTTCGCGCGCAAGGTCGTCGCCCTTGGTGACGCCAGCGGTCGAGGCGCCCCAGACGTTGCCCGCCAGGGTGATCTCGCCCGGGACGTCGTTGATCGAGTCCTTGCGGTAGTGGAAGCCGACGGCGGCGCCCACCGGACCGGCCGGCAGCTTGAACAGGTTGCCCGAGGCCGAACCTTCGAACACCAGCTGCTTGTAGGTGGTGTGGCCGGTTTCGTTGTCGAACAGGAAGGCTTCTTCGGCGGCGGTGTACTTGCCGGCCAGGAAGTCCGGCGTGACCCAGCTGACGTCCACGCACGGCTTCTTGCTGATCGGCGTGACGGTGCCGACGCACGAGCCGGTGCGGAACGCGCCGGCGTCGACGGCGTCCTGCAGGATCACGTCCTGCGAGTATGAGCCCTTGCTGTGGCTGTACTGGGTGAAGACGTCCCAGTCCCAGCCCTTCAGGAAGTCGATCTTGCCGAAGTCGCCGCGCAGGCCGCCGACATAGCGTTGGTAGTCGACGCGCTGGCCCGAACGGTTGCGGTTGGTCACCGGGGTCGGCGACAGGATGATGTCGCCCGTGAAGCCGGCCGAGAACGGGTCGTAGTCGCCGGTGTAGAAGTAGCTCCAGAACTGGCGATAGCCATTGGTCTTGGTGGCGCGACGGTTCAGCAGCACTTCGCCATAGGCTTCGACGCTGTCGGTGATGTCGAACGAGCCTTGGGCGTAGACCGTGTTGCGCTCGGTGCGCGGGGTCAGCGACGAAGCCAGGTTGAACGGGCTGTTATAGTCCAGCACGCCGATGTCGGCGGCTTGCGGATCGGTGCTGTAGCCGACGGTGTAGAAGCCGGCGGGCACGCCTGGATACAGGGCCGCCTGGCCCGGCGGGATCTGCGGGATCAGGCCGCCCAGCTTGCCCGAATAGTCGTACTGCAGCTTGCCCGGCAGGCCGGCGAAGCTGAAGTCGTAGAGCCAGATTTGATCGTACAGCAGGTCGCGGCACTGTCCCGCGCCGGTGCGGGGATCGATGGTGTCCTTCCGCTGGCCGTTCGAGCCGGTGATGTACTGACGTCCGCAATTGGTCCAGCTGCGCTGGCCGTTGCTCTGCTCGGCGGTCTTCGAATAGTCGTACGAGATGTTGAAGAAGCCGCGGTCGAAGGTCTTGCCCCAGCTGAGGCTGCCGCGGGCTTCTTCGCCGCCGTGCTTCTGCGGCTGGCTGAAGAAGGCGTCCAGCTCCAGGCCGTCGGTGTCGCGCTTGGTGATGATGTTGACGACGCCCGCCACGGCGTCCGAGCCGTAAACCGACGAGGCGCCGTCCTTCAGGATGTCGACGCGGTCGATGGCCGAGACGGGGATGGTGTTCAGGTCGACGGCGGACACGCCGCCGCGCACGCCGGCCGGGCCGGTGCGGCGACCGTTGATCAGCACGAGGGTGCGGTTGGCGCCCAGGCCGCGCAGCGAGATGGTCTCCGAACCCGGGCCGCCATCGGTGACGAAGGCGCTCGAGATGGCCGAGTTGATCTGGGGCGAGCCCGAGGCGATCGTCGAGCTCATCAGCAGGCCTGCCGTCGAGCCGATGCCCTTCAGCTTGGCCTGCTCGGCGCTGATTACCTGAATCGGGTCGGGGCTGTTGAATTCGCTGCGCTTGATGCGCGAGCCCGTCACCACGAGGGCTTCGACCTCGGTGGCGTCAGCCTTGGGTTGTTCGTCGGTGGTCGTCAGCGGCGCGGCCGCTTGAGCCATGGCGAGGGTCGGGGCCAGGGCGCTGACCGCCAGGCCGGCGATCACCGTGGAGGCGAGAAGATGCTTTCGACGAATGGACATTAGAGGTAACGCCTCCCAGGTTTCACGTAACGCGGTAATTTCGCCCTGCCGCCCCCAGCAGGCCTGTGACGCTTTACCGCATGGCGACAAGAACCTGCTCCGCAAGGTCCCTGCAACTTTTGCGTCGCGTTCCCGTCGCAATTCCGCCGTGGTGTGGCATTGCGCACGCAGTTGAGAGACCTGCCGATGCTTTCGGCGTCGCTCATGACGGCTTGGCCACAATCCCGCGATCGCTATGGTGGAGCGGCCTGTTTCCGCCAGTGCCGGAGTTCCTCGTGAGACTGCTCGCCGCGGCCGCCCTGCTGCTCACCGCCCTGCCCCTGGCGCCCCGCGCCGCGCCCTTGCCCGCCAAGGTGTTTTCCGACCCGCCGGCGATCAGCGACGTGCAGATCTCGCGCGACGGCAAGCACATCGTCGCCCTGACCTCGGCCAACGGCGGACCCGCGACGATCTCGGTGTGGAGCACCGATTCTCTGGACAAGCCGCCGACCGTGATCTCGGCCGAACGGGTCCGGATTCTCGGCGTCACCTTCCTGAAGAACGACCGCCTGCTGGTCGAGACGATCCAGACTTTCACCCAGGGCAACATCAAGGGCCACCTGGGCCGGCACTATATTTCCGACCTCGAGGGCAAGTCGTGGACAACCATGCTGTCCGACGGCCGCTCGCGCTCCAGCTACGAGGACTACGTCAACAAGTTCGACGACTCGCGGCTGATCGACTCCCTGCCGGCCGATCCGCGCCACGTGGTCGTCGAGGACCATCGCCTGGACACCAACGGCGACATCCTGAAGGTCGACATCTATTCGGGAACGACCGAGCGGCTGATGCGCGGCTCGGACCGATTCGGCGGCTTCCAGCTGGATCTCAAGGGCCAGATCCGCGCGCGCCAGGAACTGAACTACGACAACGGCGCGGTCTATTTCGCCCAGTGGATCCGCGATCCGGTCAGCGGCGAATGGTCCGAGCACTTCCGCTGGTACGCCAAAGACCGCGAGCCGGTGTCGATCGTCGGGTTCACCGATGATCCCAACATCATCTACATCTCGTCCAGCAAGGGCCACGATAAGGCTGGACTCTATGTCTACGACATCAAGGCCCGGCAGATCGTCGAGCCGCTGCTGGAACACAAGCTGTTCGACGCCGGCGGCATCGTCGCCTCGACCGCCCAGGCCGACTACGGCCGGGTGCTGGGCTTCAGCTACGCCGGCCCCAGCAACACCGTCTATTGGACTGACGAGACACTTTCGGCGCTGAACAAGACCCTGCGGTCGGCGCTGGGCGTCAAGACCACCGTGACCAGCTGGACCGATCCGGCGACCGGGGCGGTCACCCGACTGCCGGTCGCCGACGGCGCGGACGCCTACATCACCGACTGGTCCGAAGACCGGAAGCACTTCATCGTCACCAAGACGGGCCCGAGCAATCCCGGCGAATATTACCTGCTCGACGCCAGCGGGGCGCTCAGCCTGCTGGGCAAGGCGCGGCCCGACCTGGATGTCGCCGCCCTGGGAAGCACGCGCCTGGTGCAGTACGCCGCCCGTGACGGCCTGACGATCCCGGCCTTCCTGACCACCCCGCCAGCCGACAAGTACGGCCCAGGCCCCTACCCCACCCTGATCGAGCCGCACGGCGGTCCCTGGGCGCGCGACGACCTGGGCTGGGATCCAGCCGGATGGATCCAGTATTTCGCCAGCCGCGGCTATGCGGTGCTGCAGCCGCAATTCCGGGGCTCGGAGGGCTGGGGCCAGAAGCTCTGGCGCGCCGGTGACGGCGAGTGGGGTCAGAAGATGCAGGACGACAAGGACGACGGCGCCAAATGGCTGATCGCCCAGAAGATCGCCGCTCCCGACAAGATCGCCATGTTCGGCTATTCCTACGGCGGCTATTCGGCCCTGGCCGCCGCCATCCGGCCCAACGGCCTCTATCGCTGCGCCATCTCGGGCGCGGGCGCCGGCGACCTGGCCAGCCTCAAGCGGGCCACCTTCGACAACCGCCTGCAGCGCGAATTCCAGAACCCGACCATCCGGGGCCTGGACGCCCTGGAGCACGCCAAGGACGCACAGATCCCGCTGTTCATCTATCATGGCGACCGCGACCAGACGGTCGACGTCAAGCAGTCGCGCAAGTTCGCCGACGCCCTGAAGGCGGCCGGAAAGCCCTATCGCTATCTCGAGATCAAGGACATGGGCCACCAGCTGGTGACCATGGAGCCGGCCATGGTCGAGACCCAGCTGGTCGAGATCGAGAAGTACCTGAACACTGAATGCGGCGCGGGCGGCATAGGCGCGCCCGCGCCGCGTTAGTCGGTCAGGCCTCGGGCGTCGTGACGAAGCGCTTGGCCTGGGCGATCCAGGCGTCGCGGTCGGCGCGTCCCTTGAGATTCAGCAGCTGATCGATCGAGGCCAACTCATCGGGGGTCCAGGCGGCGATCTGGCTGAAGCTGGTCACCCCCAGCTCGCCCAGCGACACGGCCAGCTTGGGACCAATGCCGACCAGCCGGGTCAGGTCGTCGACCACGGCCTTGGCGGCCTCGACCGGCGCCTCGGCGACCGGGGTCTCGATCACGGGCGCTTCCGGGATCGGCGCTTCTGCCACGAGTTCGACCGGCGCCTCCACGGCCGCCAGCACGGCCGGCTCGGCGTCGTCGACCACCGCCTCGACGCTCTCGGCGACCGCTTCTACGGTTTCGGCGACGGCGTCATTGGCGGCCTCGGCCGTCTCGACGACGCTCTCGGTCATCGCCTCGGCGACGATCTTGGCCGGTTCAGCAACCGCATCGACAGTGGCTTCTACCGTTTCGACAACCTCGACGGCCAAGGCCTCGGGCGCCGGAACCGGCGTCGCGACGGGCTCGGGCTTCAGGGCCGACAAGGCTTCCAGATTGGTGGCCTCACGCCAGCGCGACGCCCACCACCACCAGGTGGCGCCGGCGGCGGCCGCGCCACCGAACATCAGCCACAACGGCGAGGCCGCGCCGACCATCAGGCGTGGCGCCGCTTCGGGGTCGACCCGATCGGTCTTGAAGACAGGAAGGAAAGGCGAGGAAGAAACCATGGCGCGCGCTCCGGCAACCGCGATTTGTGCAACGCAACATAACACAGTTACAACGTTCGCAAGTGCGAAAATGTCGTAACATCAACTCAGTCCGACAAATCTCAGCGCCAGCCCCGCGACGATCATGGCGACCACCAGAGCCAGCACCGGCAGCCGCAAGGCGAAGGTCAGTCCCAGCGCCAGGATCGTCAGCCCCAGAGCGGCCGGATCGAGGCTCGACAGCTGCGGAACCACGACCTTGAGCGCGCCGGCTCGGAAGGTCTCGCTGGTTCCGAACAGGAAATGGACCGCGAACCAGACCGCCAGCTGGCCGATGACGCCGACCGCCGCCGCCGAGATCATGGCCAGGGCCCGCGCCGGTCGAGGTCGCGTCCGCAGGCTGTCGAAGAACGGCCCTCCGGCGAAGATCCACAGAAACGACGGCGCAAAGGTCATCCAGGCCGCCATCAGCCCGCCCGTCAGGCCGGCCACCCAGACCCATTGCGGCGAGGCCGCCTGGAAGGCTCCGACGAAGCCGACAAAGGTGAAGACCAGCACCAGCGGTCCCGGCGTGGTCTCGGCCAGGCCCAGGCCGTCCAGCATCTGGCCGGGCGTCAGCCAGCCGAAAGCCGAGGCCGCCTGTCCCAGATAGGCCAGGGCCGCATAGGCGCCGCCGAAGCTGACCACCGCCAGGCCGCCGAACACCGCGCCCATGCGGGCAAGAACCGAGTCGGGCGCGATGAGCCAGGCGGCCGCCAGCGGCGCCAGCCACAGCATCAGGCAGACCAGCACGGTCTTCAGCCGACCCTGGCGGTCCGCCGCGATCGGCGCGAGCTCGGCGACACGGCCTCCGCCCAGCGCCCAGCCCGCCGCGCCGGCCGTCAGGATCAGCACTGGGAACGGCAGGATCGTGAAGGTCAGGGCCGCGAAGGCCAGCACGGCGGCGGCCAGCCCGGCCAGGTCCCGCACCGTCCGCTTGCCGATCCGCACCAGGGCCTGGGCCACCAGCGCCACGACGGCCGCCTTCAAGCCCATCAGCACCGGCCCAGCCCATTCAGAGCGGCCATGGACGACATACAGCGCCGACAGGCCCAGCATCACCAGCAGGCCCGGCAGCACGAACAACAACCCGGCAGCCACTCCGCCTTTGATCCCATGCAGGCGCCAGCCCAGCCAGACGGCCAGTTGCTGGGCCTCGGGTCCGGGCAGCAACATGCAGAAACTCAGGGCGTGGGCGAAGCGCGCCTCGTCGACCCAGCCCTTCTCCTCGACCACCGTCCGGTGCAGCAGGGCGATCTGTCCCGCCGGTCCGCCAAAGCCCAGGCAACCGACCTTCAGCCAGACCCCCAAGGCCTCACGAAAGGACGGCGGGGTCAGGTTCACGCGCCAGCCGTGCGCCAGACCCGCGCCGCGCCGCCGGCCTGACCCAGGCGCTTGACGATCCAGTCGGTGGCGGCCGCGAC
The DNA here is from genome assembly GCF_058809215.1 of Caulobacter sp. GW821-FHT10F06. Lineage (NCBI taxonomy): Bacteria > Pseudomonadati > Pseudomonadota > Alphaproteobacteria > Caulobacterales > Caulobacteraceae > Caulobacter > Caulobacter sp. GW821-FHT10F06. Next base: position 34,941 of record NZ_JBXASK010000002.1, on the reverse strand, counting down.
CGCCGGCTCGACGCTGGCCGGCGCTCCGATCATCACCATGGCGCTGCCGTTCATCTTCATGGGGTCCAGCAAGGGGCGAAGTCTGACCTCAGCCACTAGCGCGTCGTCCGTGACGGTTTCTAGCCTGCGAATGAAGGCGTCGAAGGTCTCGAGATCCTTCAGCGGCGTCCAGATCGCCAGCACGGCCTCGGGATCGCGGGCCAGCACGCCGCGGGTGACGGCGACGATGCGGGCATAGTCATCGGGGCGCTCGAACGGCGGATCGATCAGCACGAAGGCCCGCCCGCCTCGACCGGCCTTCTCCGACGCCGTCTCGAAGCCGTCGGCGCGCGAGGCCTGGGCGAAGGCGTAGGTCGCCAGCGAGCGGCGCAGGAGCTCGAAGTCGTCCTCTCGCAGCTCGCAGGCGGTGTAGCGGTCCTCGCGGCGCAGGGCGTCGGCGATCAGCAGCGGCGAACCCGGATAGAGCGGCCCGTCCTTGCCCTTGTTCATCTCGCGGAAGCGCGCGACCAGCGGCGCGAACACCGCGGGAGCGTCGCCTTCCGCGATCAGCTTGAAGATCCCCGACTCGGCCTCGCCTGAACGCTTGGCCATGTCGCCGCTTAGGTCGTAGGCGCCCGCGCCGGCGTGGGTGTCGATCACCGACAGCGTCGGACTCTCGACCTTCAGCGCCTCCAGCAGCGCCAGCAGGATGGCGTGCTTCTGCAGGTCCGCGAAATTGCCGGCGTGGAAGGCGTGGCGATAGTTCATGTCTGGCGAGGCGCTCCCGGAACTGGCGCTCCCTCTATCACGTTGCTCGTGGATAGGGAGGCAAGTCACCAAGATGGCTCGCGACACGCACCAGATCTCACCGCCACCCAGCGCCGCCCTCGTCTATTGCGACGACCACTCCAACGGCTATAGCCGCCGCGCGACCGCATCGGGCTTCCGCTACATCGACAACTACGGCAAGCCGCTGAAGGACGAGGCGACGCTGGCTCGGATCAAGGGCCTGGCCATTCCGCCCGCCTGGACCGACGTCTGGATCTGCCCCAGTCCGCGCGGCCACATCCAGGCCGTCGGCCGGGACGTGAAGGGCCGCAAGCAGTATCGCTATCATCCCGACTGGCGCGCCGACCGCGACAAGCAGAAGTTCGAGCGCATGGCCGCCTTCGGCCGCGCCCTGCCCCGTCTGCGCAAGCGGGTCGAGGCCGACCTGGCCCGTCGCGGCCTGCCGCGCGAGAAGGTGCTGGCCGCCGTCGTGCGGCTGCTGGAGCTGACCCTGATCCGTGTCGGCAACGACGAATATGCCCGCACCAACAAGAGCTTCGGCCTGACCACCATGCAGAAGCGCCACCTGCGGCTGGCCAGTGGCGGCGCGGTGTTCGAGTTCCGCGGCAAGAGCGGCAAGACCCACAAGACCGGCTTCCAGGACAAGCGCCTGGCGCGGATCGTCCGCGCCTGCCAGGAACTCCGCGGCCAGCGGCTGTTCAAGTATGTCGGCGAGGACGGCGAGCAGCGGGCCATCGAGTCCAGCGACGTCAACAACTACATCCGCGCGGCCTGCGGAGCGGACTTCTCGGCCAAGGACTTCCGCACCTGGGCCGGCTCGCTGGCGGCGATGGAGGGCCTGCGCCTTCTGCCGCCGGCCGAAACCAAGACGGCGGCCAAGCGATCGGTGAACACCTGCGTCAAGGCGGTGGCCGGTCTGCTGGGCAACACCCCGGCCGTGTGTCGCGCCGCCTATATCCACCCCCGCGTGCTGATGGCCTACGAGGCCGGCGAGCTGCCGCTGGGCAAGCGGGCCTCGGCGCGGGCCAGCGAGCTGGCCTTGCTGAGGTTGGTGGAAGCCTAAACCTCGTGCGCCGCCAGCGCCCGCTTCAGCTCCGTCACCATCAGCTCGCGCAGGCTGGCCGGCGCGACGATCTCCACCCCGTCGCCCCAGGTGAAGAGGTGCCAGGCCAGTTCCAGCATCCCCGCCGCCCGGAAGGCGACGGTGACTGAGCCGTCGGGCTCGGGCCGCACCGTCTGGGTGGAATGGAAGCGCCAGCGCATGGCGTCCTCGGCCCGATCGGGACGGATGCGCAGCACCACGTCCTCGACGGCCCCGTGATAGATGCCGAAGCTCTCGTCGGCGAACGCCTGCAGCGAGAAGTCCTCCGGCGGCGGGGCGGGCCGGTCCAAGACCCGCAGGTCCTTCATCTTGTCCAGCCGCCAAGAGCGTGGGCGGGGGTCGTCGCCTTCCAGGGCGACCAGATAGTTGCTGCGCGCGAACAGGATGCCCAGCGGCGTCACCTCGCGGATGCGGCCCGGCGTGCTGCCGCCGTCATAGCGGAAGGCCAACGCGCTCAAGCCCTTGATGGCCATGCGGATGGCGCCCAACACGGCGTCATCCTCGTAAGGCCGAGGACCCGCATGGACGCCGATGGTCTCGGCCTGGACCAGGGCCTCGACGTCCGGGGCCACCTTGCGTCGAGCCGCGCCGCGCAGGGCCGACAGCAGCTTGCGCTCCAGGCCATAGAGCGACGCCGCCCTGCCCTCCGCGCCGGAGGATTTGTACGAATCCGCCGCCGTGCGCAGCGCCGCCAGCTCCTCGGCGGTGGGCGTCTGGAACAGGCCGTCGAGCCCGGCGGGGATGCGAAATCGTCGGGTCGGCGGGTCGTCCACCACCTCCAGCTGGGGGAAAGCCGCCCATACGGCGTCGCGCATCCGCTCGGCGGTGCGTCGCCCGACGTCCAGCGCCTGGGCCATCTCGTCCAATGTCATGCCTTCGGCCGAGCTCGCCAACATGCGCGCCAGGTCCAAGAGCCGTGCAGCCTTTTCGTGCCTCATTCGTTCTCCATACGACCGATTCTGGCGCAGGGCACGCGCAAACAGGATCTGTCCGAACCGAAGGAGACGTCCATGTCCCGTTTCGCCTGCCCCGCCTGGGCCATCGCCCCCGTCAACGCCCCGATGATCTCGGCCGTGCTGGCCTTCGCGGACATCCATCGCGACCTGGGGGCCGGACGCACGCTGATGCGGATCAGCCACGAGCGGGCCGCCCGCGCCGACGTCATCCTGCTGCTGGGCCGCGACGCCGATCGAGTGGTCGACCTAGGCGTCGTGTGGAACGACCGCGAGGACCAGATCATCCGGATCATCGACGACGCCGAACTGCGCGAGTCGCGACTGGCCGCCTGGGAAGACGCCTTCGATCTCTTTGAAACCGAAGCGCAAAATCAGACCGACGAACGCCTTGTCGCCTGACGAAACGTCGCCGCGCGGCGTGATCCGAGCAATCGGAGAGCAATGTTCTGCCTAAAAAACCGGTCTCGACGCCACGCAAAGGGGCGCCGGGGCCGTCGCGCGTCTCTGTAAGGGTTTCCTGCCGACGCCCCCCATTGCGGAAGCCCTCGCCTTCCCTCCACGCTGATTTCGTCGGCAAAGACCGAGTGAAAATAGCGTCAGTACCCAACAACAATAAAAGGTCGGGAGATGAGCGCCATGGAGAAGGAATCAACCATGCGTTTATAAATGAAATGAGGGGGCTATTTATGAATCGGCGTTTGAAGAAGACTCTGCTCGCAGGTATTTCTGCGATGTCAGTTACTTTGGGTTACTCTGTCGCGGCGCATGCCGCTGATACTCCGGCCGATCCCGCTGCGGAAACCGCCTCCGAAATCGACACCCTGGTCGTCACCGCTCGCGGCAAGCCGCGCACCGTTCTGGACAGCGCGGTCCCGGTCGACTCCTTCAGCGAAAGCGACCTGAAATCGGCCGCCTTCACCGACACCAACGACATTCTGAAGACCCTGGTCCCGTCCTACACCCTGGCTCGCGAGCCGATCTCGGACGGCGCCACCTTCATCCGCCCCGCCAGCCTGCGCGGGCTTCCCACCGACAAGACCCTGTTCATGGTCAACGGCAAGCGCCGCCATCGCTCGGCGCTGGTCAGCATTGGCGGCACCGGCGCCCAGGCGCCCGACGCGGCCACCATTCCCGCCTCGGCCCTGAAGAACGTGGTCGTCACCCGCGACGGCGCCGGCGCGCAGTACGGTTCGGACGCCATCGCCGGCGTCATCGACTTCCAACTGAAGGACAGCCCCAGCGGCGGTTCGCTGACGGCGCAGTACGGCCAGTTCTATCTGGGCGACGGCGAGGACGTGCTGGTCACCGGCAACCTGGGCCTGCCCATCGGCGAGAACGGCTTCGTCAACGGCACGTTCGAATACACCAGCCAGAACCAGGTCAACCGCGGCAAGCAGTACTGTAACGTCGGCATTCCCAACCAGTCGGCAGGCTTCTGCGTCACCAGCTATGCGGCCGCCAACCCGTCGTACGGCGCCCTGATCCACGACTACGTGCAGAAGTGGGGTCAACCCGACGCCGAAGCCCTGCGCGGCGTGGTCAACGCCGGCTACGACTTCTCCGACAACCTGTCGATCTACGCCTTCGCCAACTACTCCAAGAGCAAGGCGACCGAGTACTTCAACTATCGCCCGCCGGTCAGCAACGCGGTCAACGCTACGCCGATCCGCCAGCAGGACGGCTCGATCTTCCTGTTCAGCTCGATCTTCCCCGCCGGCTTTACGCCGATGTTCGGCGGCGACATCACCGACTACAGCCTGACGGGCGGCTTCAAGGGCAAGTTCTCCAGTGGCCTGACCTATGACATCTCGGGCCGGTACGGGAACGACAAGCTGTCCTACACCCTCTGGGACACCGTGAACCCGTCGATGGGCCCGGCCTCGCCGAAGTCCTTCTATGTCGGCTCGCTGATCTCGACGGAATCGGCCGCCAACGCGGACTTCGCCTATGACTGGGGCGTCGAGGGCCTGAACACGCCGGTGACGCTGAACTTCGGCGCCGAATACCGCAAGGAAGGCTACGAGATCGAGCCCGGCGACCTGGCCTCGTACGTCGCCGGCACCTACGCCGTGCCCAACGCCTATGGCTTCTGCAACACGACCACCCACACCGCCACGGCCGCCGGCCTGGCCCTGCCGGCCACAGCGGGCCTGAACTGCGCCAACTATCTGTCGGACGCGTCGGACGGCTTCGCCGGCATCGACCCGACCTACAACGCCCTGGCCGTCGGCTCGAACGGCGCCCCGGGTTCGCCCCCGTCCTATTCGGGCAAGCTGACCCGCGACTCCTACGCCGGCTACCTGGAAGCCTCGGCCAATGTCACCGAGGCCTGGTTCGTGGACGCCGCCGTGCGCGGCGAGCACTTCTCGGACTTCGGCAGCACCTGGAACGGCAAGCTGGCCACCCAGTACCAGCTGACCGACAACTTCGGCCTCCGCGCCTCGATCGGTTCAGGCTTCCGGGCCCCGACCCCGGGCCAGCTGTTCACGACCAACGTCTCCACCCGCGTGGAGAACGGCGCGATCATCGCCTCGGGCCTGTTCCCGGCCACCAACCCGGTGGCCCAGTTCATGGGCGCCAAGGTGCTGAAGCCCGAAAAGTCGCTGAACATCGCGGCCGGCTTCACCGCCACGCCGCTGCCGAACCTCAGCCTGACGGTCGACGCCTACAGCATCAAGATCAAGGACCAGTTCTACGCCACCACCCCGATCACGGTGACGGCGTCGATCAAGGCCGCGCTGCTGGCCGCCAACGTGCCCGGCGCCGACACCATCGGCCAGGTGCAGTTCTACCAGAACGCCTTCGACTCCACGACGACGGGCGTCGACGTCGTCGCCACCTACAAGGTCAATTGGGAAAGCGGCCAGTCGACCAGCTTCACGGTCAGCGGCAACTACAACAAGTTCAAGATCGACAAGGTGTTCTCGGCCAACTTCTTCGACGCCGAGGGCGTGTTCGACTTCGAGAACGCCCAGCCCCGCTGGCGTTCGGTGGTGTCGGCCAGCCACGAGATCGGCAAGTTCAAGGCCGTGGCCCGCGCCAACATCTGGGGCCCGTACAAGAACATGTTCAGCGTCGCCAACCCGGTCGTCCAGAAGTGGGATCCGGAGGTCTTCGTCGACACCGAGTTCAGCTACAAGGCCACCGACACCTACACTGTCTCGGTCGGCGCCCGGAACCTGTTCGCCAACCACCCCGATCCCGACAAGACCGGCGAGTCGGCCACCAACGGCCGCATCTATCGCTCGGACGCCATCGTCGATTGGCAAGGCGGCTTCTGGTACCTGAAGGCGACCGCGACCTTCTAGGACGCGACGTTTCCACCAACGCGAAGGGCCGGACGCAAGTCCGGCCCTTTTGCTTTGCGGCGTCGGAAAGCCCTAAGGCGTGCGGGGCGTTTCGGGCGGCTTGGCCGAGGCGAGCCGCAGCTTGAAGCAGCTGGGTCCGCGCTCGAAGTCGTCCTGCGCGCCGCCCATCCAGGCGCTGTGCCAGCGATTGGGCTCCAGGTTCTGGTAGAACGGCGTGGAGCCTAGGTCCTGAATGGCCTGCACCCGCACCTTGTCGGCGTCGGCGTTGGAGGACTGCCGCACCACGACGGTCTCGAATCGCTCCTGCGCCGCGCCGCCGTCGCTGGCCAGCACCCGGCGATAGCAGACGCCCGTCGCGTCCTTCAGGCCGGTGGTCGAGACACAGCCCGAGAGCGCGATCAAGAGAAGGCTCGACAGGAGAGCCTGATGCGAAAGGCGCCTGGGGCTATGCATGATCGCATGCCTACAGCAGCGCATTTGTCCGCAACAGTCCTGTTTCATCGCCAAGGGTCAGAGTTGCTTGCCCATCCGGATCAAGGGCACCTCGTAACCGGTAGAGGTCGAGGCCGTGAACGGCTCGATGTCGTGGTAGCCGCAGGCGCGATACAGCGGCACGCCGCCCATGGTCGCGGCCATCTCGACCCGCGAGAACCCTTCGGCCCGCGCCGCCGCCTCGCAGGCGTCCAGCACGATCCGCCCCACGCCTTTCCGCGTGTGGTCGGGGTGGGTGTACATCGCCCGCACCCTGGCCGCGTCGACGGCCGGGTCCAGCAGCGCCGCGTCACGACCGGCCGAGTGATCGCCGCCGAACAGCGTGGCCCGCCGGCTCCAGCCGCCGCAGCCGGCGATCTGGTCGCCGTCCTCGACGACGAAATAGGTGCCGTCGGTGATCAACTGGGTGTCCAGGCCCATAACCTCGTACGAGGCCTTCACCCCCTCCGGCGGCAGGAAGGCCTGCAGCAGCTCGCCGATCGCCGCGTCCATCAGGGCCGACAGGACGGGCATGTCTTCGTGGGTGGCGAGGCGCAGGCGAAGGGCGGGCGGGGTCGGGCTCATCAGGTCTCCTACGGCGCCTTGAGCGCGATCGGGGAAAGTCCGATTCACGCTTGACGGCGCGATCTTTTCGGCTCGCCCACGGTTCGCACACGGGCCGCTCGCGGTGCCCAAGCGGGGGGCATCCGCGCGGGATCTAACATGTCAGATCCAACCGTGTCCGAAATGGGTTGCGCCCATTGCGCTGAAATTTCGTGATGCGCGGGACCTCGGCGGAGACGCGTTCGACCGGGGCGATTTGTGTGTATCGTCGAGGCGGTGGACACATTGCAAAAAGCGTCGGGGTCTAAACAGGCGGGCGGGTTTTCATGGATATGAATGACGGCGCGGCGACGGGTGGCGTTCTCACCCGGCGGCGGTTCTTCGAGGGCCTCGCGGCGATCGGCGGGATGTCCCTGGCGCTCTCGGGCATGGACGCCCTGGGCTTTGGCATGGCGTCGGCCACCGAGCTGCCGCCCGAACTGACCGGCGGAGCCAAGGGGACCAAGATCGTCGTCCTCGGCGCAGGCCTGGCCGGCATGACCGCCGCCTACGAACTGTCGAAGGCCGGTTACCAGGTGCAGATCCTTGAGGCGCGATCCTTCGCCGGCGGCCGCTGCCAGACGGCGCGCAAGGGCTTCCAGCACACCGACCTGATCGGCAACAAGCAGACCTGCGAGTTCGACGAGGGTCTCTACATCAACCACGGCCCGTGGCGGATCCCGTATCATCACCGCTCGACCCTGCACTACACCAAGCTGTTCGGCGTGCTGCTGGAGAGCTTCGTCAACGACAACGACGCGGCCTATGTCTATTTCCAGAAGGGCAAGGGACCGCTGGCCGGCAAGCCGGTCCGCAAGGGCGAGATCGCAGCCGACGCACGCGGCTACGCCGCCGAACTGATCGCCAAGGCCGCCAGCAAGGGCGACCTGGACGCGGCGCTCAGCCCCGCCGATCGCGACACGTTCGTCGCCTACATGATCAATGAAGGCCGGCTTTCGCCCAAGGACCTCGCCTACAAGGGCACCGAGGGCCGAGGTTTCTCGGTGCACCCGGGCGCCGGCGTCGATCCGGGCCCCGGCAAGGAGCTGCCGCCCTTCGCCTTCAAGGATGTGCTCGACAGCGGCGCCTGGCGGGTGCTGAGCTCGGTCACCGGCTACGAGCAGCAGCGCACCATGCTGCAGCCGATCGGCGGCATGGACCAGATCGCCAAGGGCTTCGAAAAGCACGTAGGCTCGATGATCCGCTACTCGACCGTGGTCGAGAAGATCAAGCAGTCCGACAAGGGCGTGACGGTCTCGTTCAAGGACGCGTCGGGCAAGACCGGCGAGATCACCGCCGACTACTGCGTCTGCACCATCCCGCTCAGCGTGCTCAAGCAGATCGACCTGGACGCCTCGGCGCCGTTTAAGACGGCCATGGAGGGCGTGGCCTACGCCCCGGTCAACAAGATCGGCCTGCAGATGAAGACCCGGTTCTGGGAAGAGAACCACCACATCTATGGCGGGCACATCTACAACGACATTCCCGGCATCGGCACGATCACCCTGCCCTCCACCGGCTGGCAGAGCCAGAAAGGCGTGCTGCTGGGCTACTACGCCTTCGGCGGCGAGGCGGCCAAGATCAGCGCCAAGCCTCCGGCCGAGCGCGCGGCCTTCGCCGTCGACGCCGGCCAGAAGATCTTCCCAGAGTACAAGGACAACTTCGAGAACGCCTTCTCGTTCAGCTGGCACCTGGCCGAGTTCAATCTGGGCGGCTGGGCCGAGTGGCGCGAGGAAGGTCGTCGCGACGCCTATCCGGTGCTGTGCGAACCCGACGGCCGCCTCTATCTCGCCGGCGAACACCTCAGCTATCTTGGCGGCTGGCAGGCCGGGGCCATCGAGTCGGCCTGGCAGCAGATCGCCAAGATCCATGCCCGCGTGCAGCAGGCCTGAGCCCGAAAGGACCCAATGACCCTCGCTTCCCGTATCGCCTTCATCGCCGTGCTGGCCTCGGCGACGACTCCCGTCGCAGCCCTGGCCGCCCCGCCGCCGCAGAGCCTGTTCATGGACAACTGCTCGGCCTGTCACCAGGCGACCGGCAAGGGCGTCAAGGGCGCCTTCCCGGCCCTTGCCGGCTCAGCGTTCGTGCAGGGCGACCCGGTGATCGTCACGACGACGGTCCTCAACGGCCGCGCCGGCATGCCCGCCTTCAAGGACGACCTCAGCGACGCCGACCTGGCCGCCATCCTGACCTATGTCCGCTCATCCTGGGGCAACAAGGCCAAACCGGTTACGGCCGCCGATGTCGCCAAGGTCCGCAAAGCGCCCCCTAAGGCCCGCGGCCTGCAAGCCCACTGATCGCCCTCTCAAGGAGAAGACCATGAAACGCTTTGCTCCCCTCGCCGCCGGCCTGGCCCTGGCCGCCGTCTTCGCCGGCTCGGCCTCGGCCCAGATCGTCCGCGGCGGCGATCCCAAGTCGCCCATCGCCAGCGTCGTCACCGTGCCGGCCGGCTACGACACCATCTATGTCAGCGGCATGACCCCGCCGATGCTCGACCCCAAGGGCGACCCCGCCCTGACCGCCACCTTCGGTGACACCAAGACCCAGACCCTGGGCGTGCTCAAGCGCATCGAGGACGCGCTGAAGTCGCAGGGCGCGACCATGGCCGACGTCGTGATGATGCGCGTGCTGCTGGTCGGCGACCCGGCCAAGGGCGGCAAGATGGACTTCCCCGGCATGATGGAGTCCTACAAGACCTTCTTCGGCACGCCCGAACAGCCCAACAAGCCCTCGCGCATCACCAGCCAGGTCACCTCGCTGGTCCAGGGCGGCATGCTGGTCGAGATCGAGGTCCAGGCCGCGCGCAAGCCGAAGTAGGCCCAGCGCCCGAAGCTCGGAGTCTGGAGGGAGACGAGCCCGCGCTCGTCTCCCTTTTTGTTTGGGCTCCGGCTTGCGCTGCGTATCGCCAGCTTCGAAACTATTTCGTCATGACAACGTTGTCAGATCAAATCAGCTGCGCTATAGAAGAGCTGCCCTTCCAGGGCGTTTCCTCCCAATGACTCGGCCGCCTTCTTCTCCTGGAGGGCGGCCGTTCTTTTGTCCGGCCCATGCCGGCCATCACGCTTGACTCCAGGGCCGCTCCGGCCGAAACGGCCGGTCCATGATCAGCCGCTACGCCCGCCCCGAAGCCGCCGCCATCTGGTCCAGCCAGACCAAGTACAAGATCTGGTTCGAGATCGAGGCCCACGCCGCCGACGCCATGGCCGAACTTGGGGTCATCCCCAAGCTGTCCGCCGAGACGATCTGGGAAAAGGGCCGCGACGCGGTCTGGGACAGCGATCGCATCGACGAGATCGAGCGCGTCACCAAGCACGACGTCATCGCCTTCCTGACCCACGTGTCGGAAATCGTCGGCCCCGAGGCCCGCTTCCTGCACCAGGGCATGACCAGCTCCGACGTGCTGGACACCTGTTTCGCCGTGCAGCTGTCGCGCTCCACCGATCTGCTGATCGAGGGCGTCGACCTGCTGCTGGCCGCCCTGAAGCGCCGGGCGCTCGAGCACAAGATGACCGTCTGCGTCGGCCGCAGCCACGGCATCCACGCAGAACCCATCACTTTCGGCCTCAAGCTTGCCGGCTACTACGCCGAGTTCCAGCGCGCCAAGGAGCGCCTGGCGATGGCCAAGTTCGAGATCGCCACCTGCGCCATCTCCGGCGCCGTGGGCACCTTCGCCAATGTCGATCCGCGCGTCGAAGAACACGTGGCCAAGATGATGGGCCTGACCGTCGAGCCGGTCTCGACCCAGGTCATTCCGCGCGACCGCCACGCGGCCTATTTCGCGGCCCTGGGCGTGGTCGCCTCGTCGATCGAGCGCCTGGCCACCGAAATCCGCCACCTGCAGCGTACGGAAGTTCTGGAAGCCGAAGAGCCCTTCGATCCGGGCCAGAAGGGCTCGTCGGCCATGCCGCACAAGCGCAACCCGATCCTGACCGAGAACCTCACCGGCCTGGCGCGTCTGGTCCGCTCGGCCGTGACGCCAGCGCTGGAAAACGTCGCCCTCTGGCACGAGCGCGACATCAGCCACTCGTCGGTCGAGCGCGGCATCGGCCCTGACGCCACCGTCCACCTCGACTTCGCCCTGCGCCGCATGGCCAGCGTCATCGAGCGCTTCAACATCTATCCCGAGAACATGGCCAAGAACCTCGACAAGCTGGGGGGCCTGGTGTTCTCGCAGCGGGTCATGCTGGCCCTGACCCAGAAGGGCGTGTCGCGCGAGGACGCCTACGCCGCCGTGCAGGGCAACTCGATGAAGGTGTGGCGCGGCGAAGGCAAGTTCATCGCCTTCCTGAAGGCCGACCCGGTGGTCTCCAAGGCCCTGTCGGACGCCGAGCTCGATGAGCTGTTCGACTACGGCTACCACACCAAGAATGTCGACGTGATCTTCAAGCGCGTGTTCGGCGAGCAAGGCTGAGCATGAGCGAAGCGCCGGTCCTCCGCCTCAATCCGGCGCTGGATCCGGCGGCCTTCGCACAGGCCTATGCCCGCGACGGCCTGGTGCGCGTTCCCGACGTCTTCGAGCCCGAGGTCGTCGACCGTCTGGCTGGCATTCTGGAACAGACCATCGACTGGGATGTAATCTGCTCGACCGACACCGGCAAGGCGGACGTCCTGACGCGTGAGCGCCGCGCGCAACTGGGCGGCGACGTCGTGGCCAGCCGGCTGCACGCGGCGACCCTGCGGGCCCGCACGGGCTTCGCCTATGTCTATCTCGGCTATCCGATGATCAACGCCTATGTCGAAGGCCGCGACCCGGGTCACCCAATCCACGCCCTGACGGCGTTCCTCAACAGCCCCGAGATGATCGACTTCGGCAAGGCGGTGACCGGCGAGCCTGGCGTGACCAAGATCGACGCCCAGGCGACCCTCTATCGCCCCGCCGACTTCCTGACGCTGCATGACGACACCGGCGTCGGCGAGCGCGTGGCGGCCTACACTCTGGGCCTGACGCGCCGGTGGCGGCCCGACTGGGGCGGCCAGCTTCTGTTCCATGACGATCAGGGCGACGTCGAACGCGGCTTCGCGCCGGCCTTCAACGTACTGACCCTGTTCAAGGTGCCGCGCCGACACTCGGTGGCCCCGGTCGCGCCCTATGCCGGCGCGCCGCGCCTGACTGTCACCGGTTGGCTGCGCAACGACCCGCCCGATGGACGCTGAGCGCAAGCGCAGCTTCCCGCCGGTCGTCGACGAGAACACCCGCGTCCTGATCCTGGGCAGCCTGCCCGGCGAGGCCTCGCTGGCCGCGACCCAGTACTACGCCCATCCTCGGAACGCTTTCTGGCGACTGCTGGAGACGCTGCTCGACACGCCGCTGGTCGCCTTGCCCTACGAAGATCGCCTTGCGTCGCTGCGCTCGCGCGGCGTGGGCCTATGGGACGTCATCGCCGAGGCCGAACGGCGCGGCAGTCTCGACGCGGCGATCCTCAATCCCGCCTCCAACGACCTGCTGGCGTTGGTCGGGACCCTGCCCGCCCTGCGCGCCGTCGCCTTCAACGGCGGGACCTCCGCCAAGCTGGGCGCGCGCCTGCTGGCTCCGGTGGCGGGGCGGATCGAACTGATTAACCTGCCCTCTTCCAGTCCAGCCCACGCCGCGCGCAACTTCGCGCAGAAGGCGGAGGCTTGGGGCTTGTTGCGGAGGTGGCTGCCTAGCGATTGACGCCGAACACGGCATCCTGGGAGCGAGAACGCCAGCGCTTCCGCTTTCGTTTGTCGGCCTGCGTTTTCCGGATCACCCTCCGGCCATGACCTACGCGCGCGCCGTGGCCGGAACGACCTACGCCTTCGACGGGCTGGGCGACGTCATGGCCAAGGCCTCGCCGCTGCGGTCGGGTGACGTGCTGGCCGGCGTCGCCGCGACCTCGGCCCAGCAGAACGTCGCCGCCAAGATGGTGCTGGCCGACACGCCATTGAAGGCCTTCCTCTCGGAGGCCTTGATCCCCTACGAGACCGACGAGGTCACCAGGCTTATCCTCGACAACCACGACGCAGCGGCGTTCGCGCCGGTGGCCAGCCTGACCGTCGGAGCCTTTCGCGACTGGCTGCTGTCAGAGGTCGCGACGCCGTCCGTTCTGGCCCGGCTCGCGCCCGGCCTGACGCCGGAGATGGTCGCCGCCGTCAGCAAGATCATGCGCAACCAGGACCTGATCCTGGCGGCCAGCAAGTGCCAAGTCACCACGAGGTTCCGCAACACCATCGGCCTGCCCGGGACCATGGCGGTGCGGCTTCAACCCAACCATCCCACCGACGATCCGGCTGGGATCACCGCGTCCATGCTGGACGGCCTGCTCTACGGCTGCGGCGACGCGGTGATCGGCATCAACCCGGCCAGCGACAATCTCTCGGTGCTGGGTGACCTCGTGCGGCTGATGGACGACCTGATCCAGCGGTTCGAGATCCCGACGCAGTCGTGCGTCCTGACCCACGTCACCAGCGCCATCGCCCTGATCGAGCGCGGCGCGCCGGTGGATCTTGTGTTCCAGTCGATCGCCGGGACGGAAGCGGCCAACGCCAGCTTTGGCGTGACCCTGTCGCTGCTGAAGGAAGGCCTCGACGCCGGGCGCTCGCTGAAGCGCGGGACGGTCGGCGACAACGTCATGTATTTCGAGACCGGCCAAGGCTCGGCCCTGTCGGCCGGGGCGCATCACGGGATCGATCAGCAGACCCTGGAGGCCCGCGCCTACGGCGTCGCCCGAGCGTTCGAGCCGCTGCTGGTCAACACCGTGGTCGGGTTCATCGGCCCCGAATATCTCTATGACGGCAAGCAGATCATCCGCGCCGGGCTGGAGGACCATCTCTGCGGCAAGCTGCTGGGCGCGCCGCTGGGGGTGGACGTCTGCTACACCAACCACGCCGAGGCCGACCAGGACGACATGGACAGCCTGCTGACCTTGCTGGCCACGGCGGGCGTCACCTTCATCATGGGCGTGCCGGGCGCCGACGACGTGATGCTGAACTACCAGTCGACCTCGTTCCACGACGCCCTCTATGTCCGCGACTTGTTGGGCCTGAAGCGCGCGCCAGAGTTCGAGTCCTGGCTGGAGCGCCTGCGCATCACCGGTCCCGACGGCCGCCTCGCGCCGTCCTCGGCCGGCCATCCGCTGCTGACGGTCGGCGGATGAGCGCTCCGTTTCCGCCCGATCCCTGGACCGCCCTGCGCGCCCACACCCCGGCCCGCATCGCTCTGGGCCGCAGCGGCGCCAGCCTGCCCACCCATGAGGTGCTGGCCTTCTCCCTGGCGCATGCCCAGGCCCGCGATGCGGTGCACACGGCGTTCAACGCCCAGAGCGTCGCCGAGGCCATAGGGACCCTGGGGTTGGCCACTCTCATGGCCGACAGCGCCGCGCCTGACCGCGCCACCTATCTGCGTCGACCCGACCTGGGTCGTCGGCTGTCGGAGGCCAGCCGCGTGCTGCTGTCCGCCCGACCGTCAAAGCCTGTCGACCTAGCCATCGTCGTCGCCGATGGCCTGTCCAGCACCGCCGTCCACGCCCACGCCGCCTCGCTGATCGCCGCCCTGCTGCCGCTGGCTCAGGCCGAAGACTGGACCTTCGCGCCCGTCGTCATCGCCAGTCAGGCTCGCGTGGCCCTGGGCGACGAGGTCGGCGAGATCCTCGGGGCGCGGCTGGTCCTGCTGCTGGTCGGCGAGCGGCCGGGATTGTCCTCGCCCGACAGCCTGGGGGCCTACCTGACCTTCGCCCCGCGCGTCGGCCTGACCGACGCGGCGCGCAATTGCGTCTCCAACATCCGAGGCGAAGGCCTGTCCTATGACCAGGCCGCCTTCAAGCTGGCCTGGCTGGCGCGCGAAGCCCTTCGGCTGGGCGAGAGCGGCGTGGCTCTGAAGGACGAGAGCGACACGGCGCTGTTGGTCGGCGCCCCAATGCTGTCATCCCGGCCATAGCGCGTCGCGCGAAGAGCCAGGACCGCCGGAAACGCCGACGCCTATTGCGGTCCCGGGTCTCCGCTACGCGGGATGACAGGGTTTTGGACGGCCAACCTGTTCCGGCGCCGAAATAGTGAACGTCGGTCGACCAAACGACATCGGCCCTGGCCGGAGAGTCGCCGAATACGCGAAACCGCGCGCAACCTCACGCCAGCTTCGCAATTCAGGGGGAAACGATGAGCGAACCAGCAGCCGGCGGCGGCGTCAGCTACGAGAAGGTCGACGCGGCCTATTTCGACAAGCGGGGTCTCAAGCGTTACGCGGGCGTCTTCTCGCTATGGGCCCTGGGGGTCGGGGCGGTGATCTCCGGCCAGTTCTCGGGCTGGAACCTAGGCATGGGCGTCGGCGGCTGGGGCGGCATGCTGGTGGCCACCCTGATCATCACCGTCATGTATCTGGGCCTGACCTTTTCGATCGCCGAGATGGCCGCCGCCCAGCCGCACACCGGCGGGGCCTACAGCTTCGCCCGCGCCGCCATGGGGCCGTGGGGCGGCTTCATTACCGGCCTGTGCGAGAACGTCGAGTATGTGCTGACCGCGGCCGTGGTCTGCTTCTTCATCGGCAGCTATCTGGGCGGCATCTTCGAGACACCAGCCTGGGTGCAGCCGCTGTACTGGGTCGGCGCCTATGTCGTCTTCGTGGGGCTGAACGCCGGCGGGGTGGCGATGAGCTTCCGCTTCACGGTGTTCATCACCCTGCTGGCACTGGCCTGCCTTGCGGTGTTCTGGGTCAGCGCCCTGCCCCACGCTGACTTCGCCAAGTACGCCCTGAACGTCGGACCAGGCGGGACTGAGCTGCCGGGCGGGCATGGGCCCTTCCTTCCGGCCGGCATCGGCGGGGCCCTGGCCCAGCTGCCCTTCGCGGTCTGGCTGTTCCTGGCCATCGAGCAACTGCCCCTGGCGGCCGAGGAATCTCATACCCCGCAGCGCGACCTGCCCAAGGGCATCATCCTGGGCATGCTGACCCTGATCGTCTCGGCCCTGCTGGTGCTGTGGCTGAATTCGTCGATCCCGGCGGGGACCTTCGCCCTGTCCAAGTCCGGCGAGCCGATCCTGGACGGCTTCCGCGCCATCTATGGCGCGGGCGGCCTGGCCAAGGTCCTGGCGGCCGTCGCGGTGGCGGGCCTGGTGGCCAGCTTCCATGCCATCATCTTCGCCTATGGTCGGCAGATCTATTCGTTGTCGCGCGCCGGCTACTTCCCCCGCGCCCTGTCGGTGACGCATGGCGAGCGCAAAACGCCGGACATCGCGCTGATCTTCGGCTCGCTGGCCGGCCTGCTGGTGATGCTGGCGGTGTGGTTCGCGCTGGGCGCCGAGAAGGGCGCGGCGGTGATCGGCGGCACCCTGCTGAACATGGCCGTGTTCGGGGCCATGCTGTCCTACGTCGCCCAGGGGCTGTCGTTCATCCTGCTTCGCAGGAAGTTCCCGGACATGGAGCGGCCCTACAAGAGCAAGTTCGGCGTGCCCGGCGCGGCCCTGACGGTGATCATCTCGCTGGTCACCATCGTCTACCAGCTGAAGGACCCGATCTACCGGACGGGCGTCATCGGGGTGGCGATCTGGTTCGCGGTCGGCATCGCCTACTTCGCCGCCGTCGGCCGCAAGAAGCTGGTGCTGTCGCCCGAGGAGTCGTTCGCGATCAGCGGCGGCAAGACCGCCTACGAGACGCATTGAGCACAATTCAAAGTCTGTCATCCCGGAAGCTTCGCAGAGGCTGTCCGGGACCCAGGGGCAACCGCACTGCGGCGTCTCCTGGGTCCCGGCTCTCCGCTTCGCTGCGGCCGGAATGACAAGCGCTTGGTTGGCGGCGCCGCAAAGAAAAAGGCCGCCCGGTAGGGCGGCCTCGTTCAGACGGTCAATGGCCCGAGAGCCTCACTCGCCGTTCTTGATCTGCTCGCGGGCCTGGGCCAGCAGCTCGTCCATCTTCATGCGGACCTCGCCCTCGGTCGCCGCGACGCCCGAACCCTTGAGGTCGCCGAACACCTTGCGCAGGACATCCTCGTCGCCCGGCTGTTCGAAGTCGGACTTCACCACGGCGCGCGCATATTCTTCCACGGTCGCCAGGCCCATCAGGCCGGCCGCCCATTCGCCCAGCAGGCGGTTGCGGCGCGCGGTCGCCTTGAATTCAAGCTCTTGATCGTGAGCGAACTTGTTTTCGAAAGCCTGTTCGCGGTCGTCGAAGGTGGTCATGAAGGCCCCAATAGCATCTAAGGCGGCTGCATATCCCGTGACGGGCTTGGCCGCAATCGGCGGATACGCCGCAGGGGCTGCTTTAGGGCTCCCAACCTGAACGGAACCTGAGCTCGGGTTTGCGCCACAGCCCCCATTCAGGTAGGTTCCGCTGGACATTTTCAGTAAGCGGCCTTGAGTCGAACGCCGCGCGCAGCTATCCGGCCGCGCGCGCTTTTCGTTTCTTCGACGGGGGCGCGGTTTGCATCCAGAAGGGCCTCGACGAGAGCCATGACCACCCGCCGCAAGAAGATCTACGAAGGCAAGGCCAAGATCCTGTACGAGGGCCCCGAGCCCGGCACCCTGATCCAGTACTTCAAGGACGACGCCACCGCCTTCAACGGCGAGAAGAAGGCCCAGCTTGAAGGCAAGGGCGTTATCAACAACCGGATCAGCGAGTACATCATGACTCGCCTGAACTCGATCGGCGTCCAGAACCACTTCATCCGCCGCCTGAACCTGCGCGAGCAGCTGATCAAGGAAGTCGAGATCGTTCCGCTCGAGGTCGTGGTGCGCAACATCGCCGCCGGCTCGATCGCCACGCGCCTGGGCCTGACCGAGGGCCAGCCCCTGCCGCGCTCGATCATCGAGTTCTACTACAAGGAAGACAAGCTCAACGACCCCATGGTGTCGGAAGAGCACATCACCGCGTTCAACTGGGCCGCCACCCAGGAGATCGACGACATGATGGCCATGGCCCTGCGGGTGAACGACTATCTGTCGGGCCTGTTCAGCGGCGTCGGCATCACGCTGGTGGACTTCAAGATCGAGTTCGGCCGCATCTACGAAGGCGACTTCTCGCGGATCATCCTGGCCGACGAGATCAGCCCCGACAGCTGCCGCCTGTGGGATTCGACCACGAACGAGAAGCTGGACAAGGACCGCTTCCGCCGCGACCTCGGCAACGTCATTGAGAGCTACACCGAGGTGGCCCGCCGCCTCGGCATCATGAAGGAAATGCCCACCGTCATCCAAGGCGGCGTGCACTAGTTTTTTGATCCTCTCCCTGAAGGGGGAGGTGTCGCCGCAGGCGACGGAGGGGGAAGACCTCAAGCACTGTGGATGGGAGCCCCCTCCACCGCTTCGCGGTCCCCCTCCCCCGCTGCGCGAGGGAGGATTTATGAAAGCCAAGGTCCAAGTGTTCCTCAAGCCCGGCGTGCTCGACGTCCAGGGCAAGGCCGTCGAAGCCGCGCTGCACGGCCTGGGCTGGGCTGACGTCAAGAACGTCCGCGTGGGCCGCACCATCGAGTTCGACGTCGCCGACGGCGACGCCGCCAAGGCCGAGACCGAGGTCAAGGCCATGTGCGACAAGCTGCTGGCCAACACGGTCATCGAAAGCTATCGGGTCGAGATCGCCTGAATTCGGCGCGGCGCGGATTTTTCTCAGCGCCGCCCCTTTCCCTCGCAGCTTGGCCGCACAATGTTCGGTCTGAGCAGCATGGGGAGCGTCATGGGCGCGAAATTCCAACTCGCACAGGTCAATATCGGCCGCCTGAAGGCGCCGATCGACCATCCCATGATCAAGGACTTCGCCGACAATCTCGACGCGGTGAACGCGATCGCCGAGGCCTCGCCCGGCTTCGTCTGGCGTCTGACCGGTGAGGGCAACAACGCCACCGACCTGGCGCCCTACGAAGACCCCCTGATCGCCATCAACATGTCGGTCTGGACCGACATCCCGTCGCTGGGCGCCTTCGTCTATCGCGGCGACCACGTGAAGATCATGCGCCGCCGCCGCGAGTGGTTTGAGCACATGGACGTGTTCCAAGTCCTGTGGTGGGTGGCCGCTGGCCACCAGCCCACCATCGACGAGGCCAAGGACCGCCTGGCGCGGCTGGAAAAGTTCGGCCCGACGCCGGACGCCTTCACGTTCAAGGTCCCCTTCCCGGCTCCCGACGCCGCTCCCGTGACGCCGGTGCTCGATGAGTGCGGGGCTTAGTTTTAGCAGCCCCAACCGCTGACAGGCGGCGCGAACGGTGCTACAGGCCCGCGCCATGAAAGCCGCCGTCATCGTCTTCCCAGGTTCCAACTGCGATCGCGACTGCAAGGTCGCCATCGAGCGCTCCGCCGGAGCCCGCGTCGAGATGGTCTGGCACCAGGAGACGGCCCTGCCGGACGATCTGGACCTGGTCGTCCTGCCCGGCGGCTTCTCCTACGGCGACTATCTGCGCTGCGGGGCCATGGCGGCCCAGAGCCCGGTGATGCGCGAAGTGGTCAAGGCCGCCAATGACGGCATGGCCGTGGTCGGCATCTGCAACGGCTTCCAGGTGCTGTGCGAGGCGGGCCTGCTGCCCGGCGCCCTGCTGCGCAACGAGAAGCTGAAGTACATCTGCAAGCCGGTCGAGCTGGACATAGTCAACAGCCAGACCCGCTTCACCGCCGAGTTCGGAGAGCAGCGCGACGCGGTGATGACCGTAGGCAACGGCGAAGGCAACTTCTTCGCCGACGAGGACACCCTCGACCGCATCGAGGGCGAAGGCCAGGTGGTGTTCCGCTACAAGGACAACCCCAATGGCTCGGCCCGCGCGATCGCCGGCATCATCAACCCCAAGGGCAATGTCCTGGGCCTGATGCCCCATCCCGACCGTGCGTTCGACGCCGATCTCGGGTCGGAAGACGGCGCGATCCTGTTCCGCAGCGTGTTCGCCAGCGCCTGACGGGCGTTACACCATAGCACCCCGCGAAAACCGCTCCTAAGGTGCCGCCCTCGCATTGGAGGGCCATCCATGAGTCTCGTTTCCACGTTCCGCGCCGGCCTGTTGGCCGCTGTCGCCCTGACCGCCTTCACGGCGGTCTCGCATGCCCAGACCCCGGCGCTGACGCCCGACATCGACGGCAAGTACGTCGCGCCCAAGGTCGGCTACGATTACGACAAGCGTGTGGTGATGATCCCCATGCGCGACGGGACCAAGCTCTACACCGTCATCGTCGTGCCCAAGGGCGCCAAGAACGCGCCGATCCTGCTGACCCGTACGCCCTACAACGCCGCCAAGCGCACCGCGCGCAACGAGAGCCCGACCATGCTGGCCACCCTGGCCCAGGGCGACGAGGTCTTCGTCAAGGACGGCTACATCCGGGTCATCCAGGACATTCGCGGCAAGTACGGCTCGGAGGGCGAGTACGTCATGACCCGTCCCCTGAAGGGGCCGCTGAACAACAGCGAGGTCGATCACTCGACCGACGCCTATGACACCATCGAGTGGCTGACCAAGAACGTGCCCGAGAGCAACGGCAAGGTCGGCATGCTGGGCAGCTCGTACGAGGGTTTCACGGTGGTGATGGCCCTGGTCAATCCGCACCCGGCCCTGAAGGTGGCCGCGCCGATGAGCCCGATGGTCGACGGCTGGATGGGCGACGACTGGTTCCACTTCGGGGCCTTCCGGCAAGTGAACTTCGACTACTTCACCGGCCAGACCACCAAGCGCGGCGCGGGCGACGGCGTCGTGCGGCCGGGTCCGGACGACTACGAGACCTTCCGCCGCGCGGGCTCGGCCGGCGACTACGCCAAGGTCAATGGGATCGACCAGCTGCCCTGGTGGAAGAAGCTGGTCGAGAACGCCGCCTACACGCCGTTCTGGAGCGAGCAGGCGCTGGACAAGACGATGGCCCAGCAGCCGCTGACCGTGCCGACCATGTGGATCCAGGGCCTGTGGGACCAGGAAGACATGTGGGGCGCGGTGCATTCCTATGCCGCCACCGAGCCCAAGGACGTCAATAACGACAAGAGCTATCTGGTGCTGGGGCCCTGGCGGCACAGCCAGGTCAATTACGACGCCTTCGGCCTGGGCGCGTTCAAGTGGGACGGCGACACCGCCCTGCAGTTCCGCCGCGACGTGTTGCTGCCCTTCTTCGACCAGTACCTGAAGGACGGCGCGCCCAAGGCCGACACGCCGCCAGTGCTGATCTACGATCCCGGCCAGAACCGCTGGGATCGCTACAAGTCCTGGCCGCAAGGCGGGAACAAGCCGCTGTACCTGACCGAAAAAGGTGGCCTGTCGTTCAGCGCTCCCGCCCCGGCCAAGGGCCCGGCGGCCTATGATGAGTACGTCTCCGATCCCGCCAAGCCGGTGCCCTACATCCCCCGCCCGATGAAGTTCGGCGATCGCGACCGCTGGACGCCCTGGCTGCTGACCGACCAGCGCGCGGTGGCCGATCGCCCCGACGTGCTGAGTTATGTCTCCGAACCCCTGACCGCACCGCTGAAGATCGCCGGCGTGCCCAAGGTCAACCTCGTGGCCTCGACCAGCGGCAGCGACAGCGACTGGGTGGTCAAGCTGATCGACGTCTATCCCGACGAGGTCCCCAGCCAGCCCGAACTGGGCGGCTACCAACTGGCCGTGGGCATGGACATCTTCCGGGGTCGCTATCGCGAAAGCTTCAGCGATCCCAAGGCGATCAAGTCGAACACCCCACTGAAGTACCAGTTCATCCTGCCGACCGCGAACTACACCTTCCAGCTGGGCCACCGGATCATGGTGCAGGTCCAGTCCAGCTGGTTCCCGCTCTATGATCGCAACCCGCAGACCTTCACGCCCAACATCTTCCTGGCCAAGCCGGCCGACTATGTGAAGGCGACCCAGCGGGTGTTCCACGCGGGGGATACGGCCAGCTTCATCGAGCTGCCGGTGGTCGGACAGTAACCACGAAAAGGGCCGGCGAATGATCGCCGGCCCTCCACCGTTGGAGCTCTATTGGTCGTCAGCGCTCACGCCGCTCGGCGTCGTCTCGCCTGACCTGATCGGACCTGTCGCCTCGGCCGGCCTGATCGCCTTGATCGGCTTGGCCGCCGGGATTTCGTCCCTGCTCATTCTGCCTCGGCTGGCCCTGCTGCTGTTGCTGCGGGGTCGCCTGTCGGGCGGGATCGTTCTGCTGTTGCTGGGGATTGCGATTGTTATCAGCCATCGGCCTTTACTCCTTTGCACAGCGCGCTTGTGGCGCACGATGAAAGAACGGCCCCAGAGTCCGGACGTTCCTAAGGCTCCGCTGCCTTAGTTCCGGCTTAGCTTCTGAATCGTCACGGGTTTCGCGATCATCTGACCCCTCAGATACGGATCGGCGGCGTCGCTGACCGTCGCGAGGCCGTGGATCTTCCGCACTACATCCATGCCCTGCACAACCCGCCCGAAGGCGGCGAAGCCCTGGCCGTCGAGGTTGCGGGCGCCGCCGAAATCCAGGGCCGGATTGTCGCCCAGGCAGATGAAGAACTCAGAGCCGGCCGTGCCGGGATCGCCGCGCGCCATCGAGATCACGCCGTCGGTGTGACGGAGGCCCGTGGCCTTCGTCGTTTCGTGGGCGATGGCGGGCAACGGGCCTTCGTCGAGGTTCAGGCCGCCCTGGATGACGCTGATGGTCGCTGGATTGTTATCGTTCTTAGGCCCGACCGTTCGAGAGAAGCTGCCGCCGTCCAAAAGATGCCTGTCGGCATAGGCCAGGAAGTTGGCGACGGTGATCGGCGCCTTGTTCGGATAGAGCGCGATGACGATGACGCCGAGATCGGTGGTCATCCGCACGCGGATCTCGACCGGCGCGGCGGCCATCAGAGGCGCGGCGGCTAGCGCCACAAGCAAGGCGCGGCGATCGATCCTGGACGTCGGCATATGGAGTCTCCTGTCCCACCCGCAACCTGCACGACTTCGCGGCCCGCGCCACTCCCCGCTCGCCCGACACGCGCGGTCGGGATCGCCGAATGGGAGAGGAGACTGGAACAAGGCCGCCGCGACGAGCCAACTCCAGGAAATACAGAACCTGGCCTGGAACGAGCTGCTCGTTCCACGACTTGGACAGGTGGAAACGCAGAACCATGGCCGACCAAGACAACAGATTTCCGGAGACCTATGTCAGCGGCGTCCCCGTCTGGGCCAAGCGCAAGCGGCCCCGTACGGTCCATCCGCTGATCGCCCTGGTCATCCTGCTGCTGGCCCTGTTCGGCGCCGTCGTGGCCGGAACCTCGCTCCGGATGGGATCGGTCGAGCGCGGCGGCAAGGTCGTCGATGGCTGGATCGCGCTGGGCAAGGCCAAGTTCGACCAAGCCGCGGGAACCGCGTCGCCCAAACCCTGACGAACGGTGGCGGAATCCGCGAGGCCGCGCTAGAAGGCGCCCTCATGAGCACCCCCTCCGCCACACCCGCAAAGTCGATGGCCGATACGGCCCGTGAATTCGGTCTCAACGCCGAGGAATACGCCGTCGTTCTCGACCGCCTGGGCCGCGAACCCAACCTGGTCGAGCTGGGCGTGTTCTCGGTGATGTGGTCCGAGCACTGCTCGTACAAGTCCTCCAAGAACCAGCTGAAGAAGTTCCCGATCACCGGCGACCGCGTGATCTGCGGACCGGGCGAGAACGCCGGCGTCATCGACATCGGCGACGGCGACGCGATCATCTTCAAGATGGAGAGTCACAATCACCCCTCGTACATCGAGCCCTATCAGGGCGCGGCGACGGGCGTGGGCGGCATCATGCGCGACGTCTTCACGATGGGCGCGCGGCCGATCGCCCTGCTGAACGCCCTGCGCTTCGGCGATCCCAGCCATCCCAAGACCAAGCGCCTGGTTGACGGCGTGGTCGCGGGCATCGCGGGCTACGGCAACTGCGTGGGCGTGCCCACCGTGGCCGGCGAGACCAATTTCCACAGCGGCTACAACGGCAACATCCTGGTCAACGCCATGTGCGTGGGCCTGGCCGAGGCCGACAAGATCTTCTACTCTGCCGCCCCGGGCGCGGGCCTGGCGGTCGTCTATTTCGGCTCCAAAACCGGCCGTGACGGCATCCACGGCGCGACCATGTCGTCGGCCGAGTTCTCGGAGGACTCCGAGGAGAAGCGCCCCACCGTGCAGGTCGGCGACCCCTTCGCCGAGAAGCTGCTGATCGAGGCCACGCTGGAGCTGATGGCCACCGGCGCCGTCGCCGCCATCCAGGACATGGGCGCGGCGGGCCTGACCTCGTCGTCGGTCGAGATGGCCGGCAAGGGCGGCGTCGGCATCGAGCTGAACATGGACATGGTCCCCCAGCGCGAAGAGGGTATGACCGCCTACGAGATGATGCTGTCGGAAAGCCAGGAGCGCATGCTGGCGGTCCTCAAGCCCGGCCGCGAGCACGAAGGCCACGCCATCTTCGAGAAGTGGGGCCTGGACGCCGCCGTCATCGGCCACACCACCGACACCGGCCGCCTGGTGCTGAAGCATCACGGCGAGACCGTCTGCGACGTGCCGCTGGCCCCGCTGTTCGACGACGCGCCGCTGTATGACCGCCCGTGGGTGCAGCCCGCCCTGCATCCGCGCCTCGACCCGGCCCTGGTGCCCGCCCCGACCGACTGGACCCAGGCGGTGCTGAAGGTCGTCGGCTGCCCCGACATGGCCTCCAAGCGCTGGCTGTGGGAGCAGTACGACCGGCACGTGATGGCCGACACACTCGAAGACAGCGCCACCGGCTGCGACGCCGGCATCGTGCGCATCCACGGCAAGGGCAAGGCCATCGCCGTGACCAGCGACGTCACCCCGCGCTATGTGCAGAACGACCCCTATGAGGGCGGCAAGCAGGCCGTGGCCGAGGCCTGGCGCAACCTGACGGCCGCCGGCGCGCTGCCGATCGCCATCACCGACAACCTCAACTTCGGCAGCCCCGAAAAGCCCGAGACCATGGGCCAGATCGTCCGCGCCACCGACGGCATGGCCGAGGCCTGCCGGGCGCTGGACTTCCCGGTCGTGAGCGGCAATGTCAGCCTCTACAACGAGACCAACGGCGTCGCCATTCCGCCGACCCCGACCGTCGGCGCCGTGGGTCTGCTGGACGACTACGACCTGCGCGCCGGCTTCGGCAATGTCGCCGAGGGCGACACCCTGATCGTCATCGGCGAGAGCCACGGCGAGCTGGGCGCCTCGATCTATCTGCGCGAGATCCTGGGCCGCGAGGACGGCGCCCCGCCGCCGGTCGACCTGGCCGCCGAGCGCAAGAACGGCGACTTCGTGCGCGGCTTGATCGCCACGGGCGTGATCGCCGGCCTGCACGACCTGTCGGACGGCGGCCTGCTGATCGCGGCGGCCGACGTGGCCCTGGCCAGCAAGGTCGGGATCAGCCTGAACGCTTCCAGCCACCTGCACGCCCACCCCTATCTGTTCGGCGAGGACCAGGCCCGCTATCTGATCGCCACCCCGGACCCCGAGGCGGTGCTGGCGGCGGCCAAGGAGGCCGGCGTCCACGCCAACCTGGCCGGCGTGGCGGGCGGCGACGCCTTCGCCTCGAAGGACCTGTTCAATATTCCCCTGGAGACCCTGCGCACGGCTCACGAAGCCTGGCTGCCGGGCTTCATGGGCGCGACGGCTTAGGAGAGCTGACGATGATCCGCACCCTGTGCGCCCTGGCGGCCCTGGCCGTCCTGACCGCCTGCGCCCCGGACGCGCCGCCGCCCAAGCCGGTGGCCCAGAGCCCCGAGGCCGCCTGCGCCGCGCGCGGCGGATCAATCAAGCCGGTCGGCCGGCTGCACATGCCCACCTGCGTGGTGCCCTATGCCGACGCCGGCAAGGTCTGCACCGACAAGTCCCAGTGCCAGGGCGAGTGCATCCTGATCGGCAATCTGGAGCCCAAGGGCCAGGTTTCGGGCCAGTGCCAAGCGTCCAGTTCGCAGTTCGGCTGCTTCGCCCGGATCAACAACGGCCAGGCCAGCTACGCGATGTGCGTCGACTAGATCTCCTGGCACGGCTTCGCCGCCTCGCGCTGTTGCTGCGAGGATGGTGGGAAGGGTCGCGGAGCGTCCGGGCGTCGCCCGGAAGAGTGGATAGATAAACACCGTTTCGACGAAGCCGTCCGCTCCGCGTGGCCTTCGGACGGAAGCCTGCGAGGCGCGGGGTTTTAACCCGCTCCCGACGTTCGGCCTCCGGCGGGCGGAGGGGCTGGCCGCCCCGTCCGGACCGCATGGGCGATTTCAGCCCATGCCTGCCGCGCCCATCGAACCCTCGCCGCCAGGCCTTCGTCCTGATCTTTCAGGGAACCCGACCTGGACCGTCGCGGAGGCGGTCATCAAAGACCCCCGACAAGCGCTTCCCGCTCGACCACCTCCCAAAGCCCATCCGGTCGCCGGCCGACGTCCCTTCCCGTGCTTCGGGGTGAGGTCAGTATGGGCGGGTCTACGCCTCCGAGGACCGGCGCGCTGCATTTAGTTCCAGGGCGTTGGGATTGTTCGGTTTTCTCGCGCAAAGCGCGGGGATTGAGCGGCGAGTTTGCTCGCGCTCGGCCCCTCTCTTTGTGGAAGAGGGCGCGGCCCCCTACCCCGTCGCGTGCTGACGGCCGGACCAGCGGGCCACGGTCTCCAGCAGCTTGACGGGGTTGATGGGCTTGCCCAGGTGGTCGTCCATGCCGGCAGCCAGGCAGTTTGCGACCTGTTCGGGCAGAACGTTGGCGGTCAGGGCGACGATCGGGGTGCGCCCGCCGTCCGGCTCTTCGAACGTGCGGATCGTGCGGGTGGCGGTCAGCCCGTCCATCACCGGCATCTGCACGTCCATCAGCACGAGGTCGTAGCGGCCCTGGCGCATGGCCTCGACGCCGGCCGCGCCGTCGTTGGCGGTCTGGATGTCGATGTCGAAGGGCTCCAGCATCGCCCGCACCAGCTCGCGATTGACCGCGTTGTCCTCGACGACCAGCAGCCGCACGCCGCCTTCGGCCTCGGGCCGCGCGGGTTCGGCGACGGCGGGCTCGGGCTTTAGGCCGCGCAGGGGGGCGACGATCTCGAACCAGAACCGCGAGCCTTCGCCCTGCGTGCTGTGGACGCCGATGTCGCCGCCCATGCGCTCGATGATCCGGCGCGAGATGGCCAGGCCCAGGCCGGTGCCGCCAAAGCGCCGCGAGACGGTGGCGTCGGCCTGCGAGAAGCGGTCGAACACCCCGTCCAGCTGGTGGGGCGCGATGCCGATGCCGGTGTCGGCCACTTCGATCCGCAGGCGGGCGCTGTCGCCCTCGACCTTCTGCTTGACCGAAATGGTGATCGAACCCGCCTCGGTGAACTTCACCGCGTTGGACAGGAAGTTCAGCAGCACTTGGCTGAGCCGGTTGGCGTCGGCCTCCATCGGCTTGAGCCGCTTGGGCGCCGAGACGACCAGCGCCAGGCCCCGCTGGCGCGCCTGGTCCTCGACCAGGGCGGCCGCCGAGGCGACGATCGCGCCGGGATCGAACGGACGCGGGTCCAGCTCCAGCGCGCCGGCCTCCAGGCGCGAAAAGTCCAGCACATCGTTGACCACGCCCAGCAGGGCCCCGCTGGCGTCGCGGATCAGGCCGACATGGCGCGCGTCGCGCTTGCTGAGGCCCTTGGAGCCCTTCAGCACCTCGGCGAAGCCGATGATCGCCGTCAGCGGCGTCCGCAGCTCGTGGGTCATGTTGGCCAGGAAGTCGGACTTGGCGGCCGTCGCGGCCTGGGCGGCTTCCAGGGCCTGGGTCAGTTCCAGCGCCAGGGTCTTGCGCTCGGTGATGTCGCGCGAGGCGGTGATCAGCGCGCCCGAGCCGTCGCCGACCCTGGAATAGGTGCTCTCGATCCAGATGACCGCGCCGTTCTTGCGGGTCAGCTGGTACTCCGCCGTGGCGGGCGGGCCGCCGGGAATCAGGCCCCGGATGAGGCGCAAGATCATCTTGAACTGCTCGGGGTCGGCGTTGGCCGCCGCCGGCATCTGCAGATACTCCTCGACCGTGTAGCCGGTCAGCTTCTCGATCGACGGCGAGATGTAGAGCCGCTCGCCATTGGCCGACCACAGGCCCAGATTGTCGGTCAGGTTCTCGGCCAGCAGGCGATAGAGGCGGTCGCTCTCCTCCAGCTTGGCCAGGGCGTCCTCGGCCTCGGCGCGACGGCGCTCAGCCTCCTCAATGGCGGCCTGCTTGGCGACGAGGCTGCCGGACAGGTCGTCGCGCAGGCGCTGCAGGTCGATCTTCTGACCGATCAGGGAATAGGACAGCGGCGCGGCGATGAGGCCCGAGATCAACAAGGTGGCCACCGGCGAATAGGCCGCCGGCATCTTCAGGATCAGGATGTTGAGGACGTAGTCCGCCACCATGGCGATCGCGACCACAACGCCCACGATAGGGGCGGCCTTGAGGATCTTGTCTCGCAGCATGAGGCGGGCGATCGCGGGCGTCCTTGGATGATCAGAACCGTACTGATCGCCGCAAGACTATGGGACAGAGATTAACTTCGCCAACCCGCGCGACAATCGGTCGCGGCTTCTTCCGTCGGGATTCCGACGCATTTCGAAGGACTTAGCGACCGGTCGCCTGGGCGATGCCGTCCAGCTCGTCGTTCAGGGCGAGGCTGGCCTGGACCACCGTCGCGATCGAACGCTTGAAGAAGTCTTGCGGGATCGTGGCGAAGTCGTCGGTGCTTTTGTGATACTCGGGATGATCCTCGACCCCGAAATAGATCCACGGCACGCCCTTCTCGCCGAACGCATAGTGATCCGACTGGTCGGTCCAGTTGTTCTGCTTGCCATCGGCGTCGGTGTCGTGGCCCAGCTTCAGGGTCACCGGGACCTTGGCGGCCAGCTTGACCAGGATCGGCTTCAGCACCGGGAACGGCGCCGCGCCCGAGGCGTAGAGCTCGTTCTTGGGGTTCTTGCTGAGCATGTCGAAATTGACGTCCAGCACGATGGACGCCAGCGGCACGGGCGGATTGGCGACGAAGGCCTTGGCCCCGCGCAGACCGCCCTCCTCGGCGTCGACCACGGCCAGGATCACGTCGTGCTTGGGCGGATGGGCCTTGAAGGCCTCGGCCACGGCCAGCAGGCCGGCGACGCCCGAGGCGTTGTCGTCGGCGCCGTTGAAGATCTCGCCGCCCCGGACGCCCAGGTGGTCGTAGTGGGCCGAGACGACCATGGCCTTGCCGCTCTTGCCCGTTCCCGGGATGCGGGCCACCAGGTTGACGGCCTCGACCTTGGTCCCGTCGCGCTTCTCGTAGGTGAAGGGCTGCTCGAAGCTGGCGCCGACCGGGGCCAGGCCGATCTCGCCGAAACGCTTGAGGATATAGGCCCGCGCCAGGGCCGAGCCGGGCGTGCCGGGCGCGCGGCCCTGCATGTCGTCGGCCGACAGGGTCTGGACGTCGGCCAGCGCCTTGTCGCCCGGGGCGGCCAGGGCCGGTGCTGCGGCGGCGAGCGCCACGAAAACCGCGACGGGAGCGAAACGGAGAAGAATGCGCGATGTCATGGCGACCCTATGCCCGGCAACCAGTTGGAAAGGGAGTTAATTCCACTTAACCATGCACAGGACCGAAAGACCCCCTATTTGCTGGCCGTACGCCCGTTCTTAAGGATTCGCGGCGATACAACCCTTGCTAGGATTGGAGCTTCCCTCCCGTGCCCATGTCCCCCGCCGACCTCGAGGCGCGCCTCAACGCCGCCTTTCCCGACGCCGAGATCGTGCTGACCGATCTGGCGGGTGACGGCGACCACTACAAGGCCCGCATCGTCTCGCCGGCCTTTCGCGGCCTGAACCGGGTCAAGCAGCACCAGATGGTCAACCGCGCGTTGGCTGACGTGCTGGGCGGCACGCTGCACGCCCTGGCGCTCGAAACCGCGGCCCCGGCGGACTAGGGCCGTGCGTTACCGCCCCTTCGGCAAGTCTGGCGTGGCGGTCTCGGCCGTGACCTTGCGCCTGGCCGACGCCCCGCGCCTGCGGGCCGAGGACTGGCGGGGGCTGGTGTTCAGCGCGCTGGAAAGCGGGATCAACAGCTTCCAGATCGACGGCCCCTCGCCGGCCCTGCTGAGCGGCGCGGCCCAGGCCTTCGCCTCGGTGGAGCGGCATCTGCTGTTCATCAGCTGGCGGCTGCGCAATACGGCGGGCCAACTGACGGCCGACGCCGTCCACGCCATGGCCGAAGCCGCCCTCGATCACCCCGGCATCGACCATGTCGACCTGGCCGTCATCGACGATCCGCTGGCGCCGCAGTTTCCCGACGCCGCCGCCAAGGCCCTGCGCGCCATGCGCGAGACCGGCGCGATCCGCGACCTGGGCCTGGCCAGCCGAGGCGATTCCGATCCGTTCGTCTTCACCTCGGGCCTGTTCACCGCCCTGGCCGCGCCGTTCAACCTGTCGTCGGGCTGGGCCGAGCGCAATCGCATCCGCGACGCGGTGACCCGCGACGTGGCGGTGATCGGCGAGGACTTCTGGCCCCAGGCCCTGCGTGACCGCGAGGCCAAGCAGGCCCCCAAGCCCTCGCTGTGGCGCCGGCGCACCGACCCGCTGGTCGACATCGGCGGCTACGCCTTCCTGGACAACACCCCCGGCTGGACGGCCGAGGAGCTGTGCCTGTCCTACGCCCTGACCGAACCCTCGCTGGCCACGGTGCGCATCACCGCCACCAAGCGCGACCAGGTCCAGGCCCTGGCCGCCGTGGTCGAGCGCGATCTGCCCACCGGCTGCGCCGCCCAGATCGAAATGGCCCGCTTTTCCGCCCAGGAGAACGAGCGAAAGACGCGCCCCGCCTGACGCGGATGTCCTTGACCCACGACCTTCGGGCGCCTAGCTGAAGAGACTTGCAAGGATCTCTCCGACCATGACCGACGTCGCCTCCTCCCCCGCCCTCGACTTCATCGCCAAGACCGTGGCCGATCACGCCGTGGTGCTGTTCATGAAGGGCGTTCCCGACCAGCCGCGCTGCGGCTTCTCGGCCGTGACCGTGCAGATCCTGGACCACCTGGGCGTCGAGTTCATCGGCGTCGACGTGCTGCAGGACGACGAGCTTCGCCAGGGCGTCAAGACCTTCACCGACTGGCCGACCATTCCCCAGCTCTATGTGAAGGGCGAATTCGTCGGCGGCAGCGACATCGTCCGCGAGATGTTCCAGTCGGGCGAGCTGAAGACGATGCTGGTCGAGCAGGGCGTGATCTCGGCTTGAGCCGACTGTTCGTCCCGCCGGCCGACGCCTTTCCCCTGACCTTCACGCCCAAGGCGTCGGACATCGACGCCAACGGCCACGTCAACAACGTGGTCTATCTGGCCTGGGGTCAGGACCTGGCGATCGCGCACTGGGAAGCCTGGGCCACGCCCGAACAGCGCGCGCCGTGGAGCTGGGTCGCGCGCCGGCACGAGATCGACTACCGCCGCGAACTGCTGTTGGATGAAGTCGCCACCGGCTACACCTGGGTGGGCGAACTGAAGGGCCCGCGCTTCGAGCGCTATGTCCGCATCGACGGTCCCGATGGCGAGATGTGCGCCCAGAGCCGCACCGACTGGGTGCTCATCGACATCGCCGCCAAGCGCCCCGCGCGGGTGTTGCCGTGGATGGTCGAGCGGTTCACGCCGAAGGGGTGAGAGCTCTCAGTGTCATCCCGGGCGAAAACCCGGGATCGTCGCAAGCGCCGGGCCTCTTGTGATCCCGGCTCTCTGCTACGCTACGGCCGGGATGACAGAGGGGTGGGATTAGCCACCGCGAAACGCTCGCCGCGCTTCAAGCCCAGCTCCTCGTAGCTGAACGTCAGATCGGCTGTCCCGACCTCGCCGAACCGGCAGGTCTCCAGACGCCGCCGCGCGAAGGCGATCACCGCCTTTCCGCCGCTCCGATCCGTCCGGAACACGAAATCCTCTCGCCGCGCGCAGCCCCTGGACGTCACACGGATCGTCAGGCTCTCGCGCCCGGCGGTCACCGTCATCGGCTCCAGCTCGGGCCAGGTTCCGTCACTCGCCACCAGGCTGGGCGTCGTCGCGCAGCCGGCCGCCAGCAAGGCGACGCCGCAGACCAGCAGGGATCGACGCGAGGGCGGCATTGACGGCTGTACAACCTCAGGGAACTCTCCGCGCGAGTCTTGGGGAGAGATGGTTCATGCGCAATGGCGTTCTTGGCTTGATGGCGGCTCTGGCGCTCCAAGCCCCTGCACTGGCGGCGTCCGACCACAAGGCGCTCGACGCCGAGGCGGCCCGCCTGCTGGCCACGGGCCAGACCCCGGGCCTGGCCTATGCGCTGGTCGACAACGGCAAGGTCATTCACGTCGCCGCCCTGGGGATCCGCAACGAGAAGGGCGATCCGCTGACGCCCGACACCATCATGTACGCCGCCTCGATCACCAAGGCGGCGTTCTCGTACTACGTGCTGATGCTGGTCAGCGACGGCAAGCTGGACCTGGACAAGCCGATCAAGGCCTATCTGCCAAAGCCCCTGCCCGACTATCCCCGCTACGCCGACCTGGGCGTCGACAGCCGCTGGGAGACGATCACCATTCGCCGCCTGCTGACCCACAGCTCGGGGCTGGCCGACCAGCGGTTCTACGATCCGGAAAACAAGTTCCGCTTCAACCTGGAGCCCGCCAGCCGCTACGCCTATTCGAACGAAGGCGTGAACCTGGCGCAGTTCGTCATCGAACAGAGCTTTGGCCTGAAGGTCGGCGACGAGATGGACCGGCGGATCTTCCAGCCGCTGGGCATGACCCGCAGCAGCATGATCTGGCGCGACGACTTCAAGGAGAACCTGGCCGACGGCCGTCACGCCGACGGCAAGTGGGAGGCCCACGACGACCGCTCCAGCGTCAAGGCCGCCGGCTCGCTGGACACCACCATCAGCGACCTGGGCAAGCTGGCCGCCGCCATGGTGTCGGGCAAGGACCTGTCAGCCAAGGCGCGGGCCGAGCTGTCCAAGGCCAGCTTTCCGATCGTCAGCCAGAGCCAGTTTCCGCCGTTCCTGATCCGCGACAACCCGGCCAACGCCAGGATCGGCCTGGCGGCCGGGATCGGTGTCGTGGTGTTCGACGGACCGCAGGGCCACGTCTTCTACAAGGGCGGCCACAACGACATCACCGACAACCAGATGATCTGCGTCGAGAAGAGCCGTCGCTGCGTGGTGATGCTGACCAACAGCGGCGTCGGTGCGCGGGTGTTCCCGGCCCTGGCCAAGGCCGCGCTGGGCGATGTGGGCATGCCGTGGGGCTGGGAGTATGGGGAGAACGATCCCACCGCGGCTCAATGATTGTCATCCCGGGCGAAGACCCGGGACCGCCGGAAACCCATGCGCATGCGGCGGTCCCGGCTCTCCGCTACGCTGCGGCCGGGATGACAGTGTGGATTAGCTCCAAGGCCCCGCCGCCTTACCGCTCACCGGCACGGCCGTCGTGGCCGCCATGCGCCGCGTCCCCTGCCCCACGCCCAAGGCCAGCAGGGCCTCGACGCGGTTGTGGGTGGCCGGGTGGGTCGAGAACAGGTTGTCCGCGCCCCGGCCCGCCAGCGGGTTGATGATGAACATGTGAGCCGTGGCCGGATTGCGCTCGGCCTGGTGGTTCTCGTAGCCGCCCCGGGCATAGGCCTCGATCTTCTCCAGCGCGCGGGCCAGGGCCGAGGGATCGCCGCCGATCTGGGCGCCGATGCGGTCGGCCTCGTATTCGCGGGCCCGGCTGATGGCCATCTGCACCAGCATGGCGGCGATCGGCGCCAGGATGGCGATGGCGATCGCGCCGATCATGCCGCCAGGCCGCTCCTCGTCGTCGCGGCCGCCGAAGAAGAACGCGAAATTGGCCAGGGCCGAGATCGCGCCGGCGATGGTCGCCGTCACGGTCATGGTCAGGGTGTCGCGGTTCTTCACGTGGGCCAGCTCGTGGGCCATCACGCCGGCGATCTCGTCGCGCTCCAGCATGGCCAGCAGGCCCGTCGTGGCGGCCACGGCGGCATGTTGCGGATCACGGCCGGTGGCGAAGGCGTTGGGCTGGTCGTTCTCCATCACGCAGACGCGCGGGCGCGGCAGGCCGGCCTTGTCGGCCATGGCGTGGACGTCGACCACATAGTCGCGGATGCGACGGTCGGCGTGGGTCTCGTCGACCTCCACCGCGCCATAGGTGCGCAGCACGATCTTGTCGGCGTTCCAGTACGAGAACGCGTTCATGCCGAGCGCCAGCACGAAGGCGATCAGCATGCCTGTGGGGCCGCCGATCAGGAAGCCCGCGCCCATGAACAGGGCCGTCAGGCCGGCGAGCAGGATGTAAGTCTTGAGGTGGTTCATGGCTTTCAGGGATCAGTCGAAGATGTCGAACAGGTCGAAGCGCTTTTTCTTGTGATGGCCGTGCTGGCCACGACGACCGTGGTCGTCCTTGTAGCGGCGCGGCTCGTCATAGCGCTGTTGGGCGTAGGGCTGCTGGACGTGTTCCTGGGGGCGCGGGGCGTAGGTCTGGGCTTGAGGCGGCGGCGCGGCCTGGGCGGCGGCTTCCGCGTGCTCCAGGGCCATCAGCTTTTCCAGCTCGCCGCGATCCAGCCACACGCCACGGCACTTGGGGCACATGTCGAACTCGACGCCCGCGCGCTGCACGGCCTGCATCGATCCATCGCAATTGGGGCACATCAGTAGCGGCATTCGGGGCTCCTATCCGGTTGGGATGGGTGCTCTCGACGCTGGATCCGGACCGAGGGGGAGGGGGAGACACCGGACCCAGACATCGAGAACACCCGATGCGGTCCGACATCACGAGTGCTTGCATCACTCGCCAGAGGGGCCCGGCCCGCTCCTAGAAGCTAAGCAGGCTGAAACGCGGTTCAAGGGGGCGGATGCAAAAAAGATCAAAAGATGCTCCCCCTCTGGGGGAGCTGTCGCAGAGCGACTGAGGGGGTCCTCAACGGTGCAGGCCGGAGAGG